>JBBRNB010000011.1:0-85127 GCA_038230535.1 Thermoanaerobaculia bacterium
CACACGTCTCCACCCTGACCGACCGAACAACGACAAATACCAACTCAAGGAGGAGTCAATCTCGATCCATTCACCGAGTGCCCACAGGGGGCTTTACGAAGCCCGACGTGTATCACGGTAATAACAGTTATTGGTATGCACTGAAAGGGAGGGGGTGGACCTTTCGCAACCGCCAAAACAGCCCAGCTCCTCGCTTGTTTGAGGGTTAGTGGGGTGTAGGGGGTGGGAGATGAGAGAGCCGCATCGAAGGCATCTCCGACAACCGACAAGAGATCCCAAATCCTACGCTCGTACTCCCACTCCCTACTCCCCACCCCCCACTCCCCAACAACCATTACCATGCTCCCTGCCCGATGACATCGCTCGTCCACTACGTGCTGGTTTACGGCGTATCGCTGATTTTCATCAACGTGCTGCTCGAGCAGCTCGGCGCGCCGGTGCCTGCCGTGCCGGCGCTGATCGTTGCGGGAGCATTGTCACGCGACGGAAAGATCTCGTCGACGCATGTGCTTCTGGCGGCGATCTTCGCGTCACTCATCGCCGACTACCTTTGGTTTCTTCTCGGCCGGCGCTACGGCTACCGCATTCTGCGGGTGCTCTGCCGGATCTCGCTTTCGCCCGACTCCTGCGTACGCGATACGGAAGCCCGGTTCGAGCGGTGGGGCCTGAAGTCTCTTCTCATCGCAAAATATATCCCTGGATTCTCGACCGTCGCGCCGCCGCTGGCGGGCGCAGCGGGGCACAGCACGTTTGCATTTGTCATGTACGACGGCATCGGCGCGCTGATCTGGGCGAGTAGCGCCGTCGCGCTCGGCCGGGCCTTTCACCGCGCGATCGATCGTGTGCTCGCGGCCCTCGAGAACCTCGGCGGATGGGCTCTCGTCGTGGTGGCCTGTTTGCTCTCGCTTGTCATCGCCGTGAAGTGGGCGCAGCGAATCCACTTTCTCAGGCAACTCCGCCTGGCGCGGATCAAGCCGGAGGAGCTCAAGGAGATGCTCGACCGCGGCGAGTTGACGGTCGTGCTCGACGTCCGCTCCGCAGGCGCGCGCAAGCACAATCCCCGCGCCATCCCCACCGCCATCCTGGCGCATATGGACAACATCGACGCACAGCTCGGCGATCTGGCACCCCATCAGGAGGTGGTGCTGTATTGCACGTGACCAAACGAGGCCTCAGCCGCCCGTGTGGCGCGCATGTTGATCGATAAGGGATACACGAGGGTCCGTCCTCTTACCGGTGGCCTCGACGGCTGGATCGATGCCGGATATCCGGTGGAGGATGTCGCGTAGATACGGCCCGACACCGCCCTCATCGCGAAAAAAAGTAGTGGCACTACCGGAACCCTCCGACTAGAATTATTAGCTCAACTCCATACGGACGCCCGCTGTGCTGGAGGATAGTGACATGGCTGAAAAGAAAACGAGCTACTCCCCATTTATCGAAGCAGTCGCAGGAGACGGTACATCGCCACCAGATGTTCGAGTCCTGACCGGCTGGCTCGGTACATCTGGCGAGGAGGGGCACGCCAGGCTCTATCTTGATTCGGGACTCGGCACATTCGCGGACATCCCAAGCGATGCCATTCTCTACACCGAGGAAATCCCGAACAGCCATCCCGCCGGTGCCCGCACCGTTTGGGTGAAGCAGGGCGCGGAGCTGAAGGAAGGCGGAAGCGCCATCTCGCGCGCCGCGAAGTTTCTACTCGGTCAAGTCCAGCAGGACTTCATCGGCGCACGTGCCGCGGCCGGTGGAGCGCTGGCGCAGATACCCGACACCCGCCTATGCCTGACGGTAAAGCCGGGATGCGAGCTGTCGGCGGTCGACGCGTGTCCGTCGGCCCTCGGGTGCACGATCGACACGACGATCTTCCGGCAGCCTCAGTTCTTTGCCTTCCGTCCAAGAGTGCCGATTACGCAACCTGGGCCAGGCACGTCGAACCTGTGTGCCACCATCAATTGCCAGACACCCGTCCTCGCATGCCCTGATCCGCATCCTTCGGTCGGCAGCGTTTGTTCGACCGAGGTGCCGGCGCTCTGTCCTGATCCACGGTTCTTTCGCGCTGGTCCGAGAGTGCCGATTACACAACCGGGCCCGGGTACGTCGAACCTGTGCGTCACCATCAACTGCCAGACACCCGTGTTCGCATGCCCTGATCCGCATCCCTCGGTAGGCAGAGTGTGCTCGACAGAAGTCCCGGCGCTCTGTCCTAATCTGCTCGCAGGCTTCGCTCAAGCTTGCGTCGGGCAGACGTTCCAAACCGGACATACCTGTCCGTGTCCGCCCGCGACGGGTCAGCAATGCGTTCCGCCACCGACGCTGGGATGCCCACCGGTTTCGCAACATCCGCCGCAGTGCTGTTTTGGTCAGACGTTCCAGACAGGCATTCAGGGCTGCGGCGGCGAGCAGGCATGCGCCGGTCAGACGTTCCAGACCGGACACTCGTGCGCGTGCCCGCCTGGACTGTTCGCCGTAAACGCCGGCTGGACGAGTCTGGGATGTAACCAGCAGACGCATTACCCGCAGTGCAACTCAAACGTCGGCGTCTGCGCGACGCGGCCACCCTGCTTCTTCTGATTCCAGGTGGGGGCCGGCGATACCCGCCGGCCCCTCCAAGGCACTGACGTTTGTCTTCACTCCGGCTTCGGCCTTCGTCAGATCGGTGCATGGGGTGAGGACATCATCAAGAAGTTCGTCATCGAGGTGCCGGCCGGAGAGACGGCGGTGGCCTGAACCATTCTCTGAACGGAGGCTACAATTCGCGCGTGCAACACGCGGCGTTTCCTCGAGGGCTGACGCGCGACCGGCTCATCCGGTGGTATCGCGACGGCCGTGAGATCACCCGGGAGCTCTTCGCGATTCCGAAAGCCGAGGCCTACTTCGACCGGCCCATCCGGCTACGCAACCCGATCGTTTTCTATGAGGGACATATCCCCGCGTTTGCGGTCAATACACTGATCAAGCTGGCGTTGAAGCGCGACGGGATCGATGGCGATTTCGAGACGCTGTTCGCCCGCGGAATCGATCCTGAGAGCGAGGATGCGGCCAGGACTCCCACCGGCTTCTGGCCCACGCGTGAAGACGTTCAGGCTTACGGCCGTGTTGCCGATGATCTGCTCTTGCGGGCCATGTGTGATGGTCCGATCGATGACGGCCGCGAGCCGCAGACGCGCAATGCCGAGGCGGTTCTTACAGTCCTCGAACACGAGCAGATGCATCAGGAGACGTTGCTCTATCTCTTTCACGAGCTGCCGTACGACAGGAAGAATCCGATCGCGCCCTTGCGCGGCTCCGGCGCTCTTCAGCGTGCCGGCGTCGTCAAGGAAATGGTCCGTATTCCGGCCGGCGAAGTTACCCTCGGCGCCGGCGGGAGCGCCTTCGGATGGGACAACGAGCTGCCGGAGACGCGCGTCAGTGTCGATGAGTTCTCCATCGATAGGCATGACGTTACGAACGGTGACTATCTCGAGCTCATCAGTGCAACCGGTGCGAAGCCGCCTCACTTCTGGCTCCAGATCGACGGTTCCTGGTACTGGCGCGGGCTATTCGAGCTCATCCCGCTGCCGCTCGATGCGCCGGTATACGCGACACACGACGAGGCCGGCGAATACGCGGCATGGCGCGGTATGCGATTACCATCCGAGGGCGAGTACCACCGCGCGGCATTCGGCACACCGAGTGGCGAGGAGCGCCGCTTTCCGTGGGGCGATGCGTTGCCCGATCACACCCGTGGCAACTTCGGATTCACACACTGGGATCCGGTGCCGGTTGGCTCCTATCCCGCAGGCGCCAGCGCCTGGGGGGTCGAAGACCTCGTTGGCAACGGTTGGGAGTGGACCTCGACCATCTTCGACGGCTTCCCCGGCTTTGCGCCGATGTCGTCGTATCCGCAGTACTCAGCCGACTTCTTCGACGGCAAACACTACGTGATGAAGGGCGCGTCTCCAGCGACCGCTCCCGAGCTCATCCGCCGCAGCTTCCGCAACTGGTTCCGGCCGGGCTACCCCTACGCCTACGCCACATTCCGGTGTGCGCACGATTAGTGCACACATCGGGCGTATGGAAATCGAAAGCTACAAACCGAAAATCTTCAACCTCTCCGGACTCACCGGCATCTCTGATCAAACGCTGGAGATGCATTTCAAGCTCTACGAGGGATACGTAACAAACACGAATCTGCTCACCGAAAAGATCAGCGAGATCCTCGCCGATGGCAAGGTCGACAAAGAGGAGATGCCCGCCTACTCCGAGCTGACGCGCCGCCTCGGCTTCGAGTACAACGGAATGGTCCTGCACGAGCACTACTTCGCCAACATGAAGAAGGACGGCGGCGGCGAAGCGCCGAAGGGAACGAACTTCCGTGCCGCGGTCGAACGGAGTTTCCCGAGCTTCGACGTCTGGAAAACGGACTTCGTCAGCGTCGGGAAGATGCGCGGTGTCGGCTGGGCCGTCGCCTATCTCGATCCCAACGCCGGCCGGGTCTCCAATCACTGGATCGAGTTGCACCAGAACGGCAACGTGGCCGGGTTCGTCCCGCTGCTGGTGATGGACGTGTGGGAGCACGCCTATCTCCTCGATTACAAGCCCGCCGACCGCCCGAAATACATCGAAGCGTTTCTGGCCAACGTCGATTGGGATGCCGTCGAGAAGCGGATGAAGTGAACGAATACCGCGTGGGTTCGAGCCCAGCGCAACTGGGCTCTACGAATCGCAGTGTCGTTTCCCCGAGTTCTCGCGACTGCCCGTCACGCACACCTTCGGCGTTTCACATCGAAGCTGTGCGGAGGGCAAGCACCCTTACTGCGCTTCGCGCACCTGCAGGTCGACAGCGGCCTCCCCTGCCATCTCCACCGTGCCTTTGCGTTCGAGTTTTCCCCAACCTGTTCGGATGCCGGAGACGGCGGTCTTTATCGACTTCAGGATGACGGCATACATGAGCTGGCGATAGAGGAAGCGCTGCCAGAAGAGCCAGATCAGCACCTTCGGATCTTCGCGGTCGAGCTTGTAAGCCACAAATGCGCCGATCAACTCGATGACGAAGAAGAAGGCGTACATGAACGCGATCAGGTAAAGCGAAGACAGAGCGTTCGGCAATGGCTGCCAGTCACCGTTGAGACGCCGCATCCCGGCGCGAATGACGCCTCCGAGCGCCCAGAGGATCTGCAAGTCGACCAGAGGCGAGAGCACTTGAAACGCGACCTGAAAGAGCCAGAGCGACGGCAGCATTACCGTGCCGAACCAGCCGTAGCGTCCGATGGCGCGGCGGTGTTTCCAGAGCGACTGCAACGTCCCGAATGCCCACCGGAACCGCTGGCCGAAGAGCGCTCGAATGCTGTCGGGTGCCTCGGTGTAGCCGATCGCATACGACTCGGTCTCGATCCGCCAGCCGATCCGGCGGATCCGCCACGTCAGATCCATGTCCTCGGCCATCGTGTCGTCGGTGTAGCCGCCAGCTTGCAGGATGGCTTCACGCCGCCACGCTCCCACTGCACCCGGCACAACCGTGACGGAGTTGATCGTGGCGTAGGCACGGCGGTCGAGGTTTTGGCTCGTCACGTACTCGATCGACTGCCAATAGGTGAGCGGATTGATGCGATTACCGACTTTTACGTTTCCGGCTACCGCGCCGACGAGAGGGTCGGCGAAGTGGCGGATGAGTTTCTCGATTGTGTCTTTGGCGAAGACCGTGTCGGCATCGAGGGCGATGATGATCTCGTTCGTCGCCGCTGCCATGCCGCGATTCAGAGCCGAAGCTTTCCCGCCGTTCGCCTGCACGAAGAGCGTCACTGCATCGCCGAAGTTCGCGCGCACTTCGCCCGAGGTGTCGTCTTTCGAGCCGTCATCGACGACGATGATCTCCAGCGGCCCGTAGCCGGTGGCGATCACGGCGCGGATGGTCCGCGCGATCACCTTCTCTTCGTTATACGCGGCGATGACGACGCTTACCGCCGGCCTGAAGCTGGGATCGAATGAATCGTATCGTTCGCGCCATTTCGCGACGAGGGCCAGAATCGTGGCGAAGACGACGCGCAACGTGCCCAGGATGATCCCGGCAGTGAATGCGATGCCGAGGAACAGCTCGAAGAGATAGATGCCCTCGAAGACGATGCGGTCAGTGGCCATCATCAAGGTATCTCCAGCGTTCACGGGTGGATTAACCTGATCGCGTGTCGAGTCGATCAGCGCCGACACCGGCACGAATTTGTAGCCACGGCGGCGCATCTCATTCACGAACAAAGGGATAAATCGAACGCTCTGCTCGCGATTGCCTCCGCCGTCGTGCAGCAGGATGCAGCTGCCGTGCTCAGTATCGATCTGCTGTCTGACAGACTCCACCATGTCTTCCGCGGTGCGGTGACGAAGCGTTCCGTCCGCCTGTCTCTCCTCAATGTTCCAATCCTGAGGATCGAGAAACTCGAGGACAGTGATGTAGTTGAGGTCAGATGCCTGTTTGATCGGCGCGACCTCCTGCTGGGTCGTTGGTTCGGCGTCGGCGTTGTACGGAGGACGGAACAGGATTGTGGAGCGGTGCAAAAGGCTCTGAAAAACCCGCTGCGTGGCGTTCATTTCCAATTGCGCCTGACGCGGTGAGACGGTACCCATATTGGGGTGGGTAAAGGTGTGATTCCCGATCTCATGCCCCTCGGCCCAGATGCGTTTGACCAGGCCGGGGTAACGCTCAGCGTTCTGGCCGATCAGGAAGAACGTCGCAGGTGCCTTCAACGCCTTCAGTTCGTCCAGCATCTCGGACGTGTAAGGATCGGAGGGGCCGTCGTCGATCGTCAGCGCCAGCAAACCGGGTTTGAACCCGTTACGGCCGATGACATATGACCGCGGAAACGCATGGTAGCCCTCGTCGAGCACAAGACCGGTCCGCGGATCGATCTCCAGAGTGCGCGACCCCTTCGACGGTAGCTTATCTACGTGGGCGATTTCACCCTCGCCGACGAATTCGAGATCGTAGGGAAACGTGACCTCATTCAACAACGCCATGTTCGGCGGATGCTGGATTCGGTCGCGCTGAAGGAATGTCCAGATCGACGGGTCGGTCGAGCCCAGGACCCATACTGCCACTCCCCGAGCACCGTAGTTCGAAGCGATGAGCCACTGGTTCGCTGCCGTGACGGCGTCGAGCATCCAGACCTGGTGTTCTTTGTGATCGTCGTCGACATACCAGAACGTGGGGTTCAGGGCAGCGTCGTCAAAGTCGACGATGTCCTCGGGCTTTTCGTGCTGACGGTAGTTCTGAGCCATGATCAGCGCGCCCTGATATGTCATTGGCTCGGCGGATCCGCTTCCCTCGGTCCAGTCGTACGCGTAGTTGGCAAGGCCGATGACCAGCTTCTCACGAGGGATGGTGCGCAGGGCACGCTGGACGACGCCCCGGTACCACGGTAGCGAAGCGATCGGACCGGGAGAACTGTTCTCCCCATGCTCGTCGTACGCCATGACGACGACATAGTCGCAAATCGAGGACACGGCGCGCCAGTCGAGGGACTTGCTCGCATCGCTTGCCTGGAGGTCGGTGCTCACGACCAGGTTGACAGCCCCAAAGTTCGTCTTCATACGACGGAGAAACATGATGAACGGGGGGTAGTCCTCCGGCAGAAGGTTCTCGAAATCGACGTTGATGCCCTGAAAACGATTCCTCAGGCACCACTGGCGCAGGAGCATGATGGTCTGGTCCTGCTGCCTTTGATTCGCGAGAAAGAGATGAACGCGTTTCGAATCGAACACTCCGGAGCCGGTTGCCGATAACTGCGCATTGCTGAACACCGGCACGACATTGAGGTTGTTTGAATGCGCGATCCTGAGAACGTCGAGATTGTGCGGCGTCAGAACGGGATCCCAGTCGTGAAAGTCGAGGCTCGTCGCATCGGGCGAAAGATGCACCCAAACCGGCATCAGATGCGTCATGTGCTGGGCGTTCGCTTCGAGCGAGTGAAGACCGGTTTCCTGCCAGGGCGCATAGAACGCGGCCACGATGCCGGCGGCGTTCTGAACAGGCCCCTTCGCCTCGCGCGCCCGGCGTTCCTTCTCATCCTTCGCAATGCCGTTGAGCAACCGCCGGCGTTCCGACGCGAGGAGAAACAACTGCTGCTGCGTCTGATGCCGGGGAAAGTGGATACTCTTCCGAATCGAGCGGACGATCGGAATGGTGATCCCTGCCACACCCGGGAGCAGCGGTGTGGTGAAAAGGCTGACCAGCCAGGCGCTGATGGTAACGACGACAAAGAGCCCAAGCAGGGTGCCGATGCGTTTGACCCACCACCAGCGACGGTGCGTCGGATCAAAGAAAACGGCTCGGTCAGTCATGGTCGGAGAATCAGACGATCATATAGAACCGGAACCTGTCCGCGGGCATTCTTCGCAACCCGGAGGGTGTTAACCCGTAAGACCTCACCATGAGTAAGACCGTCATCGAGGTTTCGGGCCTCAAAAAGCTGTTCCGGTCGTCGGTCGGACGCTCGCGCATCACCGCCCTCGACGGTATCGATTTCTCGGTTCGTGAGGGCGAGCTGTTCGGCCTTCTCGGTCCGAACGGCGCAGGCAAGACGACGGCTGTCAAGATCCTCCTCGACCTCACCCGCCCCACCGCCGGCACCGCACATCTCAACGGCCTGCCATCGGGCCACCCGGAGAGCCGGCGACGCGTCGGCTACCTCCCCGAGGGCCACAAGATCCCCGGCTACCTCACGGCTCGTCAGGCACTGGGAATCTTCGGAAAGATGTCCGGCCTCGACAACGGCACGATCAAGCGCCGCTCGGGGGAACTGCTCGAGAAGCTGCGCATCGCCCAATGGATCGACGTCCGCGTCAAGAAGTACTCCAAAGGGATGACGCAGCGCCTCGGACTGGCAATCGCCCTTCTGCATTCGCCGCACGTGCTGCTCCTCGATGAACCGACGGACGGCGTCGACCCGGTCGGCCGCCGGGAGATCCGGGACATTCTCCGCGCCGAAGCGGCTGCGAACGGCACGGCGGTGCTCCTCAACTCGCATCTGTTGTCAGAGATCGAGCTGACCTGCGACCACGTGGCCGTGCTTCGAAGCGGCAAAGTCGCCGCGGCAGGCAGCATCGAAGAACTGACTCGCCGTGCCGCGAAATACAAACTCGTCCCCGCCGCGCCGGTCGACGACTCGCTCGTCGCCGCCTTCCGCGAGACCGGCGCAGGGGTGGAGAGCGTGAACGGTCACATGCTACTGACTGTCGACGACGTCGCACATCTCAACGCCCTGGTCGACAAACTTCGCGCCAGCGGCGGCATGCTGGCCGAACTGTCGCCGGTGCGCAACACGCTCGAAGACGTATTCGTCGATCTTGTCCGCGCGGTCGATCCCGGCGCACAACTGCCGGTCGAAGGAGCGGCGCGATGAAAGTCCTCATGGCGAATATCGAAGATGTGATGCGAGAAGCGGCGGCGCGATGGACGCTGGTGGCCTACTTCCTTCTCTCGACGATCTTCATCATCATCTTTGCCTCGGCAATCAACCTCGACATCGTCGATGGAGCCCTGGCCGGCGCGAAGCTGTTCGGAAAGCAGGTGGAAGTCAGCAGCTCGATATCGATCGAGAAACTGGTCATGGGCTTCGAGTCAGGGTTCTCGGGAGTGCTCTATGTCCTCTGCACGTTTCTGGCGATCTTCGCCACGGCTCACCTCGTGCCGCGCATGCAGGAGAAAGGGACGATCGACCTCTACCTTTCACGGCCGGTCTCGCGACTGAAGCTGATCCTCTCGCGCTACGTTGCTGGGCTGATCCTGGCCGGAAGCAACGTCCTCTATCTCATCGGCTCGATCTGGGCGATCGTGGCCTGGAAGACTCACGTCCTCCATCCAAGGTTTTTCCTGGCCGGCGGCGTGATCCTCTTCCTGATCGCTACTCTGCTGGCGTTCGCGTTCCTGATCGGGGTCGTCACGTCATCGACCGCTGTCTCGATCATGGCCACGTACGGCGTCTTCTTCTTCGGTGTGATGCTGGCCGGTCATGCCCGCATCGAGGCCGCGCTTTCGAGAGAGTGGCAGGCAATGAGCATCAAAGTCCTCTACTGGGTCATGCCGAAGACCGCTGAGCTGGCCACGGCGGTGGTGGCATATGTCGCCGGCCCGCAAATGCGCAACGAAATACTGCAGATCACAGCGGCGCCGTTCATCAGCACCGCGATCTTTGGGGTTGTTTGTCTGATTCTCGCTTCCTGGTTGTTCCAACGAAAGGAGTTCTAAATGAAAAGGCAGTTTGTAGCAGTGGCGATCCTCGCGCTGGCGCTCGCGCCGGCTGCGTTCGCAAAGAACGACGCTATGTCACTCATCCCGAACGATTCCGTCTCTGTCGGCGTGGTCCGGCTCGCGGACATGCGCAGCAGCCCGCTCTCGGCGGCGCTGTTCGCGCAGACGGCTCACATCAGCAACGACGGCGACGCGGAGAAGTTCCTCATCGAGGCCGGCCTGCAGCCAACGAAAGACGTCGACGTCGTCGTCTTCGCCACCTCGCCGCGCTCGAACCTCGGCAGTGACGCCGATGTCCTCATCGCTGCTGACGGCAGGTTCAACGTCGACCGTCTCACCAGCGCGCTCGTAGCTCGCGGCGCTGTGAAGAAGACGTCGGCGCACGGCACCTACTTCGCTTTGCCTGACAAGGGCAGCGAGGGTAATCATCCGGGCGTCGTGTCGTTCCCCGACGCACACCTGGCACTGATCGGCAGTGAGTCGGCGGTCGTCGCGGCCCTGAACAACCGCGCCGCCGGAGGGACGTCATTCGCCACTGCCAGCGGCCTGGGTCGTGACATGGCGCGCGTCGATGCGCACGCCACAGCATTCGTGCTGGTCGATGTACCACGCGCGCAGCGCATCACAGGCGCGCCTAAGATGGCCGGCGGCAGCGCGCAGTCGCAGGCGCTCGGTACCGCGCTGAAGAACGTTTCCACCGTGGCGATCTGGGCCACCGACAGCGGCGATTCACTGAAACTGAGCGCGATCGGCATCTCGACCGATGCAGAGACGCTGGGACTGGTCGAAGACACCCTTCGCGGCGCGCTCTCGGCGATGCGTCTGGCGGTTCAGGATCAGTCGCCTGATCTTGTTTCCACACTGCGCAGGTTCACGGTGACCAAGACCGACAACTCGGTCTCGATCTCCGGCAGCGTCCCTGCGGAGACGTTCCGCACGTGGGTGGCCAAGTCTCAGGCGCACGCGAGCGTACGGTAACTGTCCTCTTCGAGCTGCAAGCAGCGCTAGCTAGCGGCACCTTCTCCCCCGGGAGAAGGTGCCGGTTGTATGTAACGCAATCTTGGTTGGTACCTCATGAAGTGCTCGCACAGGCCCGTCGCCTCGTAGGGCCAGCCGCACTGGGCCGAACCCTCGTCGGTGGGCCGCGGACTCAGTCTCACAAACTTGACCGGCCACTAACGCGACGCGCGCTGTCTGAGCGGCAGTTCCGGTCCCACCGAGAAGGCCGGTACCATCGTCACCGTGGTCTTGTTTCCCGCGACGTCGGCAAGGTCGAACTTGAGATCGACAAGACCGCGCTCAACGTTCGCAACGGCCGCGAGATCGACGCGATAGAGAATGCCCGCGCCGCTGGCCGCATCTTCGTTGACCTGCGTCGATGTGAGCGGCCTCCAGGCGGTTTCACCGTTGTAGCGGTACGACACCTGCGTGGCGTCGCTCCGGATCTGCTGGTAGATGCGGCCTCCCGTCGGATTGAGGCCGAAGTCCGCGGCGGAGAAGAGAAGTGAGCCGCTGCCGTGCGGATCGAGTCTCGTGACCAGGGTGCCGCCGCCGTCCAGCATCATCATCGTCATGATCGACGGCGGAATGTAGTCTGCGCGCGATGAATCGATGGCCATCGACACAGTTGTCGTCTTGTTGACGCCCGGATAGAGAGTTCCCTGATTGATGGCTTCGAGACGATAGGCCGCAGGTTTCGTCAGGTCGATTCCGGCGGCAAAGCCGGCCGACAAAAGGCTGGCGCTGTTCGCGTCATACAACGTTGTGATCGTGCCGCTGCGGTCGGCGAACCGCACTTCGCCCAGTGGACCGTTGAGGTCTGTCGTCGCGACCAGCCTCTGCGCTCCTGCCGGCGCGAATAGCGACGTTGGGAAGCGTGGTCCCAGTCCGAACTCATACGTCGAGCCGCTGTACGCCCAGGGCAGCGGGCTCGCGGTTCCGAGGCTGAACAGTTTGTCATTGCTGACGCGCAGGAGAGGTGTTTTGTACTGTAGGGCGCCGTCGGTGATGGCACTGAAGGTGAGGCCGTAACTGAAGCTCGGGTGAACGTCAGGGGAGACGAATACCCGCGCGTTGACGAACGGTCCATCGACGATGCCGATGGCTGCCGCCAGTCCGGATGATCCCGAGGTCGTCGCAACCTGAGCGATGAGGCGCCTGTCGCCGCGCGAAGCCGCCGGCACGGCGATCTGCACCTGACCGCCGCGAAGCGCGGATCCTCCGGTCGTCAGTGACGCGTCCGCGGTCACGCCTACTAGAGGCGGATGTTGAATGACGTAGTAGTTGTTGTCCGTCATGTCGAGCATTGCTTCGTAGAGGAGCAACGTCTTTCCGGCCGTCAGGTCAGAGACGCGCATTGTATGGACGGTGCTCCAGGGAAAGGACAGTGCCAGGAAACCGCCCGAGGTGGCGCCGAGAAGAATACGTCCGGAGCTCGCGTATCCCTTGCCGGCCAGCGGCTGTCCAGTCTCCCGCCGCGCGCCGAGCGTGATCGTATGCGGAATGTCGGCGGCTGACAGGGCAATCGTGGTGTCTTTTGCGATGGAGAGCGACTCGCGCGCGATGAAGTCGACGGACGTCACTCCGCCCGTCGCGTCGATTTCGGGCGTGTAGATGAGCATGTCCCAGGTGCCCGGCAGCATCAGCACTTCCGACGTGTTGTCGTCAAGAAACGAGGCTCCGATGACACTCGTGCGCGCGTCGTTGATCCACGCCGCGTCGGGATACGCGCGGTCGAAAGTGACCGTTGCACGCGCCGCTTTCGTGAATGAGAACTGGACGCTGCGGACATCGAGCGGTGAGGCGGAACTGAAGACGATCTGACCGCCGCTCGTGAAGGAGTTGAAGCCGGCTCGCGTGAGGGCATTGTCAACGGCGAACGTCAGCGAAACGTCGGCGGAGCCTCCGGCCGGAATTGTAACGGCCGCCGGCGATGGCGTCACCGTCTCGCCGACTGCAATATTCGACTTCACGGCGTACGTCACCGCCTGCGTGCCGCGGTTTGTGAGGTGCAGCGTGCGAGTTGCGGTCCAGTTGTTTGTTTGAGATGGCGCCAGGCCGAGACTTAGGGACGGCGGATCGATGACGATGCTGCCCGTCGCCGCCGCATACGCGTCGATGCGGCCCGCGCCTCCGGCCATGATGTCGTCTTGCACCAGCGTGGCGTTGTTCATCAGCGCGAGCTTGATCTGTGCCGGCGTCCAGTCGTGGTGCAGCGACTTCAGCAGCGCCGCCGCACCGGCGACGTGCGGCGTCGCCATCGACGTGCCACTCAGCGTGGCGTATTGGTTGCCGGGAAACGACGACAGAATAGCCACACCGGGAGCAACGACGTCCGGCTTGATGGCGATGTTCTTCATGTTCGGACCGCGCGATGAGAAACTCGCGATCTTGTCAGCGAGGTCGCTCGCGCCGACCGTGATCGCACTGCGCGCCGTACCCGGGCTGGCGATAGTATGAAATGCGCCGCTATTTCCCGCGGCGACGGCGAACGCAACGCCTGCGGTGGTGGCATTGTCGATGGCGACAGACGCTGGGTCGTCGGGGTTGCCTCCGCCGCCGAGGCTCAGGTTCGCGACGTCCACGTGATCGCTCGTGTTGCCGTCGCCGTTCGGATCGGCGGCGCGCTCGATGGCGGCGATGACGTTGGAGTCGCTGCCGCTGCCGCTCGCGCTGAGCACCTTGTACGCCATCAGCGTTGCCTCGGGCGCCACGCCAGTGATCGTGCTCGACAGCCCCGCGATGATGCCGGCCACGTGGGTGCCATGACCGTTGTCATCGAACGGATCGGCGTCGTTGTTCACAAAGTCCCATCCGCCGGTCACTTTGAATCCCGGCCCGAAGCCATTGCCTAGCGCTTCGTGTGTGTAGTCGATGCCTGTGTCGATGATGGCGACGGTCACGCCCTTCCCGCGCGAGCCGAGCGATGACCATACCTTGGGAGCCCCAATGACCGTGAGGTTGGCGCTGTCGGCCAGCGCGTGTACGAGGCGATCGGCCACCACGCGCTTTACGTAGGGGAGCGATCGGATTTGTGCAGCCACGTCAGGCGGGGCATCGATCGCGACACCGTTGAAGACGACGAAGTACTGCCGTCGTATCTGGACTTCGATCGCCGTCTTACCGCTGCGGCTGGCGTTGAGGATCGTGCCGAGGTCGTTGCGGAAGCGGGTAAAGGTGGCCTGATAGTCGATCGCCGTCTTGCCGGCGGCAGCGATCGCAGCCGGCGGAGCAACGAACTCGACGATTACTCTGTTGGTGGTGGCTCCGTCCGTCTCGGCCTGCGACGGAATCGCGACCTCTGTGCCGTCAGCGCGCTCGAAATGGAACTGCGAATCAGCGATGAATTGCGCCGAAGCGCTGACGGCTGCTGCGAAGACAACGGCTGCGACTGCGAAGCGACGCATAGGGGTCTCCCGGTTCTTGCAGGTGACATTCGATCAGAGGAACCGGCGCAGATACTCGCGCCACCACGGCCAGTCGTGGCCGAAGACGCCGCCCCAGATCTCCAGATAGTTTCGAATTCCTTTCGAGGAGAGCAACGCCGAAAACTCACGATTCTTGCCGACGATGCTGTCGTGTTCGCCGGTGGCGATGACCCAGTCGATGCGCGAGAGCTTGCCGGCCCACTCGCCGTCCATGTTCGGTATGCAGGCAGTGGGGCAGTTGAAGTAACAGTTGTCGTCCCAGTAGTCGTCCAGTTGTGCGTGGATGTCGTAGATTCCTGAGAAGCAGATGGCGCGGCTGACGACATCCGGGTAACGAGCCGCGAAGTTCGCGGCATGGTAGGCGCCAAAGCTGGCGCCGTAGACCGCCAGATCGCCCCGTTGCGCACGATTGAAAATGTACGGCACGAGCTCGTGGCGCAGGTAGGCGTCATACTGCACGTGGCGAGCGGCCCGAACGGCCGGGTGGACGCTTCGGTTGTACCAGCTCTCGTTGTTCACGGTATCGACGAGAATGAGCTGGATGTCTCCGCCGTCGACCTTGTCGGAAAGTGACTCCGGAATCCCGCGGTCGTCGTTCTCCGAGTAGCTCCCGGCGGAGGTGGGAAAAAGCATCACTGGCCGGCCAAACTTGCCGTACCAGAGAAACTCCATGGGGCGGCCGAGAGCCGGGCTGTGCCACTGAACGTGTTCGCGATACATAGTCGTCTGTTTGCGGCGGGGGCGGCGATTCTATACGATCCGCCACCCGGAGATCTCGATGCGAAAAAAGAGAATTGCACTTGTGTTCGGTATGGAAGACACGTTCCCCTGGGCGTTGATCGACGCCATCAACACACGCGGCGGCGACCAGGTGGAGGCCATGCCCGCGGAGATCTCCTATCTGAAAGACGACGGCGTCTTTCCGTACGACCTGATCCTCGACCGCATCAGCCACGAGATCCCTTTCTACCGCACCTACATGAAGTGTGCGGCTGCCTCGGGCGTGAAGATCGTCAACAATCCGATCTGGTGGTCGGCCGACGACAAGTTCTTCGACAACCTCGTCGCCAAGTCGGTCAGCGTCGCCGTCCCGAAGACCGTGCTCCTGCCCCACAAGGAGTATCCGCCCAACACCGAGGCCAAGTCGTTCCGCAACATGCGGTGGGTGAACTGGGAGGAGGTCTTCGCGTACCTCGGGTTCCCCATCTTCATGAAACCTGCCTACGGCGGCGGCTGGAAAGACGTCTACAAGTGCGACAACGAGCAGGAGTTCTTCGCCGCTTACGACCAGACCCGCGATCTGACGATGATGGCGCAGGAGGCGATCGAGTTCGACCGCTACTACCGCTGCTATGTCATCGGCCGCAATCGCGTTCACATCATGCAGTACGACCCGAAGCAGCCGCACCATCTTCGCTACGTGCCGGATCCTCCGCCGATGGATCCGGACTTCGAGGCTCGTATCCGCCGCGATGCCATCGCGTTGTGCGAGGCGCTCGGTTACGACATGAATACCGTCGAGCTCGCGGTGAGAAACGGCATCCCCTACGCGATCGACTTCATGAACTGCGCCCCCGACGCTGACCTCGCTTCAGTCGGTAGAGTGAATTTCGAGTGGGTCGTGTCCAATATGGCTGAGGCGCTGATCGAGATCGTCACGAGCGGAAGAAAGCTGGAGCTGACGGGCACCTGGCCGGCGACGTTGAATACGAGCAAGCCGGTGGAGGATGCGATTTAGGCGTCAGTGGATTGGTAGATCAGTGGATCAGTCGATCAGGACCGATGGACCGGATTAGCAGCGCTCCTGCTCCCGATCCACCGATTCCCGATCGACCGATCTTCTGACCCACTGACCCACTGACCCACTGATCTTCTGATCCACCGATCCACCGATCCACCGATCCACCGATCTACTAATCACATCCACGATACCCGTCCGCTGGTATCCTTCTCGTATGCCTTCGCCGCCTACCTTCACGCTCGGCATCGAGGAGGAGTTTCAGGTCGTCGATCCGGATACGCGCGAGCTGCGGTCCCACATCTCCGAAATGTTTGCGGAGGGAGAGAAGCGGCTCAAGGACGAAATCAAGCGCGAGATGCACGAAGCGGTGATCGAGGTCGGCACGCCGATCTGCCGCAACGTGGAGGAAGCGCGGCGCGAAGTGACCCGCCTGCGGCGCGAGATCATCAACCTCGTGCGCGAGAGTGGCCTGCGCATCGCCGCTTCCGGCACGCATCCGATCTCGCACTGGAAGAGCGTGCCGATCACCTCCAACGAGCGGTACGACCAGATCGTTTACGACCTGCAGATGGTTGCCCGCGCAAATCTCATCTTCGGGTTGCACGTCCATGTGGCCATCGAAGATCCGGAAACGCGCATTCAGGTGATGAACGCCGCGCGCTATTTCCTGCCGCACGTCTTCGCGTTGTCGGTCAACTCGCCGTTCTGGTGTGGCCAGAACACCGGTTGGAAGAGCTATCGCGCCAAGGTCTTCGAGCGCTTCCCCCGCACAGGCCTGCCCGACTCGTTCCGGTCCGCCAGCGAATACGAAGAGTACGTGCAGATGCTCATCCGGACGAAGTGCATCGACAACGCCAAGAAGATCTGGTGGGACGTCCGGCCACACCCGTTCTTCCCGACTCTCGAGTACCGGATCTGTGACGTGCCGCTCCGCGTCGACGAGACAATCTGCATCGCCGCGCTCTTTCAGGCCATCACCTACAAGCTTTGGACGCTCTACAGCAAGAACATGGGTTGGCGTATCTACCGGCGCATGCTGCTCAACGAGAATAAAGCGCGCGCGGCGCGTTTCGGTATCGGCGGAAAACTGATCGATTTCGGGCGGATGGAAGAGGTTCCCTACACCGACCTCCTCGAAGAGTTACTCGCCTTCGTCGATGACGTCGTCGACGACCTCGGGTCTCGCGAAGCGGTCTACTATGCCCGCACTATCGTCGCGAACGGCCCCGGTGCGGACCGGCAATTGAAAGTCTTCGAAGAGACCAACGATCTTCGCGCCGTCGTCGACTACATCATCAGTGAGACCGAACACGGCGTTGTCTGAAGAGAGCTTGATGCCACGACGCGATATCCACGAAGCCAGCAATTTCTTCGAATACGTCCGTGTGAAGGACTCCGAACCGCTGACTGACCGTGATCGTATCGACGTGGCCATACTCGACATGAACCATTCGTGGCCGAACGTCGGTCACGACTCGCTCGTTCACGCCGTGCTGGAGTCGGCCGAGCCGCTGAGGGAGAGCCTTGTCGCAGCCGGCACGAAGGTGCGCGTTCTCTCGTACGACGTTCGCCGCACACTTCAGATCCCGCAGTCACCAAACGGCCGCTTCCGGCTCTACATCGGTACCGGTGGCCCTGGTCACCTCGATCCCCGCCAGAACGATGGCGTCAACGACGGGAGCCAGGGCATCGCAGAGAGTGCTGCATGGGAAGGTCCCCTGTTTCGCCTGTACGACGACATCGCCGCGCACGATTCCGCCGCACTCCTCGGCGTTTGCCATAGTTTCGGTCTGATGTGCCGCTGGTCGGGCGTAGCGCGTGTCGAACAGCGCGCCGAGAAGAGCAGCGGGATGCCGGAGAATGTCCTGTCACCGGGCGGCGCCACGCATCCGTGGTTCGCGCAATTCGCCAGCCGGCTGGGCGATGGCCGCCATTTCCGCGTCGTCGACAATCGGCTCTTCGATCTCGTCTCCGAGCATTCCACCTCGGCGAGCGTCATCGCACGCGAAGACGAAGAAAGCGATGGCTTGACGATGGTTGAATTCGCGAGAAGCGCGGATGGAATGCCGCGCATTCTCGGAGTCAACCACCATCCCGAGATCGTCGACCGCGAGCACATCATGACCGTACTTGAAGAAAAGCACGCCCGCGGAGAGGTCTCCGAAGGGTGGTATCGGGAGCGCGTCGTAACGCTGCGCGATCTCTTCAGTCATTTCGAGCGCGACAGCCGGCTGACCTCGGAGTACACGCTTCTCGGTCCGCTCCGCCATCATCTTGCGAAGCTCGTAGAAGAGCGATGCGAAGTCCACCCGGCGTAGACAGCCATGGATCCGCGCTTTCGCCCTCTCTTCAACGCCCAAATCACGCCCGAGCGTTACGACTGGTACGTTCGTGAGCTGTCGAGGCGGCTCGACTGCGAGTTCGGGTTCCGGCTGGCCGAATCGCCGCTCTTTCTGCCTGACGATTTCAAAGCGAGCGTCGCCGGCGCCGCACGGGCAATCGTGGAGCAGCTATCGGACCCTTCGCGCCTCACAGCGATGAAGCGCGCCATTCCTGCGCGTTGGGATACGCCCGGAATGGACGCTCTGCCCAACCTGACGCAGGTCGACTTCGCCGTCGTGCGCGAGAACGGCGTGCTCGTCCCGAAACTCATCGAGCTGCAAGGCTTTCCCTCCTTGACCTGCCTTCAGGTCGTTCAGCGCGATACGTGGCGCGACGCAATGCGTTCGATGGACGGGCTCGATCGCGAATGGTCGTGCTGGTTTTCCGGTCTCGACCGTGACTCGTTCATCGATCTGACCCGCCGCACGATCACCGGCGGACACGATCCCGCCGAAGTGATCCTGATGGACATCGATCCGCCACGGCAGAAGACCTACTGCGACTTCGCCGCCACGAAACTTCTGACCGGTGTGGACGCGGTCGATCCACGCCAGCTCACCAAGCGCGGCAGACAGCTCTTCCGCGGCGGTACGCGCGTCCGCCGGATCTACAACCGCGTGGTGTTTGATGAACTGATCAGCAAGAACATCGAGCTGCCGTTCGACTATCGAGAGGAGCTCGACGTCGAATGGGCGCCACATCCGAACTGGTACTGGGCATGGTCGAAGTATTCGCTGCCGTTTCTCGATCACCCTTCCGTGCCCCGGGCAACCTTCGTCTCCGATCTCGAGGGCGTTCCTGAGGACTTTACGCAGCGTTACGTTCTGAAGCCGCTCTTTTCCTTTGCCGGCGGCGGCGTGAACGTCGATCCGACTGCCGCCGATCTCGCTGCCATCCCCGACTCGGAGCGGCACGCCTGGTGCGTCCAGGAGAAGATCGAGTACGAACCGGCCTTGCAGGCTGCCGACGGAGGCAGTGTGAAGATCGAGATTCGGATGATGTTTCTTCGGCCGGATGACGAAGCAAAGCCGATCCTCGCTCAGAACCTGGTCCGGCTCTCTCGCGGCAAGATGCTCGGCGTCGACTTCAACAAACAATTCACCTGGGTGGGATCGTCTGTTGCACTCTCGCCGGAGTCATGAAGAGCCGGGATCAGGGCTAAAAAGCTACGGATTGTAGAGTTTCTTGACGGCCCAAAAAAACGCAGCGTACACTCGGCCCCACCACACGAATGTCCGCCGATCCAATCGATCGTCACTACCCTTCCATCCACCCATTCGAATCATCGAAGGAGTAACCATGGCCACAGTACCAACGGACAAACTAAAGGCAGCGGAAACAGCGCTGACGCAGATCGAGCGGCAGTTCGGCAAAGGCTCGATCATGCGCCTTGGCGCGAAGGAGTTCGTGCCGATCAGCGCGATCTCCACCGGCTCCATCGGCGTCGATGCGGCTCTCGGAGTCGGCGGCGTGCCGCGGGGCCGGATCATCGAGATCTTCGGCCCGGAATCATCAGGCAAGACCACCATTTCGCTCCACGTCATCGCCGAGGCCCAGAAAGCGGGCGGTCTGGCGGCGTTCATCGACGCCGAGCACGCGCTCGATGCCGAATACGCCAAGAAACTCGGCGTCGACATCGACAACCTCCTGGTCTCTCAGCCGGACAGCGGCGAACAGGCGCTGGAGATCGCCGAAGTGCTGGTGCGGTCGGGCGCGATCGACGTCATCGTCATCGACTCCGTCGCCGCTCTCGTTCCCCGTGCGGAGCTCGAAGGCGAGATGGGCGATTCTCATATGGGATTACACGCACGTTTAATGTCACAGGCGTTGCGTAAATTAACAGCGATTGTTTCCAAGTCCAAAACATCACTCATTTTCATCAATCAGATCCGTGAAAAAATTGGTGTGATGTTCGGCAACCCCGAGACCACCACCGGCGGCCGGGCTCTGAAGTTCTACTCGTCGATCCGCATCGACATCCGTCGCACGAATCAGATCAAGGAAGGCGAAGAGGTGGTCGGCTCGCGCGTGAAGGTCAAGGTCGTCAAGAACAAGTGCGCCGCGCCGTTCCGTCACGCGGAGTTCGACGTAGGTTACGGCGAGGGTATCTCGAAGACCGGCGAACTGATCGACATCGGTATCGAGAACAAGATCATCGACAAGTCCGGATCGTGGTTTTCCTACGGCGACATGCGGCTCGGCCAGGGCCGCGAAAACGCCAAGACGTTCATCAAGGAGAATCCCGATCTCTCCGCAGAGATCGAGGCCAAGGTCCGCCGCGCTCTCGGTATCGGCGTTCCTGAGTTGACGGTGATCGAAGGCGGCGAGCCGGCAGTGATCGCTCCCCCCTCGAAACCGGCGCGTATCGTGGCGAAATGAGGCTTTGGGGGGTGGGGCGTGGGGGTCGGGGGTGGGAGATGAAGCACCTATCTGCCACCTCCCGTCCCACACCCCACACCCTGCTCCACTTCTTCAGGCCGTGCTTCGATCTGGAGACGGCCGCATCGATACCGCGGTCAGCAGGACGACGACGTTGCAGAACAGCAACCAGCCACCGAAGAGACCGGCGGCATCGGCGCGAATGTTCGGGAAGACGGTCGAAAACCACATCGCGCTGACCGTGTCGAGGATCATCCCCGGCGCAACCAGCACGATCGCTGCGAGCGCGCGCTGTTCCGGAATGCGGTACCCGCGCAGGAGAACGAGGGCCACCCCAATCATGAGCGGAAGGGTCACGACCAGGAGCAAAACGCCGGTACCGCCTGCGCGAAATACGTACTGCCCCGCGAGGCGCAGAGCCACCGTGGCGATCGCCCAGATCAGAAAGCCTCGAACCGCCATACCTTTCATCGTCGTCATGCGTTCTCCTTTTTCAGTCGCTTCGTGAACAGTGAGAGCGCCCTTGTGGTCCTCTCACGGTCGCCGGTTGCCAGGTAATCGAGCAGGAGACCGTCCACGGTCGCGATGACGAGCGTCGCCAATTCTTCCCGCCGGCGCGCGTTCATCGCCCGCTTGTCGAGCCTGTCCGCGATGAGCGACTTCCAACTCTCGATCGCTCCGCGGAGGTAGTGGCCGTACGTCTCAGAATCGCGGATCGCCAGACCGTGAACCTCGAAGAACAGACGGAGGAAAGGCTCGTTCGGCTCGGCCGTCGCCCATCTCCAGAATCCGAGCAACGTACGATCGAGAGTCGCTTCACTGTGCATTGCCAGAAAGGCCTGCTGGACCCGGCGCAGCAGGACCGACAACGCCGATGAAATGAGCACGTCGCGCGAGCCGAAGTGATAGATGAGCAGACGGGCCTTGGTGCCGATGGCGGCGGCCAGAGGCCGAAGCGACAAACCGCCCGCACCGTTTTCGAGCAGATAGCCGACGGTGGCTTCGAGGAGTTGTTCCCTGCGCTGAGTCGTAGTCACTGTAACGAGTGTTACATGTAACGACTGTTTCAGTCAACTCGGTTGATCGGTTCAGTGGATCGGTCGGTCAGTGGATCAGTCGGTCAGTCGGTCAGTGGATCAGTTGGTCAGTCGATCGTTGATCAGTCGGTCAGTGGACGAGGCAACGGCAGCCCTGCGCTCCTCCGACTCCCGACCCCCCGCTCCCGCCAACCCTACTTCGCCGGATCGTAGTACCTCACCACCAGCATCCCAACACCCTTCTGTGCCTGTTCGGATTTCGGGTCAGCGGAAAGTACCGCCATCACGTTGGGTAGAGTGTGGTCGTAGATCAGGACACTCTTTGATCGTAACCGCGGCTTACCGAGCGATTCATGCAGGAAGACGCCCTCCTCTTCGAACGCCTTTGGCGCGTCCTGCAGGATCGTGAAGAGCTCGAAACGAATCGACTTCAATCGGTCGTGGCGGAATTGCAGCGTGATCGATTTGTCCTCGGCATAGTCGACGACGAGTTGGCCGGCGTTATCGCCCCGTTTCGTCTTCCATCCGTTCGATTCCAGCGCCTTCACAGCCGAAGCGCGGCTCATCCCGATCGTCAGATGAAACGATTCGGGGCGCATCCAGGATGTCTTGCTGTTCGACGGAAACGCCGTCGCGAAGAAGAGCGCGAGCACCGCGATCATGCCGCTCCCTGCGTCGTGGCCTCAGCTTTCATCTGCGGATCCCACCCGACCACGGCGTTGCCGGTGCCGATGACGGTCCAGTAGCCATAGACCTCGGCGGGATAATCCGGGAAGTCGAGCGCGGAAAGCATCCACGCAAGCGAGCCAGCCTTCACTTCGCTCACCGCCATGTCCATGAACTCGGGGAGCACCGCGATCAACTCCCGCGTCCGTCCCTTGCGCATCAGGTCGATCACCTTCATGTCCCACAGGTAGCCGCTGTGCTCGTAGACGTGCTCCCTTGACATGTCCTCGGGGATGTCGGGCTCGGTGGTGAAGTGGCGATGCGACAGCGTGTTCGAGGCCAGCAACACCGCGCGGCGGCCGCTCTTCTCGATGGCGCGCTTCGTGGCCTGACCCAGCCTCAGCATCTGCTGCTGCCCCATCTCGTTCGAGAAGTAATACGGCGAGTTGTTCGATGAGATACCGACGATGGGGATGTCCCACTCCGGATTCATCATGTGGCAGGAGACGATGGTGCCGTAGTCGACGCGGAAGTTAGGGTTCCGCATCATCTTCGTGATCAGCCCGTCGCGGCGCCCCTCCTCGGCGATCAGCTCCGCCAGCTCCACATCAACTTTGATGTCGTAGTTGAAGCGGAAGAGGTTCGGAAAGATCGGGTCGACCGAGAGCCCATGAAACTCCGGCATACCAAGAAAGTGATGGCCGATCACCGTCTGCCAGTGAGGGGAGTGTACGAGAAACACATCCGGCTTCTTTTCCAGAAAGTGCTTCCGCGCCCGTTCATACCCCCAGCGAAGGACTTCCCAGCCACACTCCGACCTCGGCTCGTTCCGCCAATGGTTGTCGCCGTAGACGATGTGCGGCGGATGAGGCGCGAGGACACCGCCGATGATAGAGCCGGGCATGCGGTGATTTTACTCTGATGGCTGGTTCCCTCTGCAAAGACAGGAGTGTCTGTGCCACATGGAGCCATTTTGTTGGCACAGACACTCTTTCTGTGCTCGTTGTCAGCAATCAAACGGAAATCTGCAACAAAGCCCGCAACCTCTCCGGATCGTCCGCCGGCTCTGCGCACATATACGCTTCACAAATGTAGGCGAGCACACGATCCATCGGCCTGTTCGCCATCAGCGGAAGGTTTGCTGAACCATCCCCGGCGACGAGGACGCGATGGGGCAGAAACTCCTCGCCGACCGTCTTTCGGAGCAAGCGGAAGGCGTCACCATCGACCGCGCCGGTGATGACGATCTCCTTCGGTTGGCCGGCGCGCCACTCCGCAACACCGAGGAGCATGCCAAAACCGGATGGGTACCGTTCTGCCAGAGGGGCGATGGCGGAAAGCGTCTTCGTCGCCGCCTCGGCGTAACGTTCCTCGCCAAACAGAAGCGCGAGGCGGAGCAGCACGTCTGCGGCGACCGAGTTGCCGGAAGGCGTGGCGTTGTCGAACAAGTCCTTGGGACGCGTGATCAGCGTTTCATGGTCGGTCGGCGTGTCGAAAAAACCGCCATTCTGTTCGTCTGCGAAACGATCGAGAATCTGATCAGCGAGTTGACGTGCGGCATCGAGGTAGCGCCGCTCGTGCGTGGCCTCATATGCCAGTGCCAGGCCCCAGGCGACGCCGCTGTAGTCCTCGAGCAAACCCGCGATCCTGGGCGTGCGCATCAGCCGCCCGCCGGCATCGATGCGCGTCAGCAGAAAGCCGGCATTCTTGCGGACCACGTCTCGGTAGCCGTCGCGGTCG
The DNA here is from genome assembly GCA_038230535.1 of Thermoanaerobaculia bacterium. Lineage (GTDB taxonomy): Bacteria > Acidobacteriota > Thermoanaerobaculia > Gp7-AA8 > Gp7-AA8 > JADGNZ01. The sequence goes on from JBBRNB010000011.1 coordinate 24,595, forward strand.
AACGCGACAGCCGCCTCTGCGAACGCCGCCAGCATCCAGCCGTTCCAGCCAGCGAGGACCTTTTCGTCGCGCGCCGGCCATACACGCTGGGAGCGGACTCCGTAGAGTTTGCACTTGCCGCGCGCGGCCACATCGCCGAGGTGCTCCAGCGTGACGCCGAGACCGGCGGCGACCGACTCTGGATCGCGCGGCACATTGAGGATGTTCTGCTCTTCCCAGTTGCCACGTTCGGTGATGTCGTAGAGCGCACAGAAGACCCGCCCCTCCTCCTGGCCCAGGATCGTCATCACTTCGGCGCGGGACCAGACGTAGAACTTCCCCTCTTCGCCCTCGCTGTCCGCGTCCTGCGTCGAGTAGAAGGCGCCGTCCGGAGAAGTCATCTCCCGCTGGAAGTATCCGAGGATCTCGTGGGCGATGCGGGCGAAAAACGGATCCTTCGTACGTTGCCACGCGCGTGTATAGAGCCGCGCAAGAAGGGCGTTGTCATACAACATCTTTTCGAAATGCGGCACGAGCCATCGGTCATCGACCGAATAGCGGTGGAAGCCGCCGCCGATCTGGTCGTACATCCCGCCGCGCGCCATCTTCGTCAGCGTGTTGTTGGTGATCTCGTCCAGCTTGTGGTCCCGCGTTCTCCACGCAACCTGCATCAGAAAGTCGAGCGACATGGACGGAGGAAACTTTGGCGCGCCGCCGAAACCTCCGTGTTCCGGGTCGTAGTTCTGCGCGATGCGCGATGCCGCACGATCGAGCGCGTCATGTTCCAGCGCACCGCCACCCTGGAACTTCACCGTGCTGAGGTTTCGTATCACCTCGGCCGACGCAGCTTCAATGTCCGTTCGACGCGACCGGTAGGCGTTGGCCACATGCTCGAGCACGCGCCGGAAACCGGGCATACCGTGACGGTCATCGGGCGGAAAGTACGTCCCGGCGTAGAACGGCGCGCCGGCAGGCGTGAGAAACATCGACATCGGCCAACCTCCGTGACCGGTCATCATCTGCACCGCTTCCATGTAGATCGAGTCGACGTCCGGCCGCTCCTCGCGATCGACTTTGATCGAGACGTAATTCTCGTTGAGCAGCGCGGCGACCTCGTCGTTCTCAAACGACTCCCGCTCCATCACATGGCACCAGTGACACGCCGAGTAGCCAATCGAAAGAAAGACCGGCCTGTCTTCGGCGCGCGCCTTCGCGAATGCCTCCTCGCCCCACGGATACCAGTCGACCGGGTTGTGAGCGTGCTGGAGGAGGTAGGGGGAAGTCTCCCCGGAGAGGCGGTTCGTCATACCAGGAGTCTAAAATCCGCGTTCACCTGCGTCATCTGCGGATAAAGCCTGTTCTCACGCCTTCGGATGCGCCTTCCGGTACACAGCGATCAACTGAAAGTCGTTGAGGTGCGTGTACTTCTGCGTCGTCGAAAGCGACACGTGGCCGAGCAGTTCCTGGATTCCGCGGAGGTCGGCGCCAGCGTTGAGCAGGTGGGTGGCAAACGAGTGGCGCATCGTGTGCGGCGAGACGCCGGCACGCAACGAGGCCTTCCGTACGTAGCCGTCGAACAGTCGCCGGATGCTGCGGGTCGTGATCCGTTCGCCCCGGTAGTTGACGAAGAGGGCCGGCTCCTCGAAGTTGGACACGAGACCGCCGCGCGCCGCCAGCCAGATTCGAATTGACTCTTCGGCCTTCGAGCCAAACGGCACGATGCGCTCCTTCGATCCCTTGCCACGGACCTTGACGAGTTTGGCGCGCAGCTCGATGTCCTCGATGTCGATGCCGACCAGTTCGCTGATGCGCAGCCCCGAGGCGTAAAGGACTTCGAGAAAGGCACGATCCCGAATCCCGAGCGGGGTCGACGTGTCGGGCTGCTCGAGAAGCAGCACCACGTCGGACGGCTGCAGCACCGACGGCAGGTGCTTCTCGCGCTTAGGCGTGGCCACACTGCGGGCTGGATTCGATTCGAGCGCACCTTCACGCATCAGGTACTTGAAGAACGACCTCAGGGCCGAGAGCTGACGGGCCGCCGAGGAACGGGCAAGCTTGCGGCGAGCCAGATTCGCGATGTACGAGCGGACGGCGAGGTGATCGACCTTCTTCAACTCGAGCTGGTCGCGGCCGAGGGTGAAGTAATCGTTGCAGAGAAAGGAGATGAAGGACTCGAGATCGAAACGATAGGCGCTGATCGTGTTGACCGAGACGTTCCGCTCGTACGTCAGGTAGTCGAGAAAGTCCCCGATTTCGTTCTTCACACGCCCGCCACTCCCGCGACGAGTGTACTGCGATTGTCAGGCGACTGCATGCACTTGATGTAGGCGAGACCAGCGTGAACCGGGTGGCTCACACTGTCAGCCGGGCGGCTCACACTGTCAGCCGGGCGGCTCACACTGTCGGCCGGGTGGCTCACACTGTCGGCCGGGTGGCTCACACTGTCAGCCGGGCGGCTCACACTGTCGGCCTGGTGGCTCACACTGTCAGCCGGGTGGCTCAAACTGTCAGCCGGGTGGCTCACACTGTCAGCCGGGTGGCTCACACTGTGGAAATGTCCGGGCCGCACCGCGAAAACGGGTCGATTGCCTTGCAGGCAGGCAGGTTTCGCGTGTTTTGCTCATCGAAGCGAGCCGAGTATTCCCACTCCCTACCCCCCACTCCCTGTGCTAGCGTACGCCCGCCCCGGAGGCCGCCATGGAAGATCAGAAGCTCAAGAAGACTCCTTTGAACGCGATCGAGCACGAGCTCGGCGGGAAGATGGTCGATTTCGGCGGGTGGGAGCTTCCGGTGCAGTTCAGCGGCATCCTCGAGGAGCACGCGGCGGTTCGTGAGCATGCCGGCCTGTTCGACGTCTCGCACATGGGCGAGTTGACCGTCAAGGGTCCTGAGGCTCTGGCCCTGCTGCAGCGCGCAACGTGCAACGATGTCTCGAAGCTCGAGAACGGCCGGGCGCAATACAACGGTCTGCTGTATCCGACGGCTGGGTTTGTTGATGACATCGTCGTCTACCAGCACTCCGTCGACGACTTCTTCGTCGTCGTCAACGCTTCGAACAGCGACAAAGACTTCGAGTGGCTGGCAGACGCAGCCAAGGGTATGGATGTCGATGTGCGCAATGTCAGCGCGGACTATGCACAACTCGCGCTGCAGGGTCCTGAGGCCGAACGGCTGCTTCAGCCGATGACGGACGTTGGACTCGGGTCGATCAAGTACTACCGTTTCGGCACCGGCAACGTCGACGGAGTACCGGCCATCGTTTCGCGAACCGGCTACACGGGCGAAGACGGATTCGAGATCTACGTGGCCTCTTCCGAAGGTCTGCGCATCATGCGCAAACTGATCGGGGCCGGTGCCAAGCCGTGCGGTCTCGGCGCGCGCGACACCCTCCGGCTCGAGGCGAAGATGGCTCTCTACGGCAACGACATCGACGAGACGACGACGCCCCTCGAGGCTGACCTCGGGTGGATGGTCAAGGTCGAGAAGGGCGAGTTTTTCGGACGGGATGTCCTGCAACGCGAGAAAGCGGAAGGCCCCCGTCGAAAGCTGGCCGGATTCGAAATGGTCGACCGCGGCATCGCCCGGCATGGCTATCCCGTCGTCGAAGGGGGCGAGGAGATCGGCGTCGTTACCAGCGGTACCCACTCGCCAACATTGAAAAAAGCGATCGGACTCGCATATCTTCCGCTCGACAAATCGACGCCCGGCACCGAATTCACGGTACTGATCCGAGGAAAAGAGACGCGGGCGCGCGTCGTTCCCACGCCGTTCTACAAGCGCGCGAAGTGACGAAGGAGTAATCCCATGACCCCTGAAGACAGCAGGTATGCCAAGAGCCACGAGTATGTTCATCCCGAGGCCGGCGACATAGCCGTCATCGGCATCACCGACTACGCACAGAAAGAACTGGGCGACGTCGTCTTCGTCGAGCTTCCGGCGATCGGCACCGAACTGGAGCTCGGCGATGAATTCGGCAGCATCGAGTCGGTGAAAGCGGTCTCCGAGCTTTTCTCGCCGGTCTCGGGCGAGGTCATCGAGATCAACGAGGCACTGACCGACAAGCCCGAGCTCGTCAACACCGACCCTTACGGTGACGGCTGGATGATGAAGCTGCGCCTCAGCGTTCCCGACGAAGTCGACGAGTTGATGACCGCCGAGGAGTACGAGGAGTACGTCGAGAAGGAGTCAGGGCATTAGGCAGACGGCTGAATGTTCAATGTTGAATGTCGAATGTTCAATGTTGAGTGACCGTCACCTTTCCTCTCCATTCAACATTCAGCACTCAACATTGAACGTTCAACATTGACATGCCCCTCCCCGATCCTTTGACAGATCAACATCGCTACATCTCCAACGCTTCGCAGGACGTGAAGGAGATGCTCGAGGTAATCGGCGTCGATTCGATTGACCGCCTCTTCGAGACCATCCCCGACGACGTCAAACTGAAGGAGCTCCTCGACATCCCCGGCCCGTGGTCGGAGATCGAGTCGCGGCGCTGGTTTCGCGCGCTGGCTGCGAAGAACCAGACCGCCGTCGATCACGTCTCGTTCCTCGGCGGCGGAGCGTACCTGCACTATCAGCCGGCCTGCATCGATCAGCTCCTCCTGCGCGCGGAGTTCCTGACGTCCTACACGCCGTACCAGCCCGAGGTCTCGCAGGGGACCTTGCAATCGATCTTCGAATACCAGACGCACCAGTGTCTGCTGACCGGCCTCGACGTCGCCAACGCATCGCTCTACGACGGCTCGACCGCGCTCTGCGAGGCAGTACTGCTGGCCGAGCGTGTCGTCCGCAGTCGCAAAAAGGTCATCATTGCGAGGTCGGTCCATCCGCAATACACAGAGACCGTCCGCACGTACGTTCAGAACCTCGGGTACGAGATCGTGGAAGTGGGCTGGACGGCGGATGGCCGGATCGATGCCGAAGCCCTTCGCGAGGCGTGTACGAGCGACGTCTTCGCGGTGGCTATCCAGTCGCCAAACTTTCTTGGCGTGATCGAGGACTATGACGCGGTCGCCGCGGCCGCAGACGCAGCCGGGGCGGTGAAGATCGTGGTCATCACCGAAGCCACGTCGCTCGGGATCCTCACGCCGCCGGGTGCTCATGGCTTCGACATCGCCGTCGGCGAAGGGCAGGCCTGGGGAGTCCCGACGCAGTTCGGCGGGCCGTTCGTCGGCTTCATGGTCGTCAAAGACGCGTTGAAGCGGCACATGCCAGGACGTCTCGCCGGGGAGACCGTCGACGTCGATGGCCGGCGCGCCTACGTGCTCACGCTCGCCACGCGCGAACAACATATCCGCAGAGGAAAGGCCACGTCGAACATCTGCACGAACGAAGCGCTGATCGCGCTCGCCGCGAACATGTACCTCTCGCTCATGGGGAAAGAGGGGCTGCGCGAAGTCGCCCAGCAATGTCTGCAAAAAGCCGCGTACACACGCACGGCCTTGAGCAGAATCCGGTCGGTGACGCTGCCATTCAGCGGCCCGGTCTACAACGAGTTCGTGGTGCGGACACCGTTCCCTGCCGCGGAGATCCTGGCCGATCTGGAACACGAGAAGATTCTCGGCGGGATTCCGCTCAGGCAGTTCTACGACGGGCATGAGAACGACTTCCTCGTGGCCGTCACCGAGTTGCACACCCGCGAGCATCTCGATCACTTCGTCGCTGTACTGACAGCGGCGATCTCCCGGGAGCGGCGATGACGACGAAGCTTGAAAACGGCACTGCTCCCGCGGCTGGAGCTCAGAGCTCGAATGGCGTGGGGCTCATCTTCGAGCACTCGAAACGCGGACGGCGCGGCTACCGGCTGCCGGCGCTCGATGTGCCGGAAGCGAGCGATGCCTTGCCGCCCTCGCTGATGCGGAGCGAGATCGCGGATGAAGTCGAAGTCTCCGAGGTCGATGTCATCCGCCATTTCACACGGTTGTCAAAGCTCAACGTCTCCATCGACGCGGGAATCTATCCGCTCGGTTCGTGCACGATGAAGCACAACCCGCGTCTCAACGAGGAGATCGCCCGCACACCTGGATTTGCGCTGTCGCATCCGCTCCAGCCCGACCACCAGGTGCAGGGAAACCTGGCGTTGCTCTGGTACATCGAGCAGACGCTGATCGAGATCTTCGGCATGCCACGGGTGACCTTGCAGCCGGTGGCAGGTGCGCACGGCGAGCTGACGGGCATCCTCATGGTGCACAAAGCGCTGGCGAAAAGCGGCAACGCCAGGAAGTACATCCTCATCCCCGATTCCGCCCACGGCACAAACCCGGCCTCGGCTGCATTTGCCGGCTACCAGATCAAAGAGCTGAAGTCGAACAGCCGCGGCACGGTGGACATCGACACGCTCGCAGCAGCAGTGACCGAAGATGTCGCCGCGCTCATGATCACGGTGCCCAACACCCTCGGCGTATTCGAGAGCGACATCAAACGGTTCGCGGACATCCTCCACGAGAAAGGCGCCTACCTCTATTGCGACGGCGCCAACCTCAACTCGTTCGTCGGCATCGCCAGGCCCGGGGACATGGGCATCGACGTCATCCATTCGAATCTGCACAAGACGTTTTCCACGCCGCACGGAGGCGGTGGTCCGGGGGCGGGACCGGTCGGTGTCTCGAAAGAGCTCGTGCCATACCTGCCGACCCCGACGATCGAGCGCCGTGACGACGGGACGTTCTATCTCGACCATGGTCATCCCGATTCGATTGGCCGCGTGCGCGCCTTCAACGGAAATTTCAACGTGCTCGTCCGGGCGTTGACCTACATGCGCTCGATGGGTCCGGACGGTCTTCGCCGGATCGCCCAGATCGCCGTGCTGAATGCGAACTACATCCGGGCCCGCCTTCGTGGTTCCTATCACCTGCCGTACGACGCTCCATCGCTCCACGAAGTGGTGTTCAGTGACAAGCTGCAGACGGCGAAGGACGTCCATACGCTCGACATCGCCAAGCGTCTGATGGACTACGGCTTCCATCCACCGACGATCTACTTCCCGCTGATCGTGGCCGGCGCGTTGATGATCGAGCCGACAGAGAGCGAGCCGAAGGAAGAGCTGGACGCCTTCTGCGATGCCATGATCGCCATCGCCCGCGAGTGCGAAGAGCGTCCCGAGCTGGTCCGCAGCGCACCGCACACGACCCCAGTGCGGCGATTGGATGAAGCACGAGCGGCCCGGCAGCCGGTGTTGCGGTGGAAGCGGTAAGCGCGCGGTACTCGTAACGCGTTCGATTCTCCCGGGTGTAGGCCCGCCGCCCACGGCGGCTGTTGTCACCGTGCTCGAGAATCAGGCCGCCGAGGGCGGCGGCACTACACTCGACAACGCGCGACGAAGGAGCGCTGCATCAGCGTAGACTTACGAGCGCTTGCGCCACTACGACGACGACGATTCGGACGATTTCGACAAGACGCTCTCTCTGCGCCGTCTGCCGGAGTCTGTTTCGACGTTCTCTGACAAGCGCACCACTCAGGACCGGCGTGGGCAGTCGCATTCGCGCATTCTCTTGATCACGGTCGTCGTCATCGCCATCCTCTATCTGGCGAAACCCGTCTGTGTTCCGATCGCTCTGGCGGTCCTGTTTGCGTTTCTGCTGACCCCGATCGTCACCCTTCTCGAGCGGACGCCGCTCCGGCGTACTGGCGCCATCGTTCTCTCCCTCGGCCTCATCGTCACCGGCCTCGGATTCGGCGGATGGTGGCTCTACCAGCAGTTCAACGACGTTGCTAAAGAGTTCGCCGAAGCAGCCACTAGCGGCAAGATCGAACAGAAGCTCCGATTCCTGAAACGGACTCCCGGCGGCACCTTTGCCATCGTCGAGCGGACCCTCCAGCGAGTCACGGAGGCGACAGCCGACAAACAGGAGCACGCCGATCTCAAGGTGCGCGTGATCCCGGACCGGAAGAACGTTGCTGACCACTACAAGACTCTTGCGCCGACGATCGAGCTCGTCGCCGCCATGTTCCTCGTCGTCGTGCTGGTCTTCTTTCTGCTCCAGGACCGCGAGCAGATGCGTGACAAGATGCTGCGGCTGGCCGGCCGCGCCCATCTCACGGTCACCACGCAGGCCATCGGAGAGACTTCCGATCGCATCAGCCGCTATCTGCTCACCATCGCGCTGCTGAACGTCGGCTTCGGTACTCTCATCGGATTCGGCCTCTTTCTCTTGAAGGTTCCCCATGCGCCCCTGTGGGGCGTGCTGGCCGGGCTTTTTCGCTTCATCCCTTACGTCGGTGCGGTGCTGAGCGCGGCGCTGCCGACCTTCCTCTCCATCGCTGTCTTTCCGAACTGGTACACGCCTTTGGCTGTGCTCGGGCTCTTCATCCTGACTGATCAGCTCATCGGAGGCTTCGTCGAGCCGATCGTGGTCGGACATCGCGTCGGCGTCTCGCCGATCGCACTCCTGGTGTCGGCGATCTTCTGGGGTTGGCTATGGGGACCGGTCGGACTACTGCTGGCCACGCCGATCTCCGTTTGCCTCACCGTCGGCGGCGAGTTCATCCCGGCGCTGAGGATCTTCTCGATCATGTTCGGTTCCGAGGATCCCCTGGAGGGCTATCTCAGTTTCTATAACCGCCTTCTGTTGCGCGACCGCACCGGGGCCATCGCCATCGCTGACCGCCATGCGGAGTCCGACACGATGGAAGAGATGTTCGCCGATCTCTTCATCCCCACGCTGACGTTTGCGCAGGAAGAGCTCGACCGTAAACGCATCACACCGGCAAACGATCATTTCATCAAGGATGTCATCCGCGAGCTGATCATCCGGTACGGGGATCGTAACGCCGGTGTCCCCGATCCGGAGCGTCACATCGTGGCTGTTTCCGTCGCCGGCGAGCGCCTTTCCCTCGGCACGCTGATGCTCACGCAGTTGCTGCGTGAGGAGGGTTTCTCGATCGACTACTTCACCGACCTGCCCGACGAGGAGCTGGTCTCCTTCATCGGCGAGGTCATGCCCGAGGCAGTCTTCGTCTCCTGCACGAATACCGACCACACTGTCTCCGGTTTTGGCTTGCTGCAACTGCTGGCAGCGACCTTCCACGACCTGACCATCGTCGCCGGCGGCTCAGCCTTTGCCCGCGACCGCGCGAAAACGCTCTCGGCGGGCGCGACCTACGTACCGACTACGCTGACCGAGGCGAAGGAAGACTTCCTGACCAGGCGCAAAGCGGCGCGGAAGAAGTCAGCGCGATCGATCACCTTCAGCGGAACACGGTTCCGCGTGCCGCCTTCGGCGTAACCAGCTACCCCTCATTGCTGCGGCAGTGCCCCGGCGGCGTGATGCCGCTGGTCGCCGCACGCTCCATCGGAAAGTGACTTGTAGGTGAACGCGTTGGTCTGCGTTGCCTCACTGCCGTCAGGGTTGACGACTGTGATCTGCGGCCGAAGATTGCCATAGGCAGGCGGCACCTTCGCGATGATCGTCAAGGGATCCTTCACGACCACTTTCGTGGAGTATGTGGTCCCGAACGCCACAAGTGCGCCTTCTGCGAATCCGCTGCCGGAGATCGCGACGAACGACCCTCCCTCGAGCGGGCCGCACGGTGGCGTAATGGTGCTGGCCACGATGCCGGAGGTGACTAGGTCCACCGATGTGGAGGAGATCAGGTTTCCATTGCGGTCGGAGATCGTGAGGGGAAACGTACCCGGTCCGAGGCTGACCGGAGCACGCAGGACGGCAGTGATTGGCTGGCACGAAAGGCACACCTGACCGAATTGAAACAACGGGAGGTGGCTTGTGATTGCCTGAAGCGTGACCCCGCCAAGCACATATTTCAACCCGCTACCCAGATTCCGGGCTGTGGCGGAAAACTCAGCGCCGATCGTGATGCGGTTCGGTGTCGTGACTTCTCCTGACCGCACCTCCGGATCGAGCGCAATCGTTTTGACAAATGCTCTGCCAAGGTAATCGCGCAGCCTTAGCTCGACGTTGCCGGTGATCTCCGGGAATTCGAATTCATGCATGGGGACCCCGAAGTAGGTTGTGATCTGGTCGGGTACCGCCACTCCGTTGACCAGGACGACGTCGTCAAGACGCAACGCGTGAGCGGCGATCTGGCCATGACCGCCCGAGCGGAAGTCCCCCGTTACGGAAAGGATGTTGGCCAGCCCATCGTCCCCCGTGACGTATTCGAACACACCCCCCATCGCGAGCATCCGGCCTCTGCAGGTCACGGTCACCGGAACGGTCCCCGCCTCGTGTGGCGGCGCCACGACGAAGATCTCCTCCGTACCCACGGTCGAAAGCAACGACACGGGAGTTTCTCCGAACCGCACGCTGCAGGAGTTGTAGTCGAAGCCATCGCCGTTGACGACGACTATGGTTCCGCCGCGCGTCGTTCCGAACCTTGGGCTTGCAAACAAGGGCAGCGGCGACGCCGCCTGGTAGGTGAAGGAGCTCGGCAACAGGAACTGGTGCGCCCCACAACGGATGGAGATGTCCACCAGCCCCCCGTCATGGGGAGGCGTATACAACCAGATTGCATCGCCCGCTGGTTGCGTATGGATCTCCGGTACCGGTATGCCGCCGAACTCGATCGCGCAATGCTGGGAGAAGTTGGAGCCATAGAGCCAGACCACATCGCCACCGGGGCTGCGGCCGATCGCCGGCGTTACCAAGGTGATGACCGGCCCTACCGTGACGCTGACGGCGATAGTCGCCGGCGATCCGCCGCTGGCATCCGGAAGGGCAACGGACACAGTTCCCGACCCCACCGCGAGCGTGTGCACGGGGATGACCGCTGTGCCGCCGGCGCCAGTGACGACGCTCGGCGGAGTAGAGATGCTGCCTCCGCTCGATACCAAGAGATTGAGAGTCACCGGTGACGGCGGCGGCGGATCGACGTGCGCCGTCACACTTGCTGACGAGCCGAGGGCGAGGTCGAGCCGGCCTGGATCGACTGTCACGGTCGAATGGTCGTAAACCGAGACCGACAGCGGCAACGTCCGTCCGCCGCGAGATGGAGGCATCGTGGCCAGAATCGTTCCGCTCCCGGCCTTGGGACAGGCGAATTCGACATCCGCTCCTGACGTTCCGGCCGCGATAGTGACAGAGCTCGGAACGGTGAAGAGCGACTGATCCGTCGACAGAAACATCACTTGCTCGTCAGAAACAGCAGCATCGCCGAGGCGGATGTGGACTACACCTTTGCCTCCCTTGAAGAGACTTTGATGCTGGGGTGAGACGGCGCTGTCGTTGCGAATCGTGCAGTGGCCGATCACTCTTCCTGGCAGGATCGGCGCTCGTGGTACCAGCTCGACTGTGAACGTCGTGTCTGTTTTCGGAACGTTAGTGGAGAGGATCGGAATCGAGACCGTTGTCCACGTCTGTCCCTCGTTCGGGAATTCGCCGCCGTAGGCGAAGCCGGGGTATGGCAACTGATAATCCACGCCGTTCTTCGCGCTTCCGTCATGCACGATCAACGGGACGAATGGTCCATCAAAGATGGGGGTGGAGAGCGTAATAGTGAAGACCGCATAGTCCTGTGTCGGGTTGGTTCCGAAGGTCGCATTGCCCTTACCGATGACCCCGTCGCTGATGGAAACGCGGGGGGCTTGCTCATCGTCGGTGATCGTGAGCACGGCGCTGGAAGGTGAACCGAACACGCCGAGATTGGAAGTATCGACGATTTTGTAGAGGTAGGAGCGGCCCGGGTTGTAGTACAGATCGTCTTGCGGGTAACGGATGCTGAGAATCGGATCGTCGTGATTCCAGATGTAGTCAGCTAGGTGCCCACTCCCGGTCGTCATTTCCCGGATGCTGACCTTGATATGGGTACCGTCAGGCACCGTTCCGGTGCGCATCAGTTGAACGCTCAGGTCGCCGTTTTCTGGAGCGATGTACTGCGCGGCCGTGAAGCTCAACGTGAACGTGCTCTGGGCGAACGCCGAGCCGGCCATTCCAGATAGAAGGAGAAGGAAGAGACCGATTCCAGGCAGAAGGCGGCGTGGAGTCATTGCTCAGTGTCCTGCGGCGCGATGACGGCCGCCGCCGCTACCGCAACCTCCGTCGGCATCGGACTTGTAGGTGAAGGCATTCGTCAGCGTTGCCTGGCTGCCGTCTGGATTGAAGACGATGATCACCGGGTGCGCGTTGCCGAACCACGGAGGGAGCTTTGCCATGATTGTGAAGCGGTCCTTCACGACGACCTGCGGGGAATACGTGGACCCGAACTGCACCGCCGCGCCATCTTCGAAACCGTTGCCGGAGATCGTGATGAGCCCTCCCCCTTCCTGGGCTGCGCACTGGGGAAGGATGGCGCCCGCGGTGAGGCCGGATGCCGCCACGTCAACGGACCTCGACACGGCGACCGAGCCATGATCGGATATTGTGAACGGAAGCGTCCCGGTACCGACGCCGGTCGGCGCCCGGAAAGTCGTCGAGGTGTTCGTCAGGGCGATCGGCTGCAGCGTGGCTGGCCCGAGCGTGTACGTCAGAGAGCGAAGGAGATCCGCTCCGGTGACCGCAAACTCACTGCCCAGGGTAATCCGGCTCGGAATGGCTTTGATCGTTGGTGCCGGCGCCGGAAGAATGTTGCAGGAAGGAGCGGCCGGGTTGTAGTAGACGTCATCGTCGACGATCGACACGCTCTCGTTCCCCTGAGTGTTGGACATGCCGATGAGGAACCTCCCCGACAGGTGACCGCTCGATATCTCCGTGACGCGTAAACTGACTAACATTTCATTCGGGAGCGTGCCGCTGCGGGTCAGAACCACACCTGGACCGTTTCGCTCCAAGCCACTGTATTGCGCCGCCGTGAAGCTGATTGTAAACGGCGGCGCCACAGCTCGTGCTGGCTCAGCCATCGCTAGAAGAACGAGAGCGAAAACACCAAGACGTGGGATGAGAAGTCGCATTATTGGGCTGGACGTGGGAAACGGACCAATATTACTGCTCATGAAAGAATTTCGCGTTCGGCGCACAAACACCGTTTCAGCGGGATCGGTGGAGAAAGCGGAAGCGGAGGAAGTCAGCCCGATCGATCAGCGGAACGCGGTTCCGCGTGACGTCTTCGGCCTAGTAAGGCTTCGTGCCGGCGCCGGCGTCGTCATCGACGAGGAGCGGACGCGGCCGGTCCGGTGCTGTGGTGCGCATCGTGATCTCGCGCAAGCGGCGCATCAGCCGCGTCCAGTCGACCGGCTTCACGAAATAGTCGTCGGCGCCGAGCGCGAGGCCAAGCTCGCGATTGTCGATCATCGATATGATGATGACGGGGATGCTCGCCGTCGAAGCATCCGCCTTCAGGGCCCGTAGTACATCCCATCCCTGGGCACCCGGCAGCACGATGTCGAGCGTGATGGCGACGGGACGGATGCTGCGCACCAGCCGGAGCGCTTCATCGGCATTGCGCGCGCGGATTGGCACGTATGCGGCCGCCTGAAGGTAGGCAGCGAGCGTCGCGTGCTCCAGGTCTTCGTCTTCGACCACGATCACTCGCTCGCCGGGAGGGATCACCGTACCGTCGACGTTGATGATCGTGCTTGGAATGGTCGTGCCGGTGAAATGGATCGGTAGCGTGAAGGTGAATGTGCTTCCTTTCCCGACTTCGCTGGCGACGGTGAGCGTGCCGTTCTGCAATTCGACGAACTTCCGCACGAGTGACAAGCCGAGGCCCGTCCCGCCGTATTGTCTGTTCAGGGTACCGTCGACCTGACGGAACTCTTCGAAGATCAGCACCAGGTTTTCCTGCGCGATTCCGATGCCGTGGTCGGTGACGTCGATGCTGATCGACTCGGGGCGGCCGTCTGTCGCATCGAGACCGCGTCCATGAATCGTCACGATCGAATCGCCCGGCGAGAACTTCACCGCATTCGACAGCAGGTTGTAGAGGATCTGCTTGAACTTGGCCTGATCCGTCTCGATGGTGGTGACGCCAGGATCGATCTCGACGGCGAATGTGATCGCCTTGCGGGTCGAGAGGCCCCGCATCACCTGGCAGACACTATCGATCGCGCTCCGAACCGGAAACGTCTCCGGCAGCAGCTCCATTTTGCCGGCTTCGACCTTGGACAGGTCGAGGATGTCGTTGATGATCTCGAGGAGGTGTCTGCCGGAGCTGAGGATCGAGCGAATGAAGGTAACCGACTTGGCGTCGATCTGCCTCTCCAGCCGCTCGATGAGAATCTCGGAGAAGCCGATGATGGCGTTCATCGGCGTACGCAGCTCGTGGCTCATGTTGGCGAGGAAGCGGCTCTTGGCCTGATTCGCATCTTCCGCCTCGCGGTTCTTGAGTTGCAGCTCTCGCAGGATGCGCGCTTTGGAGATCGCCGAAATGGCATGTTCGCGGACACGCCCGAGCTTGCGAAGGTCGTCGCGGCTGAATGCGTCGGGATCAGTGAAGTTGTCGAAGACGAGAAAGCCCTCGATACGGCCGCCGAGCGACACCTCCATCGCCAGCATGGACTTCGGGACGGGCAGATGTTTCGTCTGCTCGCTTCCGGCGAGCTCGTGAAAGACATCGCCCTTGATGAGGTATACGCCTTCCTCGAGCAGTTCGGCGCGCTCGGAGTAACGCCGCACGGCATCTTCCGGTGAAAGCTGTATGTCGCGGAACGCGCCGACGTCGTAGCCGAGCGCGGCCACGGCGTTGGCGCGCCGGCGTTCGTGGTCGAACTGGATGAAGACAGCGGCGCCAGCCTGAGGGAACAGCTTCATCCCCTGCTCGAGAAGACTCCGGAGCACGTTTTCGAGAACCAACTCACGGTTGATGATCTCGACCATCTTGTCGAGTGCTTCCAGCTCGTGCGTTCGCGCCGAGACGATCGCTTCGAGCTCGCGGTTGCGGCGCCGCAGACGGCGCACACGTAGCCGGTTGGCCAGACTGGCGATGGCGGCAGTGAACGCGACGTATGCGATCAACGCCCACCAGCGCAGCCACCATGGCGGCTGCACCGAAAACTCGTAGAGCCTCGGCAAGGACCAGACCAGATCGCTGTTCCGAGCCATGACGGCGAATCGATAGGACTTCGGGAAGAGGTATGCCGGCAGGTTGGTATAGCGGATCTTGGCGTCGGGACGAGCCGCCGACCACTCGTTGTCGTAGCCGACAAGAAAGGTGCGGTAGACGACATGTGATTCATCGCTGAAGGTGAGCGCGGCGTAGGCGATCGACATCTCGTTGTTGCCGCGGCGGTCTTCGCGAAATGAGATGTCGCGGAAGCGAACGACAGGCGGCTCCGCGTTTGGCTCTCGCAGAGCCGGATTGAAGATCGACAAACCGCGAGGCGTGGCGACGTAAACACGCCCATCCTCCCCGGCAGCCAGGGGGTCGTACGCCCATGCTTCATCGTCGATGAGGCCGTTTGCCTTCGAAACGCGCGTGCGGATGTGGAAATCGCGCAGGTCGACTTCAGCGAGGCCCGCATTTTGGCTGACCCAAACCGACTGTCCGTCCGGCGACGGCATGAGCCCGGTGACCATGCCGCCTCCGAGCGTTGAATCGGGGAGCGTCGCTACGGTGTGAAGCGGCTTCGTATCGAGGATGGCAAGCCCGTCCGCCGTGCCGGTCCATAACTTACCACCGGCCCAAAGCAGCGTGCGAACAGTGTCTGAATGCGCACCAGAGGCGTGTGACCACGCCGGTGCGAAGAACTTTTCCCTTCCTCCGGGATGCATTGTCGCGGGGTCGAACGGTGTGATGCTGCCGAACAGACCGCTGTCTGGTGTGCCCACCCAGATGTATCCTTGGTCGTCGATCGCCACGGCGCTCGCTCCTGCCGGTGGCAGTCCTGAGAGCGCACCGAACATGAACCATTGACCGCCGGCCAGGCAATTGATCCCGCGAATGCCTGCCATACAGATCGTCTCGTTGCCTCGGATACTGAACGTCTGCACGAGGTACGTCGTGTCAACCGGGTACGACGTGTTGACGCCGGCGGTTGCGCCGATCGTGACGCGCGTGCGCGTCGATGCCGGCATCATCGGTGGCGCTGCCTCTGCCGTGGAAAGGCAATTGACCCCGCCAACAGTGCCCATCCAGATGCGCCCTTCGATGTCGCGGGCCAGCGAATAGACGGAATTGCCGAGCAGACCCTCGCTGACGCGAAGTATCGACTTTGTCTTGCCGGGCCCGAAGGCCGCCAGGCCTTCGCCCGTACCGACAAACAACAGGTTCGCCCAGGGGCCGCGCCCTGTTTCGGGTGCCAGTACGGAGAACGCCCCTGGATCGGGAAGCGCGGGCTGCTCGCCCAGGTGGGACCGTCCGGTCAAGGACTCGAAGGCGCGATAGTCTTTTCGCAGCCGCGAGACGCCGCCGTTCTGCGCGAACCATAGGTTTCCTTCCCGATCTTCGTAGAGAGCCCAGAGGGTGTCGCCAAGTAGATCGCTGGTCCGTTTCACGACGAGGCGGTTCGCAAAACTGTCCCCGTCGATCCTCACGGCGCCGGAACCCAGGCTGGCGATCCATACCTCACCGCGCGACGTTTCGAGGATCGATACGATCCGCTCGGTGAGATCGTGGTTGACGACGTCGTAACGTTCACCCTGGCCACGCCAGACGACGCCATTCGTGCATCCGCCCCAGAGCGCACCGTCGCGTGACTCCATCAGCGCACCCGCGACGCACGACGGCTGGCCGTGCATAGGCCCGCGAAACCTCCCTTCCCGATCGAATTGCAGGATGGGGCCGGCGTTGATCGCGATGAGTACAGAACCGTCACGCTTCATCAGCATGCTGGTGATTCCAGCGGTTATGGGAACGGCATCGATCGCACCCCTCTCGAGCGTGTCGCCCCGGAAGCGGTAGCGGACGAGTTGGTCCTGTACCCCGGCCCAGATCCAACCGTCGATGCCTGTGACGAGACAGTTGCGGTGGGTGCGCATCTGCGGCAGGTGCTCCCTGCCGATCGCGCTCACGAATCGCACACGCTTTCCCGGCTCGTAGGCGTCGAGTGCCTTTTCGGAGACGACGAGGCCCGATTCGGAGCCCACCCATAAATGATGCGTACCGTCTTCAACGACCTCGCGGACTGTCAGATCGCGGAGGCCGTCGGCTGTGCCGTACGGCTCCATGGCATGGCCGTCGTAGCGCGTCAAACCAGACGAATAGAAGGCGAACCAGATGTAGCCGAGGTGGTCCTGTATCACCTTCTGGACGCTGGCCGAGGAAAGCGGATTGACCTGATCGTTCGGCGTGAAGTGGCGGAAGGGAAGTTCTTGCGCGGCTAGCGCTGACGCGCCGAGGGAAGCAACGAGGAGCGCCGAGCATAGCAAACGCTTCCATCGACCCATCGGCGCAGTTTACTCGGCCCCGGAACCCCTTCGGCACTTCTACGTACAATCGAATCGTGGCAGAACTGCACGACTGGGTCGAGCTGGGGAAAGAGACCATCTCGTCGCTGAAGACGAAGGACATGACGAACCTCTACGCGCTCGAGTGGCCTGAGACGCGGAAGATGCTGCTGGCCGATTACCAGTCGAAGATCGACGGCGACCCGAAACGCATCCGCCGCTTCGTTCGGACGCGCAGCGCGATGCTCCTCGGCCTGGCAAAGCGGCTGGCACCGCAGCGCCGCATCATCTTTCTCGTGGCGTTCGTCTGGTTCTTCTTCTCCTTGATCGATGCTGTCTCGGATCACCGCAGCTTCCACGCCTGGCCTTTCTTCGAGATGACCGGAGCATTCATGATTCTCGTCCTTCTGCTGGCGATGGAGCTGATCGACAAGATCAAGTTCCGCGACGAGCTGGAGCTGGCTCGCGATCTTCAGGCGGACCTGATCCCGAAATCGCCACCGCAGACGAGCGAGTACGAGATCGCGGCATACAACCGGATCGCGAACACAGTCGGCGGCGACATCTATGACTTCGTTCCGCTTCCCGACGGCCGGCTGGCCGTCCTCTTCGGCGATGCTTCCGGCCACGGGATGGCGGCGGGGCTGGTGATGGCGGTGGCACACGCGTCGTGGCGAACACAGCTCGATGTCGATCCTGCGCCTCCGGCCATCGTCAGCTCGCTCAATCGCATCCTCTGCCGCACCGGCGGACCACGGTCGTTCTTTTCATGCTGCTACTTCTTGTTCGAGCGCGATGGCAGTTTCATCGCCACGGTGGCCGGTCACCCGCAGATCGTCAAGATCGTCGGTGGCAAAGTCGTCGGCCGCATCGGCGCCGGCTCCTATCCGCTCGGTGTAAAAGCGGGAATGAAATGGGAGGAGCTCCACGGCACACTTGCTCGCGGCGAGCGTCTGCTGTTTCACTCGGATGGCTTGACGGAGGCGCGAAACGCCAACGAGAGAGAGTTCGGCGATTCCTTCGTCGACGCCATCGCCGGCTGGAACCCCGCCGCGTCGGCCACCACGCTCATCGAAACACTCGTCGGCGAGTGGAACCTGTTCACCGGCGGACGCCCTCCGGAGGATGACATCTCGATCGCGGTAGTCGCGAGAAGGTAGAACCGCCTTTCGGCACTCAGGCCGAAGACTTCTGACAAAGAGTTGAACTCGATTGAGTGCGACAGAGGGCAGACGACTCTCAAATTTTGTGGCACAGACCTCTTGTCTGTGCGAGCTGTGCATCTCCAACTGAGCTAGCGCGCCGGCCCTGCCCCGTGCTGTACGCCGCACGTACACACGTTCAAGTCAACAGCAACCTCCGGCTCGTATCCCAACGCCGGCGCGAGCCAGCGCTCCACGAGCGGGAGTGGCATGTCCTTGCGCAGGTGGTAGTCGGCCACCTGATCGCGGCCGATACGGCCGACGGCGAAATACTTCGATTGCGGGTGGGCGAAGTACAGTCCGCTCACCGAGGCCGCGGGGGTCATGGCGAAGTTCTCGGTCAGTGCCATGCCGGCGCGCTCGGCGCCGAGGAGCGCGAAGAGCGTGGACTTTTCGCTGTGATCCGGGGACGCCGGATAGCCGGCTGCGGGACGGATGCCGCGGTACTTCTCGGCGATCAGCTCTTCGCTGGAGAGGTTCTCGTTCGGTGCGTACCACTCCGCTCTGGTCTCTTTGTGCAGGAGCTCCGCGAGCGCTTCGGCGAGACGATCGGCGAGCGCTTTGGTCATGATGGCGTTGTAGTCGTCATGGTCTCGCTCGAACCGGGTCACGACATCGCCGACTCCGATGCCGGCTGTGACGGCGAAGCCGCCGATGTAGTCGATGATGCCGTTCGCCTTCGGGGCCACGAAATCGGCGAGCGCCAGGTTCTGGCCCGTGTTGGTCTCCTGCTGCTGGCGAAGCGTGTGGAACCGCGCGATCACTTCGCCGCGCGATTCGTCAGCGTAAACCTCGACGTCGTCTCCCACCGAGTTGGCCGGCCAGAAACCGTAGACGGCGCGGGCGTGAATGAGACGGTTGTCGATGATCTCGTGGAGCAGTGTCCGGCCCTCGTCATACAGCTCTTTCGCCCGCGGCTCTTCGATGATCTGCGGGAAACGGCCGCGCAGCTCCCATGCCGCGAAGAAAGGGTTCCAGTCGATGAACGGCTCGATTCGCTCGAGCGGAACGTCTTCGAGAACGCGCACGCCGAGGAATGGCGGCCGGTTGGGGGCGAAGGTCAAGGCGGGCTTGCGGCGCCGCGCGGCCTCGATCGAGAGCAGTTTCGTCTCGCTCTGCCGCTTGGCCTGCGCCTCGCGAAGGTGCTCGTACTCGGTTTGACGCTCGCGGATGAAGTCGCCGCTTCTGTCTGAGAGCAGCGTGCTGACGACGCCGACCGCGCGCGAAGCATCGAGCACATGAACCGTCGCATGCGAGTAGCGCGGTGCGATTTTCACGGCCGTGTGGAGCTTGGATGTGGTCGCGCCACCGATCAATACCGGCGTCGTGAACCCGCGCCGCTCCATCTCTCGCGCCACGTGTACCATCTCGTCGAGCGAGGGGGTGATCAGGCCGGAAAGACCGATGATGTCGACCTTCTCCGCGATGGCGGTATCGAGGATCTTGTCCGCCGAAACCATCACGCCGAGGTCGATCACCTCGTAGTTGTTGCAGCCGAGAACCACGCCGACGATGTTCTTGCCGATGTCATGAACGTCACCCTTGACGGTGGCCATCAGCACCTTGCCACGCTGCGAGAAATCTCCGGCCTTCGCCTTTTCCGCCTCCATGAACGGCAGCAGATACGCGACCGCTTTCTTCATGACGCGCGCGCTCTTCACCACTTGCGGGAGGAACATCTTGCCGGCTCCGAAGAGGCCGCCGACGACGTTCATGCCGTCCATCAGAGGCCCTTCGATGATCGACAGCGCGCTCGGGTAGGTCTTCCGTGCCTCTTCGACATCGTCGTCGAGGTGCTCGATGATCCCTTTGACCAAGGAGTGCGAGAGGCGTTCCTCGACGCTGCCGCTACGCCAGGCTTCTTCTTCCTTCGCCGTAGTCGCGCCAGTTCCTTTGACCCGATCGGCGTAGCTGAGCAGATGCTCGGTGGCGTCGGGCCGGCGGTTGAGCAGGACATCTTCGACGAGGTCGAGGAGCTCGCGCGGGATCTCTTCGTAGATGGCGAGCTGCCCCGCGTTGACGATACCCATCGTCAGCCCGGCTTTGATGGCGTGGTAGAGAAACGCGGCGTGCATGGCCTCGCGCACGGTCTTGTTGCCGCGGAATGAGAAGGAGACGTTGCTGATGCCGCCGGAGAAACTGACCAGAGGGAATCGCTCGTGCAGGTGACGCACCGCCTCGATGAAGGCAACACCGTAGTTGTTGTGCTCTTCGATGCCGGTGGCAACGGTCAGAACGTTGGGGTCGAAGATGACGTCTGTGGGGTCGAAGCCAACTTCATCCACGAGGATGTGGAAGGCGCGCGAGCAGATGGCCACTTTGCGCTCGATCGAGTCCGCCTGCCCCTGCTCGTCGAAGGCCATCACGATGACCGCGGCGCCGAATCGCCGGATGATGCGCGCCTGCTCGCGGAACTTGTCCTCGCCCTCTTTCAAAGAGATCGAGTTGACGACCGACTTCCCCTGCGTGCATTTGAGACCCGCTTCCAGCACGGACCACTTCGAGGAGTCGATCATGAGCGGTACGCGGGCGATGTCCGGCTCCGAGGCCACGAGGTGGAGAAAGTGCGTCATGACTTTCTCGGACTCGAGCAGCCCTTCGTCCATGTTGACATCGAGGATGTTCGCGCCGCCGTCGATCTGTTGTTTGGCGATGGCCAGCGCCGGCTCGAGATCGCCCGCCTTCACGAGTTGTGCGAACTTGGGCGAGCCGGTGACGTTGGTGCGCTCTCCGACCATGATGAAGTTCGATTCGGGCGTGACCGTGAGCGCCTCGAGTCCGCTGAGCCTCAGGTGCTTCTCGATCTTCGGCGGCACCCTTGGCGGAAACTCCTTGACCGCATCGGCAATCGCGCGGATGTAGTCAGGCGTTGTGCCGCAGCAGCCGCCTACCAGGTTGATCCAGTTGTTGCCGGCGTATTCGTGCAGCAGAGCGGCCATCTCGTCCGGCGTCTGGTCGTACTCGCCGAGCGCGTTCGGCAGGCCGGCGTTCGGGTAGCAACTGATGTAGAGCGGCGCGATGCCAGCCAGCTCTTCGATATGTGGCCGCATCTCCTTCGCACCGAGGGCGCAGTTCATGCCAACGGCGAGGAGTGGCGCATGGGAGATGGAGTTCCAGCACGCTTCCACGGTCTGGCCGGAAAGGGTGCGTCCGGAGGCATCGGTAATGGTGATCGAGGCGATGACCGGAAGACGGATGCCGGTGTCAGCGAAGTACTTCTCGATCGCGAACAGCGCGGCTTTGAGGTTGAGCGTGTCGAACGTCGTTTCCGGGATCAGGATGTCGGAGCCGCCGTCGACCAGTCCGCGCGTCTGGTCGTAGTAGGCGTCGACCAGCTCGTCGAAGGTCACGCCGCGAAAGGCGGGGTTGTTGACGTCGGGTGAGAGCGAAGCGGTCTTGTTGGCAGGGCCAATGGAACCGGCCACAAAGCGCGGCCGCTCCGCCGTCGAGCAGGCATCGACCGCCTTCCGCGCGATCCGCGCCGCGGCGAGGTTGATGTCATAGGCGTACGGGATGAGGTCGTAGTCGGCCAGCGAGATCGCCTGGGCGTTGAAGGTATTCGTCTCGATGATGTCGGCGCCGGCGTCGAGATACTGGCGATGGATCTCCTCGATGACTCCTGGATTCGTCAGGCAGAGGATGTCGTTAGCGCCCTTGAGGTCGCGGGGATGGGAGGCGAACTGCGTTCCGCGAAACGCCGCCTCGTCGAGCCGGTAGCGCTGGATCATCGTCCCCATCGCTCCGTCGAGGATGAGGATGCGGCGATCGAGTAACTGTTTGAGCTCGGCGGTACGATCCGGTTGCGGCATTCGATCCTCCTGAAAAGAAAAGCCCCGCTTGAAATTGCGGGGCTTCAGTCGGAAACGAACGCGATCTGCTGCCGGCTCTTTAGCTTTTTTTAACCTGGTTGCAAGCAGCCCCGCAAATCAGTCCAGGAACCACGAGACTAAAGCACCGCTTGGAGGATTGTCAAACGGCTTCAGACGCGGGATCCACCGCCGCATGTGGCGGCAGTACTCAGCAGCATGGAGTCAACATGCTATCTTCAAAGCGTCATGTCCAGTGTCGCCAGCCTGCCCATCGCCCATACCGATCCTGTCAACGCGCAGATTCTTGCGGTCTCCGAGGATCGCATCCAGGGATTCGTGCGCGATCCGATCTCGGTCATCGCTGACCAATCCGGAGTCGACGCGGATACCGTCATCGAACGCGTGCGAGCCATGCTGCGCGCCGGCACGATCCGGCGGGTGCGGCAGACGTTGATGGCCACGAACCTCGCCGAGGGAGCGCTCGTGGCCTGGCAATACCCGGCGGAGAAGCTCGATGCGGCGTTCGACTACATGGTCAAGGATGATCCCTTCTCCGGCCACGTCGTCATCCGTTCGACCGATGCCGCCACCCCCGGCTCGAACTACCGCCTCTGGACGACGGTCAAGGTGCCGCAGGGGTATTCGATCGAGAAACACTGCGCGATGATTGGTGCTCTCACCGGCGCGGAGCATTTCCGCGTGATGCCGGCCAATCGCATCTTCGCACTCGGTGTCGGCCACGTCCGCCGCAAAGGGATGGAGCCGGGTAGCAAAGCCGATGAGCCGGCGGAAGTGAAGGACACCACCAAGGCCAATCTGAGTGAGCTCGATTGGCGCGTACTCACGGCTCTGAAGCGGGAAGTCGAGCCGGACGAATTCGCGCACGACCTCTGGCGTGCCCGCGCCGATGAGGCGGGCGTCCCTCTGGAGACGTTCTACGAGGTGGCCGAGTCGCTCAACGCCCGCAAGGTCATCGGGCGGTTCTCGACGTTTCTCGAACATGTGAAACCACTGCAGACCGGCGAGCGCGTCACCCGTTTCAACGCCCTCTTTCACTGGGCCGTACCGGCTGGGCGCGAGATCGAGTCTGGGCGGGAGGTGGGACGGTTTCACATCCTCACCCACTGCTACTGGCGCGAGGGGGGGGCCGAGTTCCGCAACGTCAACATCATGGCCGTGGCTCACGGAACAGAGAAGGACGCGGTGATCGCCCACAAGGCGGCCATCGATGCGCATCTTGCGGAGATCGGCATTCCGGTGACCTACACGAACGTTTTCTGGGGCGGCCGCAGCGAGATCAAGCCGTCTGAGATCTCACCCTTTGCCTACGGCGATTTCTGCCGGAGTCTGGGTATCGATCCGGAGACGATGAGAGGGTGAATCAGGGAGTCGGGAGTCGGGGGCCGGGGGTCGGAGATGACGCTTCTGTTTCACCAATTCCCGGCTCCCGGCTCCCGACTCCCGTACTCCTCATCGCCACCGCAGTTGCCGTCGCACTGATCGCGTTCATTCAGTCGTACGGCCGCTGGCTCGATCCGATCATCGACACCGGCCGCGACCTCTATATCCCTGAGCAGCTCGCGAACGGCGCAAAGCTCTATCGCGACATTCGCTATCAATACCCGCCGCTGGCCCCCTATCTGCTCGCTCTGATCACCGGAGGCATCGGTCACTCGCTCGCGTCGTATATGGCCATCGGGATCGCGCAGTCGATGACGGCCGCGGCGTCGCTCTGGATCGCTCTGCGCCGGCCTTTGCCGGCATTCGCTGCGACTCTGTCGTTCGTTGCCATCTGCTTCTGCGGCGCTTCGACCTGGGGGGCGAACTTCCTTTTTCCATACAGCTACGGCGCTACGATCGGCATGACGCTGCTATGCGTCGCGTTGGCCGCGCTCGTCCACGGGCGCAATGCCATTGCAATCGGCGCTCTCGTGCTGGCGTCGTGGTGCAAGGTCGAGTACGCGATCGCGGCCCTCCTGATCATGGCCATCCTGGCTGTTGCGCGCAGAGTTACCTTGCGCCAGGTGACGGCTTATTGCGCCGCGATGATCGCCAGCATTGCCGTCGTCGCGTTCTGCTTCCGCGACACGGCCTGGGTGAGCGAGAACATCTTCGCGGCGTGGCAGCAGGGTGCCAGGGCAAGGCGTTTCTTCGAGGTGGTCTCCGGTCTGGCGGACTGGCGCGCGCAGGCGGCGCAGATCGCGGTCGGGATTGCCGGTATCGTAGCCATCTTCTTTCTTCTCCGGCTGCGCAGCTGGCTGGTGGCCATACCGATCATCGTCGTCGGTATTCTCCTCGCGGATCATTCATTCTTCCGTGCCTGGGCAGTGCTCCAATGGGTGGCGCTGGCCTGGGCGTTGGTGCGTGACCGAAAGAGTCCGCTGCTGGTTTTCGCGGCCTTCTCGGCCGCGTGTACGCTGCGGATCCCGCTAAACGTTTCTCCGTCGTGGTACGGCTTCGTCCTGACCGTGCCGGCATTCGCGCTGGCGGCCTACACGCTGTTCTGTTACATGCCGCGACGGAACGCCATGGCCGTGCTGTGGCTCGTTCCGTTCCTGACGAATGCAGGCGCGGACCTCTGGCAGCAACACACGCGTTACGCCGATAAGCGGTACGCGATCGTCTCCACACGCGGAACGTTCTACGACTGGAACGCTGGCCGCGCGGCGATCCTGAATCACGTGATCGCCACGGTCCGCGGCGGCACGCTCGCCGTCATGCCGGAAGGGATCACCATCAACTACCTGACGCGAACACGAACGCCGATGACGTTTCACACGTTCACGCCGGTCGAGACGTCCGATCCGAAGGTCGAGGATGCCATCGTGCGAGAGTTGAAAACGAATCCACCCGACCGCGTGCTGCTCGTCACCCGAGACGTGCGCGAGTACGGCTCGCGCGGCTTCGGTGTCGACTACGACCTGCGCGTGATGGCCTCGGTGCGCTCGCGCTATCGCGTGGAACAGCTCTGGGATTCCGACAAGTTCGAGGCAGTGCTCTTCGGAAAACCCTAAGCGGCTGACAGGAAGGGCACGCCGGGATTCTCCTTCTCCGCGTAGTCCAACTCCCACTGCGAGCTGAATAGCACGACCGCCCGGCCGGCGCTGTCGACGGCGATCTTCGACCGGCTGGGAAGGTTCATCTTCGCAACGTCGCTGACGTCGCGAGCGATCCAGCGTGCAAGCGTGTACGGCAACACCGTCACCGTCGTCTCGACGTTGTATTCACTCTCCAGCCGCGATTGCATGACGTCGAACTGCAGCTCGCCCACGACCGCCAGGATCGGCTCGCTGCGCAGTCCTTCGTGTGGTGAGAGCACCTGCATCACGCCCTCTTCCTCCAGCTGAGCCAGCCCTTTCTGGAACTGCTTCTGCCGTGTTACCTGCTTCGCGCGCAGTGTGGCGAAGTGCTCCGGGGCGAAGCGCGGAATCGGCGTGAACTCGACGGGGGCGCCGGAGGAGACGGCATCGCCGATGCGGAAGAGGCCTGGGTTGACGAACCCGATGACGTCGCCGGGATAAGCCGTCTCGATCGTTTCCCTCTCGCGTGCAAAGAGGCGATGCGGACGGGTCATGCGCACCTCGCGCCCCAGCCGTGAGTGATGGACCAGCATGTCTTTCTCGAAAACGCCGGAACAGACGCGCATGAAGGCCAGCCGGTCGCGGTGACGCTTGTCCATGTTCGCCTGGATCTTGAAGACGAATCCGGTAAAAGTCTCGCTGGTGGCCTCGACGATCATCTCTTCACCGCCGACATGCGCGATGTGTGGCGCCGGCGGAGGTGCGAACTCGAGCAGCGCCTCCAGGAACGGTTGGACGCCGAAGTTGTTGATGGCGCTTCCAAAGTACACAGGGATGACCTGCCCACGCCCAAACGCTTCGGCGGTGAACAGGATCCCGGCACCAGCCAGCAGCTCCGCCGCTTCGCGCAGCTCCTGCCATGCCGTCGGGCCGATCTCGTCCTCCAGCATCGGGTCGTCGAGACCGCCCACCGTCACCGCCGCGACCGAGGCACCGTGCGCGGCACGCTCGAAACGGAGCACCTGCTGTTTGCGCAGGTCGAACACTCCCTGGAAGTCTGGCCCGTTGCCGATAGGCCAGTTCATCGGCACCGCGCCGACGTGCAGCTCTTTCTCAATCTCGCTCAGCAGCTCGAACGGATCGCGCCCCGGATGATCGAGTTTGTTGATGAAACAGATGATCGGGATCTGCCGCATCCGGCAGACCTCGAACAGCTTCCGCGTCTGCGGCTCGATGCCCTTGGCGGAGTCCAGCACCATCACCGCGCTGTCGGTCGCGGCCAGAGTGCGATAGGTATCTTCGCTGAAGTCTTCGTGGCCCGGCGTGTCGAGCAGGTTCAGGCAATATCCGTCGTACTCGAACTGGAGCGCCGTCGAGGTGATGGAGATGCCGCGCGTCTGCTCCATCGCCATCCAATCGGAGGTGGCGTGGCGCTGGCCTTTACGCGCCCGCACCGCCCCGGCCATCTCGATCGCGCCGCCGTAGAGCAGCAGCTTCTCCGTCAACGTCGTCTTGCCGGCGTCGGGATGGGAAATGATGGCGAAGGTCCGGCGTCGAGCCACCTCGCGGCTGAGCTCATCGGCCGCTGCCGATTCGCGCGGAGTTGTCGGAAGTGCCGTCATATGAGCCTCTTAGAAACATGTAGCGCGGATGAAGATTCCGGTGCCGGTTCGTCGAGAGATAAACAAACCGTTGAGACGGATGGATGCCGGCGATTCATAAGATTGACGGGGTGGTTTGCACGGTCTCGGCGTCGCTGGCGAGAGCCTCGGCGTCGATCACGAGGGTGGGGGGGTACCCTCGCGAGGGTAGGGGGGGTACCCTCGCGACCTTGAAAAACGCACTCGCGACACTGGGGTGGGGGTCTCGCGACGGTGGGGGGGCACTCTGTTGAGGGTGGGGGGGTGGTGTCGAGAGGGCCGGGGGGGTACCCTCGCGACAGTGGGGGGGTACCCTCGTGAGGGTGGGGTGGTGGTGTGCTTAGAGCCTGGGAGGGGGGTCGTCAGGGTGGGGGGGTACCCTCGCGAGAGCCTCCGAGTGGGTCGTGAGGGTGGGGGGGCAGTGTCGTTAGAGCCTGAGGGGAGGTCGCGAGAGGCTTCGAGTCGATGGTGAGAGCCCGAGGGGAAGTCGCGAGAGGCTCCGAGTCGATGGAGAGAGCCTCGGCCTCAGTCGTCAGAGTGGCCTGCTTGATCGCGATCGCTGGCTTTCAGAGCGTGAGGCGCCTTACCGGACACTCGACTCCCGGATGCTATACCTATTGGTCGACGGCCCGACGGATCTGATGCAGGTGCAATCATATCTTTGACTGTCAGTGCTGGAATATGAGCCACATCAGCTAAGGTTGATAGCGATATGAGCAAGGACAGCTCATATAAACAAATGGAGGCTTACGATGACATTCATGACCCGTTCTGCCAATCCGATCAATGACTTCCGGACGCTTCAGACCCGTTTCTTCGAACCGTTCTTCGGCCGCTTCAACTTTCTCGAAGACGAGCAGAAAACCGGTACCTGGGCGCCTGCCGTCGATGTCGCCGAGGAAAAGGACAAGATCCTCGTCCGCGTCGAGGTGCCTGGAGTGAACGAGAACGACCTCAAGGTCAGCTTTGAAGACGGCCTGCTCACCATCAGCGGCGAGCGCCAGTTCGAGCGGAAGGACGACCGCAACTACCACCGCATCGAACGGACGTACGGCACCTTCACCCGGACGTTCTCCCTTCCGCGCACCGTCGACACGAACGCGATCGGCGCGAACTACCGGAACGGTATCCTCGAGATCGAGATCCCGAAACTCGAAGACGCGAAGCCGAAGCAGATTCAGATCAACGTCGGCGTGAACGCCACGCAGATCAATCCGTAAATCTCGCCGAAGTGGTCACGTCAGGGCCGCCTTCGGGCGGCCCGTTTCATTTGCGCGATTGGTCAGTCAACCGATGGGGGGGAGGAAAAACCGCCAGCGAGTCACTCCAAGTAAAAGAGGGTGGCAACTATGACGACCAAAACCGAACAGGGGGGCAGCGGCTCCCATCTGAGGATCACGGTGGTTCTCCTGAAACGACAGGTCGCGGCATTGGATCGCTTACGGGTGATGATCAGACTACGAAACAAGGTTTCGCTCTCGCGCCGCGACATCATCGAGGCGATCATCGCGTCGTCATCCCGCATGCCGCGCGCCGCTTCGTGGCTGAAAGACATGGCTGGCTCAGATCGCAGGCGTATGCGAAGTTAGCTCACGCTGATCGCAGCGAACCTGGTTCGAGATCACCGAGGTCACGCGACGTCAAGCACCGCGGAGCTGCTCTTTCGCGTTATTGATTGCGATCCTGGCGTCATGCCGCGTTGCCGTGGCACTTCTTATACTTCTTTCCGCTGCCGCACCAGCAGGGATCGTTGCGGCCGATCTTCGGTTCCTTGCGTTGTATCTGAGCCGGGCCGGAGGAGCCGCCGGAGCCTGAGAAGACCATCGGCGGAGCTTTTGGTTTGGGCGCCGGCATGGCCCGCTGGACGCGCTGCACGTCCTCCTGCCGCTCCCCCTCCCGCTCCACGACCATCTCTGTCTTCCAGAGGCTCTTCACCACGCGGTCCTGGATCAGCTCCATCATCTCCTGGAAGATTTCGTACGACTCTTTCTTGTACTCGATGAGCGGATCGCGCTGGCCGTAGCCGCGCAGGCCGATCCCTTCTTTGAGGTGATCGACATTCAGCAGGTGATCCTTCCAGAGCTGATCGATGACCTGCAGCAGGATGTACTTCACATACTGGCGCATGTTCTCCACGCCGATCGCTGCTTCCTTCTGCTCATAGCGCCGGTTCACCGCATCGATGACCTGGTCCTTCACCGCCGCGCGGGGCAAAGTCGCCAGGTCGGCGTTCGCGGTCTTCAGATCGATGCCGAAGAAATCGTAGAGATCCCGGTTCAGGCTCTCTTCGTCCGGCAGTTCGCGCGCGTCCTCGGGGATGTACGTCTCGATCAGGTAGTCGACGATCTCGTCAGCGGCGTTGAGGATGTACTCCTTCCCCTCACGGCCGTCGAGAATCGACCGCCGCAGCGTGTAGATCGACTCACGCTGCTTGTTCATGACGTCGTCGTACTCGAGCAGATGTTTGCGTGCTTCGAAGTTCCGCCCCTCGACCTGCTTCTGGGCCCGCTCGATCGAGCGCGTCACCATCCCGTGCTCGATGGGAACGCCCTCCTCCATCCCCAGCTTCTCCATCCACCCCATCAGGCGCTCGCCGCCGAAGATGCGCATCAGATCGTCTTCGAGCGATAGGTAGAATCGCGATGCGCCCGGATCACCCTGGCGTCCTGACCGTCCGCGGAGCTGGTTGTCGATACGGCGCGACTCGTGCCGTTCGGTGCCGACGATGTGAAGGCCACCCAGCCTGACCACCTCGTCGTGATCGAGCTTCCATTGCTCGTTGATCTCTTCTTCGATCTGCTTGCGCTCCGCCGGGTCGGCGACATCCTTGTTCTTCTGCGCAGCCGCGAACTCGGGGTTGCCGCCAAGGAGGATGTCCGTGCCGCGGCCGGCCATGTTCGTGGCGATCGTCACGGCACTCTTGCGGCCCGCCTGTGCCACGATCTCGGCTTCCTTCTCGTGGTATTTGGCGTTGAGCACCACGTGCGGTACACCTTTGCGCTTCAGAGCCACCGACAGTGCTTCTGACTTCTCGATGGTGATCGTTCCGACGAGCGCCGGCTGCCCTTTCTCGTGCAGCTCCTTGATCTCGTCGACGATGGCGTTGAACTTCTCGCGCTCCGTGCGGAAGACGAGGTCCGCCTGGTCTTTGCGCACCATCTGGCGGTTGGGAGGAATGACCACGACCTCCAGGCTGTAGATCTTGTCGAACTCGGCCGCCTCAGTGTCCGCGGTACCGGTCATGCCCGCCAGCTTCTCGTACATCCGGAAGAGGTTCTGGAAGGTGATCGTGGCCAGAGTCTGGTTCTCGGCTTCGATCTTCACGCCCTCTTTTGCCTCGACGGCCTGATGAAGGCCGTCGGACCAGCGGCGGCCTGGCATCTGTCTTCCGGTGAACTCATCGACGATGATGACCTCGTCGTCCTTGAGCATGTACTCCTTGTCCCGCCGGTAGAGCATGTGCGCGCGGAGTGCCTGCTGCACCGCGTGGAGCGTATCCATGTTGTCCGGGTCGTAGAGGTTGTTGACGCCAAGGAGCTTCTCGGCGTGCAGCACACCGTCTTCCGTGAGTACAGCGGTGTGCTGCTTCTCGTCGACCTGATAGTCCTTCTCTTTGACGAGCTTCGGGATGATGCGGTCGACCGAGTAGTACTTGTCCGGCCGCTCCTCGGAAGGGCCGCTGATGATGAGCGGCGTCCTGGCTTCGTCGATGAGGATCGAATCGACCTCGTCGACGATGGCGAAGACGTGATCGCGCTGCACCATCGACTCGAGGTCGAACTTCATGTTGTCGCGCAGGTAGTCGAAGCCCACTTCGTTATTGGTGGCGTAGGTGACGTCGCAACGGTAGGCCTCCTGCCGTTCGCGATCGCCGTAATTGTTCTGGATGACGCCTACGGTCAGTCCGAGGAACTTGTAGAGCCGTCCCATCCACTCCGAGTCGCGGCGAGCCAGATAGTCGTTGACGGTGACGACGTGCACGCCGCGGCCGGTGAGGGCATTGAGATAGACCGGCAGCGTCGCCACCAGTGTCTTTCCTTCGCCGGTCTTCATCTCGGAAATCTTGCCGCGGTGAAGAACCACGCCGCCCATGAGCTGGACGTCGAAGTGCCGCATGTTGAGGATGCGCTTGCCGCCTTCGCGGGCGACGGCGAAGGCCTCGGGCAGGACTTCTTCGAGTGCCGCCTGCAGGTCTTCCTTCGCGGTGCGGACGACGACCTCGTCGCGAGGAACCTCTTTCTTCGCCGCTTCCAGCGCTTCGACGGCGGGCCGGAGGTATTCCCGGAACTTCTGTGTCTTGCCGCGCAACTCATCGTCGGTAAGACGGCTGATCTCGGGCTCGAAGGTGTTGATCTGCGCGACGATGGGCAGCATCTTCTTGACGTCGCGCTCATGCTTCGAGCCGAAGATGGTGGTGAGTACCTTATTGATCATGACGATTTCCTTCCCAGCAACAAACGAACCGCGAACCGGAGGGGGCTCAGCAGTTGGTTGCGGGAGCGCGTGGCGTGGCGGCGCCTGTGAGCGGCGCTTCGATGCGGAATAGGGCACCATCGATGACGCGCGGCGCGGCTGATTCGGAACGAGCTCGGTGGAGCGCGCTCCGCGGCGAAACGATCGACTCCTCGCTGCGTATGACCCCGCACTCGGCCGCCACGCTGGCCAGCCTCGTCCGCGAGACCGGCACTTCGGTCGTCCCGGTGATCGCCCCGAGGGCGATGGCTAGAAGAAGATAGAGGTTCATACGAGCTGGTGTAAGGGTATCAAAACGAATTTACTGCGCTGTCATTCCGACCGTCAGCTCCGGTAAAGACAGCTTAGTGCCTCGCCAATTCCACCAACCGATTCAAGTTCGTGTGAATCTGTTGCCACAGGAAAACGACCAGCCCGAAATAGGCGATGGCGATGAACACCCGCTGCGCGATGGTGACGTCGTAGAAGGACTTGTCATCCTTTTCGCGGACGATCGATAGATAGACCTGAACCGCGGCGAGCAGAACGATGATCAGCATGAGGGGGTTCGGCTGCGTCACCAGCTTGTAGACCAGAACGCCGCCACCGAATACCCACATCCATTTCGTGATGGCTGCGGAGATCCGGCCGCCGTCCAGCATGCCGATCGGCAGCAGGTTGATGAAGTTGATGAAGAAGCCGGCGCCGGCGATCACGAGATACAGCGGCTGACCGGTCCATTTGTAGACCTGGAGGAAAATCAGAGAAGCGAACGTGCCGGCAATCGGACCTGCCAGTCCGATTTGGGCGTCGTCGTACGCCGACCGCGGCTGGTCCTTGAGCGTAACCGCGCCGCCAATGAACGGGATGAAGACCATCATCCCGGCGCGCAGTCCTTTGGCTCGGATGGCAACGGCGTGTCCGATCTCGTGAACGAGGATGATGCCGACGAGCCCGAGAACGATTCTGAGTGGCGCCTGTGTGGTCATCGCCCAGATCGAGAGCACCATGGAAACGCCGGCTACAGAATACTGCATGAGGCCGAAGCCTTCGAACGGGTTGACGGCGTAACCGCGGAAGAAGTCGAAGACGACCAGGACGAGCGCCTTTAGTTTGAGCAGAACGAAGCCGATGGTGATCGCGGTGCCGGATAGGAACTTCGCGAGCGGGTGACGTTTTCGGGGGGTGTCAACCGGCTCGAGGGATGCGGCCTCGCGATTGATTGGACTGTCTGGGGTGACCGCGCCGGAATCCATTGAAGAGTCGGGCGATAGAACGCCCGGCTGGGTGCTATATTCCGTGCCGTGCCGGTGCCGTCCGTCGACGATTTGCGGCGCGATCTGAGAGAGCGTGGCTATCTCTCCCATGCCATCGAGCGGTGGTTCGCGCACGACCCCTTTACCGCCGGACGCTCTTCCCGTGCTTTCTGGCTCGAGCTGGCAACAGTAGCCTCCAAAGCCGCCATCCTTGTCGCGCTCTTCGCGATCGTCCCTCTCGTTGCCATCATGATCGTTCGCAATCATCCACTCTCCGCAGGCGAGACTCTGCTCATGTCTCTGCTCTATGGAGTGACAGGCTTCGGGATTTCATTTCTTTTGTTGATCGCGATCGCCCTGATTCTTCGCCTGCGCCCCAGCCTGGCCATCGATACGCCGCGTGCGCTCCTCGGCATCTCCTTCGCCGCCAGCGCGATCCCCGCGGCGGCCATCGCGATCTGGTGGTACGGTTTCGACGCGCCGCCGTCCTGGCCCGAGTTGTTGATGGGACTGGCACTGATCGTGGCCTTCTTTCTCTTCACCAGCGTGGCCGTCTCCGCCGCGTTGTTGTCGTTCTCGATTTACGACCTGCAGCGCATCCCGGCCATTCATCAGAAGCCTCGCACCTTGCCGATGACGGCCGCTGCGGCTTTCCTGATCGCGGTGCTCTTCCTCCCCGCGTACGTGAGCCAGGAGAAGCACATCGCGGAGCCGCCGGTGCAGGTTGTCACTACGCCCAACCAGCGCCGCGTGGCATTGATCGGTGTCGATGGACTGACGTGGGAAATCTTTCACACGCGTCCTGATCTCGCGAAAGGATTACCCTCCGCATACGCCGTTGCCCCGCTGAAGGGCGGTTCCACGACCGAGCGCTGGGCATCGCTCGGTACCGGCGTGATGCCGTCCGCTCACGGTGTCCGGGCTGTTGATGGCGTCAGGCTTCGTGGCGGCCGTCATCTGCTGCAGGTGCTATCGCACAGCGATATCGTCCTGCACGACCTTGCCGGGATGGTGGGGGCCGCAAAGCGCGAGGCATTGCCTCCGACGGTACGGCGGCGCGACTTCGTTTGGGAGGTATTCGGCGGCCGAGGCGTGCCTGGCGTGGCTGTGAACTGGTGGACCTCCGACGACGCACACAGCGGCGCGCTCGACTCAGTCGGACAGACCTCGATCTTCAACCGCGGAATGCCTCGCCTGACACCGGCTCGGCTTGCCCAAAATGTCGACGAAAACGCGTCCGCGGTCTTTCTCAGAGCCCTTGACGAAGACCACCCGCGATTCGCGACTGTCTATCTGCCCGCACTCGAGATCGTCCTGAACAGGCTTGCGATGGATCCGTCGGAAAAGCTGACCGCGTCATCGAGAGCACTCGACGGCGTCGTCGCAACAATCAACGCGGTACGTGCACGCGGATTTGACGTGATCGTGGCCGGAATGCCTGGAGACAACCAGACAGGCCAGTCGGTGCTCGCATCGACGCTGACGCTGGCGCCGTCCGCAACACCCTTCGACGTCGCGCCGACGCTCTGCTCGCTCATGGGCTTTCCCCCTTCCAGCGAGATGTCCGGGCGCACCCTGACCGGCAGCGAGCTGGTGCGAATCCCCACCTACGGCCCGCGAATCTCGAGCACTGCTCCCGGGAAGGTCAGCGAGGAGTACTACGAGAATCTGAGATCGTTGGGGTATATACGGTGAAAAGGATGAACGATTCGATGAAACGCCTGACGCTTACTTTGGTTCTGTTCACTGTTGCGGCAACCGCGTTCGCCCAGCGAGGGCTGCGCTTCGAAGATCTGGTCTCCCTCCACCGTATCGGTGCTCCTCAGCTCTCGCCCGACGGGAAGTGGCTGGCCTATGACGTCTCCACTCCCGACCTTGCGGCGAACAGGAACTTCAGCGCTGTCTACGTCATCCCGCCGGCGGGAGGGACGCCGAAGCTGATCAGCGATGCCAGGCATCAGGACAACGGACCTGCGTGGTCACCCGACGGCAAGACCATCGCGTACGTCTCGAATCGTGACGGCGGCGCGCATCAGGTTTATCTCTACGATGTCGCGGCGGGCACGTCGAAGAAGGTGAGCGATCTCCCCGGCGGCGCGGGGGGTGTCAAGTGGATGCCGGACGGCGCGGCTCTGGTGGTCGTCTCGGACATCTATCCCGATTGCGGCGTCGACCCGGCCTGCATCAAGGGAAAGACGGCCGCCGAAGGAAGCGCGCCGACGAAAGCGCACGTGCTCACCGGCCTGCTCTATCGGCACTGGAAGACATGGCAGGAGCCGGCGCGGAGCCACATTGTTTATGTGTCCCTGAGTGGTGGCGCACCGCGTGATCTCACTCCCGGCGCGTTCGACGCTCCGCCATTCTCGGTCGGCGGAGGGGATGAGCTCGACGTGTCTCCCGACGGAAAGGAGCTCGTCTACGCGCGCGACACCGACCCGCATCCTGAGGTTTCAACGAACTCCGACCTTTTCATCGTTCCGATCGGCGGCGGAGACGCCAGGCGCATCACCACGCGCCCTGGTGCTGACACCAGTCCCAAGTACTCACCAGACGGCCGCTGGATCGCCTACCGCTCGCAGGCGCGGCCAGGTTACGAATCCGGCCTCTGGGAGCTCTGGCTCTACGATCGGACGAGTGGCACGTCGCACCGCATCATCCCGGCGTTCGACGATTGGGTCGAATCGATGGCCTGGGCCCCCGACAGCAAATCGATCTTTTTCACGGCGCCGTTGAAGATGAAGACCGTCATCTACGAAGCCGGCTTGAGCGACAACGCGCCGCATATGCTCTATTCGCGGGCTTCGGCGGATGCTCTGACCGTGAGCGGCGATGGGAAGACGATTTACTTTGACCGGGCATCGCTGACGCGTCCGAACGACATCTATTCGCTTCAGCGCGGGGCATCCACGGCCACGCAGCTCACGCACGAGAACGACGGCTTGCTCTCCACCATCGCCATGGGAGAGACGAACGACATCTGGTACACCGGAGCCGAGGGAGCCAGGGTGCAGGCATTCGTCATCAAGCCTTCAGCCTTCGATGCCTCGAAGAAGTATCCGGCCGTGGTGCTGATCCACGGCGGACCGCAGGGTGGCTGGGGCGATGCGTGGTCCTACCGTTGGAACCCTGAGATGTTCGCGGCGATGGGCTATGTCGTTCTGATGCCGAACCAGCGCGGGTCGTATGGCTACGGCCAGAAGTTCGTCGAAGAGGTCTCCGGCGACTGGGGTGGAAAGGCCTACGTCGATGTCATGAACGGTGTCGATGCGCTGGCCGCGATGCCGTTTGTCGATGGCACGCGTATTGGTGCGGCCGGCGGCTCCTACGGCGGCTATATGGTCGACTGGATCCTTGGCCACACCGATCGTTTCAAGGCGCTGGTCTCGCATGCCGGTGTCTACGATCTGAAATCGGAGTATGGCGTCACCGAGGAGCTCTGGTTCCCGGAGTGGGAGTTCGGAGGCAATCCGTGGGACAACCCCGAGCTGTATCAGCGCTGGTCACCGGACAACTTCGTGAAGAACTTCAAGACGCCGACGCTCGTCACCCACGGCGAGCTCGACTACCGGGTGCCGATCAATCAGGGGTTGGAGCTCTTCACAGCACTCCAGAGACGCGGCATCCCATCAAAAATGGTTTACTTCCCGGACGAAGGGCACTGGGTTCTGAAGCCTCAGAACTCGAAGTTGTGGTATCAAACTGTCGGTGACTGGTTCGATCAGTGGCTGAAGCAGTGACCCTGGATGTTGGTGGTCTCAGTGGATTAGTGATCAGTAGATCGGTGGATCAGGATCAAGCACTACGTCTTACTGACCCGCTGACCCGCTGACCCACGTTTCCTGCCCCTGATCGAATGTCTTCCGAAACTGTAAACGGCTCGGCGCTTTTCGCGTCGATTACCGAATAGGAGGAGACCACATGAAGTTTCATCGTCTCGTCATCGCTCTTCTCGTCATCACCGCAATCGCCTCGGGGTTCGTAGCAGGGCGCGCCAGCGCCGATCAGCCGCGCATGCAGGCGGCACTCGATTTTCTCCGTTCGGCGCGTACCGAGCTGGAAAAGGCTGAACACGACAAGGGCGGTCATCGCGAGAACGCGTTGAGGCTCACCAGGGACGCGATCGCCGAAGTCGAACGCGGCATTCACTTCGATCGCCGGCACTGAGCGCGAAATGAAAACGCCTGCCGTGCGCTGTTGCGCGGCAGGCGTTCAACGCCAATCCCCTGAAGGTGCGTTACGCGCGTCCGACGCCTGACCCCGGCGTGTTGCTCAGGGTTCCACCTCCGCCACCTTCGCCCGGTCCGAGGGCCGGACGGGCTACCGTCGAAGTGATACCGACCGCCTCCGCATACTTCAAGTACGTGTCGATCGAAGCGATGACCACGCGCGCTTCAACCGTGATCAGGTCGATGCCCACGAGCGAGATCCTGACCCATGCATCGATGACGATACCTTTGTCGAGGATCCGGTCGAGTACGTCGATGAGACTTGTGCCGCCTGGTGCGCGTTCAACTGCCATGACTTACCTGCCTTTCCTCTCGTCTGCCTTTGCCTGCGAAGTCCGCGGAAGCGCCGTTCCTTCGAGCTTCTGTTCGAGCTCTTTCACCCGCGCCTTCAACGCATCGTGCTCAGAGTCGCTAACCGCGTTTGGTGCAGCGGAGTAGAACCGGTCGGACCGCCACCAATTGATCCCGATCGCCTCCGCCTTGTCAATCGAGCAAATAACGAGCCGGAGCTGAATGGTCAGGAGCTCCACGTTCGCCAGCGAGACTTTGATGTCGCCCGCGACGACCAGACCCTTGTCGAGAATCTTGTCGAGGATGTCGACAAGGCCCTGCGGCTGTCTCGGCTCGATCGGCATGCCCGCGAACAGTAGTCGCGACGCGGAGGCGCGTCAAGATGTTGACGGGTTTGGGGATGTGTGGTTGCCGGATGTGCTGTCGGGCTCGGTTGCCGGTTGCCGGAAAAGAGAATGTTGAATGTTCAGTGTTGAATGGCCCGCGTGCCCGTCTATTCATTCAACATCCAATATTGAACATTCAACATTACCTCCGACTCCCGACGACCACCGACTCCCGAAATGACCCACCCCTCTCCGCCGTTCCCATCCGCGTGACGCACAAATCCGCGTTCCGTCTTGTCCTGGAGCCGCTGGCGATCGCACTCGTTCTTGCGCTGGGTGTGCGGGCGGCGCTGCGGCTCTACGTCATCCCCTCTTCGTCGATGGCACCGACACTCGTGCCCGGCGATCACATCGTGGTCACGCCCTACCGCTTCAGCGTCCGGCCGCAACGTGGTGACGTCATCGTGTTCCGTTCGATGTGGGCGAGCGACGAGCTGATGGTCAAGCGGGTCATCGGAACACCGGGCGATCTTGTCGAGACGCGCGGCGGACGCGTGATCGTGAGCGGTCACGCTCTGCCGGAAGCCTATATCGCAGCCCAGGCGGCGACCGGCATCATCTCTCCTCAGATCGTTCCGTCCGACTGTTACTTCGTCCTGGGCGACAACCGCGCCGGCTCACTCGACAGCCGGAGCTGGGGCGTGCTGCCTCGCGATCGGATCATGGGGCGAGCGCGGATGGTGCTGTGGTCGAGTGGACCGCGAGTGGGGAATGGGGAGTGGGGAGTAGCAACTGCCTCACCGAGCCCCGCTTCGTCCACACCCCACACCCCACACCCCACCTCCCGCTTCTTCAAGCCCATCCAATAGGTATACTCACCGGCGACGGAGGTCGTTATGCGCATGAGTCGCCGCGAGCGCGGAGAGAGCCAGTTGGGCTGCCTGATCGGTCTCATCCTTCTAGGTCTGGCCATCTTCGTGGCATGGAAGATGATCCCGGTCAAAGTGAAGGCGGCCGAGCTGCGGCAGACCGTGGTGGACGAGGCCAAGTCGGCCGGCACCCACAATGATGACCGGATCAAAGCGGCCATCCTCGCGAAGGCGCGGGAAGACGAACTTCCCGTGAAGGAAGGCGACATCACCATCGTACGAGGTCAGGGCGACATCACCGTCACGGTCACGTACACGATCCCCATCGCATTCCCCGGCTACACTTACAACTGGCATCTGGAACACGTTGCAAAGAATCCAATTTTCTAGGGAGAGCAGATGACGATCAATATCAAAGTCCGCGACAACGGTCCGTACCTGGTCGAGGGCGAGTTCACGATGACCGACGCGCAGGGCAACCCCATCGAAGTGAAGAAGGCCGCGCTCTGCCGTTGCGGCGGTTCGACGATGAAGCCGTTCTGCGACGGCACCCATTCGAAGATCGGCTTCAAGGGCGCCAACGAAGCCGTGCAGGAAGCCGATCCCGGCGCTCAATCGTCGGGCGGCTCGTCTTCGACCTGAAAGACGATACTCTCCCACCCCGTCACCACACTCGCAGCCGTTCCACTCTCGTCATCGCGTTCCTGAATGAATTCACAGTCGTTCATGACCCTGCCACGGGATCAAGCCGCGCGCCGTGAGTGGGGATTCGCGAAGTAGCACTGCTGACGTGAGTTGCGCGCGAAGCGGTCGGAACACGCCGTCAAATCAGGCAGTAAAGCGCCAGCTATTTTGACGGGACCAGCACAGACAGGACCGGCGAAGACAAGAGTGCAAGTGCTGATGCTTGCGCGGCGTGTAGGGCCGCCGCCCTCGGCGGCCTGGTGCTGGCGCCGAATGAAGATGGCCGCCGAGGGCGGCGGCCCTACACCTGAAGGCCGGTATGACTCGTCGTCGTCTCCGGTGGCGGCGCCGTTTCGGTCTCCGTCGCCGGCGGCCCGGTGTCAGTCGCCGTTGGCTCCGGCGCTGGCTCCGGCGTCGCAGTGTCAGCGGGCGGAGCCTGCTGCAGCGCAGTGTCCAAGGTGGCCGTCGTTTCGGTCGTCGGAGCCGCTGCTGCCGGCTTCTTCTCCGTCAACACTTCCTTCTCAAAGAGATACCCCCATCGCTTCATGCGCGAGAGGACCATCCGCTGGCGCCAGCGCAGACGCTTGTTTGGCGCGGCGGGGTTCATGACGCGTGGGTTCGGAAGGCAGGAGGCGAGCAGCGCCGCCTGCGCCGGCGAGAGCGACGACGCCGATACGTGAAAGTACGCCTGCGCCGCCGCCTCGGCACCATAGACGCGCTCGCCCATCTCGACGACATTGAGATAGAGCTCGAGGATCTGCTTCTTCGTCAGGTGGTTTTCCAACGCGCGGGCGATGAAGTACTCCTTCACCTTCCGCAGCGGGTTGCGCGACGGCGAGAGGTAGAGGTTCTTCGCCAGTTGCTGAGTGATCGTCGATCCGCCGCGAGTGATCTTTCCTCGCGCCCAGTCCTTGCGGAGCGCTTCTTCCACCGCTTTCACATCGACCTCGCCGTGCTCGAAGAAGGTATCGTCCTCGGCCACGAGCACCGCTCGACGCAGATACGGCGAGATGCTTCCGTACGGTACCCATCGATACGAGATCGCATCGTTCTTGCCACCCGCGCGCAACTCGGCCTTGCGCTGTTCCATGAACGCGGTCGTCGAAGGCGGCTTCGTTGCCAGCACGGCGACGTCAGGAAAAGTGACCCACTCATAGACGGCGAGAAGCACGATGGCAATGAGGATGATGAGGATGACCCGGCGGAACACGAGGGCGGATTCTAGCGCTACCATGCAACCCGTGAATCCCGTCATCGTCCTGACCACCGTTGGCGCTGACTTCGATGAGCGCCCGATCGCGCGCGACCTGGTCGGCAAGCGGCTGGCGGCGTGCGTCAATGTGCTGCCGGGTGTGACGTCGATCTATCGATGGCAGGGGCGAGTCGACGAGGATCGTGAACAGCTCCTGGTCATCAAGACCGTCGAGGAGAACGTCGACGCGCTTCGCACGGCCCTCTTCGCCCGTCATCCCTACGACGTGCCGGAGCTCATCGTGCTGCCGATCGCATCGACGTCAGATGCTTACGGCGCGTGGCTTCTGGAATCGACGTCGCGCTAATGGGAAAACGGCCGCGATCAGCAGCGCGCCGAGTGTCGCGAACGAAACGTTGCGGCCGCGGGTGAATGACTCCGGCAGGTACTCGAGTTTGACATGGTGAGGGCCCTTCGGCACGAACACGCCGAGGAAAGCATGGTTGGCGAAACGCATCTGAACGCGACGGCCGTCGAGGTACGCACGCCAGCCATTCCACGCCGACTGTGATGCCACCACCCATCCGCCGGCAGCCATCACCGCATCGATGGAGAGGCCGAAGCCGGCGCGATGCAGCGTCAGTTTTCCCGGCCCATTGGCAATCTCGTGCGGCTGCAGCTCCGGTACCTCGATCCAGGCCAGGTCCGAAAAGTCCTTCGCTTCCTTCATGCCCTTCAACACCGGTGATCCGCTCTTCTCGTAACGCACACGCCGGGGAACGAACGCGCGAGGCAGGACACGCGTGTTCTCGAATAGCCTGGCGCTGCGGTCCTTCATCACCTCGCGCCAACCCGGGCTGACGTTCACGCTGGTTGGCACGATGGCGTAGCGGATGTTCAGGAACGAGAGGAACGGCGGCTGAAGATCGCCGATCGCATTGAACGACACGGGCTGCCGGATCGACCAGATCGGATAGGTGTCAGCCAGCCGCGCGAAGGTCATCGCCTCGTAGCCGCGCGGATCTTCGATCTGGTAGATCGCAGCCGTGTCGGGGATGAGTGTGAAATGTTCTCCTGCCACGCGGAAAGGCTCGGCGGTGCCCGTCGGAATCGCGCGGATCAGCGGAATCTTCGGATAGAAGACATGCATCGGCAGAGACGGATACATCGACCCATCCACGACCACGCGCTGTCCCAGTATGAGAACGAATATGACCGGCAGCGCCAGGCGGAGCGGCGTGCGCGTGGCCAGGAGGATGATGGCCGCCACCAGTGGCAGCAGTTCCGCGAGCGCGACCGTACTGATGACGTTCGGATCAACGCCCACATGCATCTCGTGCGGCCAGACAGCATACGTACCGATGCCAATCGCGAGCGCGATCACTGTGAGAACGATCGCCACCTTGCGGCGCCCTGGGACCGCCGGCTTCCCGCCCGCTGTAGATTCTTGCGTCGTCCCCGTCCCGGCAGCCAAGGCATCAATCGCCAGTGCCGCCAGGATCGACAACGAACACGAAGCAGCGAACGCCAGACGCTCATTCAGGGCCATGTTGAGCAGCGGCAGTCTGTGCAAGATGTTGATCACGGGCGGTG
The DNA here is from genome assembly GCA_038230535.1 of Thermoanaerobaculia bacterium. Taxonomy (GTDB): domain Bacteria; phylum Acidobacteriota; class Thermoanaerobaculia; order Gp7-AA8; family Gp7-AA8; genus JADGNZ01. The sequence goes on from JBBRNB010000011.1 coordinate 66,350, forward strand.
CTTCGAATCCTGCACACAGGCAGACCAGTGCGAGACCGAAGAAGAACCATGTCTCCTTGCGCCGGCGCGCCACGAGCAGAGCCGCAAACGCCAGCGCCAGGATGAGACTCCCGGTCCGTGCCGTCTGTGGATCCCACTCTGCCGTGAAAGAATCACGCCACGGCTGGCCGCCCCAGAATGGGAAAATCGTGTTCGCCGCGCGGCGCTCAATCAACTCCGGTATGAAGGGGAGCGGCATCTTCCGATAGCCGAGCCGGGTACGGAGCTCGAGCGTCTGCTGCGATGCCTCCAGGAACGGCAGGAGGAAGATCGCGGTCAGCAGTAACGCCACCACGCCGGACGCGCAGGCGATGAGGATGACGCGGCCGATCCGTTTGCGAGTCGTGGCGATCTCGAAGAGGCCGTAGACCGCGCTGACTGTCGTGACATGCAGAAGCGACTCCGGATGACCGGCCAGAATCAGGAGCGTCAGCGAGATCATCAGAATCACCCCACCACGCACGCTCGCCTCCCGCACCACGAGCCGGACGCCGAAGAAGATCAGCGGCAGATACACCCACGCCCTCGCCAGCGGCCACCCGACGAAGAAGGCCACATTTCCGCTGAACATCCATCCCGCCGCTCCGACCAGCGAGGCCAGCTCGCCACAGCCGAGCGAACGTAAGAAGACGAAGGCGCCGAAGCCGGCCAGGAAGAATGTCATCGCCGCCGCGAACGTCAGGCTCGGAGGCAGCGGAATCAGCATGCCGAGGAGATTGAACGGATCGTACGGCGCCGGCTGTGCGGCGGCGGCCAGAATGTCGCCGCAGAGCATGAAGGGATTCAGCAGAGGCCACTGGCCATGTTCAATCGCGGTGCGGACCGCGCTGCGCCAGGGAATGATCTGGCAGTAGAGATCGGAAAGCGTCCCGTTGTGCACCTTCGGGACGCCGAACTCCGCCGCATACGCGTCCAGCGGCTCCGACATGAACGGCAGATCGACCGGCGCGTAGACTTTGCCGAGAAGCAGCGCCCGGCCCGTAAAGCACAGCGGCAGAAGGATCAACACGATCGCCGCCGTCCGCGACATCGGCTGCACGAACCGTTGCCAGACAGCGATCAGGGCGACCGTCGTCGCTAGGTAAAGAAGGAGCGCGGCCAAGCCGGTGAGCTATACGCGAACCCCCGCAAACGGTCAAGTTTGCTACCTATTGTGGAATTGGAAGAGCGATGGAGGGAGTGGAGTTAGAGTGGCCGCGCAAAGTCGGGGTGTCGCGCATCGGACGTAGGATCTAAAGCCGCCTCTCTCCGACCGCCGGCAACCGGATAAACACATGGACTCCATCGTCATCCGCGGTGCCCGCGAGCACAACCTCAAGAACATCGACGTCGTCGTTCCCAGGAACAAGTTCGTGGTGATCACGGGCGTCTCCGGCTCCGGTAAGTCGTCGCTGGCCTTCGACACGATTTTCGCTGAGGGGCAGAGGCGGTATGTCGAATCACTCAGCGCATATGCCCGGCAGTTTCTCGAGCAGATGGAGAAGCCGGACGTCGACTCGATCGAAGGACTTTCGCCGGCCATCTCCATCGAGCAGCGCACGACCTCCCGCAACCCGCGCTCGACAGTTGGGACGGTCACCGAGATCTACGACTACCTCCGCCTTCTGTACGCGTCGATCGGTGTGCCGCACTGCACGAGTTGCGGCCAGGAGATCCGCCCGCAGACGATCCAGCAGATGGTCGATCGTCTGCTGACGCTGCCGGCAGGAACGAAGTTCAGCATCCTCGCGCCCTACATCCGCGGCAAGAAGGGCGAGTACCGCAAGCAGATGCTGCAGATGGTGAAAGAGGGTTTCACCCGCGCCATCGTCGACGGCACGATGATCGAGCTGGCCGATCCCCCTGTGCTCGACAAGCAGAAGAAACACACCATCGACGTCGTCATCGACCGCCTGGTCGTCAAAGAAGGAATCCAGCAGCGCCTGGCGGACTCGCTCGAGACGGCCACGCGCGTGTCGAAGGGTTTGGTGAAGATTCTTTACCAGGAAGGCAATCGCGAAGAGCTCCTCTCCCAGTCATACGCCTGCCCCGACTGCGGCGTCTCCATTGGCGAGATCACGCCGCGCCTCTTCTCCTTCAACTCTCCCTACGGCGCCTGCCCACGCTGCTCCGGCCTCGGCGTTCTGCTCGAAGTCGACGAGGCGAAGATCGTCCCCGATTGGACGAAGTCGGTCGAGGATGGTGCCATCGCCATCTGGAAGGAAGGGGCCGAGAACTGGCGCTTGCGGCAGATCCACACGCTGGCGAAGCACTACAAGTTCAAGATCGACGCACCGTGGAGCGCGCTGCCGGAGAAGGCGCGCAAAGTCATCCTTTACGGCTCGGAAGAGAAGATCAAATTCCAATTCAGCGGGGCCGAGAGCACCTACTCCTACAGCGGTACGTACGAAGGAATAGTTCCGATGCTGACGCGCCGTTACAAGGAATCAGACAACGACGACATCCGCGAAGAGATCGCGCGTTTCATGACGCCGATGGACTGCCCCGAGTGCAAGGGCCGCCGTCTCAAACCGGAGGCACTGGCCGTTACCGTGGCCGATCGCGCTATCGACAGGATCGTAGCCCTGCAGCTCAAAGACGCCGAACACTTTTTCCAGACGATTGCTCTCACACCGCGCGAAGAGCAGATCGCCGGCAAGATCCTGAAAGAGGTTCGCGACCGGCTGGGATTTCTCTGCTCGGTCGGCGTCGGCTACCTCATGCTCGACCGCAGCGCCGCTACGCTCTCCGGCGGCGAAGGGCAACGCATCCGGCTGGCAACGCAGATCGGCTCGAAGCTGATGGGCGTCCTCTACGTCCTCGATGAGCCGTCGATCGGACTCCACCAACGCGACAACCGCAAATTGATCGACTCGCTGGTCGAGCTGCGCGACCTCGGCAACACGGTCATCGTGGTCGAGCACGACGAAGAGACCATCGAGACCGCCGACCACATCATCGACCTCGGTCCCCGCGCCGGCGTTCATGGCGGCGAGGTCGTGGCCGAAGGATCGCTCGAACAGATCAAGACGTTCCCGTCTTCGCTGACCGCGAAATACCTCCGCGGCGAAGCATCGATCGCGGTGCCGGAGCATCGGCGGCCGATTGGCGAGAACAGACTGGTCATCCGCGGCGCGAAGCAGAACAACCTCAAGAACCTCGACGTCACCATTCCCCTCGGCGTCTTCATTGCCGTCACCGGCGTGAGCGGCTCGGGAAAATCGACGCTCGTCAACGACATCCTCTACAAGGCGTTGTCGCGCCACTTCTTCGATGCCTTTGACACGCCGGGCCGGCACGATCGGATCGACGGACTGGAGCTGATCGACAAAGTCATCGACATCGATCAGTCGCCGATCGGCCGCACGCCGCGCTCCAATCCCGCCACCTACACCCAGCTCTTCGGCGAGATCCGCAATCTCATGGCCCAGACCCCCGAGGCTCGCATGCGCGGATACGGGCCGGGCCGCTTCTCGTTCAACGTGAAGGGCGGCCGTTGCGAAGCATGCAAAGGCGACGGCCAGATCAAGATCGAGATGCACTTCCTCCCCGATATCTACGTCACGTGCGACGTCTGCGGAGGCAAGCGCTACAACCGCGAGACGCTGCAGGTCACCTACAAAGGCTCCTCGATCGCCGAGATCCTCGACATGACCGTCGAGCAGGGTCTGGAGGCCTTCCGCAACATCCCCCGCATCGCCAACATACTCCGCACACTCGACGAAGTCGGCCTCGGCTACATCAAGCTCGGTCAATCATCCACGACGCTATCCGGCGGCGAAGCCCAGCGCGTGAAGCTGGCCAAGGAACTGGCCAAACGCGCCACCGGCAGAACCCTCTACATCCTCGATGAGCCGACCACAGGCTTGCACTTCGACGACATCTCCAAGCTGCTGCACCTCATGCACGGTCTGGTCGACCGCGGCAACACGGTAGTCGTGATCGAGCACAACCTCGACGTCATCAAGACCGCCGACCACGTCATCGACCTCGGCCCCGAGGGCGGCGACGGCGGCGGCTGGATCATCGGCACTGGTACCCCGGAACAGATCGCCGAGAAGGCGGATACAGCGACTGGACAGTACTTGAAGAAGATGCTGGCGAAGCACAAGCCCGATCCGCAGATGACGCAGACCAAGCACAGATAAGAAGACGGGGCGCTTCAAATCTGCGGATGAATCATCGTCTGCATATGCCGCGCGCGAGTTAGTGCATCCGTTTCTGGTCTACCCATCTCTACACCACCAGACCTCGCCTTGCGACATTACCACTCGGTCTTCTCCAAAATGAGCCGAGCCGCGGCAGCAACGAATTCGTCCTTCTGCTGCTCACCAACGCTATCGACCGCTCTGTTGATGGCATCAGTGACTTCATCCGGAGCGTGACGTGCGATGTACTCACGGAGTGCGGCGCTGAAGACTTCACTGCGAGATCGCTTGGAACTGCGGGCGAAGCGTTCGACCTTCTCAAAGACTTCATCGGGAATGGAGACTGCCGTTTTCATACTCCGAGCATGATTGCCTCGAACGGCGATTTCAAGGAAGAATCGTGTCAGATGAGCTCTGCATCATCTGCGGATGAGGTCTTTTCCAGACGATGCCCGAACGTGAGCCGGTAGCCGAACGGGTCGCGGACCGTGTAGTCGCGCAGGACGTATCCGCGATCGCCGGGCGCCACGATGATTTCTACCGCGTTGGATTCCTGAAAGAGATGCAGCTTGTCCGCGTCGCTGACCACGAAGTAGACCTCGCAGCCTTCGGGGCTTGGTGCGCCCTCCTTGAGGAACATCTGAGCGTGTCCGAGGTTGACACCCGCGAAGTTCGGAGGGTCACCCTCGGCGAAGGCTAACCAGAAGCCAAGCTTGTGTGTGTAGAACTCGATCGCGGAGCGGACGTCGGGAACCGACAGGATCGGGTGACATTGCTCGCAATCGACATTGTGACGCGGTTCGTTCATGGTTCACCAAAAGGGTGATCCGCAGATTACGCAGATTACCGCAGAGAAGAAAGAGTAGACGAGTTCAGCTTCATCATTTGTCATCTGTGTCAATCTGCGGATGCGCCTTCCCCTACCTTGCTAAAATCCATCGATGCTGGATTTCGCGGCGTTCTTTGCGCTCCTCGGGGCCGGCGCAGTCTTGCTGAAACCGCAGTTCCACAAATTCGTAGAGCGGCGTGGCATCGCGTGGACGCTGTCGGTGGTCGTGTCATTCCTCGTTGTCTCAGTGGCAGTGCTCTACGTCAGTCGCTCGCGATCGTTCCAGGTGTTTGGGCAGATGGTCACGGCTATGCGAACGAAAGAAAAGCTCGTCGCGCTGACGTTCGACGATGGGCCGACCCTGAAATACACGCCGCAGATCCTCGAGATGCTGCAACGGGAGGACGTGAAAGCCACCTTCTTTCTCATCGGTGGCGATCTCGAGCACGAACCAGAGGCCGGGCGGATGATTGCCGCGCGCGGCCACGAGATCGGAAACCACTCGTTCAGCCACGAACGAATGGTGTTCAAGTCTGAACCGTGGATCGCCAGGGATATCGAACGGACAGATGCGCTGATCCGGCAGAGCGGCTACCAGGGACCGATCCTGTTTCGCTCGCCGTACGGCAAGAAGTTCGTCTCTCTTCCGTTCTACCTCTGGAAACACGATCGCCAGAATGTCTTCTGGGATGTCCAGCCGGACAGCGACACGTCCGTCGCGCCGGCCTCTGAGGCGATTGTGAAGGACGTCCTCGAGAAGACGAAGCCGGGATCGATCGTGCTCCTCCATCTGATGTACAGCTCGCGCGAGTCATCGCGGAGAGCCCTGCCTCTGATCATCCGCGAGCTCAAACGGCGTGGCTACAGCTTCGTAACCGTCTCGGAGCTTTTGAAACGGCGTGACGTGTGAGGCAGAAGAGACTCATCCGCAGATGACTGCAGATGACATTTCGCGCGAAGCGCTTTGGAGTGCGGTGGCCGCAGCCACCGCTTTGGGAGGGTGGAGGCCTTGTAAGTGAACCTACGAACCTGTGACGTTTCCCGGGCGCGAATCCATCCCACGAATCGCTTTGATGTCAGTCACGCTTTCTGAGGTTCGATTGTGAGGCCACCGCCTCCCAATGCGGCGGCTGCGGCCACCGCACTCCAAAGCGCTTCGCGCGAAATGGAGTCACCTATCGTTCCGAACACCCACGTCTGCGATTCCTCGTAACATCGCGAGATGCGCGAGACGCTGAAATCCATCTACCTCGGCGCGCTCGAGGCCTGCGCACCTGATCGGCTTGTGCGGAACGTTCTCACGCCTGACATGCCGCGCTGCGTCGTCGCCATCGGCAAGTGCGCGGGAGCGTTGCGTGACGGACTCGATGACGATGTCGACGCCTTCGTCGCCATTCCAGCCGGCTACCGTCCGCCGGTGAAGAGGTCGCATGTCGTCGAAGGCGGCCATCCCGGCATCACGGCTGCGAGCTTCGAAGCGGGCAGGCAGCTCATCGAATTCGTCGATACACACGACAACATCCTCTTCCTAATCTCCGGCGGCGGGTCGGCATGTGTCGAGCAGCCACTGAAGCCATGGTTTGACGAAAGAGAGTTGAGAGATACGAACGCGAGGCTCGTTGCGTCAGGACTGCCGATCGCTGACATCAACTGCGTTCGCAAACATCTCTCCGCGATCAAGGGTGGGCGGTTGGCGGTGCTCGTGAAGCGGAGTGTGACACTCGTCTACTCCGACGTCTCCACAGGCGCTCTGGCCGGCGTCGCATCCGGACCGACTCTTCCTGATGCCACGTCGAAGAGTGACGCCATCAACATCCTCGCGAAGATCGGCGGATGTGACCGAATTGTTGCCCGGCTGCGCGACGATGCTTGTCCGGATACCGTCAAAGAGATCGGCGGCTCGAGCGTGAGACTCATTGCTGACAACGGAACTCTGGTTGCGGAAGCGGCGAAGATCGCGGCATCACTCGGCCTGACGCCGGTCATCGTCGAGCAGCAGATCGAATCGGATGTCAGCGATGCCGCGCACGAGTTGCTGCGCATGGCCGAAGGGTTGCGCAGCGGCGAAGTGCTGATTGCGGGGGGAGAACCGACAGTGATGCGCCGCGGCGTCGGAAAGGGAGGACGTTGCATCGAGCTCGCGGTCCGGATGGCGCTGGCCGCGGGACAGACGCGCATCGACGCTCTCCTCGGCACGTCAGACGGCGTCGATGGCAACAGCGGAGTCGCGGCCGTCGCCCTCTCCCTCCCAGCGGAAATCGATCATGCCGTCGTTATGAGGGAGCTGGAGGACTCGAACAGCCTCGCCGTCGCCGAGGGGATCGCCGAGACGATTATCATTCCCCCGGCCGGCAATAACCTCCGTGACCTCTATCTTTTGGCCCGCAGTTAGCAGGAAACCGGTTTCCGCGACGATATGACGATCGAACCACCAGCCGAGGAGCACCATCACCGCTCCGCACGGGAGAGGCAGAGGACCGGCCCGATGTGGGGCTGCCTCAAGTGGATGGGGTGTTCCACCATCGGCTTCATCTTGCTTCTGGGGCTGATCATCGGCGGCGGCTGGTGGTACCTCGGGTCATCGAGCTTCGAAGGCCTCGTGCGGCTCCGAATCGAGAAGACCCTCGAAGCGCGACTGGGGCGGGAAGCCAGCGTCGGATCGGTTCAGATCGACCGCGGACGGGGCCGCATCATTATCAATGACCTGCGCATCGCCAACGCGCCAGGCGCCTCCCATCCCTGGTTTGCCACCGCCGCGCAGGTCATCGTCACCGGCGGGATCGACTCCTTCTGGGGCCGCAAGATTCGCGTGGGACGCATCGACATCGTCGAGCCGCATCTCAACTTCGAGATCTTCCCGGAGGGTTCGAAGCTCACGCACAACTTCCCGCACTGGAGCTCCGGGCCGCCGTCGCGGTTCGAGATCTATCACCTCGACCTCGGCAACCTGTACGTCACGCGCGGCGCGTTCGAGTTTCTCGACCGCCGCCACGACATCACCTCGACGGCGAACGACGTCACCTCCACGATCTACGTCACGCCGAAAGAGGACCTCTACGCCGGCGTCCTCACCAGCCCGCAGTTCGCGGTCAACATTCAGGACTACCTTCCGATCAGAACGGCGTTGCACAGCAAGTTTCGCTTCACACCGGACAACCTCGAGCTGCAGTCGGTCGCGCTCGACGGCGGGCCGGACCTTCACGTTCTCCTTCAGGGGAAGGTCGCGCCGCTCAGCGATGCCGTCTACAACCTCCATGTCACCTCGAAGGTCGGACTCCATCGGATCCGCGAGATCTTCAAGGTCAGCACCCCTCTCGATGGGGTCGTCGATGTCACCTGCATGTTCCGCGGCAAGGGCGGTGCGATCTCGATCAACGGTGGATGGAGTGCTCCAAAAGTCAGCGCGGCCGGATACGACCTCACCGACATCCGCGGCACGATGAACGTCACCGGTGACCGCTCGCAGGTCGACATCCAGCGCGCCACGTACGGCGGAGGCATCATCGCCGCGCACTACGACCTGCCGAAGTACTCCGATCCTTATCCGATGAGCGCGGACCTTCGCTACAACGGCGTCTCACTCGAAAAGTTGTTCAGCGATTGGGGGATCAAAGACAACGGCCTGCGCGGCGGCGCTACCGGCCGTCTCAGCTATCACTGGAACAAAGACCGGATACTGGCGGGAGCCGGAGAAGGAAACGCAACGCTGGCGAGGCACCCCGAAGCCTTCTCGAACGCCGCGTATCCGATTCCGCTCGCCGGCTCGACCGACTTCGCGCTTGACAACGGCGTCGTGACCTTCCGGCGGGCGCAACTCAACACCGGCGCTTCCACGATCGACTTCACCGGCAAATTCCGCATCGACGACGCCTGGACCGGCCTGCTGATGAAGATCCACAGCAGCGACCTCGCCGAGCTCGATCGCGCCGGCTACAACTTCGCGCATTCGGCCGGGAAGGAGAAGTACACGCTGCTCGGTCTCGGCGGCCCCGGCGACATCAGCGGCAACGTCCGCGGAAGGATCAAGTCCCCCGAGGTCGTGGCGCAGATCACCGGAACCGGCACGAAATACAACAACGTCCTCCTCGGCGATTCCGAGCTCGATCTTCGCTACGACGGCGGCAAGAACATGCTTACCTTCGAGCATGCAAGCTTCCGCGACGGCGCGTCGCGGATGTCGCTGACTGGGACCCTCACATTCCCCGACAAAGGACCATCGCCGCAATTCGACATCGCCCTCGACGCGATCAACTACAACGTCGAGCGGGCGCTGCAGTCCGTCGATCTCAAGCTTGCCATCAAAGGCAACGGTACCGGCCGGACCGTCGTCACAGGCAATTCCGACGATGGAAAAGTCACCTTCGCCAATCTCCTCGTTCATCAGGCCAAAGGCGACTTACGTCTCAACGGCACGGTCTCCTGGCTTCCGGGCAAAGGCAACACATCGTTCGACCTCGACGTCGCCACGACGTCGTTCCCGGTTGCGGACGTCATCACCTTCCTCGATATCGGCAAGGTGCCGGTCACCGGCGATCTCTCCGGCCACCTGCACCTCAGCGGTCTGAAGGCGAAGCTGGACGGATTGGGCGAGGTGACCGTCACGAACAGCTCGATCTACGACGAGCCGGTGACGAGCATGAAGGCCGGTATCAACTTCACGCAAGGCGCGCTCAAGGCGACGAACGTCACCGTGGTTGCTCCGGCCGGCACGATTACCGGGGAAGCGCAGATCGACTTCAACACGAACCAGCTCTCGTACTCGATCACCTCGTCGTCGATCGATCTCTCGAAGACCAGGTTGCTCTCGCCGGTCGCCGATGTCCTCGGCGGCACCATCACACTCAACTCAACGGGCAGCGGAACATTGACGCAGCCGGAGCTCACGCTCGATGCGACGATCAATCAGGCCTCGTTGCGCGGCCTGAACTATCCCGCGGATGCTCCGCCTCCAACGTTCCACGCCGGCATTCGCAATGGCCAGCTCACGGTGAAGGGCTCCGCCGCGGGACTGCTGACCATCGACGGAAGCGGAAGCATTGCCGGCGACGGCACTCTTTCTGGTCTCATCAAAGTGCGCCTGTCCGACATCGCGAAGGCTCTGGCCATGTCGCCGAAGACAGCGTCACTTCCGGCCGCCGGCAGCCTGACCGCGAACATTCAGTTAGGCGGGAAGCTGACCTCGGTCGAGACGCTGCGCATCGACGCCACTTTCCCTGAGTTTGACGTTCACGTTTCCGAGCACGCCTTCGCTCCCGCGCGCCCGCTGCACATCAGCCTCCGCGAAGGCCGCATCGTCTTCGACGATTTCCAGCTCTCGCTCGCCCACAACGGCGCGACACCCGCCACGTTCACGGTCGCCGGCTTTGCGGAGCTCACCGGTGCGAAGCGGCTCAAACTGGATTTGCAAGGCACTCTCGAGGCTGCGCTGCTGCAGCTCTTCGTCACCGATCTCCGCGCCGATGGCCACATCGCCGTCGCCGGCGCATTGACCGGGACAATGGATGCTCCCCGCTTCTCCGGTACCGCGGAATTCCGGGAAGCCTCGGCGCGCATCCCCGGCTTCCCGCAGGTGATTGACAACATTACCGGCACGCTCATTTTCCGCGAGGATCGGATCGACATCGATTCAGTTCATGCACGCCTCGGTGGAGGCCAGATCGTCCTCGGCGGCTCCGTCGCGCTCGACGGGATGACCCCGAAGAGCGGGCGCATCACGCTGCAAGGCACCGAGGTCGCCATCCGCTATTTCGAAGGACTCACGATCGAAGCTAACTTCACTCTGCTCCTCAGTGGCGACCTCGATCGGGCAGTCCTCACCGGCGATGTCACCGTCAATCACGCGGTCTATTACCGCGACGTCGACGTCGGCTCCGCGCTGCTCAACGCCGTCCTTTCACGCCGCGGAGTCACGCCCGTGAGCAGCGCGTCGTGGCAGGACCACGTCAGCCTCCGCCTCCACCTCACCAGCGACAACACGCTGGCTGTGCGCAACAACATTGCCGACTTCGCCGGCAGCGCCGACCTCGAAGTCACCGGCACGCTCGGCAGTCCCGTGATCCTGGGTCTGGTCACGCTCAACGAGGGAGGAAAGATCAAGTTCCAGGACATCGACTATCGCGTCGTCCGCGGGTCGATCAACTTCCAGAACCCGTTCCGGATCGATCCCTTCTTCGACATCGCTCTCGAGGCGCGCGTGAGCGGTGGCATCTCGGAGGTCGAGTCAGGACCGATCGACATCAGCGTGATGCTCACGGGAACCCTCGACCGGCTGACACCGTCCATCACGAGCGACCCACCGGCCAGCGACATCACGCTCTTCTCGCTCCTCGGCTTTGGTTCCCTGACTCGGAACACCAGCACGAGCCCATCCGGAACGACCTCCAATGCCGGCCGCTCCCTGCTCTTGCAATCGCTCAGTGGTCTGCTGAGCTCTCACGGGCTGTCGTTCGTCGACTCGTTCGCCATCTCCTCCGAAGCCGGCGATCTCGACAAGACCGGCGATCCCGGGACCAAAGTGTCGTTCGCAAAACAGCTCTCGAACAGCGTCCGTGTCCTGGTCATCTACAACACGCGCGACTCGAAGAGCCGCATCTCGCTGGAGTGGCAGGTCACGCCCGACTGGGTGCTCCAGTTCACGCGCGATCAGCTCTCGAATGAATACGACATCGAAGCGCGTTACCGGCGCCGCTTCGATGGGCATTGGGCGTGGGGCTCGAAAGGCCGAAATCCGGCGTTGCTGACGTCGTTCAATGCCACGGCCGGCAGCGTGCCGCCGCCACTCCCGCTCCCCCCCATCACCACCACAACGGCCGTGACAGCGCCAACCGGCGCGATCGTCGAAAGTGCCGGCTTCCGCGCCGATTCAGGGGTCGATACGTCCGCATTCAACCAATTCGTGACCGTCAAGGCCGGCGAGCCGCTGTTGATTCACAATGTGCAGACCTCGATCAAAAGCCTCTTCGCCACCGGCAACTTCCGTGACATCCACGTCGACTCCACCCCTTCGGGAAATGGGGTGGCGGTCGTCTTCGCGCTCTACACGAACAACCGCATCGCCTCGATTGACTTCGATGGGCTCAGTGGCTCGGATCGCGACCGCGCAACCCGTCTTCTGAACTTCCACCTCGGCGATGTTCTCTCGCTGAACGCCGTCGACCATGGTGCCGTCGCCATTCAGGACTTTCTCAAACGGTCCGGCTACTTCGAGGCCATCGTCGATCTCGAGACGGTGTTTGTCCGGCCGCAGAGCCGGGCGGCGATCACCTTCCATGTCACGCGCGGACCGCAGGCTGCCGTCGGCACCGTGACGATTGACGGCGACACCAAACCGTTCACGCCACAACAGCTCATCGACAGAATGAAGCGCGGTCCCGGCAAGCCTTTCGATCTCGACGAAGCCCGCATCGATGCGGGCCGGATGCGGCAATGGCTCATTCGTCAGGACTATCGCAAGGCCAAAGTCGAAACCGTCGGCAACACGTACGACAAGGCCACGCACAAGGTCGCGCTGCGCTACTCCGCTGAGGCCGGCCCCATCGTGAAGGTGGAAGTCACGGGCGTCTCCCGCCACTCCGCCGGCGGACTCCTGCCGTTCAGCCGCAACCAGGCGTACGGTGAAGACACCATCGACCGTGCCGCGGCCGGCATCGTCATGAACCTGCAACAACGCGGCTTCTACAACGCCACCGTCGACACCGATGGATCGCTGAGCGGCAATGTGTGGACCTCGACATTCCATGTGAATCCGGGTCAGCAGTTCCATCTCGCCGCTGTGACATTCGCCGGCAACGAGAAACTCTCGAGCAAGGCGCTGCAGGGTATCGTCGTCACCAACGCGCACGGCGGCATCACAGGGCTCCTCTCTTCTCTGCTCCGGCGTCCCCAGGGTGTCACGCGCGAGCAGATCGCCACCGACCGCTCGACGCTCCAGTCGTACTACCGGCTCAAGGGCTTCCTCGGCGCCACCGCAGCCACGCCGGTCGTCAATACGAGCTCCGCCACCGGAGCGATGACCGTCGACTTCACTGTCATTGAGGGGGTGCGGACGATGGTTTCCTCAGTGGCGATCGAAGGGAATGAGCAGGTTCCCGCGAAGGCGCTGCCCAGGCTGGCGCTGAAGGTGGGCGATGCGCTGAATCCAACGCTCGAGCGCAGCGACGTCATCTCCCTGCAGACGTTCTACTCCGACCGCGGCAACGCCGAGGTTCAGGTTCATGTCCGCGAAGAAATGAGCTCCGGCAGGAGCGAGGCGCGCGTCGTCTACACAATCGCCGAGGGACCGAAGATCGTGCTCGGCAACGTCGTCGTTCGCGGTAACACCTACACGAACAAAAACGTCGTGCTGCGCACGGCGCAGCTCGAGAAAGGACAACCCTTCAGCTACACATCCATTCTCGAGGCGCAGCAGCGGCTTTATCAGCTCGGCATCTTCCAGCGCGTCGACATCCAGCCGGTGCAGGCCTCCACAGACGCCGCAGCACGCGACGTTACGATGACGATCGCCGAGGGGAAAGACCTAACCCTCGCCGGTGCGTTCGGCAGCACATCCCCGATCACGGCCGATACCGGCACGAATGGCTCTCCCCTCGTCTCCGCGTCAATCGCCCATCGCAACCTGTTTGGCACCGGCCGCTACCTGGGGCTGGAATTGATCTACGCACGCCCGAACCGGCAGGACGTCTTCCTCACCTACCGGGAGCCGTTCATCGGCGGGCTCAACCTCCCGGTTCAGGTCACCGCATTCCAGAGCGACGACTTCCGCCGCAACACCCATCTGCGGCAACGCGGCGGCTTCATCGAGGCGTCGCACCTCGCCCGCAATCAGACCCGTCTGTCGCTGCGATACGAGTACCGCATCGCCCAGTGCATCGTGGAGCACAAAAAGGGCGACCTCTGCGCATTGGCGCAGAACGTGATCCTGCCCGGCCTGGACCGCGCTGCCACGAACGTGGCCATCTCCAGCATCACGCCGGCGTTCTTCTGGGATAAGCGCGACGACTCCCTCAACCCGCACCGCGGCTTCTTCACCACGGCTTCGGTCGAATACGCCTTCCGGTTGATCGCAGCGAACGCACGCTTCCTCAAGGAGTTCACGCAAACGTCGTGGTACCTGCCGGTCACCGATCGGAGCACCTTCGCGATGTCCGGCCGGGTCGGCCTGATTCAGGACCTCGGCGCCGGCACGCGGATCGACCCGGTCACCGGCGCTCTGATCCCGACGAGCGGGATCCCGCTGTCCGAGCGCTTCACCGCCGGCGGCGATACGTCGGACCGCGCCTACGCGCTCGATCTCCTCGGCACGGCCTGCCCTACACAGGCATCGATCGACGCCGGTTGCCGTCCCACCCTGATCGACATCCTCGACCCGGTCCGCGGTCACACCATCGCCCCGATCGGCGGGCGCGCTCTCTTCATCGTCAACGCCGAGTACCGTTTTCCGGTGGCCGGCCCCATCGGCGCGCAGCTCTTCGTCGACGCCGGCAACACCTACGCTGAGACCAGCGTCCGCTTCGGCGATCTGAAATACGGTGCCGGCGCCGGCTTGCGCTACCTCTCCCCAGTCGGCTCGGTACGCTTCGATTTCGGCTACAAACTCAAGCGCCAGATCCTGTTCTACAACGACACCGGCAAACCCGTCTACGAGCGGCCCTTCGCGTACTTCATCACGCTGGGTTACGCGTTCTAGGCTGGGTCACACCGCGTCCGCGGCATCCTCCACGCCCTCCTTCTCCAGCGTCGCAACCCTAGCTCGCAGGTCGCTCACCTCGGCGTGGAGCTTAGCCAGCTCTTCCTTCACCGCCTCGCGGATGAACTCCTGAATGCGCGTCTGGATCTTTTGGCTCTGATCGGACGAGAACTGGGAGATTTTGTTGATCGGCTCATCGAAGAGGTCTTTCAGCAGTTGTTCAAAGTCGTTCGGCATGCCCACGGCCCGAGCAATTGAAGTGCCACCGAGAGTCGTGGGAGAATCCGGTTGGGGCTTCCCATGCAGATCCGCAGCTTCGCCGATTTCTGGCCGGACTACGTGCGCGCTCACGCCCACGAGCGGACGCGCGTGCTGCACGCGATCGGCTCGGTGCTGGCGGTGGTCATGCTCGGATTGTCGTTTGCCATCAGCCTCTGGTTCCTGATCGGTGTCCCCCTCGTCGGCTATGCATTCGCCTGGTACGCCCACTTCTTCGTCGAGCACAACCGCCCTGCCACGTTCGAGCACCCCTTCTACTCCCTGGCCGCCGACTACCGGATGCTCTTCCTGATGATGGCCGGCCGGATGGACGCCGAGGTTGCGCGATGTTGCGGAGGGGAAGCGGTTACCCCCTCGGTGTGAGTTACTTGCAGGGGATCCGGTGGTTGGAAATGTTGAATGTTCAATGTTGAATGTTCAATGTTCAATGACCTACCGCCCTGCCTTTTTCATTGAACATTCAACATTGAACATTCAACATTCAACATTTCTCTCCGAACCCGACGGCCACCTTAGGCCAACCATTTGCACTCCGAAACCCTCATGTCCCGCACACTCGCACTCCTCCTCCTCCTCGCGACCACCGCCGCCGCCCAGGACGTCGCTCTCCAACCGATCGCCACAGGCCTGACGCAGCCCCTCGCGCTCACGCATGCCGGTGATACCCGGCTCTTCATCACGCAGCAGACCGGGGTCATCGTGATCTACGACGCCCTCGGTCTCCGGGCTACGCCGTTTCTCGACATCCGCTCACTCGTTCTCGACGATGGCAACGAGCGCGGCATGCTCAGCGTGGCCTTCCATCCTCTCTATCGGGACAATGGCCTCTTTTTCGTCTACTACACCGGCAAAGACGGAAACAACAACATCGCCCGATACAAGGTCTCGTCCTCCGATCCCGACCGCGCCGACGCGTCTTCGGGCACGATCCTGCTGACAATCGCGCATCCGAACTTCGCCAACCACAACGGCGGGCAGCTCCAGTTCGGCCCCGACGGCTACCTCTATATAGGAACGGGTGACGGCGGCTCCGGGGGCGATCCGAACAACCGTGGCCAGGACCGTACGCAGCTCCTGGGCAAGATCCTGCGCATCGACGTCGACCACGGCTCGCTCTACGCCATCCCGCCAACGAACCCGTACTTTGGGTTCAACAGCGCGCGGAACGAGATCTGGGCCTACGGCCTGCGCAATCCCTGGCGCTTCAGTTTCGACCGTGCCACCGGCGACCTATGGATCGCCGATGTCGGCCAGGACGCCTACGAGGAGGTCGACTTCCAGCCCGCCACCAGCATCGGCGGCGAAGACTACGGCTGGCGGAAGATGGAAGGCTTCCACTGCTTCAACCCCTCCACCAATTGCGGCGACCCGAATTTCACGATGCCCGTGCTCGAGTACTCGCACGCCAATGGCGCCTGCTCGATCACCGGCGGCTACCGTTACCGCGGAACGCAAATCCCGTCGCTCCGAGGCGCGTACATCTACGGCGACTACTGCATCGGCACGATCTGGAGCGCGACCCAGACCGGCGCGTCCTGGACTTCGAAGACATTGCTAACGTCCACCCTTCGCATCAGCAGCTTCGGAGAGGATGTGTCAGGCGAGTTGTACGTGCTCGACGTCGTGAAGGGGATCGTCTACAGGATCGCCGCGCACGGCATTTTGCGACGCCACGCCGTCCAGTGAAAACGTCATACGGGGTCCATCTGCGTCATCTGCGGAAGGGATCCCTGGGTCGTTTCGATCCACCGCGGAATCAATAATCCAGCCGTCAGATCATACGCAAAATGGACCACCATCACCGGTATCAATGACTGCGCGAGCCACACCAGACCGTGACAGGCCAGGGCGATGACGAAGATGCCAGCCACGCTGCGCCATCCCTGCATCGCGTGTGCGACAGCGAAGCTGATCGAGACCAGTACGATTGTCACGATTGCGATGCCAATCAGCCGTTGCAGCAGCGCGGTCATCACCCCGCGGTAGATGATCTCCTCGGCCGTACCCGCCACGATGCAGACCAACACATACGACACGAGCTCGCGCGCGTTGTGCGGCAGGATGTCGTAAAGCCGTTGCTTCGAGGCCGCGGTGCGGCTCGGCCATCGCAGTCTCAACATCACCAGGGTGAGGACGTACATCAGAGCCGCTGCGCTCCACGAAAGGAGCGGGTGCTCCGGCAGCGGGAAGGCCAGGATGCCGTGTGCCCACGCAGCCCACGCGCAGAGCGCCGCCAGCAGCAGTTGAAAGATGATGGTCTGCCGGTAGAACCGCGATCGTGAGATCGGCAGGGGGCCGGAACCGATCCGCCGCGCCGACCAGACGATGAGGATTGGAAGAAAGACGCCGGCAAAGGCCAGGAGCATGTAGCCGAAAGGGCTGACGCCAGCAGGGATCAGCGCGCGGATCATCGATTACCAGCGGTGTCCGCAGCCGGCGCAGCGGTAGGGTGAAGCCACGAGGAAGAAGATGCAGACGGCGATGATGAGATAGAACGTCATCACCAACTGGTCCACCGCCACGCCGACTGCGATGAGCAGTGCCGCGGAGATGGAGAAGCCGAGGAGACGGCGCGTCCGGCGAACGTCCGGAGAGCCGCAGTGAGGGCATTGTTCGGGATGCCGGATGGCGCGCTCCGCGCTGGTGGTGGTCTCCTCGGCTGCATCGAGCCCTGCAATCCGGTTGAGGATCCCCTCGGCGCGGTCGACATCGGCGGCGGCCACCTGCAGCTTCACGCCTATCGGTGCGAGCAAGGTCGTGTTCTCGTCGGGAACAAACGCCGGAACGCCTTCGTCCTCGAGCACGGCTTTGGCCAGGTTTGCATCCTGAGCGTTACGGAACGTAGTCAGAGTCACGAGCGGCATGCGGCGCGGATTGTAGGCCGTTATGATCCGCGCCGTGCCAAGACGCTTCGATCGCTTCGTCGACGACCTCTCGCAGGTGTTGCTTTCACCCCGCGCGTTCAACCAGTTCGCCCGCGTGAGTAATGACCCGCAAGGCAATGCCATCCGCCGCCGCAATCTCCGTCTCTACCTCGAGGAGCTCGACGCCATCGGGCCGCGCCTCCTCCTCGCCGGCGAAGCCGTCTCACATCGCGGCGGCCGGCTGACCGGTATCCCCTTCGTGAGCGAAGCAGTGATGCTGGCCGGCGTCGCCCTGGCAAACGGCGCCCATGCGCTCGGCTCTGAGCAGGGCTACCGCAAAGCCGATCTCTCCACCCGTGTGTCGACGGAAGCAAGTGCGACAATGGTCTGGGGCACGATCCGCAACATCGATCCGCTCCCATTGCTTTGGAACGCCTTCCCCTTCCATCCCTTCATTGCCAGCACCCCGCTCTCGAACCGGATGCCAACGCCGGCCGAGCTCGAGATCGGCGAACGCTTCCTATCGCGACTGATCCGCCTCTTCGACATCGAGCGCGTCGCCGCCATCGGCAACCAGGCGTCGTTCACGCTGACTCGCCTCGGTGTCCCACATGAGAAGGTGCGGCATCCGTCGCAAGGTGGGAAGAACAAGTTCGTGGCCGGAATGGCGAAGCATGAGAGGTTCCCGAGGGTGACGTGAGCGACGCGGAGCGGGAGGGGGAGGGTGGGCGGGACGCTAACCTGTCATCCTGAGCCTGGCGCAGCCGCGCGGGGGGGGGGGGGGGGGGGGGGGGGGGGGGGGGGGGGGGGCCCGGGCCGGGGTGGGGGTGGGGGGGGGGGGGGGGGTTGGGGGGGGGGGTGGGGTGGGGGGTGTCGCGCTGCCCCCGCCCCGGCGTTTGTGTGTCCGTTTGGGGGCCCCCCCCCCCCCCCCCCCCCCCCCCCCCCCCCCCCCCCC
>JBBRNB010000012.1:0-79773 GCA_038230535.1 Thermoanaerobaculia bacterium
CGCTGCAGCGGCGTCCATCAGCACAGGCTCGAGCGAAGGAATTCAGGGGCACATGACGTCGCTCGGTCATGAGCCGCACAACTACGTGACCGTCTACGTCCAGGTCGACGACATCCGCGCCGCCCTCGAGAAGGCCGCGGCACTTGGAGGGAAGACTGTGGTTCCGCCGGTGCCGATCCCCACCGGGCAGTTCGCCTGGATCGCCGACCCAGAGGGCAACCTCATCGCCTTGCTGCAGCCGAAGGGGGAGAAGTGAAATAGCCAGAGAGGGGACGCGCCGAGCGCGTCCCTTTTCCAGAAGCGCTCGGTCATCGATGACAAACGTATCGTAACTTGGGGCCGGATCTGGGAAGTCAACTCACGCAGGATCGCCTCAGTCCGTTAAGTTGATTTTCCAGACCCGACCCCAACTCAAACGCGGACGCCCAGTACCCGCGCTCTGGCCGCGGGATCGCGTACCGTTTACACGTTTTCGCCAAACCGACGTCACTAAGCTTGAACTCGCGAGCGAGATGCTGTATCGGCTTCGACCAGACGAGATCGAAGAGTTCCTTGCGCGTGAGGATGCGTTCTTCGGCCATGGGTGCCCTGACCTCCTCAGTAAAGAGTATTACCGGAGGCCCCGCGGTGAAATCCAGCCGGGGAACTCCGGCCTGCTCACAACAAGAGGATAACGACGCATGTGATCCCCGTGGCGCCTACGAACCAGTACACGCATGCGAAAGCCTTAGCGTAGGTGAAGAACCAAACAGGTGATGCGGTTCTGAGCTTCGCGGTAGCTGCTGCCTCCTGCGTGAAGAGGGCGGCGAGGTGATGCAAGTCTGTATTGTCGGCCTTCGGCGCTGTGCTCTCGAAATACTTGATCACTTCCTCGGCAAGCTTGATGAGCTGCCGATTTCGTACATCGATCTTCCAGAAGATGAACGCGAGGACCGCCAGCAGTAGCCCGATCACGACACCGACGTATGGAACGCGAAAATCTCTCTGGAGGGTGACCACGAGCGCGTTGATCAGTAGAGACGAGAGAACGATGAAGAAGTTGAATGTGGCTAACCGTTGGCCAGCGTGGAGCGCAAAGGACGCCCAGGCTCGTTCTTCCATTCGCGCCACTTCGTCTTTCTGATCAGCCATGGCTCTACAACGTTTCCGGTATGAGATCCATGCTGTGCTTCCGCGGCGGCCTAGTTGCGCTGCTGCCGAGGCGTTCCAGGATAGCGGGCAATGGATTAGCTATCGTTTTGCGCAAGCGTCCGCGCGCGGTGAACGCCCGATTGCAGTGCTCGCAGTTCCGCTCGACGATGGGGGTGAACGCGGCATCGCCTGTGTTGAACTGCGGTAGTCTGCAAGAGGGGCAGTTGATCGAGGTCACCCGCCCGGCGATGTGGGGCAGGGCGCTTTGGGCCATGAACGTCCGCACCATCGTGGCGTCCAGCTCTACGTTATCGATGATGACGGTGCCGAAGGTATCGTCGACGTCGGGCGTGGTCTCGTCGGTCGTAAAGGCGTGAATGTGAATGCCTTCCTCCTCGGATCCGGTACCAGTCCATAGGAACGCAGCGTTCGAGCCCCAGATCTGTACCCCGCCGGGAAACTCGTCCTGACGGTGAACGAACTTCTTTCGGGATCGCTTCACTTTCGTCGAGTGAACTGCACACCTGTCGCGAACGCCAGCGATTGGATTGCCGATGGATGTCAGATTGTCTCGGAAGTTTCTGCCGCAACCGGCGCAAAGGTGGCGCCGATGAGGGTGCAGGCTGAACCAGTCACGATCGAGGTGCGCCTCCCCGCAGTACGTGCAGCTGATGTGCCTCATCTCGTACCCAAAGATTGAGGAGACCATGTAATAAATGGCATCGAGCTCGTTCACTACGAAGTCGCTTTTCGCGAGTGGACCACCTGTTATGCGTACAGAGCGGTAGGTGCGGTCGATCTCCTTGTCATCGCTGGCGCTGCGACGCGCATGTACATGAACGCCGCGATCGGGGACCTGCGAGGATGTGTCGTAGACGGGAGGGACGGCACCCCACAGAGCGACGCCGCCTTGGTACTTGTCGAGGTTCAACGTAAACGTGTCGGCTGGCGCGAGGGGCGCCACATGGGCGTATCGGCATTCTTTGGCAGGTTTGCCATACTTTGCCGTGGCATCCGCCTTGTGAAGCAGACACCAATAGCGCGTACCGCCATCGCGACGACGACCCACCTCAACGATGTTGCAGCTTCCGTCGATGCTAGTGGCTTGGTCAGGCGCGAAAAGCCCAGCCTGAGACCTTCCGGAGCCGCGTAACGGCATCACGCAGCGCCTCTCGTCAGAGACCGGCTATCATCGGCGCAACTGCTGCGCTTGAGCTCGTCAAGCCATCGCCGCAACTGCTGCACCTGCTCCTCGGATAGATTGGTGCCGAATCGACCGACAACGGCGATCGGCCTCTTACCGCTTCGGTGCAGAATGTCGCGTAGCGCATCAAGCGTCTGCTGTCGGCCGACTGCGATTTCGTCGTCGCTCTGCAGAGTAATGACGTTCTTACCGACGACGTAGTTGTTCACACGCTTGTGGAATGTCTTGGTCTTGTGGTTGTCGAGTTCGTGTTGATGACCGTTGGCGTCGACGATAACATTCCCGGTGAGTTGGCCGTCATCGAGCTGTCGCAAACGAAGATCAGGGAACAGACGGAATGCCTCGACTGCCGTGATCTTCGCGGCAATCTCGAAAGCGCACATCACAAACTGTGGCGCTCCTGGCACTCTCCCGGAGATCACGAAAACATGATCGCCGATCACGAGCCGGCGACGAACGTCGGGACGGCATCCACCAAGGGTCGCGCGAGAACCATCCAGATACGGATCCTTTACATGCTTCCCCAGTTGCGGGTCATAGCCGTTACGCGTGATGAAGATCTTTCCTACCATGTGCCTATCCTTCCTCGGAGAAACTCCAGGCCAGTTTCTGTTTGAGCGTAATTCCCTGGTGTCGCTTCAACACTCCGTCATGCTGGAGACGTCCGACAACGATCCCAGGTCCCACCCCCACACTCTCAGCGAATGCATGCAACGCCTCGCTGGTAAACACACCAGCGCGAATAAACTCAGCCAAGCGTCGAGGCAGAATCAGCGTGTCCGCCGCGAATCGATTGGCCTCCGTCTCGTACTGCTGCATCTCTGGGTCAACAACGCGGTCGCCCAAATCTTCCGCGGCGTTGTCGACCACAAAGGAGCGTTTGCCGCGATGGAGCAGGACATGCGCGATTTCATGAAAGAACGTGAACCAAAATTGGTCGTCGGTCTTGTAGCGCAATGTCAGAGCGACAAGTACAGCGCGATCAGAGAGCCACCGCGTGCAACCGCTAATGCCCGTGTTCTTCAGCCCCGCGACAACGATAAACGCGACACCAGCTGTGGCGCACAACTTCTGCGCTGCGTCGATGGCGACGTCGATTGAGAGGCGAGTGAGTTGCCGAAGCTCTCCGAGTATCGAGCGTAGCCTTGCCTCGTCGAAAGGAGCCAGTTCGATCTCGCGAGACTCAAGCTCTGCCTCCCGAACCCAAGCTGCAACGGATTCCGGACTGGTGGTGAACTTTCGTGTCTGTCGATAGGCGACGTCGGCCGCTTTCCACACCTGATTCCAGCTCTGAGGGGATGACACACCAAAGAAGTTCAAGAGGATGTCGGCGTCTGAGCGACCGGGCGGAAGGGTGAACTTCAACCGTCGCATTTCCTTGAGCGGAAATGTGCGAACCCAGTCGTCCCACCCCGAAAGTCTCGCGGTATCCGTGCGCCTAGCCTCGGCCTCCTCAAAATTGCGCTGCAGGTTCAACCAAAAATGCGCCGGGCGCTGCAAGGCTCGCTCAAAGGCAAGTGCGGTCGGTGGCGTGATGGGTGCCTTTCCGTTGCAGATCTCGCTGATCGTTTTTGGTGTGAGACCAGTACGGCGGGACAGGTCACGCTGTGACCAGCCGTAGAAGTCGAGATACTCTACAACGGTCTCGCCGGGGTGCGAGGCAGCTGCCGACTCGAAAATAGTTCGCTGAGGGCTATCCATGAGTATCCTCGATTCTTAGAAGCTCGATTGCGGTGATTGACTTCCATCGTTGGTGTTCGTCAGAACGGTCCTTTTGCACCTCCGCTTCCAGGGGCCGAAAGAGCAATCGATATGGTTGTTTCAGGTCGATAGAAAATGTCCCGTTGAGCTCGCCTTTGAGTTCGTGGCACCGCTCAGGTCCAGACTTCGGCGGCCAGAGGTCGGCGAGGGACTCCGCTGCTTTGAGTGCGTCCAGGCGCAGTCGGAGCTTTTTAGCCATCTCTGCCCCGAACCGTCGCTTGCATGCGGAATCGTCGGCGAGCGCGGCACGAAGATCTTTATCTCTTGTTTGAACGTCCATGTGTTCCCCGCGGGGTAACTCACTCTACGTGACTCATGTTACCTATAAGGTAACACATCGTGCCGGGCGGTGCAAGACGCGCGCGACGAGAATCGGCCAGGCCTCTACCGGGAGTACGCACCCGACTACTTCGACCTCATCATCGTCGACGAAGCCGACCGCGGCAGCGCCCGCGACGAGAGCAACTGGCGCGAGATCCTTGAGTACTTCGCACCGGCGTTCCAGCTCGGCATGACCGCCACGCCGCGACGAGCGGACAACATCGACACGTACGCGTACTTCGGCAACCCCGTCTACCAGTACAGCCTCAAACAAGGCATTGACGACGGCTTCCTCGCACCGTACCGCGTCCACCGCATCGTCTCCAGCATCGACGCGACCGGCTGGCGGCCGGCAAAAGGATAGTCGGACCGGTACGGTCAACTCATTCGCGACGGGGAGTACGGGACCAAGGACTTTGAAACAACCCTGGTCATCGACGAACGCATGCGACGCGCGCTGAACAACACGAACGCTGACATCGTCAAAGATCACCCGGACTATGTCTGCCGCGTTACCGCCGATGAAGGAGCCATCGGCATCGGCCACCTGAGCCGCTTCCAAGATGTCGAGACCAAGACTCCGGTGATCCTCACCACATCACAACTCCTGACGACGGGCATCGATGCGCCAACGTGCCGCAACATCGTCATCGCCCGTGTCGTAGACTCCATGACAGAGTTCAAGCAGATCATCGGTCGTGGCACACGACTCCAGCCAGACTACGAGAAGTACTTCTTCGACATCCTCGACTACACCGGGAGCGCGACCCGCCTCTTCGCCGACCCAGACTTCGACGGGTGGCCAGCACTCATCACCGAAGAGGAAATCAACGCAGAAGGCGAAACGCTCGATAGCAAGACTGTTCCCGTTCCTGACGTGCCCCTCGAAGACCTTCCAACCGGCATCGACTCGATCAAGGACGATTCCGAAGGCGCTCGACGCAAGTACTACGTCGACGGCGTGCAGGTTTAGATCGCCGCGGAAGCGGTGCATGAACTCGGACCGGACGGCCGACTGCTCGTGCGCAACTATCGCGAGTACGTCGGGGACAAAGTACGCACCCTCTGCCGCGGCGCGATCGAGCTTCGCGACAAATGGCAGGACTCCACGTCACGAGGCGAGATCATCGAGCGCCTCGCCGAACGCGGCATCGACTTCGAACATCTCGCACGAGCGACCCGGCAGCCCGAGACAGACGCCTTCGACCTCCTGCTCCACGTTGCGTTCAACGCGCCCCTCCGCACCAGGCGCGAGCGCGCCGAACGCGTCAGAACAAGTGATCGTGACTTCTTTCAACGCTTCGGTCCCGACGCGAGAGGAATCCTCGATGAGCTGCTGATGAAGTACGCCGACCACGGCTTCGCCGAGTTCCGCTTACCCGACGTACTCAAGCTCCCGCCCATCTCGCACCACGGCAACCCCGTCGAAATAGCCTCGCTCTTCGGCGGTATCGTAACTTGGGGTCGTATCTGGAAAGTCAACTTAACGCAGGATCGCCTCAGTCCGTTAAGTTGATTTTCCAGATCCGACCCCAACTCAAATGGCCCCCGACACGGGCGATCTGGATCCGTTCGTCCCAGCGGAACGAATAAATCAGGCCGTTGCTTCGCCAATCGGTGAACGTCGTCATCCTTTCCGTTCCGACTCGATGAGCACTTCCTCGGTCGCTTGCATGCTGCCATCGGCACTCCGAGCAGGTGCACCCCGGTGAGTGATCATGGCGATTCTGGACACGCGCAAAGGAAAACTCCTGACGCGATCCCCGTTGTCGGGGAAACTCCACTGCTGGGCTTCGCGCAGAACTGGCCTACATCGCGGCTCTTTGGCTTGACCGTGTAGGTGTAGGGGAAGAGTTGGTCCGGCGCGCTCAGGCGGATCAATTCACTGCGATAAGCCAGTGGTCGACAGTCTGGACTGCCTTACGCGCTTCTGGCTCATCGATATGCTGCTTGATCTGGCGCAGACTCTGTACTCGTTCGTCGACGGATCCTTTGGGCTGCTGCCGGGTCACGTACAAAGCTGTCGTCAGCGGCTCGAGTTTCTTCACGCCCAGCGATCCCAGCTCGCGCGCCACAAACTCGATCGCCTTCGCCGACGCCGCAATGTCACTGGCAAAACGCGAGCGAAGCTGCGGGAATCGGTCTCCGACGTCATACGTCACGCCCATCTCGCGGGGCCGAACCACCACGATTTCATCGGCTTCCATCGAAGCCAGGCGCTCCCGAAGCTGGAAGGAGAAGGGCCCGTAGTAGTGGATTCGAAAGTCATCGTGAAGGGGGACGCCGAACAGTTCCTTCATCACAAACGCCGCTTTCTGGATGAGAGTTTCACCGCAGGCATGTCCGGCGGAGCGCACCTTTTCCACGAATGCGGAAAGGATCGCCGCCTGCCGATAGTGCTCGTTACTCATGACTCCTCCCGCGTTCCGAGGATACCTCGGAGGTTCTCAGTTAGCCACTGTTTCGCGTCCTTTTCAATCTCAGGAACGATGAAGACGTCGTCGTAGATCGCTTTCGGCAGCTTGCCGAGGATGTGCGAGACCTGGAGCGAGGACACGACCTTGCCGCCCTCACGCTCGACCGCGAAGCGAAATGGCTTCGGCGAAGCAGAGTCGGGCTTGTTCGGATCGATGTTCGTATCGCGGAGCAGGTAGTCGATCCGATCCACACCGAATGCGTCCCCGGTCACGATGTCGCTCATCAGCTCTTCCCACGCTGTGAACGGAGCGTCTCTCCACTTCGACGGCCCGACCGCTACTTTGCCACGTCGTCAGCACGCACAGGAAATCGTTCGAACAGCTCTCGCATCCGGGTCGACCGGATGACGTCCAGCGAAAGGTTCTCGTGGTGATAACCCTCTGGCAGAAGATTCTCGGCTCCATGCGAGAAAGGGATGTGGCCAAGATCGTGGCAGAGCGCACCGAGGCGCACGACCTGCCGCCAGTATTGATGCTTCTGGTCGCGCGAGTCAGACGTGATGAAGATATCGCTCAGGCGACCACTCGACCTGCGGTTTTCCGCGCGCGTGAGTACGTCGAAGACCCGTCCAGCGAGGTCCATCACGCCGAGGCAGTGTTCGAAGCGCTTGTGCGTTGCGCCCGGATAGACCAGCCAGGTCAGCGCGAGCTGGTGAATGTGCCGCAGACGCTGAAACGGCCGCGAGTCGATGATCCGCCGCTCGTCGGATGTCACAATGACGAACGTATGAACGGGATCGCGGAACTCGTGGAACTCCTTGCCCATGTGAGTCAGTATGGCACGATGGACACGCGCTCTACCCAATGTGGAATGCCTTCGATTTGAGAGAATGACGCCGCGCGGGAATCCTGCGGGATGTGAGTGTTTGGTCGGGTTGGATTCGTTCGGATGGAGTCTGATGCTGTCAGGCATCCTGCACCTCCCGGGCGCTTCTCACCGTCGGGCGAGACGCCCGCGCTCCAGTGCAACCTCACCTGTTACGAAGCGTAGTATCACCGATGACCATCGAGAGCACGACCCTGGATTGCGGCACGTTCACGGTCGGCCGCATCCAGTCGGCGCGCGCAGAGGCATTTCCGCCCCACGTGCATGATCGGGCTTACCTCCACCTCGTTCTCGATGGCTGCCTGCTCGAGATCTCGTCCAATGGCGAGGAGACCCTGCGACCTGACGAGCTGCAGTTCCGCCCACGAGCCTTCGCGCATGACGCCTATCTCTCCGGTCCGTTCTCGGCGCTGGTCGTGGAGTTCAAAGTGGCTGCGGCGCCACTGATCTGTTCCTTGTTCGAGGTAACGAGCAGCTTCCGCCTGCCCCGCAACGTTCTCGACGACATACCGCATCGACTGTGGGACGAGTTTCCACGGAACGATCCGGCATCGCGCTACATGATGGAGGCGCTGATCGTCCAGGGATTGGCAACGGTCGCCCGCGCTCTGCCGGCAAGGATGACGGATCGTCCTCTATGGTTCGAGCGGGCGACGTCGCTCATCTCTTCGAACCTCGGCACGCGCCTCAGCGTTTCCGCAATCGCAAGATCGGCCGGCGTCTCGGCCTCGACGCTCAACACCGCGTTCCACTCCCTGGCCGGACTATCCGTCTGCGCCTACGTGCGAAAACAAAGGCTGGACCGCGCCGCCGAAGCACTGCTCGACACCGGCACGACGATCCGCGACATCGCCGTCGGGCACGGCTTCGCCGATCAGGCGCACTTCTGCCGTCGGTTCAAAGAGGCCTTCGGGACGACCCCTCTCACCTACCGGCAGCGTTTTCGCGGCGGCGTGTAGCGGGCCATCCGCTACCGCCGCCGCCTAACGAACGTTTTTCTGAATCACCACCTAATCACGATCGAAAGCTCGGGAGGAGGAAGCCGCGCCGCTGCTTCCTCCTCCCTCTTCGGCACTGCGGCTGTCCCAGTCCGCGCGGGTCAGCACTTTCACTACGACCTTACCGAGGGCCTTGTTGATACCTGGCAGTTCTTTCGCGGCCCACGCCTCGAAACTTTGCATGACATCGCCCAGCTCTCGTGAAATCGCGCCGGCGCGCTCGACCTCCGTGGCCGTCGGCTTCCCTTCGTAAAACACGACGTTCCCATAGAGGTCGTCGAGATTCTCGCGCAGGCGGATCTCGCCGGTGAGCATGCCGCCCTCTTTCGTCGCCACGATGCGCCGCCGCAACGTGTCGAGCTGATCGGACGCTGTCACCAGCCGCTCCTTCCGGGCGTCATCCGCCGGAAGTGCGGCCGCACGTTGATTGATCGCGTCGCGAACTCCGTTGATGCGGGCCACGGCGAACGACATGTCTCCAAAAATCCTCCAGATCTTCATCGCCAGGTCGAACTGATCGCGCCGTTCGGCGGGCGTCGCGTTCCACCGCGGATCCGCGCCCACGTCGATCTTCGTCGTGAAGACCTCGTTGTCCTTCGTCATGCGCACGGTGTAGATGCCGGGCAGACGCCGCGGACCGATCTGCGCAGACTGCGCCACGGTCGCGGCCGCGGGCACGGACGGCGGCGGCAGACGCATTCCCCACGTCACGCGCGAAAGACCGCGCCGCTTGCTGCTGGGAATCGTCTCGATCACCTTCCCGGCAGGATCGAGGATCTCGATCTTCAGTTCGCCGAAGATGTGCCGCCGGCGCTGGTAGTACGTGATCACGGCGTCGCCACTCGGAGTCTCGCCGATGAACTCGGCGCTGCCGCGCGGCGTGAACACGAATGCCTGCAGCTGCTGCCGTGTGGGACGGTCCGGGATAAACGCCGACTTCTGTTGCAGAATGGCCGCCGTCATATTTCGCAGCGGCGTGATGTCGTCGACAATCCAGATGCCGCGTCCATGCGTGGCGATCACCAGATCGTGATCGCGCGGATGTATGGCCACGTCGCGCACCGCCACGTCGGGGATGTTTCCACCCTTGTACTGGGCCCATTGACGGCCGCCATCGACGGAGACCCACAGACCGAACTCGGTTCCAACGAAGAGCAGATCGCGATTGACGAGGTCTTCGCGGATGACGTGCGCATATCCACGCATCGGCGTTCCAGTGCCGGCGAGCGAGGTCCAGGTGGCGCCGTAGTCGGTGGTCTTCACGACGTATGGCTTCATGTCGCCGAACGTGTGGCGGTCGATCGTGACGTAGGCCGTTCCCTGATCGAAGTGGCTGGCGTCGATTCGCGAGATGCAACCGTTGGCCGGCACGTCGTGAATGTTCGCTGTCACGTTCGTCCACGACTTGCCGCCGTCGCGTGTGAGCTGCACGTTGCCGTCGTCGGTACCCGCCCAGATCAGGTTCGCGTCCATCGGTGACTCCGAGATCGCGTAGATCGTCGTGTGCATCTCGGCCGCGGAGTTGTCGACGGTCACTCCGCCCGACTGTTCCTGCTTCTGCTTCTCCGGATCGTTCGTGGTGAGGTCGGGTGAGATGCGCTCCCACGTCTCGCCTTTGTCGCGGGTGCGGAACAAATACTGCGCGCCGAGGTAGATGGCACCGGCAGAGCTGATGGAGATCGGCGTGTTCCAACTGAACCGGAGCTTGCCTTCGTTGTACTTCGGCAACGGCCGGATATTGCGGATCTGATGCGTCTTGCGGTTGACGCGCCCGAGGTCGCCGCCCTGGGACTCAGCGTAGACGTAGTCATTGTCGGTCGGATCGGGAAACATCCAGAATCCGTCGCCAAAGTACATGTTCTCCCATTCGGAGTTCGCTACGCCGCCCGGCTTGTCGCTCACGCCAACGAACGAGCCGTTGTCCTGCACGCCGCCGAACACGTGATACGGCGTCTCGTTGTCGAGGCTCACATGGTAGAACTGCGAGATCGGCAGGTTCGCAGCCTTCCACCAGTGCGCGCCGCCGTTGTACGAATACCAGATGCCGCCGTCGTCAGCGGTGATCACGTGCTCGGTGTTCTGCGGATCGATCCAGACATCGTGAAAGTCCCCGTGCGCATTGTCGATGCGCGAGAAGCTCTTGCCGCCATCGATGCTGACGATGAGGCCGTAGTCCGGTTTGTAGATCTTGTTCTCGTCCTTCGGATCGACGATCAGATTCGCGAAGTAGAACGGGCGCTGGATCATGTTGAAACTGCGGTCCAGCACCTTCCACGACGCACCGCCGTCTTCAGATCGATAGAGCCCGTTCTTTGGCGGATCCGCTTCGATGAACGCGTAGACCACGTTCGATTTCGACGGCGCTACGGCCACGGCCACGCGTCCCCATGGCTTCGCCGGCAGTCCCTTCGCAGCGGCCGAGAGATCGGACCACGTCGTACCACCATCCGTGCTCTTCAGCAGTCCGCTGCCGCTCGGCGCGTTAGGCCCATCGCCGCCGGAGCGGAACGTCCAGCCCTTGCGGCGGAAGTCCCACAGCCCCGCGTATAGCGTCTTCGGGTTGGCGCGATCCATCGAGAGCATCGAGCAGCCGGTGGATGCGTTCATGCCCTCGAGTACTTTCGTCCACGACTTGCCGCCGTCGGCTGTGCGATAGACACCCCGCTCGTCGCTGTCGCTCCACAGTTTTCCGGGAACGCAGGCATATACGGTGTTCGAATCGGTTGGATCGATGACGATCTTCGAGATCCGCTCCGACTCGTGCAGCCCCATGTTCGTCCAGTTGTCGCCGCCGTCGGTCGATTTGTAAATACCGTCGCCGATGGAGACGCTGTTACGCGTCCAGCTTTCCCCAGTGCCGACCCAGATCACTTTCGGATTCTTCGGATCGATGGTCACGGCACCAATCGACTGCACCGGCTGCTTGTCGAACACCGGCTTGAATGTCGTACCACCGTTCTGCGACTTCCAGACACCGCCGCTGGCCGAGCCGACGAAAATCGTCAGGCGATCGCCTTCGTGAACTGCATCGATCGATGCGACACGGCCACTCATCAGAGCCGAGCCGATGTTGCGGGCACCGAGGCCCGAGATCGCTTCGGAATCGACCGCGGCCGCATCGTTATCGCTTTCAGCCGTGAGCGCGGGCGCCCCACGCCGCGGCCCGTTGGCCTTCTTTGCCGCCGCTGCCACCGGAGCACTCCCGGCTTTGCCGGCCGGCTTTGCGAAGCGGGAATCGGCGATCGGCACATTCAACTCGATCGTGTCCCACGTCGATTTCTGACGCGACGAGCTTCCCTTGGCGCCGACTTCGACCGAGAAAGGGAGGAACCAGCCATCGACGTCGCGGTAATCGCCGAGGTAGGTCTGGTACTCGGTCTCCACACCTCGCACCATGCGGCGGGTGTCGTATCGGATGGGCAGGTAGTAATCGCTGTCGAGGTAATAGACGTAACTGTCGCCGTTAGGGACGGTGACCTTGATCTTGTACGTCTCCGTTCCTTCAACCGGCTCCTTGCCGAGATACTCGAGGGTGCTGCCTTCGGTCTTCCAGTGCACCAGCACGCCGTCGAAGTCGCCGTCCTCGACCATCCCTTTCCGGCTCGATTCGTCGAGCTCTTCGGGATCCTTCTTGCCGTTGAACGGTTGAATCGTCCAGCCATCCTTGCCGTCCCAGGCCGTGATGGCGGCCATGCCACTGTAGGCAAACTCTTCCCTCACGCGAGTGGGCCGGACGTTCTCCTGAAGAAGTTTCGCTGTGAATCCGCCGCCGCCATCGAAACGGCCGACACGACGGATCGCCTTCACAGAATCGATCTTCTCGATTCCGCCAAGGGTCTTGATGTAACGCTCGACGAGCTCCTCCGCGGTCTGCCCGGCGGCCGGCAAGGCGAGAAACGCGGCCACGATCGTAATCAGAAGTCTTTGCATGCTCACAGTGTCGCCGGTTCGCTGCATTCGGTCTTGTACGCACCAGCAGAATTTGAACGTGTGAAGAATGAGAACGGAGGGTTAACCGAAACGTTACTTTCTTCTAGTGAATGGTCACGTATTAGAGGTTTGACCCTCCGGTTAGCGGCGAAGCCTCACTGCAACCTCTATTGCAACCGCGACATCGGAAGTTTTGTCTTATGCGCTCGAAGCCGCGCCCCATTGCGGCAACCTGCGCATTGCAATTCGGTAAGTGCGACCAAATCTTGATCGAGGAGAGATACTTGACAAACAATCGTGCCTCTGACCACTCATCACGCTGGCTTTCCATTCTGATCGCGGCACTGATTCTTTCCGCATCCATTAACGCGCAGGAGAAGACTAAAGGCACCTACCATGTCGAGCGCACCTCTGCCGCGATTCGCATCGACGGAGTACTAGACGAGGCGGTCTGGAGCAAGGCGCCGACATTCGAGCTTGCTTACGAGACCCGGCCCGCCGAGAACGGACCGGCGCCCGCGCGCACCGAGGTGTGGATCACTTACGACGTGTCGAACCTGTATGCCGCATTCCGCGCGCACGACCCCGAACCGAAGCAGATACGTGCCCGCTACTCCGACCGCGACTCAGCGTTCAACGACGATTTCGCCGGCCTGGTCCTCGACACTTTCCACGATCAGCGTCGGGCCTTCGAGTTCTTCGCCAATCCTGTCGGTGTGCAGATGGACCTCACGCAGAACGAGATGACCGGCAACGAAGACTCCTCCTGGGATGCCATCTGGGACTCGGCCGGAAGGATCACAGCGGATGGCTACGAAGTCGAAATGCGCATCCCTCTCTCCTCCCTCCGATTTCCCCCCACCTCCGGCCCGATGACCTGGGGCATCGACGCCGTGCGCAACTATCCGCGGAGCCAGGCCTACCGCCTTGGGCTGTCACCGATCTCGCGCGCCAACAACTGCTATCTCTGCCAGGCTTCCACGCTCGAGGGCCTCGAAGGCATGCGGCCCGCGCGCTCGATCGAGCTCGATCCGACCATCACCTCCTCGCAGACGACCGAACGCACCAGGTTTCCGAAGGGCGCGTTCCACTCGGACAATCCGAAAACCGAGCTCGGATTGACCAGTCAGTGGGGCATCACACCGAACCTCACTCTGAGCAGCGCCATCAATCCCGATTTCTCACAGGTCGAGGCCGACGCCGCACAGCTCGCTGTGAATACGCAGTTCGCGCTCTTTTTCCCCGAGAAGCGCCCCTTCTTTCTGGAAGGCGCCGACATCTTCGAGACCCGCTTCAACGCCATCTACAGCCGCAACATCGCAGACCCTGCCTGGGGCCTCAAACTCACCGGCAAGGCCGGGAAAAACGCGTTGGGCGTCATCGTCACGGAAGACCGCCGCACCAACTTCCTCATCCCTTCCAGCCAAGGAAGTGAACTGGCCACCACAAACGCGAAGAACCTCTCAACGATACTCCGCTATCGCCGCGATCTCTTCGGTTCCACGACCGGCGGGCTCTTCTACACGGGACGGGAAGGCGATGGCTATCACAACCGGATGTTAGGCGGGGACGTCCTCTTCCGCTGGAAACAGACCGAGGCCCTGCGCGTGGAGCTCATGGGCTCGACCACGCAGTATCCGGTCAAGGTGGTGGCCAGCACGCATCAGCGCGCCGATGAGTTCGCCGGCCATGCGCTGCGCGCCGTCTATCAGCACTCCGATCGCGAGTGGTACTACTACGTCATCTACCGCGATGTGGCCAAAGGCTTCCGCGCCGATCTCGGTTTCGTCCCCCGCGTCGACTACCGCGAGGGTGGCGGCGCGCTCGAACGCGCATGGTATCCGGAGAAGAAATCCTGGTCGCAGGTGCGTGTGGGCGTCGAGGCCGCCAACAGCGAGGACCAGTCGGGCCGGCACCTCGACCGTCACGCTGATTTCTACTCCTGGGCACAGGGCCCGCGTCAATCGTTCGTTCGTCTCGACGTCGTGCCGGGCGACCAGTCGTACCGCGGACACGTCTTCAACACCGATCACATGGTGCTTTTCGGTCAGTTTCAGGCGAGTCCTGACGTCTATCTCACGAGCCAGATCACCGCCGGCCAGCAGGTTGACTACGCCAATGCACGCCAGGGCGATGTGCTGCGCGTCGATCCAGGAGTGCGCTGGAACGCCGGAAAGCATCTCCGCCTGCAACTCGACCACTCGTACGAGAAGCTCAACGTCGACGGCGGCAGCCTGTTTACTGCGAACCTAACCCAATTCCGCGCGACGTATCAGTTCAACAATCGCACCTTCGTCCGCTGGATCGCCCAGCATCTCAACGTGGACCGAACCCCAAGCCTCTATTCATTCGAGACAGACGCCCGCAGCCGCGACTTCTTCAACCAACTCCTCTTCTCTTATAAGGTCAATCCCCAGACTGTTCTCTTCCTCGGCTATTCCGACACCTACGGCGGCGATGCACAGACCACCCTCACGCAGCAGAACCGCACGCTCTTCCTGAAGTTCGGCTACGCCTGGCAGGTGTAGCCCACGGAGTGCGCTGGCTGCGCTCGTGCGGCAGGCTGATCACCTGTCGTGAGGGGAGACCTCGCAACTGCCGGAGATCAGAGAGCGGTTTCCAGGTTGTAGGCAAGTTTCGTCAGGAAGCTGCTGCATCGCGATGCGAAAGTTGCCGCCGGGTTTCAACCCCGGCATCCACCGAAGGACTGCCGCTCCCGACCGCCTCGGCGGCGTCGCGCGCACCTCGGCCGAGCAATTCCTAAACTCGAGCAAGGACATTCGCGCGATCGCGAAATCGCTGCGGGTGGACTTTGTGCTGGAGGGAAGCGTGCGCCGGCAGAACGATCGCATCCGTGCGACCTTCCAGCTCATTCGCGCATCGGATCAGACGCACGTCTGGAGCGAGTCGTTCGATCGCGACGCACGCGACGTGTTCGGACTGCAGTCGCTGCTGCCCATCGCGTGGCGGACGCGCTGGAGGTGACGCTGCTGGCGCACCCAAACGCGCGTCACGATCCGCGCGCGTTCGACGGTCCAGGCGATCGAAGGCGGTTCAAAGTCGGTCGAAGAGGATCAGACCTAAGAAAACCTGGGGATTTGCCGAATTCGGAGTAGACAAGAAGCCGGTAGCTGGCGAAATCGTAGTTTTCGGTAAGTTGGATTGGTTGCGGGGGCGGGATTTGAACCCGCGACCTTTGGGTTATGAGCCCAACGAGCTACCAGACTGCTCCACCCCGCGACACTGGTGAGAAACGCTTCGGCGGCTGGATGGCTCCGGCCGCAGTGAGGGGCGCGATTATCGACGTGGCGCCCTCATGCGTCAAGGTCTTTGGTAACCCGACCCCCTGGATCTCCATTCCCGGGAAGAGGCTGGCACGGATATCGATTGTCGATCTGAGCAAATGAAGCGACTTCTGCTGCTACTCATCATCCATCTCCTGGCGGCATCGGCGGCGAAGGCAGTGACGCTGCCGGGCTTTCGCGTTCAGCTCCTGCAGGGTGTGCCGGGGTTCGTCACCTCCCTTGCCTTGGACTCGCGCGGCACGCTCTACTACTCCGTCAAGAGCGGCGACATCATCCGGTTTGGTATCCCCGAGGAGACGAGTGGGACGGGGACGGTGGTCGCGCATCTGCCGACGCTGGCGGATGGGAACTCGGGGCTGATCGGGCTGGTGTTGCGCGACGACAACACGGCCATCGTTCACTACACCACGCCGGGACAGACCTACGATGTCGTCTCGTCTGTCGATCTCACTACCGGCGCGGAGAGCGAGATCCATCGATTCGCGTGTGACAAGGATGTGCCCGAGCGCGGGGTCTCTTCCGAGCACCACGGCGGCAATCTCGTTCTGGCGCCGGACGGGTCGATCTTTCTCGCCATCGGCGATTACGGCATCGGGATCGTGGCGACGGAGTTGGATTGGAACGGCGGCAAGGTCTGGCGAATCCTGCCGGATGGTTCGGCCGTGCAGTTTGCGCATGGCTTCCGCAACCCGTTCGACCTGGCCTGGGATGCGACGGCCAAGCGCGTCATCCTGACCGACAACGGTGACGTCACTGACGACGAGATCGATGTCGTGGCCGAGGGGGACGACTGCGGGTGGCCGGCCACGGCCGGCAACGAGCCGCCGGTGGCCGGTACTCGTCCGCCGGTCTACGTCTTCCCGGTAGTCATCGCGCCGACCGGGCTGGCACCGCTGAGCGGGCGGAATCCCATCCTCCATCATGGATACCTGCTGGGCAGCTATGTGACGAAGGCGCTCTATTACGTCCCCGACGTCTACGCGCATCCGGTGCCCGATCCGGTTGCTGTGATCCAGAACGAGAGCGATCCGATCATCGACGTCGTGGAGGGGCCGAACGGGATCATCTACTTCGCCAGCGGCTTGGGGATCTACAAGCTGATCGTCCCTATGCGGGGGGATTGCAACGGGGACGGCATCATCAACGCCGCGGATGTGGACGCGCTCGGGAAGTTGCTGACCGGCGGGCCGCGTCCGATGACCGCCGCGCAGAATGGGCCGATCCACGCGAGCTGGGGCTGCGATGCGAATGGTGACGGGATGATCGACGGGCGGGACCTTGCTGTGCTGGCGGGGATGGTTCGGGGGCGCGCGGTGAAGAGGTGAGAGGGAGAGTCAAAGAGTCAAAGGCAATGTTGAATGTTCAATGTTGAATGTTGAGTGTTGAATGGATCGGGGCCGATCGCTCCATTCAACATTCACTTCACCGCTCTTTCCCACCCCCTACCCCCTACTCCCTACTCCCCACCCCCATCTCACGAATTTTTCCGGTACGATTCGGCTTTCAGGGACTCTGGAGGAGCGCTATGTACGATGAAATGTTGGCTGGTCCGATGCGGGCGGAGTTGACGCGGCTCGGATTTCAGGAGACGCGGACGCCGCAGGAGGTCGATGCGGTGATGCAGGAGAAGAAGGGAACTGTCCTGGTGGTGGTGAACTCGGTGTGCGGATGCGCTGCCGGCGTGGCACGTCCGGCCATCGCTCTGTCGCTCGAGAACGACGTCCGCCCGGATAAGATGATCACGGTCTTCGCTGGCAACGACCGCGACGCGACGGCACGTGCGCGCGAGTACTTCGTCGGATACCGTCCGTCGTCACCGTCGGTGGCGCTGTTCCGCGACGGCGAACTGGTGAAGATGATCGAGCGCTGGCAGATCGAAGGCCGCGCCGCTCATGACATCGCCGCTGAGATGACTGCTTCCTACAATCAGTTCTGCGCAAAAGAAGTCGCGGTTCAGTAAGACAGTCCGCGCAGCACAGACAAGAGTGTCTGTGCCACATGACGATCTCTTGTGGCAGAGGTGCTCTTGTCTGTGCCCAGGTACTCCATCATGAACACTGTTGATGTGCTCGGGGAGCGCCGCCCCGAATGGGATGAGATCCTGACGGCGGATGCGCTGGCCTTCGTAGCGGCGCTTCATCGCGAATTCAATCCGCGCCGCGAAGAGTTGCTGGCGAATCGGGAAGCGCGGAAGAAGCGGATCGACGACGGCGAGTTGCCCGACTTCCTGCCGGAGACGAAAGCCGTCCGCGGCGGCGAATGGACGGTGGCGCCGATTCCTGCCGATCTGCAGAACCGCCGCGTCGAGATCACTGGTCCCGTCGACCGGAAGATGATCATCAACGCGCTCAACTGCGGCGCGAACGTCTTCATGGCCGATTTCGAGGATGCCAACGCTCCGACCTGGGCGAACAACATCGACGGCCAGCTCAATCTGCGCGATGCAGTGCGGCGGTCGATCTCCTTTTCGGCCGGCGCGAAGCACTACACGCTCAATGAGAAGACGGCCACACTCGTGGTCCGGCCCCGAGGATGGCACCTGTTGGAGAAACACCTCTTCGCTGACGGCCAGCCGGTCTCCGCGAGCCTCTTCGACTTCGGTCTCTACTTCTTTCACAACGCCAGAGAAGCTGTCGCGCGCGGCACTGGGCCGTACTTTTACCTGCCGAAGCTGGAGTCGCATCTCGAAGCCCGCCTCTGGAACGATGTCTTCCTCCGCGCGCAACACATCCTCGGCATCCCCACGGGGACCATCCGCGCCACGGTGCTGATCGAGACGATCCTGGCCGCGTTCGAGATGGACGAGATCCTCTACGAACTGCGCGAGCACTCGTCGGGACTGAACTGCGGACGATGGGACTACATCTTTTCATTCATCAAGAAGTTCCGCGCGCATGAGCGGTTCCTGCTGCCGGATCGGGCCAGCGTCACGATGGAGAAACCGTTCCTGGCGTCCTACGTCGCGCTGCTGATCAAGACCTGCCACCGCCGCGGCATTCATGCGATGGGCGGGATGGCGGCGCAGATTCCGATCAAGAATGACGACGCGGCAAACGAAGCGGCCATGCAGCGGGTAGTGGCCGACAAGCTGCGTGAAGTTCGCGCCGGTCACGACGGCACCTGGGTCGCACATCCCGGACTGGTGCCGATCGCGAAGCGTATTTTCGACGAGAACATGCCGGGTCCGAATCAGATCGACCGCGGCCGCGACGATGCCGGCATCACTGCGGCCAGCCTCCTCGAGATGCCCGGTGGCGCCATCACCGAGAAGGGATTCCGTCAGAACGTGAACGTCGGAATCCTCTACCTCGAGGCATGGCTCGGCGGCCTTGGCTGCGTGCCGCTCTACAACCTGATGGAAGACGCGGCGACCGCCGAAATCTCGCGCACACAGCTCTGGCAGTGGATTCATCAACACGCCCGTTTCGACGACGGCCGCGAGGTTACCTCGGAGCTTTACAAACAGATCCGCGGCGAGGAAATGGCTTCAATCCGCGAACGGCTCGGAGAAGCGCGTTGGGGGCAGGGCTTTGCCATCCGCGCCGCGTCGCTCTTCGATGCGATGACATTGAGCGATGAACTGGCTGACTTCCTGACGTTGCCGGCGTATGAGGAATTGCTGAAGATCGAGAAGGGGTAACGCTACGGCCATTTTGGCCTTCGGTGCTTTCTGAGATTCATTCGTGAGGTAACGTAGGTCACGAGGCCACCGCACTCCCAAAGCGGTGGCTGCGGCCGCCGCACTCCAAAGCGCTTCGCGCGAAATGGTTTTGGCTGCTGTGGCGGATAATGGACGTCATGCGCCCGGCTCTCTTGCTGCTCCCTTTCCTGGCCTTCTCTGCTTTCGCACAGAGTGAGCGGGATCCGAAGACGTTGCAGGATGCCGAGCGGTCCAATGACGTCCTCGTGGCCCGGCGGGCGTTCGATGCGGCGGCGCGAGCTCTGCTCACTCCCACATACCGTACGGCGGTCGAGCACTACACGCCGGGAGCTAACGACCTTCAGGCGGCCTGGGGTGAATTCATCGCAGCCGATGGGATGCCGTTTCTGGCGCTCCAACTCGCGCCGCACGATGCCGGGAGCATCAAGGAGGGCGAGCGGCTGACGTTCTTCGGCCTGATCGCGGATGAAAACGGGAAGACGATCGCGACCTACAACGAGCGCCAGCCAGTCGTCGCTTCGAACCATGACTTTCTAGTCGAGCGTTCGATCATTCTGCCGCTGCACAAGTGTCACGGGACGTTCGGTCTGGCGCGGCGCGATGACATCATCGCCCTCACCCGCATCGACTTCGATCCCGAGCCTCTCACGGCGAAAAGCAGCGGCATCTCGCGCCTGATCGCTTCGTCGGACGTTCACATCCTACCAGCCGCGCAGTCACCTCTCGATCCGTTCGCCTTCGGCGGGACGAAGGTAGTGCCGAAGCCTGGCGCAACCTTCCGGAAGAGCGATGAGGTCTGGCTTTTCACCGAGCTCCGTAATCCAGCCCTCGGCGGAGATGGCGCGCCTCACATGTTCACGAAGCTCGACATCGAAGGCGCTTCGAAATCGATCAAAGGCATTTCCGTCTCCGCGGAGGCGACTCCCCTGAAGGGCGTACCAGGTCACTACGGGATCGGGAACACGATCGATGTGAGCTCACTCCCGCCCGGCGTTTACAACGTGCGGCTGACAGTGACGGACACGATCGCCAGGCAAACCTACAAACGGGAAACAGAGATTCACATAAGAGAGGAGTGACGAGTGACCTCTCTCTCTCCCCTTCCAATTTTCTTCATCGGCAGAGGCCACCCGGGCACAAGCATGGCAGGTACTTGCCGGAAACCATGCCGAGCATGTCGATCCGGGCCGCCGGTCATTCGACGTCCAGATAGAGCCAAGGCTCAGTCGGGTATCAAGGAGGCAGAAATGGGAATCGCGACTCTCGAAAACAATAACGGAGTGGAATCGCCGCGGATGACGCGGGTCATGACTTACTCTCTCTGGACCATTCAGGTGTTGCTGGCGCTCCTCTTTCTATTCGCTGGAGGGACGAAACTCGTCCTTCCCCTCGCGGCGATGAAAGGGAAGATCGCGTTGCCGGGTCTCTTCCTGCGGTTCATCGGTGTGGTGGAGGTGCTGGGCGCGATCGGTCTCATCGTTCCCGAGCTGCTGCACATCCGTCCCATCCTGACGCCGCTGGCTGCCGCCGGTCTTGTGATCATCATGATTGGTGCGACGGTTGTAACAGTCGCAGGCGGCGATCTCGTGCCGGCGCTGTTCCCGCTGACCGCGGGGATTCTGGCGGGCTTTGTCGCCTGGGGAAGATGGAGAACAACGAAGTAGGAACAGCGATCTTCAAACCTTCAGAAGATCATCTCGTCATCGTCGAGCCCGAAGTAGTGGCCGAGCTCGTGGATCACCGTCTCACGGATCTGCTGTTTCGCTGCGCGTGGCCCATGCGTCACGCGCAGGATCGGGCCGCGGAAGATGGCGATCTGGTCGGGCAGCCGGAAGGCGTCGTAGGAGCGGCGCGTCATCGGCGTACCGCGGTAGAGGCCAAGCAATTCGCCGTTGGAATCCTCCATCACATCGAGATCGGACGCGCTCGGCTCCTCCTCGACGACGACGACGACATTGTCCAGCAGTTCGGCGAACCGTTCCGGAAGCGAGTCGAGCGCCTCAGCGACGAGGCGCTCGAACTCGGCGGGATCGATAGCTCCTACCAGCCCGGGATGATGTTGAATCCGGTCACCCATCCGCGCTGCGGCCGCTGGAACGGTTTGGCCATGTAGAACTCCAGAGGAATGTAGGCGAGCAGCATGCGCACGCCGGCGCCGGCGCTGACCACCGGCACGCGGTCGGTGGCGTTATTGCGTGCAAAACGAAGCTTGACGCTCTTCGCTGCGGTCCACGCCGCGCCGGCATCAGCGAAACCGAACAGCTCTGTCGGGATGAAACCACTGATGAGACCGAACTGCTTGGTGCCGAACAACGGAACCCGGACCTCGAGGTTCGCCACACCGATCTTCGAGCCGATGAGACGGTCGAAGACCGGGCAGGCCGTGGATGTTGGCGACGGCTGGACGCATTCGTCGAGACCGATGGAGTTGATGTTGTACCCGTGAATGAGGGAGTCCTGCCCGATGTAGAGAGGCGAGATCCTCGTGGTCTCCGCATCCTGGCCATAGCGTCCGTAGTAGATGCCACGCATCGCGAAGGTGACCGGGTTCATGAAGATGTACTTGCGGTAGTCGGCCAGCGCCGTCTTGAACTTGAGATCGCCCGAGAGCGCCTGCAGCTCATAGTGATAGCGCGTACCGCGGACGGGCGATAGGAAGCCGAAGGCGGTACTGTCGCCAACGAAGGCGAGTGAGGCATGGCTGAGACTCAGCGAAACATCGAACGGCGAATGCCGCGTCACATCGGAGATGATCGTGTTGTTGACCAGGAGGACCGTCTCGATCTCTTCTTTGATCGCCTGACGCTGGAACCCACCCGAGAACTCGATGCGCCTGGTCTGACTGAAGGGATACTGAACGACGGCAGAGACGTCGTCGAAACGCTGAATCTGGCGTACCTGCTGAATCGCGTCAGCGAGTACCGGCGTGCCGTTGATCAGAATCGGCACTTGTCCCGCCGTCGTGAACGCGCTGACATACGGCAGATGCGTAGTGTCGATGCCCCAGTTCAGGCGATGCTGCTGGTTGAGGTAGAAGACCTCGCCGGAGAGTTGATCGGCGACGGTACCGACGCCAGACGTACCGCCACCCTCGAACGTGACGCCGATGTTGTGATTGCCCAGGATGTCGCTGTAGTAGGCGGCGATACTCCCACCCACACCAGTACCGAATCCACCGCCGGTGGCGACGCCGATCGTCGGCGGACCGAGGTAGGCGATGTGGAGACCGGCGTGGTACTTCGCCTGAGTGAAAACCGTGTCGGCCGATAGCAACCCTTCGGTCGGATTCTGGAGGTATGCGGTGATCGTCGAGCCCGTCCCGCGCAGTGGCGGGAGCTGCCCGGCGCGCGCGGACGACGGCGCGGTGCCGGTCGTGGACGTGGCGATCGTCGGCGGATTGGCCGCCAGCTTGTAGATGTTGTAGTTGTCGTTCTCGAACAGCGAGAAGGCGATGTCGCCTGTTTGCAACGCTACCGAAAGAGCCGGCGACATGTCCGTAATGCCGGCGACGCCGGTCTGCACGCGCGTCACCCGGTAGACGCGTCCGTCCGGCGCATAGCGATAGATGTCGGCCAGACCTTCCGGATTGGCGATGAAGTAGATGCTGCCGTCGGGTCCGTACTGCGGGTTGATGTTCTTCGCGTTCGAGAAGAGCGGGAGAGTCTTGATCGAGCCGCTGGCGATGTCGATCGTCGAGATGCGCATCCCCTGGAAGTAGAGCTGATCGAGATTGGCGTCGGGTCCGTTTCCGCGGTCCGACACGAATGCGATCGTTTTTCCGTCCGGCGAGAAGGCCGGCTGCAAGTCGGCGTACTTGTCGCTCGTGAGCCGGTGGACTTCCTTCGACTCGGTGTCGAAGAGGAAGAGGTCGGAGGCGCCGGTGGACTGACCGGAGAGAACGATCGTCCGATTGTCCGGCGACCACGCGACGCTGGAGATGGCATCGATGCCGGGGACTTTGACGCTGGTGACCTTGCGCGTGTTCACGTCGACCATGCCGAGGTAGTTGTCGCCTTTCTCGAAGGTGACGAATGCCAACCGGCGTGAATCGGCCGACCAACTACCCGCTGAATCGATGAAACGGAGCGATTCGAAGTGCCCGTTGCGATCGGTCGACGCCAGGCGGCCTAGCACCTTGCCGCTCTGGGCGTCAGCGAGGAAGAGATCGATGTCGAAGATGGCGCGCGTGGAGAGGAAGGCGATGTACTTGCCGTCCGGACTGTAAGCGGGGCCGAGGTTGAGGTTGCCGCGTGTGCCCTTCTTGCTGCCGATGAGCGGCGAGCCTGGCTCGGCCGGCCGGTCGGCAACGATTGGGGCGTACATCTCGTGAGCGGATTCCTGCCAATCGGTGAAGATCTGTTTGGCCGGCACGCCAAGGGCGCGATCGAACGCGGCCTCGGGGTTGGCCAGGCCGGCGGCCAGGAAGAAGCGGACGACGGCGTCATCGCCGAACCGTCCGCCGATGTAAGCCAGGATGGCCTGGCCGTAGCGGTACGGGAAGTAGCTCGGATCGCGCTGGAGCTGGAGAAGGGTCGGCAGGCGGTTGTTCAACTCCGCGTCGCGGATCCACATCGACGTCAGCGGATCAACGCGGCCTTTGGAGAAGTACTCAGCCATCCCTTCCACGATCCACAGCGGCATCATCTCGAGATTGAAGCGGCGACGGCTGTTGGTAATGCTCGAGGCGATGTCGAACTGGAAGACGTGAACCAGCTCGTGGCCGATGACGTGATCGTTTTCCGCGTAGTCGCCGGTCAGAGGCAGGACGACACGGTTCATGAACGGATCGGTGAAACCGCCCGTTCCTTCCCCGAGCAGCTCCGGCGTGGTCGTGGTCTGCTGGAAGTCGGCGGAGTTTGCGTAGAGGACGATCGGCTTGCGCGTGAACGTATGGTTGAACGTTCGTGACAGGCGCGTGTACCACCGCTCCGCCTGGCGTCCGACGTCGTTCACCACATCCGCTTCACGGTCGTAGTAATAAATGTCGAAGTGCTCGGTCTTCAGAACCTTGAAGTCGAAGTGCTCCCACTGGACCTTGTTGCGGCCGAAGTACTGCGCGTTGAGAGATGTAGAAACAAAAACGAGAAAGAGGAAAGCGACTGCGAGTCTGCGCATCGAAAGAACCTCTCTGTTGAAAACTTTTCTCCGCTCGGCTCCAGGAAAATGTTCCTTTGGCACCAGCCGGCAAGGGCAATGCTACTCCTGCCGGCGGTCAGAGCTGTTGCGAAGAGGTGAACGGATGTGGTTTTGAAGAAATTATTTGTGAAGCATCTTGAACGCGTGAACCCATGAGCCCGACAGCACTCCGTGGATAACCCAGGCCATGCACATCGGCTCGAGGTAGCGGGAGGCTTCGATACCACCGAGGTCGATCACGCCCCAGCCGAAAGCATCGCAGACCTGAGACACGAGCTTCTTGGCCCCGGCGTCGTTACCACCGATGAACATGTCCGGCGGACCGCCCGGCAACTCCGGCTTGAAGAAGAGCGGATTGCCGGCCGTGTTGAAGGCCTTCACCACGCGCGCGTCCGGCAGCCAGCTCTGAATCTGCTCGCCGAGGGAATCGGTATGGCCGATCGAAAGGCGCGGCGCGCCGCTGCTGAAGTCGAGCGGGTTCGTGGCGTCGATGACGACCTTGTGATCGAAGTTCTGTTTGCCGGCCAGGTTGATGGCCTCTTCGGTTGCCACGCCGAGCGTAGCGATGACGATGAGATCACCGAAGAGCGCCGTCTCTTCGAACGTCCCGCTGGAGACTCGATCTCCTTCGCCACTGACGAACTCGCTCAGTTTCTCCGGCGAGCGCGAGCCG
Source organism: Thermoanaerobaculia bacterium (assembly GCA_038230535.1). GTDB lineage: Bacteria > Acidobacteriota > Thermoanaerobaculia > Gp7-AA8 > Gp7-AA8 > JADGNZ01. The sequence continues at coordinate 25,424 of JBBRNB010000012.1, forward strand.
ATCTTCACCTGATGACCAAGCGCGCCGAATCCGCGCGCGAATGACTTGCCGACGTCTCCCGATCCGAGGATTCCGACTTTCATGTTGTTCATGGCGCGAAGTCTACTTCGCAACTTCGGCGGAGTGCCATCCTTCGCTCTTCATGGGACGCCACCACCCTGAGTGCCGGCGACGTGCTACGCTCTGGAGCGAATCGACAAAACTCCGAAGCACTATGCGCCGCTCACTCGCGGTTCTCACGCTTTTTCTGCTGGCTGCAACCGCGGCCGCGATTGAGCCGCCTCGCGAGAAGGAGCGATGGACGACTCTACCGATCGATGAGCTGACGATTTACAGCAACGCCAGCGACACGGCCACCCGCAACATCGCCTCGGGTCTGATTCGCCTTCGTGACGTGCTGTCCGTCGTGACCAATCTCAAAGTCCGTTCGCCGCTCACGACCAGGGTCTTCATCTTCGGCGACCGCAGGGACTTCGCGACGTACTGCGAAGCGGCAATGGGACGGTCCGAGCATCTCTCCGGCGTCTTCCTCCCGCACCGCGATGGCAACCTCGTACTGATCGACGGGAGCGCATCGGGATTGGATCACATCATCTATCACGAGCTGGCGCACTACTTTCTCCGCAACACGGTGCCTGCGGACGTGCCGCTCTGGTTCAACGAGGGGATCGCTGAGTTTTACTCGACGTTCACTACGCACAACGAAACCGTGGACGTCGGCATGCCGATCGCGGAGCACATCGTCTGGCTGCGCACGCGGCCGCTCATCCCGCTCAAAGACCTCTTCGCAATCACGCACGAATCGAAGGAGTATCACGAGGGCAACCGGGTGGGTGTGTTCTACGCCGAGTCGTGGGCGCTGGTGCATTACCTGATGATCGGCAGCGCGGAGCGGCGCGAGCAGCTCGGCACGTATGCCGGCCTGATCGCCAGCGGGCGAACGATCGACGATGCCTTCCGCACCGCGTTCCACGGGTCGTACAACGATCTCGAGCGCGAACTTCGGAACTACATCCGCGCACTGACGATGAACTACGTCCGCTACACGATGGCTGAGCTGAAAGCGAAAGAAGTGCCGGTGCCGCAACCGCTGGCGCGCGACGCTCTGCTGGTGGGGCTTGCCGATCTTCTCCTGCACACGCAGACGCCTCACTTCGGCGACGCGGAGGCGTTCCTCGCCACGGCGTTACGAGCGAATCCGTCAAGCGCCAGCGCGTACGCGGAGCTGGGCGTGGCGAAGTCATGGCAGAGGCAGAACGCCGAGGCTGAGACGTATTTCGAAAAAGCCGTGCAGCTCGGCAGCCGCGACCCGCTGCCGTACATACTCTACGGTGATTCGATCCTGCGCCGGCTGGAAGCAAGCGCTCGACGCAACGCCAGTGCACCGCCTGCAGACGTCGTCAAAGCCCGCGATCTCTTTCGCAAGGCCACGGAACTGAACCCTTCATCGGCGACCGCTTTTTCGGGCCTGGGGGCGACGTACACAATGACGAATGACGATCCTCAGCCGGGCGTCGCCGCGCTCGAACGCAGCCTGGCCATCGCGCCGTCTGAGACCGGCGCGATCTTCAATCTCATCCTGCTCGAGTCCCGCGCAGGCCGGCGCGAAGACGCGGCGAAGTGGTTCGAAGCCTTGTCACGCGTCGCTGATCCGGAGATGGTGCGGCAGGCGCGTGAGAATCTTTTCGTCGCCGATATCAATCGTGCAGGCGATCTGGACCGGGCCGGCAAACACGCCGAGGCCGCCCAGATCCTGAACAGCGTGGCGGCGCAGACGACTGACGAGGAGTTGAAAGCACAAATCACAGAACACCTCGAGGCGAACGAGCACACGGATGCAGTCAACGGTCAGATCTCTGAGTTTCAACGAGCCGTGGAGAAGGTCAGCGACGGCAAGTTCCAGGAAGCGCTGGCGATGATCGATGCGCTGATGCCAAAGATTACGGAGCCAGAGATGCTTGCGGCCGCGAAAGACTTCCGCGCCAAGGTGACGCAGTACATCGCGGCGACGACGCCGAGGAAGAAGAAGTAGGGGTGGGGGGTGGGAGCAGGATTCGGTCAGGGAACCCCAGTTCTCTTCCACACCCCACACCCCCGACTAACTCTTCTCCCCCGTAAACTGGAACCGTGCCACTTCCGATTCGAAGTTTTCTCCGCTCGCGACCAGACTCTGCACGGTGGCGTTGAACTCGCGGGCGATGGCGTCATTGGCCTTGGCGAAGTCGAGCATGGTCCTCGAGGCGTCGGCGATGCGATCGGTCTCGCGGAGCTGCCGGTCAAGGGAGTCACGCATGGCGAGGGCATCCTCGGAGATCTTTTCCAGGGCCGAAGTAATGCCACGCCCTGCCAGCGATTGTTCGTCGGTGGCGTTCCGGACTTGCGCGGCGATCTCGCGGACGCGTTCGGCCTCCAATGCCAGAAGGTGTGTCCCGTTCGCCTGTTCGCGCGAGCCACGGTTGATCTCGGAGATGTGATCGGACATGCGCGATGCGACTTCGTGCAGATGACGGCTGGCCTGGGCCTGATCCTCGAGCGCACGCGAGATCTTCGTAGCCATCTCGTAGGAGTGTCCGGCGCTGCCGACGATCTTCACCAGCGACGCCGAGGCATCGTCGGCCAGATGGACGTTCGCTTCGACACGCTTGACGCTCTCCTGCATCTTGGTGGCGGCCTGTTTCGATCCTGTCTGTACGGCTTTCACGATGGAGCTGATCTCTTTCGTGGAGCCGCGCGTCCGCTCGGCGAGCTCGCGGATTTCGTCGGCCACCACGGTGAAACCGCGCCCATGCTCGCCCGCCTGCGCGGCGATGATTGCCGCGTTCAGCGCAAGCAGGTTGGTCCGGTTCGTGATCTCTTCGATGACGTGGACGATCTGACTGATCTGGCCGACGCTTCGCTGCAGTTCGTCGAGCGTCTCCACGGTGCTGTTGGTAACGTCGCGCGAGATGTTGATACCCTCGACCGTCTTGGCCACCGCGCCCCCGCCCGCCTCGGCATCCTCCCGGACCTGACGGGAGATGTCGGCCGTCGCCTGCGCGCTGACCCGCAGCTCGGCAATGGTGGAATCCATCTCCGATACGAAGGACAGCACCTCGTCGCCGATGCCGGCCAGAACATCGGTGCGCTGTGACATTCCGATCATCGCGGCGTTCATCTCCGTAGTCGATGACGACGTTTTCTCGACTGACTGGAAGAGGTAGTCCATGCTGCGGGCCACCTCTTCGGAGGAGGCCTGCAACTCGAGGGCGCGGCTCGATGCATCCTGCGTCAGCCCGGCCACGGTGTCGGCGGCGTCGAGCACTCCACCGATACCCCCGCGGACATTTTCGACCGCAAGCGACGAGCTCTCGGTCAGGTTCGATTGGTCCTGCGCACGGAGCAACAGCGACTCAGTGCCGACAGTGATGACGCGGACGCCTTCGGTAATGGTCGACCCACCGCCACCGACGCGTCCGAGAAGGCGTTTCAGGTTGTCGCGCGTCTCGCTGAAGCTGCCTGCCAGATCGCCGACCTCATCGTCGGAGAAGACACGTGGCGTCCTGTTGAAGTTGCCCTGCGCCATCTCGGCGGCCAGCGATCGGATGGCGCGCACGGGCCCCGAGAGGTCGCGAGAGAAGAAAAACACCGCCGCGATGAACGCTCCCAGAGTAAAAAGCGCGACGATCAGCGTATAGAAAGTGATCTGCAGCGGGATGTTCTTGTACGGCTCCCACGGAATCGTCAGCACCAGGATGGAGCCGTCTTTCAGTTTGGAAAAAATCGCCACATGCGGTGAGATGAACGCGGAGGTGTCGCCCCTTCCGATGCTGCGGATGGCCTCGATCTCGTCGGGCGTGAGCGCATCCTCAATGCTCGAGCGCACCACTCCACGCGTCGTAATGATGACTACCGCATAGTCCGAAGGCACGTACTCGCGGAGCGTGTCGACGATTGCCGGGTTGATCGTCGCGGAAAGGTTCGCACTGTCGGCGACGCGCTGGAAGCGGTCCGACGCCGAGGAGATGGCCAGCTCCTTGAGCGACGTCGAGACCTTTGACGAGATCAGCGCCACGAGCGCCGCGAATGAGATGAGAAACGAGCCGATGAAAACGATGGCGATCTTGCGCCCGAGCGACAGCCGCCGGCCGGTGTAACGCAGCACGCCGCCACGCGAGGCGTGCTCGGCGAGCATGTGCTTGCCGGCGGCGTATGCCCAAATCACCGACGGGAACGCACCGATGAGCGCTGAGACAAGGAAGTAGCCAAAGCCAAGAGCTGTCGGCATTACCAGGAGACCGGCGACGATGGAGTAGAGGGCGCCGCCTGCGCCCCAAAGCAGCAGCGTGAGCGTCTCCGTCCGTTCCAGGCAATACGATGCCGGCTCCGAAACGTCCCTTTCCTTTCGGACGGCCTCGGCGACGTCCCTGGCCAGCGGAGCCAGCACAATCCATGTCACCACCGCGCCCACTGCGAAGAAGATCGCGAAGAGGCCGATGATCCAATCGCCGTGCGATGTCCCGATGACCTGGCTGAGAAAGATGTACGACAGAGGACCGACCACCACCGCTGGCGGCACGAGCAGCCGGATGACGTACTTACGTGCGAAGGTCAAGGGTGGAGGGATTATAGGGTGGATGGATGCGTTTGCGGCGATTGAACCGTGGCAATCTCCCCGGCGGCTGTTCAACGGCCGCCAGCAAGCCGCCTGACGCTCCGCTGCTAGACTCATCCGTATGCATCTGCGCGCCGCTGTTACCGCGCTCCTGATCGCTGCGATTCCGCTCGCGCTCGGAGCGCAGCCAACCACGCCGAAGACCATCGGGGAAGTGACGCTGTTCGGCGAGGAGCAGCTCGAGGTCGAAGCGGCGACGAAGACGGAGATCCCGATCTCGAAGGCACCGAGCGCCGTCACGGTCATCACGGCCAAGCAGATCCACGAGTCGGGCGCCGGCACGGTGCCGGACCTGCTCCGCCTCGTAGCCGGAGTCAACGTCCGCTGGACCCCGATGCTGCAGACGATCGACATCCGCGGCTTCGGTGAAAACCCGTTCTCGAATCGCATCCTCCTGCTCATCGACGGCGCGCCGTTCAACTCCGGCGATACAGGCGGCCTCCCGCTCAGCCCTGCCTTCGATTTCTTTCCAGTCCAGAACATCAAGCGAGTCGAGGTCGTCCGCGGACCGGGATCGTCCCTCTATGGCGAGAACGCGTTCTGGGGCGTAATCAACCTGGTCACCCTTTCCGGAGAGGATCTGGCCGGCGGCGATCTGCAGCTTTACGGCGGCAGCCGGACGACAGGCGAGATCAGCGCGCAGTTCGGGCAGAAAATCGCCCGCGGCTCGATTCTCGGAGCGGTGCGCTTTCTTCGCACGATGTTTCCCGAGGAGTTCTGGACCGACGACCGCTCGAAGTACCAGGCCGCGGACATCTTCCTGAAAGCCACAGTCGGCGATTGGCAAGCCTCAGGATTCCGACATGACGATCGCCTCGACGGATTTGAAGAAGTCTTCCCACCCGACGTAGGACTACCGCCGACAACCGCATTCCGATCCGCGCATTCGTTGAAACAAACGCTGGATGCCGTGTCGCTGAAATACAACCATGCGCCTCAGGACGCTCCAGTCACGTACTCGGCGGACGTTTCCTGGTCCCACCGCTTCGGTATGCATTGCGCCGGCTGCCACGCCGCGCAGGAGTCGCCGGACTTTTCCAAGCCTGCCGATCACGGCTATCAGGCCATTGGCGATTTTCGAACCGGCCTTCACATGATTCCCGGCCACGACCTGCTCGCCGGTATCGAGGCCAGGCGGCTCGACCGTGCCGGCCATAGGCAGGAGCTGTCGGATGATGCAGGCGTCGTCTCCGGCTATGACAAGGTCGCCGTCTACGCGCAGGATCAGTTCGACATCATCAAGAACACGCTGCGCGCCGTGGCCGGAGTCCGCTACGACGGCAAGACGAAGCTCTTCGACGCGAAGACGTCACCGCGGCTCTCGCTGGTCTATACGCCGAACGACCGGCTGGTCGTGCGCGGCGGCTACTCCACGGCGTTCCGCTTCCCGACCTTCAGCGAGTTGTATCAGTCGAGCTGGTTCTTGACGGTCTCGACGCAGATCGGCATCCCGCCGTTCCCCTTGTCGATCTTCAAGCCAAACCCGAGCCTCTCCCCCGAGGAGATCAGCACGTGGGACCTCGGCGGGGAGTATCAGATCTCACCGACAGTCTCGTTGAAGGCGGATTTCTATCGCTCCCGGCTCCACGACTTCATCGTCATCGTGCAGCACTTCGCGGCTCCGCCGAATCCGTCGTCGCTGGGATGGGAGAACCAGCCTGCCGATGCGCGCATCACCGGCGGAGAGCTGGAGCTTCGCTCGAATTTCGCGCAACGTGTCACCGGCTTCGTGAACTGGTCGCACCAGTCGGAGTCGCAGATGGGAAGAGGAGTCGACTCCAGCGGCACACCGTTCGAGTTCGTCTATTCGCCGAAGGACAAAGTGAACCTCGGCGCTTACGGCGGACCGTTCAAGGGCTTCCGCGGCACGTTCGAGGTGGCCTGGCGCGGCCGCTACGAAGCACCGCGCGACTGGTTCGGCATCCGCTCCGGCTTCACCGATTTCACCACCCACCCACTGCCGTCCTATGCGCTCGCGAACGCGCGCGTCAGCTACGACCTTCCATTCGCAACCGGAGGGAAGGACCGCCCGCTGCGCCTGACGATCTTCGGCAACAACCTCCTGAACCGGCGGCCGGAGGAGACGATGGTCGGCGTCATGAACCGGATCACCGGGCGGGAGTTTTTCGCGCAGGTGGAGATGCGGTACTGATCGCGGGCTACGCCTTCCGCTGTTGACTCTCGAGCGCCAGAATGCGCCGGGAATGTTCGTCGTACAGGAACTTGATCAACGCCTGCGTCTCGGTCGTCGTCTGGTCAATTTTCTTGTCGAGCATGAGGGTTCGGTTCTCGAACTTTTCGTTGATGGAATGAACGGTCTCGGCAAGGAGGTCGAACTTATTCTCGAGGTGCTCGGCCGTGACATCAAACTTAGTTTCGAGGCGTAACACGGCGGCGTCGACTTTGGTTTCAAGGCGCGCGACGGCGACATCAACTTTGCTTTCGAGGCGAGCCACGGCAACATCAAACTTGCCCTCGATCCGCTTAGCCGTGGCATCAGACCGGCTTTCAACCCGGGCCACAGCATCATCAAAGTGGCGCCGTGTCTCCGAGTGCGCGACCGCACTCTCCTGGCGGATTGCGTCGAGGAGCGCTTTCACTTCATCGTCCGTCATCGGGGCATTGTACTCCGCTAGAATCCACCGATCTGGCAGCCGCTACGAAGCGCCGCGCGACTGGTTCGGCACCCGCTCCTGCTTCACCGATTTCACCACTCGCCCACTGCCGGTCGTATGCGCTGGCCAACGCGCGCGTCAGCTACGACCTGCCGTTCGCAACCGGCGGAAAGGATCGCGCGCTGCGTCTCACGATCTTCGGCAACAACCTCCTGAACCGGCGCCCCGAGGAGACGATTGTCGGCGGCGTGAACCGGATCGCAGAACGGGAGTGCTTCAAGCAGGTTGAGATGCAGTATTGATGAGGGGCAGCGACGCTGGCCAACGTAGGGACGGCAGCCCGCAGGCTGGTCTGCTGCCCGCGTGAAGACCGTGCGCGGCTGAGCAAACGAACTTCAAGCCGTTGGACACGTCGTTTGCCAAAAGCCAGGGATCTCGACACCAAGCCCAGCACATGTCGGGCAAACTTCTGTCGCCTTCAACGACCAGTCGATGCTTCCGAACTCATCCCCGAGGTATTGACCAGCTGTAGCGTTCGACTCAACGCGACTGGTGCCACGGCACTTTCCGCACTCGACAAACTTTGCCCGTAGCAAGTCGCAAGGGCTAAATTCCACATCAACACTGTCTACACCGAACTTTAGGCGCATTTCGTCCCGAATGCGAGAGCCGAAACCCAGCAGTGATACAGACGTGAAACGACCGTGCATGTTCGAAATGGCATCGTAGCCGTCGCCGAGCTGCACGATGATAAAATGAGGCTCACTCATTTCGTGAGTATACCTCTGATCTGAAAGTGCGGCACCTATCAACGTGAAACGATCTGAGCGAAAAGAACGTCAACCGGGTTAGGGGATAAAATCCCGTATATGAATGACGCTCCTGTCACCGTCGGCGGACCGATTCGCGTGTTCATCAGCTACAGCCACGACTCGCCTGAACATGTTCAGCGAGTGCTCGACCTTTCAAATAGACTCCATTCACACGGCGTCGATTGCAAGCTGGACCAGTACGAAGTGTCGCCATCCGAAGGCTGGCCAGCTTGGATGAACGCTCAGATTCAAGCCGCGCAGTTCGTGCTCGTCGTCTGTACCGAAGTGTACGCACGACGCGTCGCAGGTGACGAGGAGTTAGGTCGGGGATTGGGGGCGCGTTGGGAGGGCGTAATTATCACACAAGCGCTCTACGAGAGCGGCGGACGCAACGATAAGTTTCTTCCGCTGATCTTTGACACAGGCGACGTCCGTTTCGTGCCGACATTTCTTCAGCCATTCACTCGGTATGACGTGAGTCAGCCAAGCGGTTACGAAACACTGTACCGACATCTCACGAGTCAGCCTCGGGTCGTCAAACCACCACTCGGGGAGATACAAGTGCTCCCTCCATCCGAAACTATTGCTGCAGTACCGCTGCCCTCTCGAGCTACTTCAAGCTCTCCCTCAGGTGATGTTTCGCGAACGCTCCTGATGAGCTTTGCTGGCCACGGCACGTATCTCATCCCACTCGAACGTGCGCACACTGACAACGCAACCGTCCTTACGCTCTCACCGGCAACCCCTGAGCAGGCTGCGTTCCTTACGAAACTTAGAAATGACCGTGACCACGAAGTAGGCGTGGCGTTCGGCCTCTCCGCGTTTCTGGGAAGGGTAAGGGAAGCGAAACAGGAGTACGCCGCAGGCACTGAACGCTGGAGTCTCACGATCGCGCCGAGTCAGAATGACTATGGCGCTGGCCTCATGGAAATGTCGACATCCGGCCACTCGGCTGATGAGATTGCTACACTTCGCGCTCGTCGGATTCTCCTAGACGAGTCACGAGTGAGCGACCACGCGGACACCGTTGGACACATGAACGACGCCATGCTAGAGGTTCTAATCCGAGGCATGAACACGCCGCTTCAGGCTATGGCGTCGCCGTTGCCAGACTTGTTCGGAGAAACGGGCAAGGATCGCGAGGCGTTTCTGCGTGCCGCACGCCTCCTACTTGTTCTTTACCTTCGTCTGACAGGTGTGGTTGAGCATGTCTTCACACTCGATCTAATGTTTGAAGGCGACGATCTACTAAGAGTGGAGTTCGTGGGCCAACGAGGGAGGAAATACTCGAATGCCGATCCAGCGCTTGTGTCGGTCAGCGGAACAATCCACCTTCTGAAGCGAAGCTAACCTTCGGCAGGAGCCGACACCTGCTCTTGCTCAAGGGTTTGGAAAGCGGGTTAAGGGTCCCTATCCCTCCGAACCGCAGTGCAGATCTCCGCATCCGGCTCTGCAGTTGGTGGTCTCAACGATACTGGATGAAGTCGTGAGCCTTGCACATGGTGAGGAGACCCATCTGCCGGAGGAAGACGTTGGCCAGTGCTAATGATCGACACGCCGTCGCCGCCGGGCCGGCCGGCGAGCCGCCGGCGCTACGAGCGCTACGCTAGAATCCACCATCATGTCTGACCAGTTTGACGACCTACTCCAGGAGCACCGCACCTTTCCGCCGTCCGATGAGTTTCGTCGGAATTCCAACATCAACGACGAGTCTGTCTACGACGTTACCGACCGCGAGGCATTCTGGGCCTCGTGGGCTGAGCAGCTCGATTGGCAGACGAAGTGGTCGAAGGTGCTGGAGTGGGAGCCGCCGTATGCGAAGTGGTTCGTCGGGGGGAAGCTGAATGCCTCGGCCAATTGTCTCGACCGGCATCTGGCGACGCGCGGCGACAAGCTGGCCATCGTCTGGGAAGGGGAGCCGGGCGATGTGCGGACATTCACCTATCGGGAACTGCATGCCGAGGTCTCGAAGTTTGCGAACGTTCTGAAGTCCCTCGGCGTACAGCTCGGAGACCGGGTCGCCATCTACATGCCGCTGGTGCCGGAAGCGGCGGTGGCCATGCTGGCCTGCGCGCGCATCGGCGCCGCGCACTCCGTCGTCTTCGGCGGGTTCTCCTCCGAGGCATTGCGCGACCGGATTCAGGATGCGGGGGCGAAGGTGCTCATCACCGCGACGGCGGGCTATCGGCGCGGCAATCTCGTGCCGCTCAAGAGGCTCGCCGACGCGGCGACGGATGACTGCCCTGCGATCGAGCACGTGGTGGTGGTGATGCGCCGCGCTGCCGCGGAGGAGTTGGACGACACGATATCGATGAAGCCCGGCCGCGATTGCTGGTACCACGACCTGATGCTCGAGGCCTCGGCGGATTGCGAGCCGGCATGGGTCGACTCCGAGCAGATGCTCTACACGCTCTACACCAGCGGCACGACCGGCAAGCCGAAGGGAATCGTCCACACCACAGGCGGCTATCTGACCCAGTGTTACGCCACATGCAAGTGGATCTTCGACTTCAAGGAGGATGACGTTTACTGGTGTACGGCCGACATCGGCTGGGTCACCGGCCATTCGTACGTCGTCTACGGCCCGCTCGCTGCCGGCGCGACAGTGTTCGTCTACGAGGGCGCGCCCGACTGGCCGAAGCAGGACCGCTTCTGGTCGCTCATCGAGAAGCACAAGATCACGATCTTCTACACGGCGCCGACAGCCATCCGCGCGTTCATGAAGTGGGGCCATGCCCTGCCGGCGGCGCACGATCTCTCGTCGCTTCGCCTCCTCGGATCGGTCGGCGAGCCGATCAACCCCGAGGCCTGGATGTGGTACCACAAGTGGATCGGCGCCGAGCGCTGCCCGATCGTCGACACGTGGTGGCAGACCGAGACTGGCTCGATCCTGATCACGCCCCTCCCCGGCCTCGTCGCCACCAAGCCGGGCTCGGCGACGCGAGCCTTCCCCGGCATCGACGCGAAGATCCTCGACGAACGCGGCAACGAGGTGAAGGTGGGCGGCGGCTATCTCGCCATCACCAGCCCCTGGCCGTCGATGCTACGCGGCATCTGGGGCGATCCGGAGCGGTACGAGAAACAATATTGGGCGAAGTGGCCTGGCATTTACTTCACAGGCGACGGAGCAAAGCGCGACGAGGATGGCTACTTCTGGCTTCTCGGCCGTGTCGACGACGTGATCAACGTCGCAGGTCATCGCATCGGAACGATGGAGGTGGAGTCGGCCCTGGTCGATCACCAGTCGGTGGCCGAGGCTGCCGTCGTCGGCATCAGCCACGACATCAAAGGGACGGCGATCGCCGCGTTCGTAATCGTGAAGTCATCGCGGCTGGAGGAGGCGAAGCGCGATCCGGCGAAGTTCGAAAAGGAACTCAAGGATCACGTTTCCCAGAAGATCGGCGCCATCGCCAGACCGGAGAAGATCCTCGTCACCACCGACCTCCCGAAGACCCGCAGCGGAAAGATCATGCGCCGCCTCTTGCGCGACATCGCCGAAGGCCGCGCCATGGGCGACGTCACGACGCTGGCAGATCCGACTGTTGTGGCCTCGCTGAAGGATAAGTATGAGGAGGAATCGTGAGGTTGAGGAGTTACACCGTTGCGGGGTTGCGTGGTGTCTGAGGCAAAAGACCGCGAGACCACCAAACCTCGCAGCCCCGCAACCGCGTTAATCACAGGCGGCTCGCGCGGCATCGGCCGTGCGCTCGTCGAACGACTCACGCGCGACGGATGGAACGTCGCCTTCACCTACGTAACCTCGCGCGATCTGCCGGACGGGCTGGCGTTACAGGGCGACGTGCGCGATGCGGCGCGGAATGCCGCCATCGTCGACGAGGTCATCGCCAGGTTCGGCGCGCTAGACGCTCTCGTGAACAACGCCGGCGTCCGGCGCGATGCGCTGCTCTACAACATGACAGACGAGGAGTGGCGCGAGGTGCTGCAGACGAACCTCGACGGCGCGATGTCGATGACGAAGTCTGCGCTGACACCGATGATGAAACAACGCCGCGGCGCGATCGTGAACATCACCTCGCTCAGCGGACTGTACGGCGTCATCGGCCAGACGAACTACGCGGCCGCGAAGGGGGCGCTGATCGCATTCACGCGGTCGCTCGCGCGCGAGGTGGCGCGGAGCGGTATCCGCGTCAACTGCGTCGCGCCGGGTCTGGTCGAGACCGATATGATCGCGAAGCTCGATGCCGAGGTGAGAAAAGAGATGATCCGCGCGATTCCGATGCGAAGGGTCGTCAAGCCCGCCGAAGTCGCCGCCGCGGCCGCGTTCCTGCTTGGCGATGATGCGAGCGCGATCACGGGGCAGGTGATTTGCGTGGATGGTGGGACGAGCGCGTAGGCTGTTCCCAAGAAGCGTATCCGCAGATTACCCAGATAGAAGCATCCCTCCGCCCGTCCCTGGTTTCGGGGAGGGGATTCCTCGCCGTCCTGCGCCGCGTGGGTTGACCTGCGCGATTGGTCAGCGGATCGAGGCGCGGCTCCGGCGGGCTCGGAATGACAGGTTGGTTGTCACCGCCGCGGACGCGTGCCTGGTTCTGAGGTAAGCGTGCTGCATCGGCAACCTGCCGAGATGTGCATGTCACCTCGCGCAATTCGTTTGACATCTCGCGGGTTGTGTTCGACACCTCGCGCGCTGTGTTTGACATCTCGCGCGCTGTGTTTGACACCTCGCGCGCTGTGTTTGACACCTCGCGCGCTGTGTTTGACACCTCGCGCGCTGTGTTTGACACCTCGCGCGCTGTGTTTGACATCTCGCGCGCTGTGTTTGACACCTCGCGCGCTGCTTTTGACAGCTCGCGCGCTGCTCCTGACACCTCGCGCGATGCTTTTAGCACCTCGCGCGATGCTCTTTGAATCTCGCGCGGTGCTTTTAGCACCTCGTGCGGTGCTTTTTGACTCGCGCCGGTATCATTTCCCACACCCGCCCGAGCAGTCCGGCCGCCGCATCCAGCCTATCGGGGCGTCCGTCATCCCGAGGCGCTGCCGCTCCGTGCAATGGTCACGCCGCGTTGTGCATCGAAGTGCGACTCTCAAGCTTAAAACAGCCGCATCAATGCGCCGCGCTTGCCTCCGGCGGTTTCTTTGCGTCGGTGATGATCTTGTCCTGCAGGCTGCGCGGGACTTCCTCGTAGTGAGATGACTCCATGTGGAAGCTGCCGCGGCCCTGGGTGATCGAGCGGAGCGTCGAGCCGTAGGTGAGCATTTCGGCCAGCGGTACGCGGGCCTTTACCGTCTGCGCTTCTCCCTCGGCGTCGACCCCTTCCACGCGGCCGCGGCGGGAGTTGAGGTCGCCCATGATGTCGCCGATGTATTCGGCGGGGGCGGTGATGTCGACGTGCATGATCGGCTCGAGGATCGTGGCCCGGGCTTTTTCCATCGCTTCCTGATAGGCCAGCGATCCGGCGATCTTGAACGCCATTTCTGACGAATCGACGTCGTGGTACTGGCCGTCTTTGAGGCGGACGCGGAAGTCGACCATCGGGAAGCCGGCCAGGAAGCCCTTCTTCCGCGCGTCCTGGATGCCTTTCTCCACAGCCGGGATGTACTGGCGCGGGATCGAGCCGCCGAAGATCTCGTCGACGAATTCGAAGTCGCCGCCGCGCGGGAGCGGCTCGACCGTGATCTTGCAGTCGGCGAACTGTCCATGACCGCCGGACTGCTTCTTGTGGCGTCCGTGAGCGTCGGCCGGCTTGGTGATGGTCTCGCGGTAGGGGACCTTCGGCGGATGGAGGATCACGTCGACGCTGTACTTCTTCTTCAGTTTCGAGACAACGATCTCGACGTGGAGCTGTCCCTGTCCGGAGATGAGGAACTCTTTCGTCTGTTCGTCACGGCTGAACTTGATCGACGGGTCCTCTTCGATGATGCGTCCGATGGCGACGCCGAGCTTGTCCTCATCGCCACGCGCTTTGGCCTCGACGGCAAACGAGATGGCCGCTTCCGGGTAGTGGATGTGCTCGAGGGCGATGGGGTGCTGGTTCGTGGCCAGGGTGTCGCCGGTATGAACGTCTTTCAACTTCGCAACGGCGCCGATGTCGCCAGCACGGAGCTCCGAAACAGGAGACTGCTGCTTGCCCTGGACGACCTGCAGTTTGCCGACCCGCTCTTCGTGGTCCTTGGTGGTGTTCCAGTAGGTGTGGTCTGACTGGAAGGTGCCGGAGAAGACGCGGAAGAGGGAGACGCGGCCAGAGAAGGGATCGGAGAAAGTCTTGAATACGAGCGCCGCGGGGAAGGCCTCGGCCCGGCGGTCGAAGGTGATCGGCTCCCCTTTCCGGTCCTTCCCTTCGATGGTCTTCAGCTCATCGGCTGGCGGCAGCAACGCCACCATCGCGTCGAGGATGGCGTGGCCTCCGATGTTGCGCGCCGAGGAGTCGAGGATGACCGGGAAGATCTGGTGATGGCTGACTTCGCGCTTCAGTCCATCGAGCAGCTCTTCCTGTGACAGGCCACCCTGATCGAAGAAGCGCTCCATCAGGGTGTCGTCGCCCTCGGCGACCTTTTCAATCAGTTGCGTACGCCACTGGTCAGCGTCGTCTTTCAGGTTCGCCGGGATCTCGCCCTTCTCGTACTTGCCGGAACCATCGGCGGCGTACTTCCAGGCAGTCATCGACACGAGGTCGATGACGCCGCTGAAGTCCTTCTCCTCACCGATCGGGATCTGAATGGGGACGAGGTTTTTGCCGAACTTCTTCTCCAGCGATTCCAGCGTGCGGGTGAAGGAGGCGCGCTCGCGGTCCATCTTGTTGATGATCACCAGCCGCGGGAGCTCGAACTCGTCCGCGAACTTCCAGACGCGCTCGGTCGACACTTCGACGCCGGTGACGCCGCTGACGACAATGGCCGCGGAGTCGGCGACGCGCAGCGCCGTGCGGGCTTCCATGACGAAGATGCCGAAGCCTGGGGTGTCGAGAAGATTGATCTTCGTGTTCTGCCACTCTGCGAACGCCACGGCCGTGGAGATGGAATGCTTGCGGTCGATCTCGTCCTGATCGAAGTCGGTGACGGTGGTCCCGTCATCGATTCTGCCGAGCCGTGTGATGGCGCCGGCGTTGAACAGGAGCTGGGAAACGAGCGTCGTTTTCCCGGTGTCGTTGTGACCCACCACGGCCACATTGCGGATCTCAGAACCCGAATAGACCTTCATGTCTGCAGTCCTCGCAAGGCGATTTCACAAAAAAGGAGATGAATCATAATTTAAAATGCACCGCCACAACGGAATCCAACCAGTCCAGTACGAGAGGCGCGCCGGTCCTGGCGTGGGGGTTATCATTGACGACTCACGCATCTCCCACGAATCGGGAGCTGACGCGGGGGGAGAGCGTAACCAGGTGAAGCTCGGCCGGTATGAGATTGTTCGGGAGCTCGGCAAGGGAGCGATGGGCATCGTCTATCTGGCGAAGGACCCGCTCATCGGCCGGCTTGTCGCGCTGAAGACGATCCGCCCCTCGGCGCACGCAGAGGATGAGGACACCAGGGAGTTCCAGGCACGCTTCGTCCGTGAGGCCCAGGCCGCCGGCATCCTCAACCACCCCTCGATCGTGACGGTACACGACATCGGGGTGGACGAACCTTCCGGGGTCTCGTTCATCGCCATGGAGTACGTCGAGGGGAGCAACCTGAAAGAGGTGCTGGCGCAGGGACGGCCTCTATCGTTCGAACAGGCCGCCGACATCGTCGCTCAGGTTGCTGAGGGGCTCGATTTTGCCCACTCCAAAGGGATCGTTCATCGCGATGTGAAACCGGCGAACATTATTCTTCTGGAGGGTAATCGCGCCAAGATCACCGACTTCGGCATCGCCAAGATCACTTCGGGAGCGGCCAATCTGACCACGACCGGTCAATTCCTCGGTACGCCGAACTACATGGCGCCCGAGCAGATCAAGGGGACGCCGGTCGATGGCCGCAGCGATATCTTCTCCCTCGGCATCTGCCTGTACGAGTGCCTCACGCACCGCAAGCCCTTCGGCGGCGATTCGCTGACGTCGATCTCGTACAAGATCGTGCATGAGCCGTTTCCGCCGCTGCACGAGATCAACCCGATCATTCCCGAAGGCTTCTCGGACGTGGTCATGCATTGCCTGGAGAAGGATCCGTCAAAACGGTATCAACGCGGCAAGGACATGGCCACCGCGCTGCGCGCGGTGATCCGAGGCGAAAGGCCAGTCCGTTCCAACGAGCCGATGTTCGCTGATGCCACCATCGTCACTCGCGCCGACCACGAAAAGCTGCCGGTGCTGCCGACGATGGAGATCCCCTTCCCCGAAGCGGAATCGCACAACGCCACGCGCGATGCGGCAATGCCGCACGATACCAATCCGAGTCCCGCCGTCGCCAAATCGGTGGCGACGCCGGCGCCCGCGACGAAGCCGGTCAAACCGGCGAAAGCGGCCGGTACTCCGATCTGGAAGCTGCGAATCGATCCGATCATCTTCATCGTCGTCGCCGTCGTACTCTTCGCGGCGCTGGGCGTGGCCATGCTGGTGCTCCGCTCGAAGCAGGTCTCCGTCCCGCTGGTCGACAAGGGCGCCGAGGCAAAGGTCGCGAGAGAACGAAGACTTCGTGAGGAGGGGAACCGGCTTCTGCGGGAAGGACGCGTCACCGACGCCTCCGACCGCTATCAAAAGCTTCTGAAACTGGCACCGCACTCGCCCGCGATCACCGCAGTGATGCAGAAACTGTCGCAGGTCCAGCAGCAGGATGATGCCGGCCGGCAGCAGCTTGTACTCGCACAGCAGAAGTTCGACGAGGGGATGGTGTTGTACAACCAGAAGAAATACGCCGAGGCCATCCCGCTCTTCGCCGACTCCTTCCATCTGAACCAGAATTCGGACGCGGCGGCGCAGTACCTGAAACTGGCCCAGCAGGAAGATGAGCGGGTGAAGACTGAGCGGGCGGCAGCGCGCGCCGCGCGGACATCGACGCAACCGCGTACCCAGACGGTCGGGCCGATCACATCTCTGCCGCCGCGCCAGGTGACGTCTACGCGCGCTCTGCAGCCCGCCCCGGCGCCGGCAAGCCCTGCCTCGCTGACGACGGTTTTCAACAGCACAGTGGCGGATGGCAACATCATCGTTCGCGTCGGAGCCGACGAGGTCGCGCGCGAGAACCTCTGGTACGAGCGGCGGTTCATCCACACCCATGCGGCGCGTCAGGTAAACGTGACCAAGGAGTTTCCGGCCAAGAATGCCGACCTCGACTTCTGGGTGGTCATCCCGTCGCTCGGTGTGAACGAGCATCGCAAGCTGCCCGCGCAGAATTTTGAGCCCGGCGTAAACCGCAAGCTCGTGGTGACCTTCGACCCGAACACCAAGCGCGTCGATTTCCAGTTCAATTGATGAATCCGTCGGAGCTCCGGCCCCCGACCCCCGCTCGCCTCCCGGAAATCTTCGTCATCGCCTCCCGCGACGAGTTGTGGCTGCGCGGCAAGTTGGTGGAGTCGCGCCTGATGCATGGAGAGGCGCGGCAACGCGGTCCGATCATCGAGGCGGCCAATGCGCGCGACACGCTGCTCACCAGTGCCTGCGACGATGCCATCGAAGCCGCGCGGCCGGCAGTGGCCGCAATGCCTGATGCGCGGGTGCGTGTGGTCGTCCGCGCCACGCGCGAGAACGATGCCGAGACGATCGAGACGACGATGACGGTCGGGATCGGTGGTGTGTCGGTCGTGACGACGCCCTCCGACGCGATTCATGACTATGAGTTGGTGCGCGCGCTCGCCGCGGCGAAGCCGGACACGATGCCTGGCCCTCTGCCGATCGTCTGGCAGAACGGATCGGGCGCTGTGCTGCTCCACGAGGCCATCGGTCACGCCCGCGAGCATGCCGCCATGTCCGTGCAGTGGCCGATGTGGCTCTCAGTCGACGTTCCCATCGTGCCGCGGCGCGAGACGTTCCGGGACACACCGCTGCCGCGGATGACGCACCTCATCGCCCGGCAGGAAGGCGCGCCATTCGCGCTGTCTGAGCAGCGGATCGAAGTACAGCTCGTCGCCGGAGGAGCCTACGATCCCGTCACGGACATGGTGACGATCAACGTTGCGGTATCCACCGCCGGCCCCTTCACGATTCGACGCACGCGGGCGCAGATCGCCGCCGCTCTTTCGGGGGCGGCCGGTGAGCCGCTCCGTTACCCCGGCGTGATCTGTTCGCGCGAAGGGCAGGAGCTCTACGTCGCATCGCACGCGCCGGTGATGATCACGGATCCACTGACATGACCGGCAGCTATCGCAAATGGGGACGCGTGGTCCGGTACGAGAACGGGATCACGATCCGTGTCGAGGAGGCCGGGGAGGCGAGCGAAACAGACGGGGTGTTTCGTGCCGGGCCGCTGCAGTTCGATCGTAGGGCCCAGCTGCGCTGGGCCGAACCCCCGTGGGTGGGTGGGAAAATCGAGCCTCCATCGCTTCCTCCCACCTCCCACGGGGGTTCGGCCCAGCGCGGCTGGGCCCTACAAATGCCGGACTCGGTAGCGGCCGAGCGTGTGATCATCACCTCCGGAATCGCCCGGCACGAGACGAACGGCGTCACGTGGACCGAGGAATCGCAGCGCGTGCACATTTCGCTGATCAAGCCTCCGCTGCGTGTGCTCATCGATCTCACGACGTTCGATGCGGAAGTCATCGGTTCGATTGCAGCCGCTCTTGCTCGTGCCGGGGAAGCGCGCGAGGCGCCATCGCGAGTCCGGCTCGCGCCGAGTGTGGCGGCGGCGTTGCTGCCGTCGCTCATCGGCGAGCTCGCCATGGAACAGGCCGGTGGCGGAATCGATGGCTGGGGACAAACGATCGAGACGCGCGCCGTGACGTCCGATCCGCCGCCGAACTGGTATCGCCCAGGCTACGCGAGCCGTCCGGTTCGGGCCTGGCTGAACATCCGGGCGCTGCCGTTTGGCAGCATCGACGAGAACGCTCCGCGGGCGGTGGCGCTGCTCGCGCCGGCCGAAGGGACGCTGCTTCACGTCCTCTGTGCCGATGGCGACGACGTCTACCCGGCAATGATCGATGCGGGCCGCATCGCCGCGGTCTCTCGCGGCGAGCCGGTGCTGTACCCCTTTGCAGCCGGTTCGTTCGGTGTCGAGATGATGCTTTAGAATCGCGGCGCTGGCATGGCGACGAGCATCCGACAAATCGAATTTCTGGCGCGGTCGATCGTCAATCGGCTGGAAGACCGGGGTCTCGTCGAGTTCGGCGATGCGGAGATCGGCATCAACGTCGTCACCAGGACCCTGGAAGAAAACTTCGCGGCATACGATGCCATCGAATCCGAAGCGCGGATCCGTCTGTTGAAATCGATCGGAAGCCGCGAGCCGTCCGATAGCGAGGTCACCGAGGCCATGAAGCGCGTGGCCGCGGAACGGAACTTCACACTGTGATCGAAAAAGACATTCAAGAGCTGGAGCGCCGGAAGCGTGCGAGCGAGCTGGGCGGCGGCGAGAAGCGCATCGAGCGCCAGCATGCCGATGGCAAGAAAACCGCCCGCGAGCGGATTGATCTTCTCTTCGATTCCGGCTCGTTTCAAGAGCTCGACCAGCTCGTCGTCCATCGTTCCACCGACTTCGGGATGGAGAAACAACGCATCGCCGGCGATGGCGTGGTCACCGGCTATGGGACGATCGGAGGGCGGCTGGTCTATGCCTTCGCGCAGGACTTTACCGTCTTCGGCGGCTCGCTCTCTGAAACGCACGCCGCAAAGATCCTGAAGGTCATGGATCTGGCCATGAAGAACGGCGCCCCAATCGCCGGCCTGAACGACTCCGGCGGCGCACGCATTCAGGAAGGCGTCGTCTCGCTTGGCGGCTACGCCGATATCTTTCTCCGCAACGTCATGGCCTCGGGGGTGGTGCCGCAGATCTCGGCGATCATGGGGCCGTGCGCCGGCGGCGCGGTCTACTCCCCAGCCATCACGGATTTCATCCTGATGGTGAAGAAGACGAGCTACATGTTCGTCACCGGTCCCGACGTGATCCGCACAGTCACTCACGAAGAGGTCACGAAGGAGAAGCTTGGCGGCGCGGAGACGCACAACCAGATTTCCGGCGTCGCGCACTTCGCGGCGGAATCGGACGAGGACTGCCTGGCCACGATCCGCGAGCTCCTGTCGTTCGTGCCGTCGAACAACATGGAAGAGCCGCCGCGTGTCGCTACCAGCGATGACGTCAATCGCGTCGATGCGCACCTCGATGCCTTCATCCCCGACTCGCCGAACCAGCCGTACGAGGTCCGCGATCTGATCCGGACGATCGCCGACGACGGGCACTTCCTGGAGGTGCATCAGCACTTCGCGCGCAACCTCGTGGTCGGCTTCGGCCGGCTGAATGGTCATTCCATCGGTGTGGTCGCCAACCAGCCGGCCTTCCTGGCCGGTGTCCTCGACATCAACGCCTCACGCAAAGGAGCGCGTTTCGTCCGCTTCTGCGATGCCTTCAACATTCCCCTGCTGGTGCTCGAAGATGTCCCAGGGTTTCTGCCGGGAACGGATCAGGAGTACGGCGGCATCATCATCCACGGCGCGAAGCTGCTCTACGCGCTTGCCGAAGCGACCGTCCCGAAGATCACGGTGATCACGCGGAAGGCGTACGGCGGCGCGTATTGCGTGATGAACTCGAAGCACATCCGCGCCGATATGAATTTCGCCTACCCGACCGCCGAGATCGCGGTGATGGGTGCCGAAGGAGCCGTCAATATCCTCTATAAAGGGACGGAGGAGCGGGAGGCGAAGATCGCCGAGTACAAGGAAAAGTTCGCCAACCCCTACATCGCCGCGGAGCGCGGCTACGTGGACGAGATCATCGAGCCGCGCTTTACGCGCAGGAAGCTGATCACAGCGTTTGGCATGCTGCGGAACAAGCGGGACCGGAATCCGCCCAGGAAGCACGGAAACATCCCGCTGTAGTACGAGAAGGACGTGCAGGGCCGCCGCCCCCGGCGGCCTGGTCTTGCGCCGCGCGAAGTTGGCCGCCGAGGGCGGCGGGTCTGCACAAGAGCGAACGCAAGAGCCGCATGAGGCTGTTACATATGAGGAACAGCTCGCAAACGCAGTGCTCCCTCTGTCCCTTGCGGACGTACAATCGGCGAGCCTTTTCAGGGGGAGGATCTCATGCGCCGGTTGCTCACCGCGGTTGTGCCGTTCGTTCTCATCATCGCTCCGTCGATTCTTGGGCAGAGCATCGGATCGCTCCCGCCGCTGACGGCGCAGGTGGAAGTGCATGTCGTCAACGTCGACGTCTCCGCGACCGACGGCCGCGGAAACCCGATTCCCGACCTGAACAAGGATGATTTCGAGGTCTTCGAGGATGGCCGCCTGCAGAAGGTGACGAACTTCGCGCTGGTTCAAAATGCGGTGGATGGAGCGAAGGCAGCGCCGAAGTCAGATACAGCGCCGCAGGCCGGCACGCTCCGCCGGACCTTCCTGATCGTCGACAACAACTATCTCGCACGCGTGGAGAGGAACCATGCTCTCGACGTGTTCGAGAAACACCTCGACGATTCATCCGGTGGTCAGTGGGCGATCGCGGCCATCGGTCACGCGGCCGAGGTGCTTCAATCGTTTACTTCGGACAAAGCGCTGATCCTGGCTGCCCTGGCGAAGGTGCGCGCCATGCCCAGTACGGAGTCGCAGAATGATATGGATCGGTCGGTTCTGTCGGAGCGGTTCATCACGACCGGCGACGTCACTGTGCCGGTCGACTACCGGGAGAAGGTGGGGTTCACCTCTCGGGAGCAGACCTTCCGGAATCTGATGACGATTCAAAACACCGCGCGCGCGGTCGTCGACACGGCCCGCGCGTACGCCGGCGAGGATGGTAAGAAATCGATCATCCTGCTTACCGGAGGGATGGAGATCAACACGACCTTCACCGCTTTTGAAAAGAGTGACGACTTCGAGTTGAAAGAGCTGCGGCAGCAGATTGCCGAGATCTCCGAGGCGATGGTTCGCGAGGCAAACGGCGCGAATTTCACGGTGAATGTGGTCAATGCCCGGCCGCGCGGGATGGCCGCGCCGCAGCACGACGTCACGAATCATTCGTCGGGCGTCGCCGTCGGCGCGCTGCTTCGGAATTTCGGAAACGACCCGATCGACGTCGCCGACGTCGACACCATCCCACTCTCGATCGCGCTCGGCACCGGCGGAATGTATCTGCCGTCTTCCGATCTTCAGAGCTCGTTCCAGCGTGTCGATTCCCAGACGTCGAACTTCTATTCGCTCGGTTACTCGCCCGACCACAACGGTGACCGGCAATACCACACGATCAAAGTCCGCGTGAAGCGGAAGGGCGTGAAAGTGGCCAATCGCGTCGGCTACTACGATGAGACGCAGGAGGACCGGCTGGAAGAGGTGCTCCGTGCACGCGCCGGTTTTGATTCCGGTTTCGGTACGCTACCTGTCAAAGTCCAGATCGGCGAGGCGGCCCAGGTCGACCGCGACCTGGTGGTCAATGTCACGTCCGCGATGCCGCTCTCTCGCATCACGGTCGTGCCGCGTGACCAGAGTTTCGTCGGGCGCATCCACGTCTACCTCTCGGTCTTCGACGGGAACGGCCGGAATATCGGCTTCCTGCACAAAACGCAGGAAGTCTCTCTGGCGGAGGCGCAACTGGCAGGCGTAGGCGACTTCCGGTACACGATGAAGGTTCATCTGAAGAAGGGAGCGTTCACAATCGTGATGACGCTTCGCGATGAGCTTTCGAACGAGATCGGCAGTGCAACCCAATCTCTCAGCCTCTGACGCGGTATGCGACCTCTCCTAGGGCTTGCTTCCCTCGTTATCGCTCTTCCGCTCCTTGCACAAACGTCAGCGAAAGTCGATGTGAGAGTCGTCAACGTCGACGTGTCGGTCGTCGACGGGAACGGGAAAACCATTACCGGTCTGAAGCCTGACGACTTCGAGATCCTGGAAGACAACAAGCCGGAGAAAGTTACAAACTTCGCGTTCGTCGAGCGCGGAGCAACTCGTGGGGGTGCCCGTAGCTGGAACGATCTGCAGGCGCGCCGGCGGGTGATCCTGCTGGTAGACAACAACTACATCGACAAATCGGATCGCGATGCCGCGCTGCGCAAGCTGGACGAGTTCATCGACGGCACGTTCGACGGCAGCTACGAGTGGGCGCTGGGCATGATCAGTCAGCAACTCGAGATCGTGCAGACCTTCACCCTCGGCAAGCCGGCCATTCACGCGGCGATCGCGAAGATTCGAAGCTCGGCGACGACGAGCTACCGTGACGTGATGGACCGGTCGATGCTCGACGATTCGCTCTTCCAGCGCAGTGGTCTCGACATCCCTGCACAGTTCGAGTCGCGCGAGCGGACCACGCGCAACGCCCGTTCGCTGGCGAACACGGCGCGAGGCATCATCGACGCAACGCATGCTCTTGCGGCCGCCGGAGGCAAGAAACTGGCGGTTCTGCTCACCGGAGCGATGGACCTGAATACGAGCTTCGGCTCGTTTGCAAGTGACACCGATCGCGAGTTGCAGGACACGAAGACGGCCAACGCGAAGATGATCGGCGCGATCGTCCGTGAGGCGAACGCCGCGAACATGAGCATCCACGTCATTCGCGTGGCAACGCATCAGAGCGCGGCGCCCCAGCACGACGTCGGGTATCACTCGTCCGGCCGGGGCGTCGAAGGTATGGACATCTCGAGCGACAGCGATATTCGCGACACCTCGCCCGGATTCACGATCGCCGAAGGTACCGGCGGTCTCTTTCTGACCTCGAACACGGTCCGCGATTCGTTCGACGCCATCAATTCCGCGGCGGGCTCCTTCTATCTCCTGGGCTACGAACCTGGTCATGAGGAGGACCGGCAGTATCACCGCATCACCGTTCACGTGAAACGGCCGGGTACTCGCCTCATTCACCGGCAGGGTTACCTCGATCTGCCCACCGACGAGCGGATTGAACGGTTGCTGCGATTGCGGATCTCGGCTCTGCAGCCGGCGGCGGACGTTCCGGTCACGCTCAGCGTCAACGGCTTCAAAGCCGAGGGAAAGCCGGCCGTGGTGATGCTGGCGGCGATGCCGATGGCCAAGGTCACCCTTCTTCCGAAGGACGGCCGCTACGTCGGCCGTGTACACGTTTACCTGTCGATCTTCGATGCGGCCGGTCACAACGTCGGCTTCCACCATCAAACGAGCGACCTCTCACTTTCGCCTGCCGAGCACGAGAAAGCGGTCAGCGACGCATTCCGGTACAAGATGAACGTGCGCCTCGACAAAGGAGACTTCATGGTGGCGATCACAATGCGCGACGATCTGTCGAACGAGATCGGCACGGCGGTGCAGAAGGTGAAGCTGTAAATGCATACGATCATCCTGTGAGCGGCCGGTCAAAGGGAAGTTGTGCGCGTCGACATGCGAAGGCGTGTCGAACAAGCTAGCCCCTGGCTCGGCCAGGGGGAAATCGCCGGCGAGAGAATCTGAGGCCGCGAAGGCGGTCGCAACAGAGCTCGAAGCGAGAAGGTTCATCTGTGGCGCCCGCCTCCGCGGCCTCGGGAATCTGCTACGCCACCCATTCCCCTGGCCGAGCCAGGGGCTAGATTGTTCGACGCGCCTTCGCGCGTCGATACCGCGCGCCTTCCGCGGTGTTTCTTTCCCACGCCGCAGCTAGTGTAGTGTTTCAACTAGTTCTTGATGTATGCCGCTAGCTAGAGGCGAGACGCTCGCACTCTCTACGGAGAATGCAAGAGACTTACGTAGCACAACACTACCGCGGCAGCGGCATGTTCGGATCGAGCTGGCGCGCCCGCTCAAAACTTGCGCGCGCGGCGTCGGAGTCGCCTTTACACATCTGCGCGAGGCCCGCGGACGCGAATGCGAGCGCGTTGCCTGGCTGCTGCCGTTCCGTTGCCAGGAAATCATCGAGAGCGCCGGCGCATTCGTGGCGGTCCATCCGGTAGCGGCCGCGGAACATGCGGAGCTCACCGTCGTCCGGTAACGCGGTAACTGCCTGCTCGAGCAACCGGAGACTGCGATCCCCGCGCGACGAGCGCTGATAGGCGATGGACCGCACGATCACAAAACGCGCCGCATCGTTAAGCCCGTTCTGCAGCGCGGCGATCAGCAATGCGTCGGCGCGATCGAGATCGCGGTTTGCGTCGAACAGCGTTTCGCTCAGATTCCACATCGCCGACGCGTAGCGCGGCTCGATGGCAAGCGCTCGCTCGAACGATGCGATAGCCTCGTCGACGCGGTGCTCACTGCGTTGGATCAATCCGGCGTTGTTATAGGCGCCGGCGGTCTTTGTGTCGTTTTGAGGGACGGCGGAGCGTGTCGACTCGTCCGATCCGATGTAGCCGAGGGCACGCAGTTTTGCGAGATCTTCCGCGGTCGCTTGATCGTTCCGTGGCGGGGGAGGGGCGGTAGCGGCCTGGAAGTAACGCGAGTAGTCGAGATCCGGCATCCCGGTTAGCGCCAGCAGAAGGCGGCAGATGTCACGGATCCCTTTCGGGCGTTCTGCGGCTACGGAACCCGATAGGACGAAGATCCCCTCGTCACGATGCCACTTTGCGGCGGTTGCCGTCGCGGTGCTCGAGATTTCCGCCGGCCGTCCTTCGCTCCAGCGAAAGCCGTGATCGGATGCGATCACGATCACCGCGCCGGTCCGCTGCGCCAGAGCGATGTACTCACCGAGGATTCCATCAACGTAATGGAAGTACTTCCGAGGAATGTCGCTGTATCGGTCGTAGTCCGCTTGCGTCACTTGTGGCTGCTTCGGTGGCGCATATGGCGCAAACTCGTGACCGATGGTGTCGGTGCCCTGGAAGTAGACGATGGTCAGATCGGGGATCTTCGCCCGGCTGCGCAAATAGTCGAGCGAGAGCCGGCGGTAGATTTCGGTCTCGATCAGAATCCGGCGCAAGGCACCGGCTTTGTCGGCATACGGATTCTTTGTCTTCGAGAGTGCCGCGAGATCGTCTTCGGTCAGCGAGGGCATGTATTCATGCATGCGTCCAAGATCGATGGCGCGCTCCGCATCGGCGACGTGCTGCTCCGCCCATCGCTGCCGTTGCGGCGGGTAGACCACACCCGGCGGCCGCTCGACGTCCGTGTAGAGGAAGGTGAACAGCCGGTCGGAGACGTTGACCGCGTGTACCGGCTCCGCGGCGTACGTCGCCCATAGTCCGAAAACCGCGGATTCCTTGCCGCCGTAGGTGAGCATGTTCCAGATCGCCGGCGCGCGCCGCTCGTCGCTGGTGATGGGCTCTTTCTCGTGCGTATGAGGATTGAAGCGGGTGAAATCGAGAATCTGATGCTGTAGCGGACCGACGCCGGTCATCATCGTCGTCCAGACGATCGGTGACAACGGGGGATGCTCGGTCTGGAGAGGCCCTCGGGTTCCTGTGCTCGCGAGTCGCCGGAGGTTCGGCATCTCGCCGGAGGCCATGTACCCATCGAGCAGTTGCCAGTCGGCACCGTCGAGCCCGATGAAAATCACGGGAGGCGCGGAGCGGGCCTGATCGGCGAGGGGTCGAATCGGCCGGAGACGCTCGAAGCCGGCCGGCAGATCGACACGAGCGGAAATGCCAGTGGACGGCACGCCATCGTCGCGCAGCTCCCGTTCGATCTCTTCGGCGACCGCATCGCCGGTCTGGCGGCGGCGATCGAGAAGGTCCGAAGTCGTGGATTTTGCCGCCGCGCGCGCGGCCGCCGCGGCGACGCGCGAGGTCAGCGAACTGCACCAGTCGCCGGACGGCCACCGGCTCGGCACCGCAGCCGGCGCGATGTACGTGAACCGAACGTGGATGGTGACCTCGTCGTTGGTCGCCGAGGTTG
Source organism: Thermoanaerobaculia bacterium (assembly GCA_038230535.1). GTDB lineage: Bacteria > Acidobacteriota > Thermoanaerobaculia > Gp7-AA8 > Gp7-AA8 > JADGNZ01. The sequence continues at coordinate 52,284 of JBBRNB010000012.1, forward strand.
CAGGTTCGTCAGCGTCGAACGCGAGCCGATCGCCGATTGTCTTCACGCGGCAGCCCGCGGCTCCGAGTGCGCGGACGTAAATCGGTGTCGCGCGAACGATGACCTGTTCTCCGCTACGAAACACCATGGCGCTACCGGAAGGCTGAAATCGAATGAACAGCGCGGCCAGGCAGGCCACGGCGAGGGCGAGAAGCCCGAAGAGGATGGTTCGCATCAAAAAACTGAGGGCCCCTTTTCAGGGGCCCTCAGGATACAACGCGATTTGATGCGAGTTAGAACGAGAAACGTGCGCCGAGGCGAATGCTGCGCGCGCCGGTGAACGCCGTGCCGCCTTTGAGGAAGCTGGGATTCGTCGCGGTCGCCTTCGGATTGGCGATCACTCCGATTGCCTGCACGCCGCCCGGGACATTCAGGATGCCGCCGTCGCCGTTGCAGATTGCCGCAGGAACTCCGGAGCACGTGGGATCAGAGGAGAGGTTGTAACGCTGATCGAGAGCGGTCTTGGCCTGACGGTTCAACACGTTGAAGACGTCGAGCAGGACGCTCATGTGTCCGCTGCCGAGCGCTATCGGATAGCTCGAGTGCAGGTCAGCTTCGTAGTCAGACGGTCCACGGCCGAGGGCGCCGCGCTTGGTCAGGTAGTACTCATAGTTGCGGTAGCTGGAAGCGTACCCTTGCGCGGTGAGCGGTGTACCTGAGAAGTAGTGCGTCGCCAGACCGAGCTCGAGGCCGTGCGCCAAGCCCGTCGGGATCGTGTAGCTGCCGTAGAACTTGAGCATGTGGGTGCGGTCGTTGCTCAGCAGAGCGCCGCCGGAGTTGTTGACCTCGAAGTCGGTGTAGTCATACGCCGAGTTGATGTTCGGGTCGAGCTGGCCGGTTGCGACCTGGAACGTGCCGTCGTAGTTGCCGGTCAGGCGCGACCACACGTAGCTGGTGAAGAACTGGTAGTTGTTGCTGAGGCGCTTCTGAGCATGGACCTCGACGCCCTTGTAGCGGCGTGTAGGCTTCGGAACCGTGGCGGTGGCGCCACCGATGCCGGAGAGAGTCCCGCCGGTGGAACCGAGACCGGTCCCTGGATTCGCAACGAGGTAGTCGCCCGTCGACGGAACGAGCATGTCCTCGATCACGCGGCCGAGGTTGCGATAGGTGCCCTTGACGCCGATGGCGAGGTTGGGCGCGATTTCGTAGTCGTAGCCGAGCAGGTACTCGTCGACGTACTGACCTTTGAGGTTCTTGTCGACCGGCACCGTGCTGCCACCGAGGATGCGATAGGGAAGTTTGGTCGCGGAGAAATGCGGAGCGTTGTTGTCTGGAGTGAGGTGCTGTCCCGTCGGATCGAAGTTGTTCACGTCGAGGGAGATCTCGCCGCCGAACTCGCGGATGTTGATGTCCATCGGGATCGATTCATAGAAGCGGCCGAAGTTCACGTACGCCTTGGTCCGGCCGTTGTTCGCCGGATCCCAGATGGCGCCGAAGCGGGGAGCGTAGTTGTCCTTCAGATTGATCAACGCGTTGCCGAAGCGGTCGCCGACCTTCTGTGTCTCGTAACGGAGGCCTGCGTTGATCGTCAGGTTGCTCATCGCCTTCCACGAATCCTGGAGGTAGAGGCCATTGTTCACAGTCTTCGGAACGACGACGATGGGGTTCGCGATCGAGGTAAGCCAGGACGCTGGATTCGATGCGCTGAATCCAGAGGCCAGATCGTTCAGGTACACCTCGTGCCGGTAGTAGAACGGTGCGGTGCAGGTGCTGGCGGTGCAAGCGAACTTGCGGACCCAGTCGCCGCCGCCGTAGAAGCGGTTGTCGACGGTCTTCACTTTCTCGTTGTCGCCACCGAACTTGACCGTGTGGTTGCCGAAGAACGAGCTGATGTCGAGCTTCAGGATGTCGCGGTTGTACTGCGAATTGTCGAACGCCCGGAATCCGCCGGTGTTGATGTTCGGAACCACCGTCACGTCCGTGGACTGCGATGTGGTCACGCCGTCGCCGCTGAGGACGTTCTGCTCCTTGTGGCGGCCGGCATTCGCATTCACATTCCAGCGAGTTCCGAAGACGCCGGTGTAGAGGGCGTTGTAGTCGTTGCCGCCGGTCTTGTTCGTTCCCAGGAACGTGCTTGGTGCTCCAGCGATGGCGAACTGCGCGCCGGTGGTCTTCGACGGATCTCCGAGAACCGAGACGTTGACCAGGTGGCTGGGTGTGAGGGCGAGCGAAAATTTCGCGTCGAACAGATTACGCGAGATGGAGGTCGGGATTTTGCCGCCGACCGGGAGACTGAATCCCGGAACGACGAGCGGTTTATTGATCCGGATGCTCTCGTTCGTCTGCTTCACGGAGTCGATCCCACCGAAGAACCAGAGGCGATCCTTCAGAAGGTAGCCGCCGAGATTGCCGCCGAAGTCATCCTGCTTGCTGATGTCGCCGATCGTAGTGGCCGAGGTGGACAATTGCGACTGGAACGTCGGGTTGGAGAGCAGGCTGCCGCCGGCCTTGTAACCAAAGGCGTCTCCGTGGAACTCGTTCGAGCCGCTCTTCGTGACGGCGATGATTGCGCCGCCCGTCATGCGGCCGTATTCGGCTGGGAGACCACCGGTCAGGGTGCTCTCTTCCGCGATGAACTCCATGTTGATGGTTTTCTGGTTCGTTCCGGCGGCGATGCCAGTGATATTCAGGCCGTCGACAACGTACTCGTTCTCGGCGCCCGAGCTACCGTAGACCGTCGCGCCCGACGCGTCGTTCGAGACGCCGGGTGCAATCTGCGCCGCGGCGGTGAAGTTACGAGCCAACGGCAGCGAGGCCAGCGTCTTGGCCGTGAGGTTCGCGCCGCTGGTCGCGGAGGTGACATCGACGACCGGTGAGGCGCTGCTCACGGTGATCGTCTCCGACACGGCCGCGCTCATCACAACGTCGAGGCTGACGGTGCGGTTGAGCTGAACAGGGACGCTCTGCTTGACCGTGTTGAACCCGGACAGGCTCGCTGTGAGCGAGTAGTCGCCCGAGGGCAACAGCGTGAAGCGGAAGGTTCCGGTGGCGTCGGTCACGTCGGTCCGAACGCCCTGAAGACTTGCCGAGCGCAGTTCCAGGGTCACACCGGGGAGCGCCGCGCCGCCCTGGGTGACTTTGCCCTGGATCGAGCCCGTGGTGGAGGATTGCGCAAACGCGCCCCCCGCCACGAGGAAAACCATCGCTATCAGCGAGGCAACTCGAAACTTTTGTAGATTCATTTCGTCTATTCTCCTAACGATGCTTCGAAAACTGCGGTTTGACTGCGGTTGGGACTGGACTCTCACTTTGAGGCTGGCGTACCTCCCTGTGATTGATTGAGACGCTGATCTGACCGCGAATGCGCTGCCTTTCGGCCGCTGGCCGTTACAGACGTGCATGCACGCTGCCGCTGAACTCGTTTTGACGAAAGGCGGCGCGAGCGTAGTATTTTTAGATGGTTAGCGCAAGTCCGCCTAGTTGGACCGGAGGGCTGCGCCTTCAATAAATCGGATTTTCGATTCGACTGGTTGGTGTCCCACCCAATTGCAAACTGCCCTCGTGCAGAATGACGCCTGTGCTCCGCCGCCCGGCTGCGATCCTCGTCCTTGCGCTCGTCTGCGCCGCGTGCCGCGACACTCCGCGGCAGCCGCTCAATGTCCTTCTGATCACCCTCGACACGTTCCGCGCCGATCGTCTCGGCGCCGGGACGCCCACACTCGCTCGTCTGGCCCGCGAAGGAGTTCGGTTCGACAACGCCGGCTCCCCGGTCCCACTCACACTTCCCGCTCACGCGTCGTTGATGTCCGGTCTGCTGCCGCTGCATCACGGCCTGCGCAACAACGGCGTCGGCGCCTTCCCCGCGGGCCGCGACACGCTGGCAGCGGTTCTCGCACGCGCCCGATATCGCACCGGCGCGTTTGTCGGCTCCTTCATCCTCGACCACCGCTTCGGTCTCGATCGTGGATTCGAGCGCTACGACGACGAGATCGTCCGCAACGCGAACGACAGCAGCGGGACATTCGAGGCCGAACGCCGGGGAGGCGAAGTGGTCGACCGTGCGCTGGTCTGGCTCGGGCAGAGCGACGTCCGGCCGTTCTTCGCCTGGGTTCATCTGTATGACGCCCACGCACCGTACGCCCCTCCTCCGCCGTATCCGCAGACATATGACGGAGAGGCCGCTTATGTCGACGCGCAGGTGGCGCGCCTGCTCGCGGCCGTCGATCGCAGTCGAACGATCGTCGTCATCGCCGGCGATCACGGCGAATCGCTCGGCGAGCATGGCGAACTGACTCACGGATTGCTGCTGTATGAGCCAACGCTGCATGTACCGATGATCGTGGCCGCTCCAGCGCTCGCACCGCGATCGATCCGCACGCCGGTCAGCACAATCGATCTCGCGCCGACCGTCGCCTCACTCGCGGGTGTTCCGTTTCCCAACCCGGCCGACGGCCGTGACCTGGCCGGCGATCTTCGATCGGGCCGCGAACCCCAGCAGGCACCGGTTTACGCCGAAACGCAGTATCCAGCCACGTTCGGGTGGAGTGAGCTGGCGTCGATGCGGCTCGCGTCGGCGAAGCTGATCTCCGCACCATCTCCGGAGCTCTACGATCTTGGCAGAGACCCTGGCGAGACCATCAACGTGCTGGCCGTCAAGCGGCGGGAGTACCGCGATCTGGCTACGCGCCTCGACCAGCTTCGCGCCACGGCGGCCGCCTCATCACAGCAAACCGTCGATGCGGAGACGCGCGCAAAGCTGGCAAGTCTCGGCTACGTTGCGCCGTCCGGGTCAGGAAGCGGGACGAAACGTGACCCGAAAACCGTCACCTCTCTTTTTCGTACATTCGAGGAAGTGACGGTCATGATCAACGCCGGAAGGGCGCGTGACGCGGTTGCTCCGCTCGAGCAACTCGTGCGCGACGACCCGTCGAATCACGTCTTCCGTGAGACGCTCGCGCGGGCGCTGCGGGCCAGCGGCGACGTCCCTCGTGCGATCGCTCTCTATCGCCAGGCCGTGGCGCTTGCGCCGAACGATGCCGACGCCTGGTACAACCTCGCTGTCGCGCTCGAGGAGGGAGGTAACGTGCGCGAAGGGGAAGTCGCGCTCGCGGAGGCGGAGAAGCGTGATCCAGGCCGGCCGGAGATCCACAACATTCGCGGAACGGCGCTGGCGGAAGCGGGAGACCTGCCATCAGCGGAAAGGGAATTCCGGGCCACCATCGCCGGCGATCCGCGCAACGCGCGCGCGTACAACAACCTCGGCAACGTTCTCCGCGGGATGAATCGCGACACTGAGGCGGCGGAGGCATACCGGCGGGCGATCGAGCTGGCGCCACACTACGCCGATCCGCTCAACGGTCTTGGGGCGCTGCTCGTAGCGGGCGGCCGGGCACGTGAAGCAATTCCGTACTTTGACGCGGCGCTGCAAACCGCTCCCGACTTCTACGAGGCTGAGCTCAACCGCGCCATCGCTCTTCAGGCCGCAGGCGATGCCGCGGGCGCATCCTCGGAACTTCAGCGGCTTTTGAGACGCCTGCCATCCACCCGCGAATTCAACGTGCAGCGAGCCGCCGCACAGACGCTACTCGGGAGGTTATCGCCTCAGTTCCGTCGATAATCGGTTTGCGATATATTCAATTGAATTAAACCAGTTTCAACAGGAGGTACATCTTGCGTTCTCGTTTTCTGATCCTGGCCGGTCTCCTCATTCTCTTCCTGCCACAACTACTCCTCGCGCAGACAAACGCCGGATCGCTGTCCGGCCATGTGGGCGACGCGAGCGGCGGCGCACTTCCGGGCGTCACCATCACCGCGACAAACGACGCCACCGGATTCAACCGCACCGTCATCTCAGAGACGGATGGAAGCTACCGGTTCCAGTCGCTGCCGGCGGGTACGTATAACGTCACGGCCGATCTCTCCGGCTTCGGCTCGCTGACGACGCGAGGTGTCGAGGTCAATGTCTCGACGGGCCGCGCCCTCAACATCACATTGAAGCAGGCCACGGTCAAAGAGCAGATCACCGTGACGGCGGCGGCGCCGCTGATCGAGATGACGCCGGCGGTCGGCACTGTCGTCAGTCAGCGCGAGATTTCCAATCTTCCGCTCAACGGCCGTCAGTTCGCGAACCTCGGCTCGCTGGCACCCGGAACGTCGCTCTCGGTCAACAGCGATCCGACCAAGCCAGGACAGCTCACCATCGCCCTCAACGGCGGCAGCGGGCGCAACGTCAACTTCCTTGTCGACGGCGGAGACAACACCGATGACACCATCGGCGGGGCGCTGCAGAACTTCAACATCGAAGCGGTTCAGGAATTCAACATCCAGACGCAGCAGTACAAGGCCGAGTACGGCCGCACCACCGGCGGCGTCCTGACAGTCGTCACCAAGTCGGGGACAAACGACCTGCAGGGAAGCGCGTACGAGTTCTACCGCGACAAGAGCCTCAACGAAAAGACGCACAGCGAGAAACTGTCCGGTGGCGGCAAGTCGCCGTACAGGCGCAATCAGTACGGTGCCACGATCGGCGGCCCGATCATCCGCGACAAGATCCACTTCTTCGCCACCGGTGAGCGGCTCGAGCGGCCGACGAGCTATGTGATCAACACGGTCACGCAGGACGCTAACGGTAAACTCCTTCCGCCGATTTATCCAGAGTTCCAGGGGCAGGCCGTTGCGACGCCATTCAAAGACAACCTGCTGACGGCGAAAGTGAGCGCCGACCCGAACGCCACGCAGTTCCTGCAGGTGCGCTACGGATACCAACGCAACTCCGACATCTACGGTGCCAGCCCTACCGTTCTGCCGAGCGCACTCGGAACACTCACGAACGACTACCACTCCTTCCTGATCGGTCACACGTGGCAGGTCGGATCCAACAAAGTCAACGATTTCACCTTCCAGGACACGCACTTCAAGAATGCCATCCTGGCCACATCGAGCGACCCCGCTCTCCTTTATTCGGGTGGTATCAGCGCCGGACAGAGCGTCAACACGCCTCAGACCACGACCCAGATCAAGCGGCAGTACAAGGATGACTTTGCGTGGTCACAGACCTTCATGCAGATGCGTCACGACTTCAAGGTCGGGGTGAACTACATCGATGAGCCGCTCCTCGGCGGCGACTTCTCGACAGGAACATCCGGCCAATACATTCTCCGCGATCCGGTGAAGGGCTCGCCCGTCGTCGATATCGCCATCTTCAGCGGATTCGCCGGCTACAACACCCCCATCAAGCAATACAACTATTACGGACAGGATGACATCTCCTTCAGCAAGAACCTGACGCTCAACGTCGGCCTTCGCTACGACCTCTGGAAAGGTTTCGATCTCAACCAGACGGGGAACCCGATCTGGCAGACGCTGTCGACGCAGACGAAGTACAACGAGTCGTATCTGAAGGACTTTCAGGGTGGTAAGGGCGGGAAGCTGAAGAACGACACGAACAACTGGGCGCCGCGCCTGGGGTTCACCTATGACCTTCGCGGGGACGCCAAGAACATCCTCCGCGGCGGCGTCGGCCGTTACTTCGACTTCCCCTACACCAACGCCACGATTCTCTTCCCGGCCGTTGCCGTGCAGTCGACGTACGGGCAGAGCTACGCCTACCACGACAGCAACGGTATCAAGAACAGCAATGGCTCTTACTTCCAGCCCGGCCAGCCGCTGCCGCCCAATCAGCTGACAGGCAGCGGGGTTCCTCCTCCGAATGAGGTTGCCTCACCGACGCTGGCCACACCGTACTCCGATCAGATCTCGCTCGGATATTCGTGGCAGGTCAATCCGTGGCTCGGCCTGAACATCGACGGATCGCACATCAACTACAAGGACATTCCGTTCCGCTTCCGCGGGAATCCAATCGATCCGGCCACCGGCAAGCGCCGTTTCCCCGCCTTCGGCAACTTCCGCATCTGGGACGGGAACGGCTTCGCGAAGTACACCGGCGTAAACGTTGGCGGCCACGCCCGCCTCGGGTCGACGTTCGAGCTGCAGGGTTTCTACACCTACTCCCACACGACCGGGAACATACTCGCGGGCGCGGACGAGTTCCGTCTCACCAGTGCCGGATACCAGAGCGATCTGCGTACCGTTCGCGATCAGTCCATCAACCCCTACGACCCGTTCTGCGGTGCGTGCACGGGGCCGCTCAATACCGATCAGAAGCATCGCGTCACACTGAGTGGTCTTTACCGCGCGCCGCTCGGTATCAATGCTTCCGGCATCTTCCGCTTTCACTCCGGTTCGCCGTACACCGAGTGGGCCGGTACCGACATCAGTTGCGGACCGACGGGCAGCGTGCTGCAATGCAAAGACGGCTTCAACCTGGACCTCGCGCCGGGGGTGACTCACGTCAACAACCTGCGCGGCGGCTCCTTCTCGCAGTTCGACGTCCGTCTGGCCAAGGAATTCAAGTTCTTCCACAACTACGGCGTGGAAGTCATCGGCGAGATTTTCAATCTCCTCAACTCGAAGAATCCCGCGAACTTCAACGGAAACTGCGCGTTCGACGTCGCAACGAAGCAGTGCACGTTCGGCGGCGGCTTCGGCCAGGCGCGTGTGTTCGCCGGCGACCCCGGTCAGGGCGAGCAGCGCCTGGCCCAGCTTGGCATTCGCGTCACCTTCTGATCCTCAGTTCAATCGTCATCATTGACTACGGGGCGCCGCGAGGCGCCCCGTAGCGTTTTTGTGACAGCTTGTCCTCGCTGGAGGAGTATGCGTGAGACGCGGGCCCCCAGTGACGGGGCTAAGGTACTGAAACAACGGGTGGAATAGTCAACCGGTCGATGGCACCCATCGAGCAGCGGTGAGGATCGGGGAGAGAAACAAATGAAGGCAGTCGTGAAGCAGTGTTCGCTCGCCACAATCATCGTTTTGGCGGTCGCCGGTATTGGCGTTGCGCAGAACCTGACCGAGAAAATCGACGTTTCGCTCGTGAATGTCGACGTTACCGTTACGTCGCACGGAGCACCGGCGCGAGGGCTTACCCGCGACGACTTCGAAGTGCTCGAAGACGGCGTGCCGCAGGTCATCACGAACTTCTACGCGATCGAGAATGCGAGGGAGAAAGCAACTCCCACGACACCCTCTGCTTCCGAAGCGGCGCAACCAGCATCAAGCGATGCGCGTTTCCGCCGCAAGGTGCTGGTAATCATCGACAACCGCCACATGTCGTTTCACAACCGCGATGTCGCGCTGAGCAAGCTCGAACAATTCATCAGAGACCGTTTCGATTCAGGAAGCTATGACTGGTCGATCGCCATGATCGGGGAGCGGGCGCACCTGCTTCTTCCTCTCACCTCGGACAAGGAGCGAATCCACGGAGCGCTTGCCGAGATTCGTAACGCCGCAGCAGGCCGGACCATCCGCGAAACGTTCAAGCTCGAAAATCGCAGTGTGCCCATCATTCCCGACACGAACGTCGAATGGATAAGGCAAGCCCCCAACGGCGACGGAGGACTGAATGCTCTCATCGAGCGGTCCAACCGGTTTCAGGCGGCCGCTGACGCAGGTACGACGTACCAGGGCATCCTGGAGGTGGCTCGCTCCTTTGCCAATACCCCCGGCCGCAAGATCCTCTTACTGCTGACCGGCGGTTTTGACGATCAGGAGAATGCCTTGTTCTCCGTCGACCCGGCGTTGTCGGTGCAGCACAACGCCGGCCTGGGCAAACTTCGCTCCTGGCTTGTGCGCGAGGCGAACGCATCCGATGTCAGCGTTTCGGTTGTTGATGTCGAGGGCCTCGTTCCGAACAACATCGGAGCTGACGTTGCCGGTGGTCTCGGAGGCCGCAATCTCAACGGCGCCGAGTTCGCGTCCATGAACGCTGGCCTGCGGGTAGGTGGCGGCGGTTCCCCCGGCTCCTTCTACTGGATCGCGCGTCAGACCGGTGGCCAGTCCTTCACCGGAAACTACATCGACAAATCGCTACGTGATTTCGACTTGGCATCATCGAACTTCTACTCGCTCGCGTACCGGCCAACCCATCCTGAAGACAAGGAGTACCACAGCATCACGGTCCGTCTGAAGAGGCCAGGCCGATCAACGCTTTCGTACCGCAACGGCTACAGCAGCCTGCCCGTCGAGGAGCAGATCGACCGGGCCATGCGGTCGGCGATGGCCGCCGAGATGCAGCCGTCTGCGATCTCGTTGAGTATTACGACTGGAACCGCGGCCGCTGACATCCCGGGAGCGGTTCTCGTGCCGTTCGCAGCAACCGTTTCGGCTAGAGATCTCCAGTTCGTTCCCATCGCCCACGGATCGATGGCACGGGTCGACATCTTCGTATCTGTCTTCAGCGAGAGCGGACAACTGATACGGACGTTCCGCACGGTTCAGGAAGCGCACGCACAGACCGGCACCGAGGGTGAAGGTAACTTCGTTGCGTCGAATGCGCTCCGGCTCCGCAAAGGCGTCGCTTACCGCCTCGTCGTGGCAGTGCACGATCAAGTCAGCGACGCCGTTGCCATCAACTCGAAAGTCGTTCGTTTCTAAGGAGAGTGCCATGCGTCGCCTCGTCATCTTTGCCAGCCTTCTTCTGGCCGCAACTGTGTTCGGGCAGCAACTCGTTGAGAAGATCGACGTCAACCTCGTCAACGTCGATGTCACCGTCACGTCGAAGGGATCGCCGGTAAGTGGTCTGACGCGCGACGACTTCGAAATCTTCGAGGACGGCCGGCGGCAGACCATTACGAACTTCTACGCCTCCGAGACGACACCGGCCGTTGTCGCGAGCTCGCCGGCACCGGCCGCCGTGGCTCGGGCGGCGGTACCTCAGCAGGACCCTCGCTTCCGGCGCAGGGTCCTCGTCCTCGTCGACAACAACCACACCACACGCCACTCGCGCGACAGGGCTCTGAGCGAGCTCGAGGCGATGATCAACGACCGCTTCCATGGCGACTACGATTGGTCGATCGGTGTGATCGGACGAGGCGTCACTCTCCTGTTGCCGTTGTCATCCGACAAGAGGGCGATTCACGAAGCGCTGGAGATCATCCGCCGCGCCGGGACGCGTGCCGAGGGAACCTCTACGTTTGCCGGTGCCGCCGACCGTGGGGGGCTCACGCTGAGTCCAACCGATACCAGACTGACGACGATGGCGGTGTTCGACGCTGACTATTCTGAGCGGTTGGAACAGGCCGGAAACAGCGACGATGAAGAGCGCGCCATCGCCGCGAAATTCACGGTTCCGGCAATCCTCGATGCCGCGCGCGGCTTCGCCGGCTCGTCGGGCCGCAAGATCGTCTTTCTCCTGACCGGCGATCCCGGCCTCAACGACATCAATCTAGTCACACAGGGTGGAGCAGACGGGTTTGGCGTGCGCGGTGTTTCCAGCGGCTCACCCAACCGCTTTTCGAATCACCTCTGGAACGCACAGAAGACCATTGCGGACCTGCGTGAGTCGATCATCGAGGAAGCCAACGCCTCCGATGTGAGCTTCTACATCTGGAATGTCGAGGGTTTGACTGCCCCAGGTGGTGACATGGGCGCGACATCGTCAGCGCCCGCATTGACCAACAACTCAGCGATGTTCTGGCTCGCCAACCAGACCGGCGGCCGGCTCCTTGCCGGCAACAATCCTGCGCAGTCGGTGCAGGAGTTCGATTCGGCCTCGTCGAGTTTTTACTCGCTCGGCTACAAGCCTGCCCATCCGGACGATGGTAAATACCATGCGATCAGCGTGCGGGTGAAGCGGAAGGGCGACTATGCCCTTGCCTACCGCTCCGGCTACAGCGACAGCTCCACGGCGACCCAACTAGCGCGGGCGATGAAATCGCCGACGGCCGCGGCGATGGATGCCAGCACGTTGCCGGTGACGCTGATCCTGGGGAAGCCTCCGCAGACCGATGGCGGTGAAGTGGCGGTACCCATCGAAGTGAAGGTACCCTTCCGAGCGCTACAGTTCCTTCCAGGGAAGAGCGGTGTGGGGGCGAGCGTCGTCGTCTACGTGTCCGTCTTTGACGACATCGGCAAGAACCTCGTGGCCACCTCGATCCCGCTGACACCCGGGTTCAAGTCGGGCACGCCTGATCCGAACGGCACGCTCGTCTATCGGAACGTCATCAAGCTGAGCAAAGGGGCGCGTGATCGCGTCGTCGTGGCCGTCCGCGACACCGCTACGGACAGCATCGGAATGGCAACGCAGGTGGTGAAGTACTGAGCGCTGCCGAGAGGAATAAGGGCTCTCTCTGCCGCGGTTCACCTCAGTCCACGCCGGTTGACCGTCTGATGGCTGTGTGCTAGAAAGCGTGGTCTTGTATCCTGGAGGTCGTTCGTGTACGCCATCATCCGTTCCGGTGGAAAGCAGTATCGGGTTGCGCAGGGCGAGACGCTCCTCGTCGAGCGCGACGTGCTCAGCAACGTTGATCAGGAAAAAGTTACCTTCAACGAGGTGCTGATGGTCGGCGGCGATCAGCCGAAAATCGGCGGTCCGATGGTTGGCGGCGCTTCCGTGGTCGCCACGGTCGTTCGTGAGTCGCGCGGCCAGAAGATCATCGTCTTCAAGAAGAAGCGCCGCAAGAACCACACGAAGCGCAAGCACGGGCACCGTCAGGACCTCGTGGAGCTTCGCATCGACAGCATCAATCTCTAAGGAGACCAGCCATGGCTCATAAAAAAGGACAAGGCTCGTCGCGCAACGGCCGCGATTCGCAGCCGAAAATGCTCGGCGTGAAGCGCTTCGCCGGCCAGTTCGTCACCGGCGGCTCGATCCTGGTTCGTCAGCGCGGGACGCGGTTCTATCCCGGTGTGAACGTCGGCATCGGCCGCGACCACACGCTCTTCGCCAAGGTCGATGGCATCGTGCAGTTCCACGACAAGGGTGCCCGCGGACGTTTCATCAGCGTCACGCCCGCCGCGTAACTTGCAACGCATCGCCGTTGTGACGACGCCGCTCGTTCCGAGCGGCGTTTTGATTTTGGCTGGAACACCATTCGCAACGCATAACCTCTGAATGTTCATCGATCACGCAACGATTCGCGTCAAAGCCGGCGACGGCGGGAAAGGCTGTGTGGCCTTTCGACGGGAGAAGTTCGTGCCGAGGGGCGGGCCTTCAGGTGGCGACGGCGGCGCGGGCGGATCGGTCTGGATCGTCGCTTCCCGTGGCCTCAACACGCTCTACCACCTGCAGTTTCAGCGCGAGTGGAAAGCGGGCCGTGGCCAGCACGGCATGGGCTCCAACTGCTCGGGATATGACGGCGACGACACCACCATCGCTCTGCCGGTCGGCTCCGTCATACGCGACACCGCGACAGGTGAGCTGATCGCCGACCTCGCCCACGACGGAGAACGGATTCTCGTGGCCAAAGGTGGCCGGGGAGGATGGGGGAACCAGCACTTCGCCACCGCCACCCGCCAGGCGCCCCGCTTCGCCCAGGACGGCAATGCCGGCGACGAGCGCGAGCTGTCCATCGAGCTGAAGCTCATCGCCGACGTAGGCCTCGTCGGACTCCCGAACGCTGGCAAGTCGACGCTCATCTCAGTCATCAGCGCCGCCAAGCCGAAGATCGCGGACTATCCCTTCACCACACTCATTCCTAACCTCGGCGTTGTACGCGCCGACGACAACGAGACGTTCGTGGTCGCCGATATCCCCGGCCTCATCGAAGGAGCGCACGAAGGGCACGGACTCGGCGACCGGTTCCTGCGACACGTCGAGCGTTGTTCCGTCCTCGTGCATCTCGTCGACCTCTCGGCGAACGAGACGCCCGACGCCGATGCGGACGTGGTGGCGCGTGAGCTGGAGCGCTACTCGGAGACGTTGGCGAAGAAGCCGCGTATCATCTGCGGCTCGAAGCTCGATTCCGCGGTTCCCGGCAACTCCGAGAAAGTGCGTGCCTACGCGGCGAAGAACGGCTATGAGTACTACGAGATCTCGGCCGTCGCAGGTGATGGCGTCCGCGACCTCGTGAGGATGCTCGCGCGGTTCGTACGCGAGCATCGGATCGTCGAGGAGCTGCCGGAGCCTCTCACCGCATCCGCGACGTCGGACTGAAGTCCAATGGTCTCAACAGCGCCGCGAATCGATGGTATGAGAATCGGCATCTGCGGCGGCACCTTCGATCCCTTTCATCGCGGACATCTCGATACTGTGCTGGCCGCCCGGGAGACGATGCAGTGGGATAGGGTGGTCTACATCCCCGCGTGGCGGCAGCCCTTCAAGACCCATCTGGATGCCACGCCGGGGGCGCACCGTTTCGCCATGGCCGCGCTGGCGACCCGCGATCACGAAATGCTCTACGTCTCCCCGATCGAGATCGAGCGCGGAGGGGTCTCGTACAGTGTCGACACGCTGGACGAACTGCATCGCCAGTACAGCGGCGCATCCTTCGACTGGATCATCGGTGACGACAATCTGAAGGACCTGCATCGCTGGAAGGAGCCGGAACGGCTGTTTCAACTCGCGCGGTTTGTGGTGTTGACAAGAGTGGGAGTGGGGAGTGGGGAGTGGGGGGTGGGGGAATCGCGTGAAACTTCTGTTACCACTCCCCCGAACGCCAACATCATCTTCGCCCACAACGACACCGTCCCGATCTCCTCCACGGAAATCCGGCGACGGGTCCGCGCCGGTGAGCCGATCGACGTGTTTGTCGATCCACTCGTCTCGCGCTACATTCATCACTACGGTTTGTACAAAGAGGGCCAATCTTGAGCGATCCCATTCAGCACCGCGTGCGTACCGCGGTTTCCGCGGCACTCGACAAAAAGGCATTCGAACTCGACGTTCTTGCGGTCGCCGGGCTTACTTCGATCGCCGACTACTTCCTGATGTGCTCGGCGACGTCGGAACGCCAGACGCAGGCGATTGCAGACAGCGTCGTCGACAAGCTCCGCCTGGACGACGGCGTCAAGCCGCGGCTCGTCGAAGGCACCACGCCAGGCCGCTGGATCCTGCTCGACTACGGCGACTTCATCTTCCACATCTTCACCGAGGACTGCCGTCGCTTCTACGGCCTGGAACGGCTCTGGGGGGATGCTCCGAACGTCACGGCGGATTTCAGCGAGGAAGCGGCTCCGGTGCATGTCCGCCGCCAGACATCGTGATCCCGTCCTGAAGGACTTCGTTCGCACGAGCAGCGCCTCGATGCGAACGCTCCTGCAGACAGTCGAGAAAGTCCTTGATCACGACGTCAATCTCCTTCTCCTCGGGGAATCGGGCACTGGCAAGGACTACTTCGCCGAGATCATTCACGCGTGCGGCAGGCGTCGGGCCAGGCCTTTCATCAAGATCGATTGCGCGGGCATCCCGGCCGAGCTGTTCGAGTCGGAGCTGTTCGGGTACGAGAAGGGGACCTTCACAGATGCCCAATCGCGCAAGCTCGGCAAGCTCGAGACGGCGCAGGGGGGAACGGTCTATTTCGACGACATCGCCTCTCTCGCTCCAGGCCTGCAGGCCAAGCTTCTTCGCGCCATCCAGGAGAAGCGGTTCACCCGGCTTGGGGGCAATCAGACCGTCGTGCTCGATGGGCGCGTCATCTCGTCGTCGAGCATCCCGGCCGAGGAGTTGCTAGCCGGGCTACGGCGCGACCTCTTCTATCGGATCAACGTCGTCACGCTGACTATTCCGCCGCTGCGCGAGCGGCGCGAAGACATCCCGCGGCTGGCGAAGTCATTCCTGGCCCGCCGCAAGAAAGGCATAGATACCGAGGCGATGCGGATGCTCGTCGAGCACGAGTGGCCGGGCAATCTCCGTGAGCTCCGCAACGTCATCGAGCGGGCGGCGCTCATCGAGGAAACCGACATGATCACGCCGGCGTCGCTGCCACCGCTGACTGCCGATATCGTCGAAACAGCCGCGCGGCACCAATGGACGCTCGACGAGCTCGAATCGCGCTACATTCGCGAGGTCCTTCGCCAGACGAAGTCAAATTACACCGCCGCCGCTCAGATCCTGGGGATCAATCGGAAGACGCTGCTGGAGAAGAGGAAGAGGTATGGGATTGAGTGAAGGAGTGGGGAGTGGGGGGTGGGGTGTGGGAGTCCAAACTACTGCGGTTACTACTGAGCCCCGAGGTGACGTGCGGCCTCTTCTCCCACCCCCCACGCCCCACCCCCCACACCCATGAAACTACTCCTCATCTGGCCCCGATCCACCGCCGACGCTGAGCTGGCTGCTGTAGCCGGCCGCTACTTCAATCGGATCCAGCACTTCTTTCCGATCGAGCGAATCGAGGTGGCGCCGCAACGCGGTAGACAGAGTGAGAACGATGTGGCTATCATGCGCGCCGATTCGGCGCGGCTTTTGGGCGCGATTCCTGAACAAGGGCATGTGGTCGTTCTCGATGAACGGGGCCGATCGATCGATTCTTTGAAGTTCGCTAAGTGGCTCGAACGATTGACGATCGACCAGCCACACGGGGTCACGTTCGTGATGGGAGGGGACGTCGGACTCGACCAGTCCGTGCGGCAACGAGCCGATGACGTCCTCAGCCTCTCGGCCATGACCCTCCCGCATCAACTGGCCAGAGTGGTGTTGCTGGAACAGATCTACCGGGCTTGTACGTTGATGCGGAACATTCCGTACCACAAGTAAGGAGCCGGGCTCGAACATGGCAAAAGTTATGACAAAGACAAAAGAGAAGGCGTCTCCGTACCAGGAACACATCGACGCATTGCGCAAGAAGCAGAGCGAACTGCTCGCGGCGTTTCAGCGCGACAAGCAAGCCGACAACACGCAGTCCGACGATGGTATCCAGGACCTTGCCGACAAGGCCGCCAGCGCCTACTCCAAGGAGCTCAACTTTTCGCTCTCCGACGGCGAGCGCAACCTCGTCATCCTGATCGACGAGGCCTTCAGGCGCCTCGACAATGACTCGTTTGGTGCCTGCACGAACTGCGGTGCCACGATCGGCGACAAGCGCCTTTCCGCCGTCCCCTGGACGCCGTTCTGTATCGACTGTCAGGAGCTGCAGGAGAAGGGGCTTCTCAACTAGGGTTGCTGTCTTTCGGGAACTTCAGGGGAGGGCGGTTCGCGCTCCCTTTTTGTTTTTCGATATTCCGTTTCTCACATGCCAAAACCTCTAGCAACGGTCCTGGCAAAGATCGCCGAAGGCAGGATCCCGCCTGTAATCCTCGTCGGCGGGTCGAGCGACTTCCTTGCCGAGGATGCCTTCCGCGACCTGCGTGACGCCATCGTCGCCGCGAAGCCAGGCTTGGCGGTCGAAGGATACGAGGCCGGCACCGAGCTTGCCGCCATCCTCGACTCCTACCGGACGATGTCGCTCTTCGGTTCCGGAAGGCTGATCCTCATCTCCGAAGTCAACGCCTTCGTGTCGGCGAAAGAGCTCACATCGCTATTTGACAAGGCTGTTTCGGACTGGAAGTCGGCCAAGACGGACAAGAAGCGCTCGTCTTCTGCCGCAAAGCTGCTCCACGTCCTCGGGCTTGTAGGCGCCGATTTCGACATGACGGACAACCAGATCGCCGCAGCGCTCGGTGCGGGCCTCGATTCGGTGCTCACCGGCATGCTGGCGTTCTGCCGCACCACGGGCAAGAAAGCGTCGCGCGGCGAAGACGATGCAGCGCTGCTCACCGAGGCCGTCAACCGCGGTGGCGCGCCAAACACCTACCTCCTGATGCGCAGCGGCGAAGTACCGCGCGAGTCGGCCACCGTCGAGCTCATCGATCGCAACGGAGCGGTGGTGGTGATGGACTTGACCCGTGAGACTTACGCCGGAGCGCTCGAACGCGCCATCGCGGACATCGCGGAAGAGGCCCAGGTCCGCTTCGACGGAAAGGCGCTGTCCACCTTGCGTCAGCGCCTCGGCATCGAGCGGCTGCTGGCCGACAAGTTCTCGAAGGATGTCCCCGACCTACGCATTGCCGTATCCGAGGCCGAGCGCCTGGCTACGCTCGCCGGCGCGGGAGGACGCGTCACCGCAGAGATGGTCGACCGCGAGGTGGCCACCGTCGAGGGTGGCGCGCGCTACGAGTTCGGCTCGCTCTTCACCGAGGGAAAGATCGTCGAAGCGATCGCCAAGCTGCGCGATCTCGTTGCTCAGGCCCGCCGCGAAGACCCCAAAGCGCCGCTGGAGATCCAGTACGGCAAGTTCCTCTTCCCCCTGGCCGACGAGGTTCGCCAGATGATTGGCATCGTCTCCTTCGCCCGGACGCAACGTATCGATCTCAAAGCCCCAATGAACTACAACCGTTTCAAAGACACCCTCGCCGACCGCCTCGGCGAATCGCTCAAAGCGAATGGACTGGTGCGCCAGAAGCCGCATCCCTTCCCGCTGCACAAGAAGTGGGAAGCCGCCCGGAACCAGACCGAGGCCAGCCTCTTCCGCGCCCTGGCCGCCCTGGCAGACCTCGAGATCAAGCGCAAATCCGGCGGCATCCCCGCGGACCTGGGGATCGAGACGTTCCTGTTGCAGCGGTTGCGCGGTTGACAACAGCTCACCACAGAGACACTGAGAGCACAGAGAAAACCTTGTTGATTGATAGGTGCGGCGACAGGGTGGAAGCTGGGAAGTATCATCAGCAACTATGAGTGACGCAGTAGTCGACAAGTTCTTTGACGTACTCCAGAACATCGAGTTCGCCATCTTCGGCGTCTACGAGGACGAAGCGACGCTGCTGGATCTGGAAGTGATCGATGCGCTGGACGGCCTGGTCCGCCGTTACGGAGCGGAAGAGCAGAACCATACTCCGCCCGCGCTGCGTCTCTCCGAGCGAGCCAAACACGTCTACCTGGTGGTCGAACAGGTGTGTGAGTGGAGGTTGGGCCGCGCTTCGTTGAGTGAAGACCAGAACGAGCCCTCAATTCCGATGGAGGAGAGGTACAGCGTCGCCGATATCCTGCTCTGCCTCAAGCGCATCCGAAAGTCCGTCAAACTGTGGAACGAACAGGGGGGCCGGCAAGGGTATCTGGACTACATCTCGAAGTTCCTCGGCGGATAGCCGCCGGAACGCCGGCGTCCCGCCGACTGGCCGGGCGCCGTCACTTTCGGCGGCGAGACGACGCCGAGCCCAGCCAGCCGGCCGAGCCAGCAGCGTTCCAACGTGAGCATTGACTGCTCGCAAGAGCTCTCGAAAGCAATCCTGTCATTCCGAGCCGGCAAAGCCCCGCCTCGACTTGTGGCGCTCACTCAGGACAGGCTTCGGGGGCGTAGCGCGGCGAGGAATCCCCTCCCTGAAACCGGGAAGGTGGTGGATTGTGACGGGCTACCGGCTGGGGATTCCTCGCCGTCCTACGTCCCGAATTCCGTCCTGAACGAGCGCCACAAGCCGAAGTGGGGCTCCGGCGGCTCGGAATGACAGTGAGTTGGTACCGGCGTAAACACTCCCGCCGGTTTGGCCCGAACCTAGAACTGCGCCAACACCCTCAAATCGTTCTCGAACAATGTCCTGATATTCGGGATGTCGAACTTGATCATCGCGCAGCGGTCGAGGCCCAGGCCGAAGGCGAAGCCGCTCCACTCTTCGGGGTCGATGCCGACGTTGCGAAGGACCTGGGGGTGGACCATGCCGCAGCCCAGGATTTCCATCCAGCCGGTCTGGGAGCAGGTTCCGCAGCCGGAGCCTTTGCAGAAGACGCACGACATATCGACCTCGGCTGAAGGTTCGGTGAAGGGGAAGAAGCTGGGGCGCATGCGCATCTTCGAATCTGCGCCGAAGAGGCGTTTGATGAAGTGCTCGAGGGTGGCGCGGAGGTGGCCGATGTGGATGCCTTTGTCGATCAGGAAGCCCTCTGCCTGGTGGAACATTGGGGAGCGTCGCATGGTGATCTCGTCGCGGCGGTAGACGCGGCCGCAGGAGAGGACCTTCACCGGTGGCTGGTGTTTCTCCATCGAACGGATCTGCACGTTCGAGGTGTGCGTGCGAAGCATGTACGGCTCTGCGTTGAAAAAGGCATTCAGGAAGAAGGTGTCCTGCGTGTCGCGGGCGGGGTGGTCGGGGGTGAAATTGAGGGCCTCGAAGTTGTACCAGTCGGTCTCGACCTCAGGGCCGGGATCGAGGGAGTAGCCCATCTCGGCGAAGATCGTCTCCATCTCGCGGCGGACGATGGTCACGGGATGGAGGTGGCCGAGGTTCGGGAGGCGGGCGGGGAGGGTGACGTCGATGATGTCGCGCGATTCCTTCCGCCGGGCTTCTTCGGCGGCGATGCGCTCATGCTTTTCTTTCAGCTCCGATTCGAGGCGGCCGCGGAGTTTGTTGAGTGCATCGCCGGTGTCCTTCTTCTGCTCCTTGGGGACTTCCTTGAGGCGGGAGAAGAGCGCGGGGATGAGGCCCCCCTTGCGGCCGAAGTAGTGGACGCGCAGTTCATCGAGCGCGGGGGCGGTATTGGCGTCGGCCAAGGCGGCGTCGAATTCGGTGCCGGTGCGTGTGATGTCGTCGAGCATGATCGGGCGGGCGATTGTAGCGCCGGCATGGCCGGCGGCGTTGGTTGCCCAAGGCTCAGTCACCAGCGCAGCAGAGAATGCTCTGCCGCGCTGATTGCTGAAGCGGCAACGATGGGATCGCGTTACGCGGCCGGTTGCTTGGCGGCGGGACGCTTCGCGGCCGTCTCTTTGTCGAGCGCGGTGCGCAGTTGCTGCTTGTTCAGCGCGCCTTTGGCGGCCTCGGCGAACGCCGTGAAGGCGGCGGCATCGCGGACGGCGATGTCGGCCAGGATCTTCCGATCGACGAGCGAACCGGCGGCCTTCAGACCGGCGATGAGCTGCGAATAGGAGATTCCGTTCAGGCGGGCGGCGGCGTTGATGCGGGCGATCCAGAGCGTTCTGAAATCACCTTTGCGGTCTTTGCGGCCTGCGAACGCGGAGTTCAGGCCCTTCTCGACCTGCTGCTTCGCGATCCGGTGACCGCGCGACTTCATTCCCCAGTAGCCCTTGGCGAGCTTCAGGATCTTGGAGCGGCGGTTCTTCCTCTTTGGACCTCGTTTGACTCTCGGCATCTGTTCTCCTCGTTTGACTTCGTTCTGAGCGGGCGGGTCAGGAGTGGTGATTACCGCGCCGCGCTCTGGTTTTGGGCGTGGGTTTGGCTGACAGCAATAGCCGCCGGCTAAACCTCCAACCCGCTATAGGTACGGAAGCATGCGCTTCACGGTCTTCTCGTTCGCTTTCGACACACCCGTCTCTTTCGCCAGCTCCGCTTTGCGGCCCGGCGACTTCTTGGTCAGGATGTGTGAATGGAAGGCGTGATTCCGCTGAAGCTTGCCCGTCCCCGTCTTCTTGAACCGCTTGGCGGCTCCACGATGCGTTTTCATCTTCGGCATAGCTTGGCTCCTAACTTACTGAGCTGGTGATGAATTCCTGGTGGGGTGTGGGGAGTAGAAGAGCACGGGGTGTGGGAGAAAGGCCGATCCGGCCGGTACTCCTGCACCTCGTGCTCTACCACTCCCCACACCCCGAAAACTCACTTCACAGGCGATATCACCATCGTCATGCGATTCCCCTGCACATCGGGATTGGCGTTTTCGGGAGCGCCGAATTCCTTGATCTCGGTGAGCAGGCGGTCGAGCACGGCACGGCCGAGCTCCATGTGGGTCATCTCACGTCCGCGGAAGCGGATCGAGGCCTTGACCTTGTCGCCGTGCTGCAGGAAGCGAATGATGTTGTTCTTCTTGAAATCAAAATCGTGATCGTCGATGCGGGGGCGGAACTGCACCTCCTTGACCACGATCACTTTCTGTTTCTTCTTGGCTTCGCTCTGCTTCTTTTTCTGCTGGAAGACGTACTTGCCGTAATCCATGACCTTGCAGACGGGAGGGTTCGCCGTCGGCGAGATCTCCACGAGGTCGAGGTCCTTCTCCCGGGCCATTTCCTGCGCCTGCTGCAACGGGACGACACCAACCTGCGCACCGTCGGCTCCGATGAGGCGAACCTCAGGGATGCCGCGGATCATGTCATTGATTCTGGACTCTGGTTCTGCCGGTCTCCGGTCGAAACGTGATCCTCTTCGTGGTGGAAAAATGCGGAATCCTCCTGTTAGTCGCTTGCGCGGAAGCGGGAAATCTACGAACAAACCCCTACAAAGTCAACGCGCGGGCCTCGATCACCCGCCTGGCCTCGGCCACGAATTCGTCTACCGTCACCGATGCCTGATCGCCGCCCGTCCGCTTCCGGACCGACACCGTTCCAGCCGAGACTTCCTTCTCGCCGACCACCAGCATGTACGGGATCTTCTTCAATTGTGCGTCGCGGATCTTCGCGCCGAGCTTCTCGTTCGACTCGTCGGTCTCGACGCGTAACCCGGCCGCGCGAATCTTTGCCGCCGTCTCACGGCCGTAGTCGAGGAACTTCTCCGACAACGGCAGCACCGAGACCTGCACCGGCGCGAGCCACAAGGGAAATGCTCCGGCAAAGTGTTCGATGATGATGCCGATGAACCGCTCGATGGAGCCGAGTATTGCGCGGTGGATCATCACCGGCTGGTGCTCGCCGTCGCCGGCGCCGATGTAGCGGAGCTGGAACCGCTCCGGCATGGCGTAGTCGAGCTGAATGGTGCCGAGCTGCCAGGGACGGCCGATGGCGTCGGTTACCTGGAACTCCAGCTTCGGCCCGTAGAAGGCTCCTTCGCCCGGGTTGATGTGGTAGTCGACCTTGTTCTTCTTCAGGGCGTTCTCGAGCGAGCTTTCGGCGTTGTCCCACATCGCGTCGGTGCCCAGCCGTTTCTCGGGACGGGTGGAGAGGGCGATGCGGACCTCTTTGAAATCGAAGATGTCGTAGATCTCCTTGATCAGGCGCAGCTCGCGGTCGATCTCGGGCTCGATCTGCTCGGGGGTGACGAAGAGGTGCGCGTCGTCCTGCGCGAACGAACGTACGCGTACGAGGCCATGCGTCACGCCCGAGCGTTCGTAGCGGTGCAGGCGCGCGAAGTCGGCGTAGCGGATTGGCAGGTCCCGGTATGACCGCCGCTCCATCGCGAAGATCTGGGTGTGTCCGGGGCAGTTCATCGGCTTCACGCCGTACTCCCGCTCGTCCACCTCGGAGAAGAACATGTTGTCGCGGAAGTTGTCGTAGTGGCCCGAGATCTTGAAGATCTCGGTGTCCCAGATCAGCGGAGTCACCACCTCGCTGTACCCGTCGCGGGCATAGAACGCGCGGACGAAGCCGACCAGAGTGTTGTAGATCGAGGCTCCCTTCGGCAGGAAGATCGGCATCGACGGTGCGAAATGCGAGAAGGTGAAGAGATCCAGCTCTTTGCCGAGCTTGCGATGATCGCGAGCCTTCGCCTCTTCGATGCGCTTCACGTACGCGGCGAGATCATCCTTGTCCGCCCAGGCGGTCCCGTAGATCCTCTGCAACATGGCGTTGCGCTCGTCCCCGCGCCAGTACGCGCCGGCTACGGAGGTCAGCCTGAACGCGCCGAGACGGCCGGTGGATGGGACGTGGGGCCCGCGGCAGAGATCAAACCATTCCCCCTGCCGGTAGACCGACAGCGGCTCATCGCCCGGGATGCTTTTGATGATCTCGACCTTGTACTTTTCGCCGAGCTTCTCGAACGTCGCGATGGCCTCGTCGCGGCTCAGCACCTCGCGGCGCACGGGGAGGTCGCGCTTGACGATCTCAGCCATCTTCTCCTCGATGCGTCGGAGATCTTCATCGGTGAAAGGCCGGTCGGTTCCGAAGTCGTAGAAGAAGCCGTTCTCGATGACCGGGCCGATGGTGACCTGCGTCCCGGGGAAGAGCTCCTGCACCGCCATGGCCATGAGGTGGGCGGTGGAGTGGCGGATGGTGTCGAGACCGGCCTCGCTCTTCGGCGTCACGATCTCGATCTTCGCGTTGTCGGGAACGGGGGCGTAGATATCGACGACTTTGCCGTTTACCTTGCCGGCCAGGGCGGCTTTGGCCAGGCCCTTGCCGATCGAGGCGGCGACGTCGAAAACGGTCGCGCCGTCCGGAATTTCGCGTTTTGATCCGTCTGGTAATTCAACTTGCATCGTTGTCTCCAAAATCAAACAGGGCCGATTGCTCGGCCCTGTCGCATGTTCATTCGAGATTCAGATCATCGACAGGGCGGAGGCGTCTCCGTCGTTCGCGTAGTGCCGATCGTCGATGACGTTCGCATTCAGCGGCGCATTCTAGCACTGCCCCGGCCGTGATGATTTTAGATTAACATCCGCAAGAAATAGGAGAATGACCATGGCCAGTCTGGTGATTTGCTGCGACGGTACGTGGGACAGCGCCGATCAGGAGAAGGTGAACGGTGAGCTGTGCGTTTCGAACGTTCTCAAGATCGCCTGCCGGTTGCAAAAGCACAGGGCTGACGGCTCGCTGCAGATCGTCTACTACGACCAGGGTGTGGGGTCGACGGGCAACCTCCTCGACCGAATCGGTGGGGGCGCGTTTGGCGATGGATTGGTGGCGAACATCAACGACGCCTACCGCTTTCTCATCGCCAACTATGAGCCGGGTGACTCCATTTACATCTTCGGATTCAGTCGCGGAGCATTCACGGCGCGCAGCATCGGAGGCATGATCCGGCACTGCGGAATTCTGCGTCGCGACGCGGTGAGGCAGTATCCCGAGGCCAAGGCGCTCTACCTGAGCGGCGTCAAGTCGGACCAACCTGAGGCCGTCAAGTTCAGAACGGACTACGCGATCGAGCCCACCACTCCCATCCAATGCGTTGGTGTGTGGGACACCGTCGGGGCCCTCGGCGTCCCGCTCCATGTCTTCGAGGGCTTGAATCAGCAGAAGTTCAAGTTCCTCGACACCGACCTCAATCCAGTCGTCAAATTCGGGTTTCATGCGCTGGCCATCGACGAACATCGAAAGCCCTTCCTGCCCACGCTGTGGGTCACCGAGCCTGACCCCGCGCAGACCATCAAGCAGGTGTGGTTCGCCGGCGCGCACAGCGATGTTGGCGGCGGCTATCCCGAGCACGGACTCTCCGACATCGCGCTCGATTGGATGATGGATTCCGCGAAAACGGCTGGGCTCGAGGTCGACGACCACGTGCGTCAAACTCTGGCTACCATCCAGAATTACAAGCAGGACGTCCACAACTCGTCGCACGGGCTGGCGGCCGTCGTCAGCGGAGCCAATCGGGAAGTCGGGGGCACGAAGTTCAACACCGAGTACTTCCATCGGTCGCTCGTCGAACGGTGGCGCGACCGCCCGGACTACCGGCCGAAGCCACTGCAGCCGCACGAAGCGCGATTGAAGGCTCTGGCGTCCGCCCCGGTCACTGATGAGATCTATCCGGTGGCGTAGCTAAGTACAGCTCCCCGGAAGATAGTGTCCAGTACCTTTGTACGACCTGAAGGTCCAGTAGAGCAAGCCCGATCGCAAGTTTGCGATGACCATCGCAGGGACAGTCCTGCTCCACCCAGAGTCGTAGAGCGGTTCTCCAGAGTGCCACCGAGCTTCCCGGAGGTAAGGACCGGCTCTCCAAGAGGTACCGAGGGGCTGCGCGGAAGGTACCGAGAGGCTGCGCGGAGGTACCAAGAGGCTACGCGGAGGTACCGACAGGCTTACGCGGAGGTACCGAGAGGCTACGCGGAGGTACCAAGGGGCTGCGCGGAGGTACCGAGGGGCTGCGCGGAGGTACCAAGAGGCTGCGCGGAGGTACCAAAAGGCTACGCGGAGGTACCGAGAGGCTACGCGGAGGTACCGAGAGGCTACGCGGAGGTACCGCGGGCTTCTAGCGGAGCCGTGGGAACCTCTGGAGAGTCGGTGGGCACTTCTTAGAGAGACTGCCGTGTCCTGTGTTGAGCAGGTTGGTACCTCCGCGTAGCCTCTCGGTACCTCCGCGCAGCCTCTTGGTACCTCCGCGCAGCCTTTTGGTACCTCCGCGCAGCCTCTTGGTACCTCCGCGCAGCCCCTCGGTACCTCCCGCGCAGCCCCTCGGTACCTCCCGCGCAGCCCCTCGTACCTCCCGCGCAGCTCCTCGTACCTCCCGCGCAGCTCCTCGGTACCTCCCGCGCAGCCCCTCGTACTTCCCGCGCAGCCCCTCGCTGTGCGCCGCCCGGGACACACTGTGTTCTGCCCGGAACACCGCTTGTGCCGGGACCCCACGGTTTTGTGTCGCGCCCCCCCCGATCGGTCTGGCGAACCCGGTAACCTGAATCCAGCGGCTAACCGATGTCTGCCGTCGCGGTCTAAGCGAACATGAGAAAACTTGCTCTCGCCACCGCGCTCGTTCTACTCGCCTCCACCGCTTTCGCGCAGCAGCCGCGAATCGTCCACGGCACGGTGACTTCTGTCGCCGCCGCCCCCGACCTCGGCGCGCAGATTCGCGGTGCCCGAACGAAGTACATTGGCTATTCCGTCCCCGAGGTCGAAGGGGAGCGGGTGATGTGCTGCTTCGAGAGCTATGGCGAGATCCGATCCGGAGGGAAGTGCAGCATCGACCGTGAGGGCAGCTCCTTCACGAACGATGACCGCGACGATCTGCATCCGCTTGGCGCCGGCGTGTTTGCCATTCTTTACCGGGTGGAGAACGGCGAGATCACCAGAGTCCGTAGTTACTCGATGGAGTGTGTTCTCGATGCGAACAGTGCCGCGGTGACATGGATCGAAGGGGTCGATCCGCGCAAGAGCGTTGCCCTCCTCGCCTCGATCATCTCGCGCCCCGGCCATCATTCCGATTACGTCATGTCGACACTTGCGCTGCACGCCGATCCGTCGGCTCTCTCGGAACTGGAGCGGATGCTGAAGTCGGTGGATGCCTCGGATGAGGCTCGCGGTCACGCCGCTTTCTGGCTCGGCCAGACGCGTGGCCGCCGCGGATTCGAGGACCTTCTGGCCGTAGCCCGCTCCCAATCGGCCTCGCAGCGCCTGCGCGAGAAGATCGTCTTCGCGGTTTCGCAGTCGCGCGAGCCGGAGGCGATCGATGAGCTGATCAAGCTGGCGAAAAACGATCCGGAGGCACATGTTCGCGGCCAGGCGCTTTTCTGGCTGTCGCAGAAAGCAGGGAAGAAAGCCGCCAGCGCCGTTCGCGAGGCGCTCGATGACGACCCCGATCAGGGTGTGCGCGAGAAGGCGGTCTTCGCCGTCTCGCAGTTGCCGGACGATCAGTCCATTCCGATGCTCGTCGATCTGCTCGAGACGAACCGTGATCCCGGCGTGCGCAAGAAGGCCGCGTTCTGGCTGGGCCAGAAGCACGACCCGCGTGCGCTGGCAGCCATCGAAGAGGTATTGAGGAAGTAGGTTGCCAGCGTCGTAAGGTGGCGTTACCTTGTCTGTATCCTACAACGGGATTCAGGCAAGGGAGGCCACCTTGAGCCGGCGCACGGTCCGCGATCGCGACTCTTCTGAAGCTGCCGGCAGCGAGCGCGCCGCAGCCACCACGACCGGTCCGAAGATCGAGATCGCCAGGGATGCCGAGTTCCAGCCGCCCGCTGCTGCCGCGGAGTTGCCATCGCTCGAGTCTCCCCGCCCGCTCCGCCGCCGGCGCGCGGAGAAGTGACGTGATCATCACCCTCAGAGGGTGTGCACAAATCGCGTATTTTCCGCTGCAGTGTAGGGCCGCCGCCCCGGCGGCCAGCGCCGCACGCGGCGCGATAGTTCGAAGCAAACACACGGCCTCACGGCCGTTGGCCGCCGGGGCGGCGGCCCTACACTGTCGCGCC
>JBBRNB010000013.1:0-77293 GCA_038230535.1 Thermoanaerobaculia bacterium
ACCAGAGAAACAAAGACCACCAGGGACAGAATCAACACCACAAAGGAGGCGGTCTGGCGACCGCACCGTCTGTTACAAAACCGAGACCGACCCCACAGTTTCTAGTTGTCGCGACCCCACAGTTCTAGTTGACGCCGGACAGCCAATGGAAGCGAGGGGACCGCGACCGCGCTGACGGGCACGACCCGAGACAGTGCTGCGGCTCCGAGTTGCCGAGTTGCCGGGCCGTACAATCAGGCCATGAGATTTCGGAACATACTCGTCTCCACCTGCTCATTCTTTCTGCTTGCGTCTTTCGGTATTCAAACCGAGCCCGCGCCGCAACGCGGTGGCGCAGCCACTTTCGCGAAGGCACAAGCAGGCCGCCGGGACGGATTCATCGTGCTGCTGCGCCTTCGGTACGACCTGTTCGCTCGATGGAAGGCGACAGGGAAGTGGCCGGACGATCAGACCGCAAACGCCGCTCTCGACGGCCACGTGAAGTATTGGGATGAACAGGTCCGGACCGGCAATGCGCTCCTGGCCGGTGGAATGAAGGGCGATTACTGGGACAACGTGGCCATGATCATCATCGATGCTCCAACGGAAGCCGCCGCGAGCGCGATCGTCAATGGTGATCCGGCCGTGAAGGCGTACGTGTTCCAGGCTCAGATTCGTCCATTCGATACCCAGTGGGTGAGCACGAAGTATTTCACGGGCCAGAAATAGCGGGCACGTGGTCGGGGGCGAGAGACCGTCCTTGCGCTGGGTGAACCTGGCCAGGAGCGTCGCCATGCCGTCGGGCGTGGCCGTGTCGCGCGGGTCGCTCACAAAGGCGGGGATGCCATCGGCCTGGATGAACAGGATGGTGTCTTTCTCCGGCAGATCGATGCGGATGCCTTCACCCGCCGAGCGCATGCACGGCACTGGTGATCGTTTTCGGGCCGAGCCGATGGACGAAGTAGTCCGCAGCCGTGTTATCGCTATCGCTGACCATCAGCTCGAGCAGCCGCCGGACCGTCGCCGTCACCGGTTTGCCGTTGGCGGGGTCTCCCTGTCATCCATCCTGGATAAGAACGCCATGTGCGGTGACATAATTTGCTCCATGAAGCGCCTTGCCTTCGCTCTACTCTTCACCACTCTCACCGCTCGCGCCGGCACGCTCCTTGTTCTCAACAAGGCCGACGCAACGCTCTCGTTCGTCGATCTGGCGACGCTGAAGACACTGGCTACGATTCCGACTGGCCTGGCGCCGCACGAGGTGGCAGCCTCGGATGATGGGCGCATCGCTGTGGTCGCGAACTACGGCACCGGGCCGAGTCCGGGGACGTCGCTATCGGTCATCGACGTGGCGGCGCACAAGGAGTTGCGGCGTTTCGAGCTGCCAGGGTTGTTGCGGCCTCATGGCATCGTCGCGGCAGGGTTGCGATTCTGGTTCACGGCCGAGGGGAGCCGTGTGATCGCACGGTACGACGCGGCCACCGATCGCATCGACTTCATCAGCGGGAGCGGCGCGGACACCACACACATGATCATCGTTCTGCCAGGCGAGAAGACGATTTACACCGCCAACATCAGCTCGAACAGCGTCACCGTCTTCGATCTGAGCGGAGCGCCGAGAACCATCGGGCTGAAACAGATTCCGGTTGTGAAGGGGCCGGAGGGGATCGATCTCGCGCCGGACGGTTCGGAGTTGTGGGTTGCCTCGCGCGCAGCGAACGGCGGAATCGCCATCATCAATCCGGCCACGAATACCGTTACCCAGACGCTTCCGACGACGACGAAAGTCGCCAATCGCGTGAAGTTCACGCGCGACGGCAAGTTCGTGCTCGTCTCCGATCCAGAGGCGAACCTTCTGCTGGTTTACGACGCCGCGACGAAAGAAGTGATCAAGACCGTGGAGATGGCAGCCGGACCCTCCGGAATCCTCATGACGCCGGATGGCAAGCGCGCGTTCGTTGCCTGTGCCGGAGCGAAACGCGTGCAGGTGGTTGATCTCTCGACGTTCTCCATCACAAATGATGTCGAGACCGGCAACACCCCGGACGGCTTGGCCTACGCGCCTTGAGCTGCGAGAGTGTAGAGCCGCCGCCCTCGGCGGCCTCGCTCTTGCGCCGCGCAATATTGGCCGCCGGGGCGGCGGCCCTACACCCAAACCGAATCACCCCTCCACATACTTCGAAAGCTTCTCGCGCACGGCGTCAGGCACCGGCGCCGGTTTGAATTCGCCGCGCTTCACTGCCACGAGGATGTACTTACCGGTGGCTACGACCACGTCCGGTGCTTCGCTTCGGTGTACCTCGAAGTTGAGGTGGATCGAGCTGGCGCCGATCTTTCCGAAGTACGCATCGACGATGAGCAGCTCGTCGAGGGTCACGGGATGGAAAAAGTCACACTCCACGTGAACGCGCGGCAGCCACAGCCCGAGCTCGTCGAAGAGCGTCCGGTACGGCAGACCGCACGATCGAAAGAGCTCGACCTCGGCCAGGCCGAAGAAGCGGAGATAGGCCTGGTAGTTGATGATGCCGGCGGCATCGATGTCTTCCCAGCGGACGTACTCAGACACGGAGAAGCGCATGGCCTTAGAATTCGCACACGATGACAAAACGTATCACGGCTCTTGCGCTCTCTCTTTTCGCCGTAGCAGCACTCGCGGCTGATACGCCTCCGAAAGTCGTGGCTCTTCGCGCCGCACGACTCATCGACGGCCGGGGAGGCAACGTCGTTTCGCCTGCCGTAGTCGTGGTTCGCGGCAACCGGATCGAATCGATCGGTGGTGCCGTGCCCGCGGGCGCGCAGGTTATCGACCTCGGCGACATGACGTTGCTGCCGGGGCTGATCGATGCGCACGTCCATACGCTGCTGCAGGGCGACATTACCTCCGACGACTACGACGCACAGCTCTTCAAGGAATCGCTGGCCTATCGCGCGTTGCGGGCCAGCAAGGCCGTGAAGATCGCGCTCAACAACGGCTTCACCACCGTACGCGATCTCGAGACCGAGGGAGCGATGTATACCGACGTCGACGTCAAGCACGCCATCAACAACGGCGTCATCGACGGGCCGCGCATGGTCGTCTCCACGCGGGCTCTGTCGGTAACCGGCGGCTATGGTCCCAGCGGCTACTCGCCTGACGTCAGCCACCCGATGGGAGTTCAAATCGTCGATGGCGTCGATCAGGCCCGCAAAGCAGTACGGGAACAGATTGCCCACGGGGCCGACTGGATCAAGGTGTACGCCGACCGTGCGTATTTCGTGGCGAAGGATGGAACGCTCTCCTCGACGCCGACTTTCAATGCCGAGGAGATGAAAGCGATCGTCGAGGAGGCGCACAGGCTGAGGCACAAAGTGGCCGCGCACGCGATGGCCCGGCCGGGAATCGAGAACGCGCTCAACGCCGGCGTCGATTCGATCGAGCATGGCGTCGCCATTCCCGACGATCTGATCGATGTCATGGTTGCGAAAGGCGTCTACCTCTGTCCCACGCTCACAGTGACCGAGTACGTAGCGCCGGGCCGCGTCGCCGCCGGCGGTACGATCTGGGGAAAGATCCCGGTCTTCCATCGGGACAGTTTTTCGCGCGCTCTGAAGCGCGGAGTGAAGATTGCCTTCGGCACCGATGCCGGCGGTTTTCCGTGGGATGCGATCAACGAGGCGAAGGAGTTCGAGTACGAAACCCAGTTCGGCATGACGCCGATGCAGGCCATCCAGACGGCCACGCGCAATGCCGCCGATCTGCTCGACATGTCCGACAGCGTCGGCACGATCGAGGTGGGCAAGTTCGCCGACATCGTCGCGGTGCCCGGCAATCCGTTGAACGACATCACTGCGATGGAGCGGGTCGGCTTCGTGATGAAGGACGGGAACGTTTACAAGAAACCGTGAGCGGAGATGGATCAGTAGAACGGTGATCAGTGGATCAGTGGATCAGTGGATCAGTGGTCCGTGGATCAGTGGATCAGTGATCAGTGGATCAGGACAAGCCGTTCCTGATCCACCGGTCTACTGATCTACTGATCCACTGATCCACTGATCCACTGATCCACTGATCCACTGATCCACCGGTCCACTGATCAACCGGCACACCAACCTAACGCACTGCGCTAACCTAACGCTGTGTCCAACCTCCTTGTCGTCGACGTCGGCAACACGAACATCGTGCTGGGCGTCTATCGCGGCAAAGAGCTCGTGAGCTCGTGGCGGCTGGCCACTGCTCGGGAACGGACCTCGGACGAGTACGGAATCCTGGCGAGGCAGCTCATCGGCGGAACGTTCTCCAGAACGTTCGATGGTGCGATCGTCTCGTCGGTCGTGCCGCCACTCAATCACTCCATCGCGTCGATGGTGCGAAAGTTCTTCGGCATCGAGGCGCTGTTCGTCGAACCTGGCGTCAAGACCGGTATCGCCATCCACACCGACAATCCGGCAGAGGTTGGCGCCGACCGTATCGTCAACTGCGTGGCCGCACATGCGGAGTACGGCGGGCCGGCGATCATCGTCGATTTCGGCACCGCCACGACGTTCGACGTGGTGACGCATGACGCGCGCTACATCGGTGGGGTAATCGCACCGGGGCTGACGATTTCCGCGGAGGCGCTCTTCGCCCGCGCGGCTCGATTGCCGCGCGTCGACATCCGCAAACCGGAGTCGGTGATCGGCACAAATACGATCGTGAACATGCAGTCGGGGATCTACTTCGGCTACCTCGGCCTGGTCGACGGCATCCTCGGCCGGATGAAGCGGGAAGTGCCCGATGTAAAGGCTGTCGTCGCCACTGGCGGCCTGGCATCACTACTCGCACCCGACTCCGAGCACATCGAATACGTCGATGACGACCTGACCCTGAAGGGCCTGAAGATCGTATTCGAGCGTCACCGCTCCGCGCGCCGGGGACGGAAGTGAGGTTGTCGACCGTCATTCGAAGCATGCGAATGATTTCGCGCGAAGCGCTTTGGAGTGCGGCGGCGCGAGCCGCCGCTTTTCGAGATCAATCTGACGGTTCTGCCCTCCAGGAGCGATGGCTGCGCCACCGCACTCCAAAGCGCTTCGCGCGAAATGCCGCCGTCGCAGCTCTCTTCCTTGCCGCAAACGTCTTCGCCGGTTCGCAGGTAACGGCCACGCACGCAGCCCTGGCGACGCCTTCTCCCGCCGCGACGCAGATTGGTTTGCTCGTACTGAAGAACGGCGGTAATGCAATCGACGCGGCCGTGGCGGTGTCTTTTGCGCTTGCTGTTCTCGATCAGCATGCGACGGGATTGGGTGGCGGAGGGTTTCTTACCTATTACGACGTGGAGAGCGGCGGCGTCTGGACGCTCGACTTCCGCGAAGCCGCGCCGGCTGCAGCGAAACGGCCTCCCGGTAACAACGTGCCCAGCGGTGCGCTCGCGGCTGCCGTGCCGGGATTCGTGGCCGGACTCGATGCCATGCACCAGCGCTTCGGCTCCCGCCCATGGCGCGAGTTGATCGCGCCGGCGCAGCGTCTGGCGAAAGATGACCTGGCGAAGACCCTGCTCCGGCTCGGCGAGCAGGGAGCGCATGATTTCTATGACGGCGAGCTGTCAAACAAGCTTGTCGAGGCGGTGCGCGCGGCAGGCGGCGTCTTCTCGCTGCGCGATCTGCGCGATTACAAACCGGTCTGGCGAGCGCCGGTGCGCATCACGTTCCGAGGAGCCGACATCTACACAGTGGCGCCGCCGGCGGCGGGTGGGCTCGTAGTCGGATCGATCCTGAAGATCCTCAGCGGATTTGATCTCACTCGCCCGAACTACCTTCACCTTCTCGTCGAGGCAGAACGGAGGGCGGCGATCGATCGTGACAAGTTTCTGGCGGATCCCGCGGCTGGACGCGTACCGATGCACGATCTCCTCTCCGACGAGCGCGCCGCTCTCTGGCGCGCCTCAATCGATCCTAACCGCGTCACGCCGACCGTTGCACTCACAGACCCGGGTGCGATTACTCCACCGTCAGGTCACACCACGCACGTCTCCATCGTCGATGCGCACGGCAATGTCGTTTCGCTGACGACGTCAGTTGGCGAGGAGGGTGGAAGTGGGTTCACCGTCCCGGGGCTCGGGGTATTGCTGAACGGCGCTATGAACGACTTCAGCAACGGACAAACGCTGACGAACGTCGTCGCGGGCGGCAATCGTCCGGCGTCGCCGTTATCGCCGGTGATCGTGTTGCGCGGCGGGAAGCCGGTGCTCGCTATCGGGACGCCGGGCGGGGTAACGATTCCAACCACGATCGCGCAGATCCTGCTCGATATGCTCGTCTTCAACCGCTCCCTCGCCGATGCCATCGCCGCGCCGCGCTGGTCGCAGCAGGCCACTCCCGAGGAGGTCGCGTTCGAAAAAGCGCGTGCACCTCGTGCAGCGATTGATGGTCTTCTCGCGCTCGGTCACGGTGTCCGCGAGCGGGAACCGATCGGCGACGTGCAGGCGGTGTTGCTTGCCGGCGGGAAACTGCTGGCCATCTCGGACTCGCGGCACGGTGGGGCGGCGGGCGGGTACTGAACCGTCAGTGTTAGTCGCCACCGCCCACGGGAGTTCGGCCCAGCGCGGCTGGGCCCTACGAATCGCCAGCCGTGAAGAGGTTAGCGCGTCATTTGCCGCACGCCGCTTTCTGTAGCGATCAGCGCTTCGGTCGCTTCGTGCGGAAAGAATCCCGTTTCCACGACACCGGCCAGCTTCCGAATGTCCGCCACGACGTCCGCGATATCGACCCCGTCCGGAATCCGAACGTCCAGAATGAGATGCCCCTCGTCGGTAATACGCGTCTGACCGTCGCGAAGGCGTAGCACCGGCGCAAGTTGCATCGCCGTGAATCGCTTCTCCAGCACGTCTCGCGCGAACGGCGTCACCTCGACCGGCAGCACACCGACACCCAGCCTCCCGACCACCTTCGACTCGTCAGCGATGACGATGAACCGCCTGGCCTGCTGCTCGACGATCTTCTCGCGCAGCAGCGCACCGCCACGGCCTTTGATCAGACGGAGCTGCGCGTCGATCTCATCCGCGCCGTCAACAGCCAGATCGAGCGGCGAGATCTCGGCGAGAGGGAAGAGCGGGATGTTCAGAGAACGCGCCTGTGCCTCCGTCGCGTTGGATGTGCAGGTGCAGCGGATGTCGCGCAACTCTCCCTGAGCCACCGCTTCGCCGAGGAGTGTGACGAACTCCTTCGCCGTACTGCCCGTGCCGAGTCCGAGCGACATGCCGCTTTGGACAGAACGGAGAGCCTTGCGGGCGGCTTGAATCTTCTGTTCACGTGCGTCCATTGCTTGAGTGTAGCGAAGATTCAGTGGAGCAGTAGAACAGTGGATCGGTGGGATCGGTGGATCAGAACAACGCTACGTGTTAGTAGCCGATCAAGTTGTGGGTGAGCGCACCACCCACCGCTGGGCCCTGTAGATTGGACGTTTCGGGGCTATCCTCACGCACCCCGTTGGGGTCCCCGTTGGGGTGCCTGGCCCAGCGCAGCTGGGCCCTACGAATCGGCATCCGGGTTCGTCACTAGGAGCTCTCGCTGCGGTCGTCGGCTTGTAGGGCCCAGCCGCGCTGGGCCGAACCCTCGCGGGTGGATGGCGCAACTCACTCTCGCAAACTTGATCAACCACTGATCGACTGGCCTGCTGATCCACTAATCCACACATCGGCGAATCCACCGATCTACTGCTCCACAGCCTCCGTCTTCCTCACCGTCACGTCAAACCGCCACTGATGATCCTGGTAGTAGAAAGACACCAGCGACACGAACGGCTTATCGAGTGGCTTGTTCTGTTTGGTCTCGAAGAACGGATAGAGCGGGGTGGGGCGAGTGTAGTGCCAGACGAGCTCGCCGTGACCGATCGCCGGCTCGGTAGGGTGGCGTTGAAAGTTGCGGAGACCGTCGTAGAACTTGTAGCAGATCAGTCCGCGGAAGACCGGCCCGCGGTTGCTCGGCGCGGTGCCCAGGATCGGGAAGCCCCTCTCGGTTGTGTGGGCGATGTACGCCGCGCCGCCGTCTGGCGTTGGCCCGCCGGTCACGGTAATGAGTCCCGCGTTCTTCAGATTGGCGAACGTACGGAGTGAGCGCTCGTCGAACTCGTCTTTCGGAAAGCGGGCGTTCCACCAGACCTTTTGAGGCACTTCGGCGTAGATTGGTTCCGAAGCGAAGCGGTAGTCGCGGAGGATCTGCTCGGCTTTTGCAGCGGTGAGTGGCTCACGCTTCTGGCAAGCCAACGCCAGCAGCAAAAACACGAATGCAACTTGACTCGTTCGACCGCGCATGTTGTCATCCCCCGGCTTTCAGCGCGAGAACAACGATACCGCGAGATCCCAATTGACCGACCGAATCCTCGACGCGCTGGCGCGCCTCTGCCTCCGACGCAACAAAGAGATCCTCATCGCGGCACTCGTGCTTGCGGTGCTTGCCGTGGCCGGCGCGACCGGCCTCTCCTTCGATCCGGACCTGTTGAACCTCATTCCGCAGCAGAACCGGCAGGTCAACGAGTTCCGCAAGGTGCTCAAAGACCTCGGGACGATCGACTACCACATCGTCCTCCTGGACATGCCGAAAGGGCGCGACGTTCATGAATACGACTCGCTCATCGAAGCCATCGCTGAGGGGTATCGCAGGAATCCGAGAATCGAAGACGTCACCTACAAAATCCCCAACCCGCTCGACTTCATCGAGATCATCCTGCCGAAAGCACTTCTCTTCCTGACACCGCAAGAGCTTGATGAAGTCGCTGCGAAGCTGACCGACCAGGGCATCCGCGACTCGGTGGCGCGCAACCGGGCCATGCTCCAGACGCCGCAGGCCATGGCCATGAAGCAGCTCGTTCAGTACGATCCCTTCAACCTCGTCCCGATCTTTCTTCGCAAATTCCAGGCCGCCGGTAGCGGCTTCCGCATCGACACATCCAGTGGCTACTACATGTCGTCGGATCACAGCATGCTGTTGATCCTGACCAAGCCCAGGCGGCCGGCACAGGATGTTCCGTTTGGCAAAGCGCTACTCAACGAAGCGTCGCTGCTCGAGGCGGAGGCATTGCGGGATTTTCAGAAGAACGCTCCGCCGGGAACGCCGTTGCCGAAGATCTCGCACACCGGCGGCTACGAGATCGCCGTCGGCGACGCCGACCTCATTCGCCAAGACGTCATCATCAACATCCTCGGCACGGTAGTCGGCGTGCTGGCGCTGTTTCTCTACGCCTTCCGCCGGCCGGCCTCGATCATCTACGCCGGGGCGCCGCTCGCGCTCGGTCTCCTGCTGACGTTCGGCATGGCCGGTGTAACCTACGGCAAGCTCTCGCAGGCCAGCGCGGGATTCGCGGCGCTGCTGGCGGGCCTCGGGATCGACTTCATCACCGTTCTGTACGGACGCTACGTCGACGAGCGGAACCGCGGCACGTCGATGCAGGACGCCATCCACGTGATCATGCGCTCGACGATGCCGGGCGTCTTCGTCGCCGCCATCACTACGGCAGGGACGTTCTTCGCCTTTCTGGCCACCGACTTCCGCGGCATGACGCAGCTCGGCTTCCTGACAGGCGTCGGTATCCTGCTTTTTCTACTCTGCGTGATGTTCCTGCTCCCGGCTCTCATCGTCTTCTCCGAGCGAAAGGAGACGAAGAGACCTCCGAAGCTCTATCTGCACTCATTCGGCGCCGGAAAACTGATCGACATCTCTGTGGCAAAGCCGATGGTTACGATCGGCATCTGGATCGTCTTCATCGCCGCATGCGGTGTTCTGGCCACACGCGTCCGCTTCAGCGACAACATCCAGAATCTGCGCGCGAAGGGAAACGTGGGCGTCCTCAATCAAACGCGCATCACCGAAACCTTCGGGCAATCGTTCGACTTCATGATGTACGTCTGCGACGGGAAGACGCTCGAGGAGGCGCTTGAAAAAACGCGCACCGCGTCGAAGGATCTCGACGCGCTCGTGGCGGACCACACCATCGCCTCGTACCAGTCGATCTCGACATTCCTTCCGCCGGAAGTCGATCAGCAGCAGATCATCACCCGCCTTCTCGCCGGCAGCGGCAACGAATTCAGCCTCGCGCGCATCGAGCGGACGTTCCGGGCAGCTCTGGCGGAGAACGGCTTCAAAACGGATGTCTATGACGATTACCTGAAGCTTTTCGCGCAGACGCTGCAACCGGCGCAACCGGTCACGCTGCAAACCATCGGAAGCCCGGAAATCGAAAAGCTGACGACCCGTTTTGTGAAGAGAGTCGGCAGCGGCTGGACATCTGTCATCAACGTCTACCCGGCCGGCGGCCAATGGGGCCGCGACGTTCCGCCGAAGTTGCTGGCGCTGCAGGACCGGCATCCCGGCGACGTTCTCACAGGCGTGAACCTCGTCAGTGCCACACTGCGCCGGATCGTGAAGGCGGATGCGACGCAATCGACGATCATCGGCTTCGTCGCCGTACTCATTCTGATGTTCTTCAGCTTCCGCAACGTGAGGATGACGGCGCTCTCGTTCGTCCCGTTCATCGCCGGAGCAGTCGGGATGCTTGGACTCATGGCGCTGCTCGGGCTCGAGTTCAACTTCATGAACATCTTTGTCGGGCTGATGATCATCGGCGTGGCGACGGATTACGCGATCTACATGCTGCAGCGCTATCGTGAAGACCCCGCCGCGTTCCGTGGAAGCGCGCATGAAACAGGCAAGGCCATCGTCATGGCCGCGCTCACGGCGATCGTCGGCTACGGCTCTTTTGCCTTTTCGCATTACCCGGGGCTGCGCTCAATTGGGTATGCTTCGACATTCGGCATCGGTCTGAGTGGCTTGGCTGCGATTACACTGCTGCCGGCAATTCTCGTGATGGGAAGAAAAAATGAAGGATGACGAAGACCGGAACGGTCATCGTGATTCATCCTCCAGGAGGTCCACAGCGTGACGAGTACTCAAACCATCCCTTCGGCTTTGCTTTCGCGCATCGTCCGCGGCCGCGCTGCACTTGATGTGCTGCTCGTGGTCGGCGCGTCAGCGATGATCGCCATCGCGGCGCAGGTTGCCATCCCGATCCCCTTTTCGCCTGTGCCTCTCACACTGCAGCCGCTTGCAGTGCTGCTCGCCGGCGTGACGCTTGGATCAGCACGCGGCGCCGCTGCCGCGATGCTTTACCTGCTCGAAGGGGTCAGTGGTCTGCCCGTTTTCGCGCAAGGCCATGGTGGAGCGGTGTGGCTGGCCGGACCGACGGCCGGATACCTCTTTTCGTATCCGGTTGCTGCTTTTCTGGCCGGCTGGTTCTCGCAGCGAGGCTGGGGATCGACAACACTCCGCGCGGTTGCCGGCATGCTCGTCGCGCTCGGTGTGATTTACCTCGGCGGCTGGTCGTGGCTGGCGGCGTTCATCGGCTCGCAAGCCGCCTGGATCGCCGGCGTGCGGCCTTTCATCCTCGCCGACATTGTCAAAGTCGCCATCGGTGCATCACTGCTGCCACAAGTCCAGCGCTTGATCGACAGGTCAGTGTAGCGCCGGGCGGGCAGCCGGCGATCCAGCCGGCGAGGCCGGCGGCGCTACGCACACCCACCCTCATTGCGAGTGATAGGTATAGTCGACGATCACGCGCTGCGCCACGATCCTTCCCTGTACCCGCACGGCAGACTTCACAGGCATTACGCTGCTCGTCGACGCCTCGGCATCGATCACGAACGCTGTTCCGTTGACTTTGCAAGTGGCTTTCATCGAGCCTTGCTCATCGTCGGCGTTGATGTCGTCGCCGGCGTTTCGCGTCACCATCGACGCCGCGGAGAGCTCGGCGGCGCTCTCAGCCAGCGTGGCAGCGATCACTTTCGATCGGAACCGTTGCGCCTCGCGCAAGGCGCGAGAGGAGTCGATGAGCATCAACTCCATCAACGCGAAGTAGAGAATCGCCAGCGCGATCGCTGTGATCAGTACGTACCCGCGCTCATGCGTGCGGGCGCGGAACGAAGATCTCGTCGATAGCAAGCTTTCCCTCCTTGTCGATGGCTTGGATGCGCACCGCGTCCTGGCCTGACGGCATCGGATCCTGCGTGCAGGTAAATATCGGGACACCTCTCGCCATCCACTCCGAGGACAGAAGCGTCGCTGTGAACGCCTTGCGGTGTACCTCGCCGGGTGTGCTGAAGTCCCACACCACAGTCTGAGCAGTACCGTCCTGGTTGATGGTGTAGGCGATGAGCGTCATCGGTGAACGGGTGTAGGTCTGGAAGTTGTCCGGGAGCGAAATGCTGTCGTTGATGTCCCGCCGGATCCGCGCCAGGACACTGCCGACTTCCGGATTGCTGAAGAAATCGACCGGCCACTTCTTCTCGTTGCGGCGCATTTCTGAAGTGAGCGTGACGATGATGAAGAGAAAGACCGCGAAGAGCGCCGTCGTGACGACGACCTCGAGGAGTGTGAACCCGCGCAAGCGGCGGCGACTCACCACAGACCGGTCCCTCCCGTGTTTACACGAGCCACGGCGAGATGCGCCTCACGGTTCGTGGCCCAGCGGATCGTCAGCGTGACGTTACGAATGTCGGCCCGCGGCCCGTCCACCTTCACGGCCGTCGTGTAGGGTGTGAGCGGCGTGAGGATCGTCAGGTCCGACTTGAATATCTGGTTCGATGGAACGTCAATCTGCGCGAACGACTCCCGTCGCCAGAACTCCGCCTCGTTCGACAATGCCTGCCAGGCCAGGATGGTCTCGCTGGCTTCCCGCAAACGCTTCGTCCGCTCCGCGAACATGGCGATGGTGGTAGTGATCACGATGGCCAGGACCGCCAGCGCGACGAGTACTTCCACCATCGAGAAGCCACGGTCGCGGCGCATCCACTGATTCTACGCGGTTGGGACGCTCCCTGTGCCGTGGGGGCTGTGGAACGGCGCGTGAAGACCGGTAACGTATCATCCTCTCCCGTCGGAGGTAGCCGTGCCTTCTGGAAAGAAACCGCTGGTCCGCATCGTCCTCGTGGTCATCGTGATCGCGATCGCCGGTGCAGCCGCGCTGCTGTACATGCGTGAGTCGAACAAGCCTCAGGAGATCGTTCTCAGCGGTACGCTCGAAGCGCGGACAGTCAATGTCGGGTCGCTCGTAGGCGGTCGTGTAACGAAGGTGCTCGTCGATGAAGGGATGCACGTAACCGCCGGCCAGTTGCTGGTGACCCTCGAGACCGAGACCATCGACCGGCAGCTCAGTGAGCAGCAGGCCGCGATCGCAGCGGCTAAGGCGGCATTGGCGAAGGCAATCGCCGGACTGCGGCCGGAGGAGGTCGCCAAAGCTGCCGCCATCGCCAGCAACGACGAGATCGATCGCCGCCGGTTGGAGCGGCTCTACCGCGAAGGCATCGTGTCGAAGGAGATGCTCGACGACGCGGCCACGAAGGCGAAGACCTCGGCGAACGATCTCCGCATCGCGCAGGAGGGAACGCGCAAGGAAGACATCGACGCAGCGCGCGCCGAGCTCGAAAGGCAGCAGAAGCATCTCGACACACTCATGAAACAACGGGCCGAGACCGATGTCATCTCGACGGTCAGCGGCGTCGTACAGTCGTTCGGTCTGCGGCCCGGCGATATCGTCGCCCCCAACCAGACAGTTGCCGAGATCCTCGAATCGAGCCAGCTCTGGGTTCGTGTCTTTGTCCCGGAAACCGAGCTGGGGCTGGTCGCGGTCGGGCAACCGGTGCGCGTCCTCATCGACACCTTTCCGAATGAGACGTTCGCCGGCCATGTCGCCTCGGTCAGCAACCAGGGTGAGTACACGCCGCGGAACGTGCAGACCCGAGCCCAACGTGCCGAGGAGGTCTTCGGAGTCAAAGTGCTCGCCGACCCGAATCCGAAACTGAAAGCAGGTATGGCAGCATCGGTTGATCTGGGCGTGAAAGGGAAGCCGGATTGAGCGACGACGCCGGCATTGACGTGCAGGGCGTGTCTAAGAACTTCGGCACGTTCCGCGCCCTCGACAAGATCACGCTTCAGGTGCCGCGCGGCGAGATCTTCGGCCTCCTCGGCCCGAACGGTTCCGGCAAATCGACACTCATCCGCATCCTGTGTGGCCTGCTTGTGCCGACTGAAGGACACGCTTCGGTCGATGGCTATGACGTCGAGAAACAAGGGGAGCTGGTCCGCCAGCACATCGGCTACGTGTCGCAAGCCTTCTCGCTCTATCGCGATCTTACCGTTCAGGAGAACCTCGACTTCTTCAGCTCCATCTACCGGCTCAAAGGGGCCGAACGTATCAAGAGGCTGGAGTGGGCAATCGAGCTGACCCACATCGGGCCGTATCGCAATCGCCTGGCAGGCGCGCTCTCCGGAGGATGGAAGCAGCGGCTGGCGCTGGCCGCGGCTCTCATGCATCAGCCCCGCGTCATCTTTCTCGACGAGCCGACGACCGGTATCGATCCGGTGGCACGGCGCGAACTGTGGGACCTCCTTTTCGAGTTGGCAGGCAGCGGCGTAACGATGTTCGTCACCACGCACTACATGGACGAGGCGGAACGCTGCGCCTCCGTCGCTTATCTCTACCTGGCCCACCTCATCGTCGCCGGCCGGCCCGACGTGCTCAAGAAGTTGCCGGAAGTCACACCCGCGGGAACGAGACGGGTGGAGGCGGCATCGAGCGAAGGGGTGGCGAAGCTGATGACCAGCGCCCGTACGATGCCCTATGTCCATGCCGCCACGATCTTCGGGACGTCGCTGCATCTTCTGATCGACAGTAACGTCTCGAACGAGAAGCTCAAAGCGGACCTCGATGCATTCCGCCTGGGCAAGGTGGCCGTCAATCCGATCGAACCCTCTCTTGAAGACGTCTTCGTCCGGCTGACCGAGACGCGCGGCAAGGAAGTGGAGACCTTGCGATGAGCGGCTTCGGCGCCATGTTCCGCAAGGAGATGACGCAGATGCTGCGCGACCGCGGCACGCTCATGTTCGCCATCGCGGTGCCGGTGTTCGAGTTGATCCTCTTCGGCGTCATCGACATGAACGCGAAGAACATTCCGACGGCGGTCTTCGATCAAAGCCACTCGCAGGAGAGCAGGCGGCTGATCGAGCAGTTCGGCAACACGTCTTTCCTGCACGTCACGCAACTCGTCGATTCCCGCGCCGCGCTGCAGCATCAGATCGTGGCAGGTC
This sequence comes from Thermoanaerobaculia bacterium, assembly GCA_038230535.1. Lineage (GTDB taxonomy): Bacteria > Acidobacteriota > Thermoanaerobaculia > Gp7-AA8 > Gp7-AA8 > JADGNZ01. The sequence continues at coordinate 15,067 of JBBRNB010000013.1, forward strand.
ACGCGCAGGTGGCCGTGGAGATACCGCCTGACTACGCACGCAATCTTGCCGCGAAACGGCAGGCTAACGTGCTGATCATGATCGATGGCTCGGACTCCAGCATCGCAACACAGGCTCTCTCCGCGGCCAACGGCGTCATCCTTTCCGACTCCATCAGCGCCTTGATGGCGAAGATCGACGCTCAATCGCCGATCGAGGCGCATCCGGTGATGATGTTCAACCCCGACATGCGCAGCGCCAACCTGCTCATACCTGGCCTCATCTCCATCCTGCTGACCTTTTCGGGAACGATCCTATCGGCGTTTGCCATCGTAAAGGAGCGCGAGCGCGGCACGCTCGAGCAGCTCATGGTCACGCCAGTCTCCCCCCTGGCCGTCGTAACCGGCAAGCTCCTCCCGTACCTCGGGCTGGCCTACGTGCAACTCCTGATGATCCTCTTCCTGATGCGTTTCCTTTTCCAGGTGCCTATCCATGGCAGCCTCACTCTTCTCCTCGTACTCTCGCCGATCTATCTCCTCTCGCTCCTGTCTGCCGGTCTGCTCGTCTCCTCGCGCGCGAACTCGCAGATGGAAGCGATGCAGCGAGCCATGGGCGTGATGCTGCCATCCGTACTCCTCTCTGGCTACATCTTCCCGATCGCATCGCTGCCGCTACCGCTTCGGATTGTCTCGTACATTTTGCCGGCCACTCACTTCATCAAGATCGCGCGGGGCATCGTCATCCGTGGCGCGACGTTTTTCGATTTGTGGGAGCCGGTGGCAGCGCTGCTGGTGATCTCCATCGTGTTGATCGCCGCGAGCGCCCGTGCTTTTCAGAAGACCGTGACCTGAGTTTCAGGTATGTTCACCGTCGAACAGGTTGCCCTTCTCGCGCTACGTGCTCTCACCGGCCTGGTCTTTGTCTGGAGCGGCTACGGCCACGCACGAGACCCCGAGGAGAGCTCCAAAGACCTCGGGCTCCCGAAGGGCCTGGTTCTGCTGGCCGGCCTGGTGGAGTTGCTGGCCGGACTCGGACTCGCCGGCGGCTTGCTGACGCGCCTGTCAGCGGTAGGACTGATGATCGTCATGCTCGGTGCCATGCACCGCAAAGCCTTCGTCTGGCACTCCGGCTTCTGGGGAAAGAACGCCATGGGCTGGCACTACGATCTGCTGTTCTTCCTCATCTCGCTACTGGTGTTCTCGACAAACGGCGGCGCGTGGACAATCGACCGGCTGCTGTTCGGCGCGACGGCTGCGGCGTCGTATGTTTTCTGAGGCACACCGAGGATCAGCGGCACCCGAAAGACCTTGTGCAGCGACGGCCAAAGCAGCTAGCCGGCCGAAACAAGCCTGCTACGATAAGGGCATGCTTTCCCTCGAAGACATCTCAACGGATCAACGCGACCTGATCCTGGCGTTGCCAGAGGGCCACTTTCACGATCTGAAGTCGAAGGAAATTGCGCCCGCGAAGCTGACGAAGACAATCTCCGCTTTCGCGAACGCGGCGGGTGGCGAGCTTTACGTTGGTGTCGATGAGAGGACAGGTCCCGCCGGCGCCAGGATTCGACAATGGCGAGGATTCACCGATCCCGAGGAAGCCAACGGGCACATACAGGCATTTGAGCAAGTGTCGCCACTCGGCACCTACGTCAAGGCCACGTTCCTTCAGTATGCCTATGGAGCCGGGCTGGTCCTTCAGCTCGTAATCCTCAAGACGCGCGAAATCATCAAGGCGACCGATGGGGTCGTTTACATCAGGCGCGGTGCCCAGAACCTGCCTCTCCAGACGAAAGAGCAACTCGACCGTCTGCGCCTGGACAAGGGCATTACTTCATTCGAGGAGGAGTCCGTTAACGTCGAACGTGGCGTGGTCACGAGCTCCTCGGTCACTCTCGAGTTCATGCTTTCAGTGGTGCCGAGCAGCGAACCAGAAGCCTGGTTTCGCAAGCAGCGACTGGTCGTTGAAAATAAGCCTACTGTCGCGGCGGTGGTGCTCTTTGCAGAATTGCCACAAGCGGTGCTGCCGAAACGTTGCGGGATAAAGATCCTTCGATATAAAACAACAGAGGCGTCAGGATCCCGTGAGACGCTTGATTTTGACCCCCTGACCATTGAAGGCTGCCTCTACAACCAGATATTCGAAGCGGTAAAGGAGACGGTGAGAGTCGTGGAGGATGTCCAGATCCTGGGATCAGCAGGGTTGGAGAACGTCAAATACCCTGATGAAACACTCCACGAAATCATCACGAACGCCGTACTCCATCGTGACTACAGCATCACGGCGGATATTCAGATTCGGGTATTTGACAACCGCATTGAAGTCGAGAGTCCCGGCATTCTTCCGGGCCACATAACTACGAAAAACATTCTCACGGAGCAGTTCGCACGAAACGGAACGATTGTTCGTCTGATTAACAAGTTCCCGAATCCGCCCAACAAGGATGTCGGTGAGGGGCTGAACACGGCTTTCCAGGCGATGCGTGCGCTACGCCTGAAGGACCCGGTAATTGAGCAACGAGAGGCGAGTGTCGTGGTTCAGATTCGGCATGAGCGACTCGCTTCTCCTGAGGAAGCGATTCTCGCCTATCTTCGCCAGAATGATGAGATTACAAACGCAATTGCGCGCCAGGTAACGGGCATCGCCTCTGAAAACAAGGTGAAAGATGTCTTTTACCGTCTTCGCGACGCCGGCAAGCTGGAGCGAATACCTGGCAGGAAAGGGTCCGCATCCGCTTGGCGGCGACCGTTGCGTAACGGTGCACGGGACGGCAGGTAAAGCTCTACCTCACCGTCAAGACCTGCACCGTCCTTCCCTCTCCCTTCTGCCCGAAGCCTGAGCCGGAGTAGGAGGAGTCGTCGCGTGTGGCGACGAGACGGTCGGCGTAGTGGATGAAGGTCCATGATGAGCGGTTCATCATCTGGCCCCTGATGAACATGAAGCCGGCAGTGCCGCGCTGGATGCGTTCCGCGGCGACCGGGATATTGTCGTCCCCCAGCCAGACAGTCATCTGATCTTCCGTGAACTTGACGCTGAATATGCTCGTCGCCTCTGGAGGTAACTTTGGAGTCAGCTTCAGGATGACGATGCGGATCGCACGGCCGTCGCGCGTGCCGCGAACTTCGTTCAACTTGGTCGCCGATTCCAGGAGCCGCAGGAACGGACCGGCGAAGTCGACCGCGTCGGCGACCTCGGTGGCCTGCGTATCGTTGATGGCCGCGCGCGTGGGAGTGGTCTTTCGCGGATCCGCGGTGTGCTCGCGCGACTCGCGATCGGAGCGTTCGAGAACCGAGCGGGGGAAAGTGATGTGCAATCCTCCGTCATCTTCCACGACGTCGAGCGATGCTGACCCGGTGAACTGCTGGTTCGCGAAGCGCCCTTCATTCCTGCGTGAGCGCTGCACGTCGATCGATACATGAATCGGCTTCGTGGCCCGAAGCTGAGAAACCGCGGTGCGTATGTCGGCTACCGTATCAGCGCGCAACGGAAGAGCGAGGATGACAAGGACGGAACCGGCAAATCGATGCATGGTTGGAGAGTATGAGTTAAGCTTCTGCTCGTGACTCAAACGTTTACCGCGGTGTTCGAGGCAGCGGACGAAGGCGGCTTCGTCGCGTTCGTCGAAGAGGTCCCTGGCGCGATCTCCCAGGGAGAGACGCTCGAAGAAGCGCGAGAGAATCTCAAAGAGGCGCTTGCTCTGATGCTCGATGTGAACCGGGAAAACGCGCTGGCAGGCGTGGATGAAAGCCGCATCGTTCGCGAGCCGATTGCTATCGGCAAGTAAGCCGTTACCCCTTCAACGGCCTGGCGATATCAAGGTCCCTGCAGATTCGCCTCATCGTCGCAGTCTTAATCTCGATGTGGCGTGGCACCGCAGCTGACTTACCGTTGCTGGAGTTGGTGTAAACGGTGTGGTTGCTTCCTTCACGGCGGGTAAAGCAGTTGTGGCGATGCAGATGTTGTTCAAAATCGCGGCGCTTCATCACACCGGAATTCTAGGTGGTGATTTGACCCGACGATACGCGTAGCGTATCAAGGCTTTATTCATCTCATTGATAAAAAAATACTTACGGTCGACGATTTCCCTTGACGTGTTCCGCGGTTCACAACACGTACCGGCTCAAGTCCTCGTCCTTCACAGTCTCGGCGAGCACGCGTTGCACGTACGCGGCGTCGATCGCGACCGATTGTCCGTTCATGTCGCTTGCTTCGAACGACAGCTCGTCGAGGAGGCGCTCCAGGATCGTGTGCAGTCGCCGCGCGCCGATGTTCTCTGTCTTCTCGTTCACCAGGGCCGCATAGCGAGCCACCTCGGCGATGGCTTCGTCGGCGAATGTCAGCGTGACTCCCTCGGTCGCCAGCAATGCCGAATACTGCATGGTCAGCGCGTTCTTCGGCTCGTGCAGGATGCGTACGAAGTCCTCCTCGGTGAGCGGCTCGAGCTCGACGCGGATCGGGAAACGGCCCTGAAGCTCAGGGATGAGGTCGGACGGTTTGGAGACATGGAACGCACCGGCGGCGATGAAGAGGATGTGGTCGGTCTTCACCATGCCGTACTTCGTGTTCACGGTCGTCCCTTCGACGATCGGGAGGAGGTCGCGCTGTACGCCTTCGCGTGAAACGTCGGGGCCATGCGCCGCGTTCTGACGGCCGGCGATCTTGTCGAGCTCGTCGAGAAAGACCATGCCGCTCTGCTCGACTCGATCGATGGCCTCACGAGCGACGTTCTGCTGATCGACGAGCTTCTCCCCCTCTTCCTGCACGATGAGCGGCCGTGCGTCGCCGATGCGCATCTTCTTGCGCTTCGACTTTCCGCCGAAGAGTCCGGGAAGCATGTCCTTCACGTTGACGCCCATCTCCTCCACCCCCTGCGCGGAGAAGATCTCGAACGACGGAAAGCTCTGTTCTTTGACGTCGATTTCGACTTCCCGCTCGTCGAGACGCCCTTCGTCCAGCCAGGTGCCGAGCTTCTCCCGCGTCTCGGTCGGTGGCTGCTCTTCAGGTGCACCGACGAATGCCGGGCGAGCCGTTGGGCGGCGGGAGTCGGGGAGAAGCAGGTCGAGGATCCGTTCGCGCGCGTTGCGCTCGGCGGTCTCGCGATTGAGCCGCGTCTTCTCGTCCTTCACCAGCTTGACGGCGATCTCGGTCAGGTCGCGGACGATCGACTCCACGTCGCGTCCGACGTAGCCGACCTCGGTAAACTTCGATGCTTCGATTTTCAGGAACGGCGAGCGTGTCAGCCGGGCCAGGCGCCGGGCGATCTCCGTCTTACCGACGCCGGTCGGGCCGATCATGATGATGTTCTTCGGCGCGATCTCGTCGCGCAAATCTGGCGGGAGTTGCTGCCGCCGCCAGCGGTTACGCAAAGCGATGGCCACCGCACGCTTCGCGGCGTGCTGCCCAACGATGTAGTTGTCCAGCTCGCGTACGATCTCTTTCGGCGTCAGTTTCTCAGAGTGGCTCGCGTCTTCGACACTGCCTGGGAGTTGGATGGCCATGAGTCAGAGTTTTTCCACGGTGATCTGATCGTTGGTGTAGATGCAGATGGTCGCTGCGATTCGGAGTGCTTCCTCGGCAATGCCGGCCGCGCTCATCTGCGAATGCTTCATGAGCGCGCGCGCGGCCGCAAGAGCATACGGCCCACCGGAACCGATGGCGAGGATGCCGTCGTCCGGCTGAATCAGATCGCCCGTGCCGGAGATCAAATAGGCCCGTTCGGCGTTTGCCACGATGAGAAAGGCCTGAAGCTGGCGCAGGTACTTGTCCATGCGCCAGTCCTTGGCCAATTCAACAACCGAGCGCTCCATATTGCCGCGATACTCCTCGAGTTTCGCCTCGAAGCGGGAAAAGAGCGCGAAGGCGTCGGCGGCCGACCCGGCGAATCCGGCCAGGATCTTGTCGTGATAGAGGCGCCGCACTTTGGCTGCACCGTGTTTCATGACGGTCGTGCCGACAGTCACCTGTCCATCCCCTGCCATCGCCACCGCGCCGTCGCGGCGAACGCAGAGGACGGTCGTCGATCGAATGATGAGAGGTTCGTCCATGAGGGCAGGATCGTATCGCAGAGCTGACAGAAACCTACCTCGGCATCAAGTTTCCTGGCGAATCCGCCGCCCCTTCGATCTCTCCCATCGGAATGCGGATCACTGGTGTGAGGTCGACGCGCATCCGGCCGAAGTCGATCGTGACGATGAAATTCTTCAGATAGTTCTCGCCGACGATTCCGGATGTGCGATCGTGATCCGTCGAACCGGGGTCGTACATCGGAATCGTGCGGAAGGTGCCGGCCCATCGGTCCAGGCCAATTTCGACATCCTCGACCTTGTCGCCGTGCTTCTTGGCTCCGCCAAGGCCTTGCAGCGTGGCGTTATGGACCTTGGTGAAGAGCTGGATTGGTAGAGAACTGATCTGTGCGGAGTTGAGGAACGTCACCTCGGAACCGGTATCGAGAACGAAGACGAACCACCCCTTGCGATTGATGACGCCGCGGACGGCTGGGCGGAAGTGGTCCCAGAAGAGATTCTGATCCGGTGCGGTTACGCGATCGGCCGACGTCAGGTGCGTGAACGCAGCCTGGTTGTGGCGGAAGTCGAGCTCGATCCGCATTTCCTTCAACAGATGCGCTCCGAGGAGGAACTCGATCGCGAACTCGTTCTTTCCGGTCACGATGAACTTCATCTTCTCATCCGGCATGATCGCCACCGGTATGTTCTCGATCGTCATCTTTCCGATCTGCAGCGAATCGATCAGTCCAAACTCCACCTGGATCGGCTCACCGAGGAGGCCCTCGAATGTGCCCTCGAACTTGCCCAGCCTTCGAATGGGAACCGAAGAGGCGAACCTTCTCGACACGATCGACATCACTGCGCCGGAGTCGATGATGGCAACCACGTTCTTTGTCTTGTTCACAGTCACTTCGATGCGCGGCACATCGGGCCTTCCGATGCGAAGCGCCACACGCTCGACAACCGGTCCGCTGAAGCGGTAGGTATCGACGTTCTTCAAAGATTCGATGAACTCCATGTGCCACTTGCGCACGACCAGGCCGTGATCCGCGGCGACATATGCCCATTCCAGGCTGGCCTCGAAGTTGTTGCGGAGGTACTCGAGCTGGGAGAGGCTCCAGGCGGCGTCGGCGTAAGTCGTGCGGAAGGGATCGAGGTCGAGTGCCGCGCGAAGATGGCGGCGCGCGTTGTCGAAGCGGCCGGCTGCCATCTCCGCCGTTCCGAGAGACACCAGTTCGTTCGCGTTGCGGTGCGACTTTGCATCGACCGTCGCCGCCAGCTCCACGGCCCGTACGTAGTCAGCCTTCCGCACCATCGACTGAAGATCGCTGCCCCTCTCGATGGAACCAGGAGAAAGAAGCAGAGGCGATATCGACACGTCGGAGTAGAGCGCACATCCGGCGACGAGGGCGATGGCAGCGATAGAAACCAGATGACGCATCAGTCTGACCCGCATTGTATGGACAGAGTTGTTCACAATGCCGGTTCCGGAGGTCAGCGCTCTGTCACAACTTGAGGACGGACGAGAATACCCAGCTCACGGATCTGGTACGCCAGTGCCTGGCGCGACATGTTCAGAGAGGCTGCTGCACGGTTCTGGTTGCCATTGGCCTGAAGGAGTGATTTCTCAATCAGCTCCCGGCGGAAGCGGGTCACGGCGTCCTGATACGAGCTGGTGCTGCCACCGCCGCGGACGACAGCGCTCCTCATCCTCTCCGGAAGGTGCTCGATGTCGATCGATGATGCCTCGCCGGCGAGGGCATGGGCGGCACGGATCGTGTTCTGCAGCTCGCGCACGTTTCCGGGCCAGCGATAGGCGAGAAATACCGACTCCGCATCGGAGGTCAGTTTCGAAGGCCCGCCGCGGTTCTTCTCCAGTTCCTTAGCCAGGAAGTCTGCCGCGAGCAGCGGGATGTCGGCCGTACGGTCGCGCAGCGGCGGAAGGGCGACTTCGATCCCGCTGATGCGGTAGTAGAGATCTTCCCGGAAGTGACCGTCTTCGACGGCCGACTCCAGTTTGCGGTTCGTAGCGCTGACGATGCGGACGTCAGCCGTGCGGTTGACGGTGTCGCCGACCCGGCGAAACTCCCCCTCCTGCAGAAAGCGAAGGAGTTTCGCTTGCGCCGGCAGCGGCATCTCCCCGATCTCGTCGAGGAAGAGCGTTCCACCGTCGCTTGTCTCGATCAGCCCGGGCCGGTCGCGGTCAGCGCCTGTGAATGCACCACGTACGTGGCCGAACAGCTCGCTCTCGATGAGATTCTCCGGTAGCGCGGCACAGTTGACCGCTGTGAACGTCCTGCCGCGCCTTGGGGAATGCCGATGCACGGCGCGCGCTACCAACTCCTTGCCGGTGCCCGACTCGCCGAGGATGCAGACCGGTACGTCGCGGCGAGCCAGGCGCGTGATGAGGGTGAAAATCTCGCGCATGGCCGGTGAGTCGCCGATGATTCCATCGATGGCCTCGCTCTTTGCCGTGGTCACGGTTTCGTTCTGCTCGATGACGCGGCGCATGCGGTGGTGTTCCGCGCGTGTGCGAAAGAGCGCCGCCAGAGCATCGCGCGATTCCGGCGCCCAGCAGTTGATGCCGTCGATGAAGAGAATCTCACGGCCGCTGCAAGTCACCCAGTCGATCCTGCCGGCCGCCGATATGAGGTCGAGCTCTGCGGCCGCGAGGGCGGGAAGGGACCCGATCTCATGCCACTGACCGAGGCGGTTGCGAGTGGCGAAGCGCCAGGCCGTGGGGGTGAAGTCATGAGGGTTGAAAGGGAACTCACGCACTGCTGCATCGCGAAGGAAACAAAGCTCCAGCGGTGACGCGCTCGACTCGCGCTTGGTGAGCTCGATCTTCATCTCCAAGGCCAGCGATTCAGCGAGATCGCCGAGGCCGCGGCCGAGCGCATCGCGGAGGCGTTTCAGCTTCCCAGATCCGGTCATTGCATCGCTGAGCTCGACGATACCGCCACCCCGGCGGATGCGCATCGCCTCGTGACGTTTCGTGAGCTCGATATTGCCGGAGGCACCTGTCGAGCGCAGAGCAGTATCGCGCCCGTCGATCCAATCGATTTCGTCGAGAATCAGTGCCGCTGCCTCGCGAATTTGCGGTGTGGCGCCTGACTCGTTGATAGCCAGGGCGGAGCTGGCTGCCTCCGCAAAGCGTCCGCGTGAAAAGTCGAGGTGCGCGGCCAGGAGATCGAGCTCACGAAGGCGCCGGCTGTCACCCGTGCCACGGTAGAAGTGCCGCAAGCGATGAAGACGCTGTGTTGCGTGTACCCACTGACCGTCGTCGGCAGCCAGATACGTGAGGAGAAAGAGGATGCCGCCCGCCGCGCGGTCGCCCTGCGTCTCTTCAACCAGTGCCAGAGTGCGCAGCGCCTCATCGCGCGCCTCCGGCCAGGCGCCGGCGGTGAAGAGAATGTAAATACGATCGAGCGCCGCGTCGATCCGCTCAGCCACGCTGCGCGCACGATCGAGCGAGCCGGCCGCGTGCCGCGCGGCGGCATCGAGATCGTTTCGCGACAGAGCAAGATAGGTGGACAGACGGGTAGCAAGATAGTGATCGGGCGGCGGAACATCGCCGTCCCGTTCGAGTGTCTCACCGGGCAGCAATGCACGGAGGTACGCAAGCGTCGCGCGTTCCTCTTGCGTCGCCGCCGTACACGCCTCCAGCGCGGCTCGCATGTCGTCATACCGGGCCTCGAGATAGAACAGATCAGCGCGCAAGGCCTCGGCGTCGAACGAGCGATCCGCGATCCTTTCCAGTCGCGCAAGGGCGGGGCCATAGTCGCCCACGCGCCGCTCGATTCTGGCCAGAAGCAGCTCGCGACCGTTGCCGGTCACGATGTGCGCCACCTCGCGGGCATCGCGGTACCGGCCACCATCGATCAGCGCGGAGGCAAGTGCTTCGGCGAGCTGCGGCGTCAGCGCATGACGCGGCATGGTTCGCAGCAATGGCAACGATTCCTGCGGACTTGCCCGCTCCAGGAGCGCGGCGGCGCCTCGTGCATCGCCGGCGTCGATCAGGAGGGAAGCCGCTTCGGCGAGGTTACCCGTCGTCTCCGACAAGACCTCTGCAGCAACCCGGCAGAGCGTCGTCTGCGAGGAAGCCGGAATCAGCCGTTTCGCGGCGTTGCGCACTCCATCGGAGACAAAGACGATATGGCCATCGTCGATGAACGTGATCCCGTCGACGACGAGATCTTTCACCGCTTCGCCAAACATGAGTTTGCGAAAAAACAGCGCAGCAACCTCGAGACTGGCACGCGTGCCCAGAAGGGAAATGGCTGCAATATAGGAACGGAGCGGCTCCCGCAACGAGGCCAGCGAAGACACATCGTCGATTGGGAGAGCGCCGGTATCAAGGAAATGCGAGAAGGCTTCCGACTCGACGAACGCCTCGATCCAGGCGCTTCCTTTGATTCGATCTTCCAGTTCACGACGCGCGCTGAGGAACGGCGCGGCGACGAAGAAGCGTGACGGCGGCAGATCGACATCCCCGCGATCAGCGGCGATCCAGACGCCTGTTCCAGCCGCGATGAGCGTCTCGATCACGCGTGCCGAAGCCGAGTCGAACCCGTCGCGATTCGAAACGGCGAAGATCATCGGCCGCCTGCCGGCCGCCTCGACTACACGTTCCACGATCTCGCTCTCACTGCGTTTGTCGAGAGGGCCGCCAATGTCCCCGAGAGCGCTTACCGCGGAGTAACGCCGCAGCGGCGAGGCATCGACGCCAATCTCGAGAACCTGTTCTCCACCCAGCGCGGCCGCGGCGCGGATGCTGCCGATCGCGTCGCCTCCGCGGAAACTCCGCGTGTTTCCATGAAGCACTTCGTTGAGCGCCTCCGGACCGGGAGAGGCGATCTCGCCCCAGGCAGCGCGACGCATCCAGCGTAGGTCGGCGGCGGCATCACCGCGTAGCCGGGCATCGATCTCCAGATAGACCGACTCCGCGCGTCCCCATGATTGACGCAGCACCTCGACTGCCGGAGACTCGACCGCCTCGGCGAATTGCTGGATGACGGTGAGCGTAGGCGGCGCCTCGTTCCCGACTGTCCTCGCTGAGATGCGTACCAGCCTGCAATCGTTGCCCCGCTTTCGCACTACCACCCACTCCGCCGGGTCATTCTCGGCGTCGGAAAACCCAGCGTGGTGGAGCAACGCCTGATGTGCCGCGAATTGCGCCACGAGCGAGAGCCGGTCTCGAGCCCCAAGCTCGCCCACCTCCCCGAGCGGCGTCGCTTCGATCGAGATCGACGGGGCAATGCCTTCGCCCCACGGCAGCGTCGAATGACGCAACGTGGCAATGAGCGTCCGGTCCCAACCGAACGCGCGAAGGTCGATCATCATCGCCGGCCGCGCACGCCGGGCAGAGCCGCGCATAGGCATGTAACGAGGTGAGGATCGGCGGAGGCATTTCCCTACCCCTATGCCCAAAGAAATTAGCGTCACGAAGCCGGCCACGAGCGCTGCATGGGCAGCGCGGCCTCAGGGCGGACCACTTGACTGGCGCGCATCCTCCGGCTAGAGTCATATATGACCATGGTCACGTTACCGAAGAAGCCGCGTCGCGAGCGCAAGAAGGCGGCTGCGCGTCAGCACATCATCGAAACGGCCATCGAGCTGTTCTCGCGCCACGGTCTGGCCGGCGTGACTGTCGACCACATCGCCGATGTTGCCGACATTGGAAAAGGGACCATCTACAACTACTTCAAGACCAAGGAAGATATCGTGGTCGCCTTTATGGCCGGCCTCGAGCAGCAAGTTCAAGTCGAGGCACAGCGTTACAAAGCGGCTCGGGGATCGCTGCAGTCAATCCTGAGCGGATTCATCCGCTTGCAGTTCCGGCTGAAGCAGCCCTATCACCAGTTTGTACGAGTGTTTCTCGGACAGATGTTTGTCCATACCGAGAACTTTCTCCCATACATGGTGGAGATGCAGCGGTTCATTGATCCGCCATTGGAGTCACTGTTTCTTGCTTTGCAGGAACGACGTCTCATGCGTAGCGACATCGAGATCCCCGGGCTGATTCTGGTTTTCAAAACCATTCACCTCGGTCTGACCGCTTTGTGGAGCATCGAAGGGCCGCCCTTCGTAGCCACAGAGAAAGCCCTGAAACTGGAAATGATGTTGTTTTGTGAAGGACTAAAGGCAAGGACATGATAAAAAACGCGCTGCTTTTATTGCTGGTGACCGGAATCGTCAGCAGCCTCGCCGCCCAGACTCCGCCCACGCCTCAAAATGCGTGGAGCCGTTCTTACCACGACGGCGAGAAGCTGACGTACCACATGAAGGGCGTGAATGAGCACTGGCGTTACGAGATCCAGGCGGACGGAGAGGTGAGGAAGGATGCCGGCGGAAAGTATTTCGAAGAATATCGTTGGTCGAACCTCGTTTCCAACGGGGCTGCGACACCGTTAGCGCCGGCCAGTGAGCAGTTTCGGCAGCGCCTGAGCCTTGCTCCCGACTACCTGCCGTCCTTTCCTGATCTCCGTAATGTGGTGCCGATTATCGGTCCAATTACGGACATGCTCACGTTCTATTCCGACTTGTGGCTTGCGAATCGCCTCGGCAAGCTTGCGCACGCGGGAGACCATTTCTATTTCAAGCGCGGTACTCCGAATTCGTGGGCTGATGGTACGTACGTGCTGACCGGGGAGGATTCAATCGATTTTGACATGACGCTGAAGTCCGTCAGTCCCTCGGACAAGACGGCAGTGCTCCTGGTCAGGCATGTACCGCCGGAGAAGCCCGAGGTCAGGCTGCCCGCCGGCTGGATGCGAGAGCCCGTCGCTGGTACACCCAACAACTGGGTGGAAGTGAAGAAAGGACAGAATGGTAGCTATATAGCCGCTGTGGGCAAGGAGACGTTCGACGTCACGATGAGGGTGAGCCTCGTCGACGGGAAGATCCTTTCGGGCTCCATCGAAAACCCTGTGGAGACGATCGAACGTGAATGCACGGATGCGACGTTGTCGAAATGCGGCGAACCGCGCCGGCGCTCGATCTTGCGTAAAATCGATCTCTCACTCGTACCCCTCGCTCAAACGAAGTAACGGTGGTCAAATCACATGAGACGCGGCTTCATCGTGAGGAGCGCCGCGGGATATTTGTGCTCAGGACAGGCGTGGCCGCCACGCCAGGAACCACGGCTCCCGCCGTCCGAACCTGGTCGCGAGCGCGGTGCCGATGCCGAAGACCGAGGCCAGGCCCCAGATGATCGGGCCGGCGATGGGGATCATCCGGAGAGCGCCGAGGATGAGCACGCCGACCACAACCATGGCCAGATCGCCGCGCAGCCAAGTGCGGTGCGCCAGTTGCTCGCGTGTGCGCGAGCCGGCGACCAGGGTACCGACGGCGTGGAAGACCGCCACGATGCCGTAGATCTTCGTCAGAATCGCGAACACGCCGAGTGCGAAGAGGAGCGGAATTCCGATGTGGAAGGGGATGAGGTAGCTGAAGACGACCGCCGTCAAAGCAAAGCTCGTCACAGCGACAAGACCAAGCGCGAAACAGTGCAGAGCGCTGGCGCGCATCTCCACCGACGAGTAGCGGATTTCGCGGCCGCTCAGAAGGGTCAGTGCGACCGCCGTGAACATCCAGACGGCCAGAAGCGCGGCTTTGACGGCTGTGTTCTGCAACAACTCCGTCGCATCGGCGAGAGGCGCATGAATGCCGCTGTCCGGCGGCGCGGCAACCATCGCCGTCACGAGCGATGCGGCAACGATCGTCAGCGGCAGGAACAGGCGCAGCATCCTATGCATCGATCCCCCTCGGCGCCCGCCGCAGCAGCACGATGAGCAACCCGTTGACGACCAGGAATGCCGCACCAAAGACGATCTGCCACCCAATCGACGTTGTGCGCAGCCACGCCGTGGCGCTGTTCAGCAGAGCTCGGAACGATTCCATTGAGGCCAGCGAGCTCTGGGCGACGTGAACCGGCGACGTCCCGGTCGCATCGAGAAGGGCTAGCGCGATCGCGACGACGATCGCGGCTCCGCCGAGGATCAATCCCCAGGGACGGTGGGACGAACCCTCCCAGGCCGCCAGCGGCAGGGAATTGACGTCGATCGGCTTGGGCTCGACCTCCGTCTTCACGGCCAGCGCGGCGTTCAGGCCCCGGCACTCCGCGCACGTCTGCAGATGCGCGGCGTTGGCCTCCGGGTCTTCGAAGTACCGCTCACAGGCGCTGCCGATCGTTGGGTCAGTCATAGGGGTTCCACGAATCCTTCGAGCTCGACCTTTAGCAGGTTGCGCGCCCGAAACAGCTTGTTCTTCACCGTACCTAAGGGAAGCTTCTTCATCGAAGCGATCTCCTCATAGGATAGCTCCGCGAAGTGCCGGAGCTGAATCAACTCGCGATAGTCAGGCGGCAGGTTCTTCACCGCTGAGTCGATCGCATCCGCCAGTTGCTTGTTGTTCAGGGCTCGATACGGCGACACCCCTGTGTCGGCGAACTCGCGCTCTTTTGTGTCGTCGTCGCCAGGCTTGGCTGCGATCGACACCTCGTTGACCGTCTTCTTCCTCAGCGCGTCGATGGCGCTGTTCTGCGCGATCCGGAAGAGCCATGTCGAGAACTGGTACTTTGGATCGTAGCGATCGAGGGCGACGTAGACCTTCACGAAGATTTCCTGGGCAAGGTCGTGAGCATCTTCATAGCGATGCGTGATCCGGTAAACATAGTTGATGATGCGCTTTTCGTAGCGCTTCACCAGCTCTGTGAACCGGTCTCGGTCGCCCTCGAGGATACGCGACACCAGGTTGCGATCATCGAGATGCTCACGTTCAGCCATTCTTGGTTACGGTTTCCGCAGTTGAAAGTTTTTCGGATGATACCCTCCACACCGGTCTGTCCGATGATCGAAATCCGCAATCTGACCAAGCGCTACGGCCACTTCACGGCGGTTGACGACGTTTCGCTCGACGTAGCTCGAGGGGAGATTTTCGGCTTTCTCGGTCCGAACGGCGCCGGGAAGACCACCACGATCCGCATTCTGGCCGGTCTCTCGCTTCCCACCTCGGGCACCGTGCGCGTGAACGGTCTCGACGTCACGACCCACGCCGTACGCGTGAAAGCGACGACCGGATACATCCCCGACCGGCCGTTCCTCTACGAGAAGCTCACCGGCCGCGAGTTGCTTCAGTTCGTGACGAATCTCTACGACCACGAATGGAGCGATTGCGAAGCGCGGGCGATGGAATTGCTCGCCTACTTCGGCATCGCCGATTGGGCGGACGCCCGAATCGAGAACCTGTCGCACGGGATGAAGCAGAAGCTGGTCATCGTCTCGGCCCTGGTACACGACCCGGAACTGCTGATCATCGACGAGCCGATGGTTGGTCTCGATGCTCTGGCGCAGAAGCAGGTGAAGCTGTTGTTTCATCGGCTGGTCGCTGAGAAAAAGACGGTCTTTCTGACGACACACACGCTCTCGGTGGCGGAAGCCGTGTGCGACCGCATTGCCATCCTCAACCGCGGGCGCATCGTTGCCAGCGGCACGACAGCCGAACTGAAGAACGACCGCGCGCTGGAGGATGTGTTCCTGGAGTTGACCTACGACGATGGCGCGTTGGGAAGGTAGTGAGTTGGGTTGCAACCGGGCAACTTAGATGACGACCGAATCCATCGCATCGCTTCGCTTGCGGCTCCGCTCCCGCGCCACGACATGCGGGGTGAATCCGCACGATGTTGACGTCCTCCTCGCGGACCTGACCGGCCGCACGCCGGCTTGGCTCTTTGCCCACGGCGAAGAACGGATCGATCCTGCGGCGATTGAGGCGCTCATCGAACGCCGGATGCGTGGGGAACCGCTGCAGTACATCCGAGGACGGGCAGACTTCTTCGGGCGGGAGTACTTCGTCGACGACCGTGTGCTCATTCCGCGTCCGGAGACGGAGTTGTTGGTAGAGGCGGCTATCGCCCGAGCACAACATGGCGGGCGCGTGCTCGACATCGGATCCGGGAGCGGATGCATCGCCATCTCACTGGAGCGCGAACGGCAGGATCTCGAGGTCACATCGATCGATATTTCCGTCGCAGCCTTGGCGGTCGCCTTGCGAAATGCCCGCGCACATGCATCGCATGCGCACTTCGCCGCATCGGACGCGCTCGATGGACTTCGGGGAGAGTTCGATCTCATCGTTTCGAATCCTCCCTACATCCGAGCGGCCGACTACGCGAACCTTGCTACCGAGGTGCGCGATCACGAACCGCGAGGCTCGTTAACGCCGGGACCGACCGGGACGGAGATGATCGAGCGGATTCTCGGGGCACGGCGCGCGCCGGTGGTCATGATGGAAATCGGCTTCGGTCAGCTCGAAGACGTCCGGCGGGTTGCAGATGGCTACAAGATCGCCGAAGTCATCAACGACCTCGCGGGCATCGAGCGGGTTGTCGTACTATCCCGCCATGGCCACAAATGATCGTTGCCTCTTCTGCCGCATCGCCTGCGGCGAGATCACGGCGAAAAAGGTATTCGAAGACGACATCGTCGTCGCATTCAACGACATCAACCCGCAAGCGCCGACGCATGTGCTGGTCATACCTCGTACGCACATCTCGACACTCGACGACCTCGATGAGGAGGAAGCTTCGATCGTCGGAATGACGATCGTGCGCGCATCGCAGATCGCCCGCACCCTCCAGCTCAACTCCGAGGGTTACCGGCTGGTGGTGAACCACGGGGAAGCGGCCGGCCAGACGGTGTTCCACATCCACATCCACCTTCTGGGTGGGCGCAACTTCGGCTGGCCTCCGGGATGAGCTCGAACGGAGACTGGCATAGCTATCCCCGAGCGCTTGTGACGCGCCGGCTATCCCCGTGCTCAGCGTAGGTTCTACGAGGGTGGCCGCGCGGTAACGTTCGTTGGTGGCGGCGCGAGCTGTTTCAGCAGGAACGCCCGCGTCTCTGCCGTCGGGTAGAAGACGTTCCCCTTGCGATCGGCCACGCGATACCCGGCGATGAAGGTCTCATAGCCAGGATAGTCGGCGTTAAGACGGTCACGCATGCCTGGAAGAGAGTCGTCGTTGAAGTAGGTGCCGTAGCGATCGTGGACGGCGAAGCTCCAGATGGCGTCGACATCCTCGTACACGACTATGCAGCGCCGGAGGGCGTTTCGCTGCGGACCAAGCGGCATCGCCTCGGCGAGCGATTTCGCGACAGCGAGCGCCGCATCGAAGCGGCGGAAGTCATTGGCGTCATTCGTATCGCGCAGTGCAGCAAGCACGATTGCAGGCACGATCGCCGGCAGACGATGAGGCAACACGTTTTCGGCGAAGGACGAAGCGGCGAACAGAGGAATGACACAAAGCGCGGCTGCGGCCTTCGACCGAACCGAATCCACGGCACCCTCCCCTCGAGTTTTTCCCGGTTGCCCGGGTTACTTACTTACCTGCGGGGCGGCGCGAGCTCTCGGCACCGAGCGCACGCGCGGTCTCGATCAACTCCTGAATCGTCGCCTGATCCTTGCCGGCGGCCTGTAGCATGTAGATACGGATGGCGCTGCCGACCGGGATCAGAGTGTTGGCCGGATCGGCGTAGAACTTCTCCAGGCCGGAAACGAGCTCAAAGCCGGACATCTTGCCAGCGGTGGAGCTCTGCCGCTCGGTGCGGACAGCCAGACTGGCGCAGGCTGAATTCGGCCCGGCAGCGACGTCGATCTTGTTCAGCGCGTCGAGGTATCCCTGTGAATAGCCAATCGACCAGAACAGCTTCTCGGTGCTGCTCAGACGCAGAAACTCCTCGCCGTTGGCTGGCGGTGTGATCTCGGGCGTCGTCGCTCGATCGGCGGCATTTCCGACGATCGCGAACAGCATTAGGGCGATGGCAACGGCAAGTTTTTTCATGGCAGCCTTTCGAAGACGCTCGCGGATTTGGGCGAATCTCTCACTCGGATTTTGGTGATTCTACCAAAGGGAAGTGTCGGATAGACAAGAGATTCGGGGAGCCGGGAGTCGGGGTCGGGTGTCAGAGGTAAGTTCAACTGCATCTACGATCTCCGACGGTCGATTCGTGACTCCCGGCTCCTCACTCTATCGCTCCCTCTATTTTCGCGCGATAACGCGCTACATCGGCCGTCGTCGCGATGTGCGGCAACGCGGCGCTCAGCTCGCGCTTAGCCTCGCCGTAATGGCCGGTCTCGTAAAGGGTTACGGCGTAGTAGTAGTGGTACTGCTCTTCGCCACGGCCGATCGCGCCCGCGCTTTGGAAGGCGCGCGCCGCGCCGGTAAAGTCATGCACTCGATACAAGCCCTCAGCGAGCCTTAGCCCCTGGTCGTGCGGAAGACGGGAGCTGCTCAGAAGAGCGTTGTAGATCGAACGTGCGCGATCGATTTCGCCGTTGTCCAGGGCACGCTGTCCGTCGGACAGACTCGCGGCAACGTTCTTCGCTGCCGGCTGCGGCGCCGGGTCTGGCGTGACTGGCTGCGGCTGCGACGGCTTCGTGTCGTGCCTCGGTTCCGCTGTCGGCTTGGGTACAGGTCTGGGAGATTGAGGCGCCGGGTCGGCAGGCTGAGGAGCAGGCGTGACCGGCTGTGGCACAGGAACGACTGGCTGCGGCACCGGCGGCCTCGGCTGTGGGGCGGGGGTTACGGGCCGGGTCGATGGGGTAACCGGTTGTGGGTCGGTGGTGACGGGAGCTGGCGTTCCCTTCGGTTGAGGTGCAGGCGCGGCCGGTTGGGCTGCCGGCACCACCGGCTGCGGCACGGGCGTGATCGGTAGCGGCGTTTGCGTTGTCTGCTTTGGCGGGGTCTGTTTCGGGTCGCCGGCGGGAGGGGCCGTGTCGGCGGTATCCCGATCGTTCTTATCGTGCTTCCGGGTCACAGGCGCCGTTACGGCGACATTCGGTCTTTTGGTCGGCGTTGGTACGACCACTGGCGGCTTCGAGGGCGCGGCGTCCTGCACACTCGCCGGGACACCGAGCAAGGTCGCTTCTTGAGATGTCAGCAGTGTGACGGCAACGGTGTCGACCTCCGCCCGCAGATCGTCCGGAAGCTTTACCGAGCGGAAATGCTGCTGAATTTTCTCCGCGGACACGATGCGCATCAGCGAGTCGCGGGCATCGGTGTCGTGACCAAGGCGGTGGGCGGCGATCGTGGCGTAGGCCTGCGCAGTCTCGAACTGGTCGACGTGATCGACGAATCCGAATGCCGCATTGCGCAGCTCTGTGAATGCCTCTGCGTAGTTGCCCGAGGTAAAATGGGCCATTCCCCGTTGGTAGAGCCGCTGGTAAAACTCGTCACCCGACGCGGCAAGTGCCGCGACAGGCACGAGTATCAACCACCACACCAGCAGTTTGCGCAGGGTTGGTCTCCGTTCGAACGTGCACAAGTCGTTATACTCGTGCCACGGCGGGCACAAGAACAGCGACACCGCTTCCGCTTCATCCTGGGGAGTGGACCAATGGGATTGTGCCACACTTCATTCCCGATGCGCTGTTAATTCGCGGTAGCATTTCAATCTCAATCGTGTCGAAAAATATAATCATCGTCGGCGGCGGTCTGGCCGGACTCTCCGCCGCGGTCTACCTGGCGCGGGCCGGACGCACTGTGACGATCTTCGAGCGCCGCCGATACCTCGGCGGCCGCGCCGTGACTCATCTGCGCCACGGCTACCGTTTCAACCTCGGACCGCATGCCTTCTACCGCAATGGTCTCGGATGGAACGTGCTTCGTGAGCTCGGCATCCCCGTCCGCGGAGGAATGCCGAAAGGCCGCGGCATCGCCATGCTCGGTGATGAGCGCTTCAAGTTCCCCGGCACGGCGTGGTCTTTGTTCACAACTACCCTTTTCGGACTCAAAGCGAAGGCAGAGGCTGCATTGCTATTGCTTCGCATCCGCCGGATTGATCCGAAGCCTTACGCGGCGATGACCGTACGCGAATGGATCGATGCGAATGTCTCCAACGAACGTCTGCGGCAGTTGTTGGAGGCGTCCTTCCGCCTGGCCACGTACAGTGGCCGCGCCGATCTCCAGAGTGCCAGCGCGGCTCTGGCCCAGCTCCGGCTTGCACTCCGAGGAGTGGTCTACGTCGATGAAGGGTGGCAGAAGATTGTTGACTCTCTGCACAGCGCCGCCGTCGCCTCGGGCGTGAATTTCGTCACCAGCTCACGCGTCGTGAACGTCGATCACGACGGAAGCGCCGTCCGCGGCGTGGAGCTTGGCGGTCTCGAGCTCGATGTCCGCAACGACACCATGTCGCTGGCCATGCCGGATATGTCCGATCCTGACAAGGGAACGCGGATCCCGGCCGCCACGGTCCTGCTGGCCGTCGATCCCGTCACCGCTCGCGAGCTCGTTCCTGATCTCGATTGGCCCGCGACGACTGCTGTAACTGCCTCCTGCCTGGACATCGCATTGTCCCGGCTTCCCGAGTCCCGCAATACATTTGCCCTCGGTATCGACAAGCCGCTCTACTACTCGGTCCATTCGAAGTGGGCGCAATTGACGCCGAAGGGCGGCGCTCTCCTCCATGTAGCCAGGTATGGAGAAGGGACGGAGGAGGAGCTCGAAAGGCTTGTCGATGAGATGCAACCAGGCTGGCGTGACCTCATCGTTCACAGGCGGTTCCTGCCGGCGATGACCGTCTCGAATACGTTAGTCGAGCCCGAGGGAAAGTCGCTGCGAATGAGAGCGACGACGCCGGTGAAAGGTCTCTATGTGGCCGGCGACTGGGTCGACGAAGGCGGCATCCTGTCGGACGCCGCCTTTTCCAGCGCACGCGCAGCCGCGAAGGCGATCCTCGCGGAAGGGTGAGGCCGGGAGTCGGGTGTCGGAGCAGGCGTTTGCCTTTTGTTCTCCGACTCCCTACCCCCTACACCCGCAACAATGCTACTTCTCGAGGCGAATGTCGCCGCCGGAGCTGCGAAGGACCAGCTTCGGCCCACCGCCGTTCATTTTCCCGTTCAGTGAGGAGTCGTTCTGCTTTCCAAGAATCGTCACGGGGATGTGGGAGGCAACATCGCCGCCGCTCGTGTGCGCGTCGATGTCGAGAGCCACCTGCGGCGCCACGAAGACTGTGATTCCGCCGCCGGACGTCGACAGTTTCGAATCGGCGTGGGGCTGCCCCGACAAGCGAGCGCGAATGGATCCACCGGAGCTATCCGCGTCGATAGCGCCGCCGGCATCCCCGATATCGATCGATCCGCCTGACGTGTGCGCCTTCAGATCGGACCCGGCATGACGTATGTCGATCGAGCCGCCCGAGGTCCTCACATTCAGCGGACCGGCAGCGTCGCCGACCTTGATATTGCCGCCGGACGTGGCTAGCAGAGCGTTGCTGTGCGACCCGGTCATCGACACGTCGCCTCCCGAGGTGTGCGCGTCGACCACGCCGCCGATACGACCGAGCGAAACGTCGCCACCGGATGTCCTGGCCCGGACTTGACCGGCCAGATCGGAGACCGTGATATCGCCGCCTGAGGTCGTCAGATCGACGTTGTATTGCGAGGGGACGTTGACGACAAAATGGGCATCGAAGTCCATGTTCCAGTGGAACCACGACATGGGGTGGTTGTAGCGCGCGCGGACGCGGACATCGTTCCCTTCCTGGGCGAAGATGACGTCGAAATCCTTGAAGAGCTCGTCAGCGCGCGAACGGCTCGACGTTTTCGCTATGCGGATGACATTGACGCTGACGTTGCCTGCTCCTGATGTGACCTTGATGTCGCCTACATCGGCGTCGATGATCACCGTCCCGCCTGGGCGGACGCTGAAATCCCGGTGGATAGGGCTCTCGATCGCAGCCCGGGCGGAAAGCGATACGAGCCCGAGCACGGCAGCGAGCGCCACGGTGTGGATGCGATTCATGGTTTGCCTCCTGTGCAGAGTAAGTACGCCGCCCGAGGCGAAAGGTTAGCGAGGCGTTGATTGTGACACGCGACTAAACTTCGGCCATGCTCAGCACGCTTGCCGCCTTTCTCATTATCGCGATGACCCCTCGAATGACTCCTTCAGCACGTTTTCTCGCTCTCGGCGATTCCTACACCATCGGTGAAAGCGTTGCCATCGACGACCGCTGGCCGATTCAGCTCGCACGGCTCCTTCGTGGCAAGAGTATCGACATCGCGGATCCCGAGATCATCGCCAAGACCGGCTGGACTACGGATGAGCTGTCGTCAGGCATCGATGCAGCGAAGCCGCAAGGTCCATATGCGCTCGTGACGCTTCTGATCGGTGTGAACAATCAATACCGCGGCCGCGACGCGGAGCAGTATCGAAAGGAATTCGTGGCACTCCTGCAGCGCGCCATCGCCTTCGCCGGTGGTGATCCCAAACGCGTGGTGGTTGTCTCCATCCCCGACTGGGGCGTCACCCCCTTCGCTCGAAGCCGCGACCGCGCCAAGATAGGGCGCGAGATCGATCACTTCAACGCCATCAATCGGGATGAGACGCTTCGTGCAAATGCGCGCTATGCCGGCATTACGGCGGCCTCGCGGCGCGCGGCGAGCGATCCGGCGCTCGTCGCCCCAGACGGACTGCATCCCTCCGGCAAGATGTATGCGCAGTGGGTCACGGTGATCGCGCCGGAGGCGATCCAGGCGGCTCGTTAGTTGATATCGTTTCCCAGCCATGCAGGCAGATGTCAACGTGCCCGATGATGTTCGTACGATGCTCGATGGCATCGTCGGGCCGGCGCAACGCGCTTTCGGCGATCATCTGCGGTCGATCGTCCTGTACGGCTCAGTGGCCGAGGGACAGATGCGCGCCACGTCGGATGTGAACCTGATGTTCGTCCTGACGTCGTTCGATCCGACGCGGGCGAATGCCTTTCGCGAACCGTTCCGATTCGCCAGCGCCGCGGCGGCGTGAGCGCGATGTTCGTGCTCGAAGAAGAGATCGCTCGAGCCGCGCACGAGTTCGCGCAGAAGTTTGCGGACATGAAGCGGCGCCATCTCGTGCTCTACGGTGATGATCCGCTGCTGTCTCTCGACATTCCACGTGAGGCCCTCGTACACCGCGTGCAGCAGGCGTTGCTCAATCTGACGATACGGCTCCGCGAGATGTACATGACGCGCAGCCTGCGCGAGGAGCAATGCGTAGTGACGCTTGCGGAAGTCACCGCGCCGATGCGCACCGCGGCCACGGCGATCCTCGAGCTCGAAGGCCGCGGCCCGCGCGAGGTCTTGCAAAGAAGCGCGAGCGGGTCGCCCTCATTTCGCCGCAGGCGGAGGCGGCGCTGAAGGGGCATTGATCTCCACCGCGTCGATCTTCGTGTTCGCTGTCGGCATCCCTTGCGCAGCTCCAGCTTCCGCGAACGGGAAGAGCAGTCCGCCGCTCCGGCGGAAGTCGCTGTAGCCGACGACGAATTCGAGGCCGGAGGCTTTGCCGCTGGAGCGGACGATGTGCCACGTCTTCGTATCGATGTTCACCGTCAGCGCAAGCGAACCGGAGAGCGCGATCTCGACGGAACGAATATCGTCTTTGGTGCCGAGGTCATGGAGAGAAGCGCGCTTCTCGGCGAGGAGAGTAGGCAGTGCCAATCGCGCCGCCTGCAGCTTCATGGCGTCGAGCGATCCGCCGGTGACCTCTTTGCCGTTGCGTGTGCCGTGGTCGCCATCGACGATGCGTACTTCCGTCTCAGTCGGATAGACGATCTCGATCCGCAGCTTGTCCGGCTTCTGCCAGAAACGCGTCATCTTGCCGTCCCCTTTGCGCATGACCGGCACGACCATGCCACTCTCGCGCAACGACGACACCTTCTGCCAGCCTGCCTCACCACCGTACTCCTTCATGACTTTTGATACGACGTCATCCAGCGACTGAGCATGTGCGTTGACGGCAAGGAGAAGCGCGGCGAGGAGTGAAAGTTTTCGCATGAAGGGATTGTGACATGGGAGGTGGGGGTGTGAAGCGGGAGTCGGGGATCGCAGACCGAAGACTCAGTTGTCTCTTCTCCGGCCCCCGACCCCCGACTCCCACTCTCCATTGTTGACTCGCAGAAGGCTGATGTATGGTCCCACCCATGACCACCGAAGCCCTATCAAAGCCGCGCGACTTCATCCGTGAGATCGTGGAAGAGGATCTTGCCGCCGGAAGAACCCAGCGCGTCATCACCCGTTTTCCGCCGGAACCGAACGGCTACCTGCACATCGGCCACGCCAAATCGATTTTTCTCAACTTCGGAGTGGCCAGCGAGTACGGCGGCCAGTGCAATCTCCGTTTTGACGATACGAACCCGACGAAGGAAGAGGTCGAGTACGCCGAGTCGATCAAGCACGACGTAGCCTGGCTCGGTTTCTCCTGGGGCGAGAATCTTTTTCACGCCTCCGACTACTTCGACCAGCTCTACGGGTGGGGCGAGGAGTTGGTAAGGAGCGGCAAGGCCTACGTCGACAGTTCCAGCGCTGACGAGATACGGACTATGCGCGGAACGCTCACTGAGGCGGGACAGGAGTCGTCGTATCGCAGCCGGAGCGTCGAGGAGAACTTAAGTCTTTTCCGGCGCATGAAGGATGGCGAGCTCCCGGATGGCGCGCACGTGCTGCGGGCGAAGATCGACATGGCCTCGCCCAATATCAACATGCGCGATCCGGTGCTCTACCGCATCCGCCACAAGGCGCACCACCGCACCGGCGAAGCCTGGACCATCTATCCGATGTACGACTACGCGCATCCGCTGTCGGACGCCATCGAGCACATTACCCACTCGCTCTGCACGCTGGAGTACGAGGACCACCGCCCGCTGTACGACTGGCTGATCGAGAACGTCTCGGTGCCGTCGCGCCCGCGGCAGTACGAGTTCGCGCGGCTCAACATCAGCTACACGGTGATGTCGAAGCGGAAACTGCTGCGTCTGGTGGAAGAGAAGCATGTCCGAGGTTGGGACGATCCGCGTATGCCGACCATCGCCGGGCTGCGGCGGCGCGGGTACACACCGGCTGCCATCAGCAACTTCTGTGAGCGTGTCGGCGTCGCCAGGCGCGAGAATGTCATCGATGCCGGTCTGGTCGAGTTCTGCGTTCGCGAGGACCTGAACACAGCCGCGCCGCGTGTGATGGGAGTGCTCGACCCGCTGCGTTTGGTCATCGACAACTACCCCGAGGGACAGGAGGAGTCGTTCGAGACCGCGAACAGCCCGGACAACCCGTCGATGGGGACGCGCAACGTTCCGTTTGGAAAGACAATCTTCATCGAGCGCGACGACTTCATGGAAGAGCCGCCGAAGAAGTTCTTCCGCCTCGCCCCCGGCCGCGAGGTGCGCCTCCGCTCGGCGTACTTCATCACCTGCACGAGTGTGGTGAAGGACGACCGCGGCAATATCGTCGAGCTGCACGCCACCTACGATCCCACTACCCGCGGCGGCGATTCACCCGACGGACGAAAACCGAAGGCGACGCTGCACTGGGTTGCCGCCGATCGCGCCGTCGACTGTGAAGTGCGCCTCTACGACCGGCTCTTCCAGTCAGAGAACCCCGAGGAGAGCGGCAATTTCCTCGCCGATCTCAACCCCCACTCCCTCGACGTGGTGCCGCGCGCGAAGCTCGAACCGTCCATCCGCGGCGCCGCTCCGTTCACGCACTACCAGTTCGAGCGCCTCGGCTACTTCTGCGTCGACCCCGATTCGTCGTCCGACGCTCTGGTCTTTAATCGCACGGTGACGCTGAAGGATGCCTGGGCAAAGGTGGCGAAGTAGGGAGTATTGGCGATAGAGGCTTTTATCCGCAGATGACGCAGATGGGAACGAATGTTCTTGATTCTGCGTAACATCTGCGTAATCTGCGGATAAAGCCTTTGTTTTTGGGGACCGTTGACCGACAGTTCGAAGACCGTCCGCGACTGGTTTGAGGACCGTCCGCGAGGGTTTGAGGACCGTCCCTCGATACTTACAGGACCGTTGACCGACAGTTTGAAGACCGCCCGCGAGGGTTTGAGGACCGTCCCTCGATACTTACAGGACCGTTGACCGACAGTTCGAAGACCGTCCGCGAAGGTTTGAGAACCGTCCCTCGATACTTACAGGACCGTCGACCGACAGTTTGAAGACCGTCCGCGAGGGTTTGAGAACCGTCCCTCGATACTTACAGGACCGTCGACGGACAGTTCGAAGACCGTCCCATGACGGTTCGAGAACCGTCCATGATGCTTATAGAACCCTCGACCGATGGTTCAAAGACCGTCCCATGACGGTTCGCGAAGGGAGATTGGCGCTTCGATAATCGACGGAGCGCCCTCAATTGACGACTCGTAACGGTGTACGAAGCATTCTGCTAACATCAAACATTGCAATTGTTTACGTAATGGTACCCAGGTGTGGACAAAGAATCTTTCCATTTGTCCCTGGCCGCTGGAATAGTCCAGCCCACTATCTGTTATGCCCGGCCACGCAGAGGCGACCCTTGAGCCATGGGGTCCGGTTCCCGAGCGAGAGGCGGCGGTCGTACATAGCCGTTCTCGAAAAAGGGTACGTGTAGTCGTCAAACCTTGAGCCATGGGGTTGCCGGTTACAGTTGGAGTCGAGCGTTAGCTCCTCGTTCCGTCCCCTTCTCATACATTTGTTCCCCCGAGGAACGCGGCCTACGGGGGCAGGCGAGAAGGCGGGATGCGCCGTCGACTCTTTTGATTTGAACCCGGAACGGCACTCGAGCCGAGCATACGGCTCGAGACCGTTCTTCAACGAACGAGGAACAACATCATGTCTAACGAGAAGTCAGTGATTCAGAACAACGCCACGCCGGCGCCTGCGGCTGCTGTGTCGCCGGAGTCGATCGTGGAGCAGCTTCGCGCAATACGGGCACAGATACCGGAATATGTTCAGTTACCGGTTGCGAGCACCCGCGCGATGGGGGCGGTGGCGCACGTTCACCCCGATTTCACCCAGGCGGCAATCGGCGCGATGGGGACTTCGGACACAGTGACGGGCGCCGTCGGCTCAACGCCGGAGGTGTTGCAGCAGGATGTGGACACAGCCGGACGGTGGGCGGTCGTGGAGGACGAGTTGCGGGCGATGCTTCAGGGCGTCGCCACAGCGAATCTCTCGCGGCGCCATCGCATCGGCGGGATAGCGCTGCTGACCTACGCGGTCAGCCAGAAGCTGGTGCGGAGTGCGGATCACGCCGATCTGCTGCCGCACGTCAAGGTCATGAGAAGTTTGAACAAGTTCGGGAAGGCCCGCAAAGCAGCAAAGCAGTCCGCACCGGCGACACCAGAGCCGGTGCCGTCATCGCCAGCACCAAAGGTGTGACGGAGTAAGTAGTGGACCGGGCGCGCCACCGCGGCGCGCCCGGTCTTTTTCAGAGCGGTCTCGCTCGCCCATACGCTTCGAGCGTTTGACAGAGATTCTAAGTTTCTTAATCATTCATCTTTTTCATCTGCTATTCTTAGAGCCGTTCAATCGTCCATCTTTTCAGGAGGTCGCGCGCGATGGCTGTTTGCTGGCGTTGTCCATGTTGCGGCGGAGTCAGTTGCGAAGATGATGTGAACACCACCGGCAACCCTGTCGCCTGCGATGACTGCGAGCGGCCCTTCCCACAGCAGGACCCCCTCTGCCCTGTCTGCGATTCCCGCAATCCCTGGACACGTCGCGACACGCTGCATTTCATCTGCCGCGAGTGCGGCACGTCGCAAACGTACTTCTCCCACCTGCCGTTGGCCGGGTGAAGCCCGGCCCTTGCTATGATCGGCCCCGAGGGGGACCACCATGCCGCTGCTGGAGGGAAAGACAGGAATCGTTTTCGGTGTCGCCAACAAGCGCTCGATCGCCTGGGCCATCGCACAGGCGCTGTCGCGCGAGGGGATGCGGCTCGCCTTCACCTATCAGGGCGAGCGGCTCAAGGCCAACGTCGAGGAGCTCTGCACGGCGATACCGGACTCGCTCATCCTCCCCTGCGACGTAACGATCGATGCCGAGATCGATGCGGTCTTCAGGGAGGTTGGTGAGGCATTCGGCAGACTCGATGCCCTCGTCCACTCCGTTGCCTTCGCGCCGCGCGAAGATATGGAGAACGACTTCGTGAACACCTCGCGCGAGGGCTTCAAGATGGCGCACGACATCTCCGCCTACTCCCTGGTCGGCCTGACGCGCGCGGCATTGCCCTTATTCGAAAAGTCGGGCGCCGGAGCGGTGCTGGCGTTGACGTACTACGGCGCCGAGAAAGCCGTGGAGGGCTACAACGTCATGGGTGTGGCCAAAGCATCGCTGGAAGCGAGCGTCCGTTACCTAGCCACGAACCTTGGGCCGAAGAACGTCCGCGTGAACGCTATCTCCGCCGGTCCGGTCAATACGTTGGCGGCGCGCGGGGTCAAAGGCTTCACCACCATGCTGAAGCATCACGCCGAGCGCGCTCCCCTTCGCCGCAACGTGGAGCTCGAAGAGATCGCCAACGCCGCGCTCTTTCTGCTCTCGCCGATGTCGGCCGGCATTACCGGCGAAGTGATGTTCGTCGACGGCGGCTACAACATCATCGGGTTGTGATCGCGGCGAGCACTTCGTCCGTCGACCGCACCCGGCCAATCCGCGGAAAGATGGTCGTGACCGCGAAGTGATGTGCTCCGGGGCCACGATGCCGCATTGGAGATCGATGACGATCAATGCCGTGGTGGCGGGATCGACAGCGAGCGACGTCACGACTGGGTTGAGTTCCCCTTCGCCTTCTCACCGAAGTAGTAACCGAGGACGAAAGCCAGTAGCGGTCCGAAGATCTTCGTGACGAAGTTCTCCATGACCGGAATGATGCCAGTAAAGGCTGCAACGAAATCCTTAGCCTGTGCAGGCGACGCGCTCAGAAAATAAATGAGCGCGACGGTAAAAAACGTCGCTGCGATGGTCCCCGCAAACGTAAAGACGAGTACTCGCGCGACCTCTCGTGCGCCTGTGGCTTTGAGTTTTTGCTCATCGAATGGATCCGTCGGAGCAACGGGCGGGTCTTCAACGGTTGCTCGCAGCTCACGGGGCGGCTTGGGAGGCAAAACCGTCACGTATCACTTCGCTCTTGCGGTTCTCACGGTTCTAAGGATCTTGCCATCTTTGTCGGCAATCGCGATGAGGTTGTTCTTCTTCGTTTCCTCCTCGACGAGTTTTGCCAGCCCTAGTGCCTTTTCGAAGTACTTGCCCAGACCACCGGACTCGACCGCCACGGCATTCAATTCGTCAAGTAGATCATCCGAGACATCCAGCGTAATCGAGGCCATCAAATATTCTCCTCGCTTGCAAACGAACGGCGAATCATAACGATTCCTATGTGTTTCCCGCCACGAAGAAATTCGTGTTGGTCGGCTGGGCGACGCCACCTTTCGGCTCGAGCGTCACGGCCAGACCTTTGATCTCGGTCGCCAGCGGGAGGTTCTCGATCGAGATCGACGCTCCGCCGGACTGAGTCACGTCGAAGACTCCCGCGCTTTGCGGCTTCGGCTGATCGCCGCGAAGAATCCAGAGCTGGTAACTCTTGCCGGCCGGATTGGCTGGCAGGTTGTAGAAGAAGACGACGGCGCGCCGCTGCTGCGGCTCGAGAAAGACTCTCGCCGACGCCGAGGGCGAGACCTGTTGGCCGGTGAGAGCGATCGTTCGTGTGTCTTGCGAAGCCAGCGCCGCGATCTCCGCGCTCAGTTTCTCGTTGCGAGCGGTGAGGAGTTGATTCTCCTCGGCCATGTGGCGGATTTCCGCCTCGCGGCTATTGTCCTTCTCGCGGCCGACACGGACGGAAAGCTCCCGCCAACCCCACAACGCCAGGAAAACCACGGCCGCCGCCGTCCACCAACGGCTGCTTTGGAAGCGATCGCGGGCATCGACGACCTTACCGCCTTCGCCACTACCGTCGAGCGCCGAGAAGATGCGGGCGCGAACCTCCGGCGGAGGAGCGACTGGATCGAGATCCCGTGCCAGGAGAGTCGAAGCCTCCTCGTACTCGTCGCGAACGCGGCGGCAACTGGCACACGACACCAGATGCGCATGGAAGGCGCTCGCCTCCTCCGCGGCCGCGGCGCCGATTGCGTCGAGTGGCGCAATCGATTCCAGTTGTTCGTGCGTCATCATCGAAAGGCCTTCAGGCTCTCTCTCAACTTCTTCATCCCGAGCTGCATACGCGTCTTGATGGTTCCCAGGGGCTCGCCCAGCTTCTCTGCGATTTCAGACTGCGACAACCCCTCGAAGTAGGCCAGGGCCAAAGCGGCGCGCTGCGCTTCCGGCAGTTCCGCGAGAGCGCCCCGAACCGCGAGCCGCTCTTCGGATTGAATCGCGTCGTCAGCTCCTGTCCTCTTTTCCACGAATCCGAAGCTCGACGAGACTTCCCGTCCCGCCTCGTCTTCACGGTCGCCGCGTATCTTGCGCGAGCGAAGCCGGTCGATGCCGCGGCTTCGGGCGATCGAGATCAGCCACGCCACATCGCTGCCGCGGACGGAGTCGAACATTTTCGCGTTCGTCCACGCCTTCACGAAGGTCTCCTGCAAGACCTCCTGGGCATCGTCGGGATTGGCCAGGATTCGGAGGAGGAGGGCATAGAGGGTCGATGAGTGACGGTCGTACAACCGCTCGAATGCCGAGACATCGCCAAGGGCGACGGCAGGCAGCAGCGAGCTGGGTTCGAAGCTCGTATTCATTGCGGCGGTCATCGCGGCGTTGATTCTACGCTCGGGGGAGCGTCGTGGATTTAAACGTCTGGCGGCTCTTCGGTATCCGAAGGGAACTCGATGTCGGTGCGATACCCGGTCCTCGAGGGCGAGCGCTTACCTGGATAGCCGCTCGGACGCCCGGAGGACTCTTTGTTCGTACCGTGGCCGCTGGCCCCGCCTTCCCAGAAGCCCTTGTCAGTCGTTTGCTCGCGTGGATTCTCGGCCATGACAGGATTCTATCGCCGAACTGACAGAGTCGCGGTTCTTGCGTGTAGGGCCGCCGCCCTCGGCGGGCCGGGTTCCTACGCCGCGCGAAAATGGCCGCCGAGGGCGGCGGCCCTACACGCACGTTTGGTCGACCAACTACCCCGGTTGCGCTACCGGTACCTGATCCAAGACCGGCGGAGCCGGCTCCGGCTCAGCAAGCGGCTTCGACTCGCGGCCGGCGCGCTCGGTTGTCTTCTGATCGGCGGCGGCCCGGTCGAGCAGAGCGATCTTCAGCACCTCTTCGACGTGCTCGACAAAGTAGAACTGCATGTCGCGCTTGATCGGCTCGGGGACGTCGATCAGGTCGCGCTCGTTCAGCTTTGGCATGATCACGGTGGTGATCTTTGCCGCGCGTGCGGCCAGCACCTTCTCCTTTAGTCCGCCGATCGGCAGCACATCGCCGCGAAGCGTCACTTCGCCGGTCATGGCCACGTTTCGCTTCACCGGACGGCCGGTGATCATCGAGATGATTGCGCTGGTCATGGTGATGCCGGCCGAAGGACCGTCCTTCGGGATCGCGCCCGCCGGCACATGGATATGGATGTCATGCGTCTCGAAATAATCAGACGGAATGTTCTGCTCGTCGGCGTGCGCTCGCGCGTAGGTGAGCGCGGCCTGCGCTGACTCCTTCATCACTTCGCCGAGCTGGCCGGTCAGTACGAGCTTTCCTTTGCCCTTCACAGCCAGAGCCTCGATGAAGAGGATGTCGCCGCCAACCGCTGTCCAGGCCAGGCCCGTTGCCACGCCCACCTGGTCGCGCTCCAGCAGCTCCTCGGCGAAGTGCTTCATCGGCCCGAGGTACTTTTCGACCGACCCGTCGGTGATGCGGTAACTTTCAGCCTGATTGCCGCCTGCGACCTGCACGGCGATCTTCCGGCAGATCGTGCCGATCTCGCGCTCCAGATTGCGAAGACCCGCTTCCTTCGTATAGCCGGTGATCACCTTCGTGATGCCGGAGTCCGTCCAGACCACCGGCGTCTCCTTGATCCCGTTCTCCTCCATCTGCTTCGGGATCAGATGCTGCTTCGCGATCGACAGCTTCTCTTCATCCGTGTAGCCAGAGAGGCGGATCACTTCCATTCGATCCAGGAAGGCGGGCTGAATCGTGTCGAGCACGTTCGCCGTGACGATGAACATCACATTCGACAGGTCGTACGGGACGCCGAGGTAGTGGTCACGGAAGGAGAAATTCTGCTCCGGATCGAGCACTTCCAGCAGCGCTGACGACGGATCACCGCGGTAGTCAGCGCCGATCTTGTCGACTTCGTCCAGCATGAAGACCGGATTCGACGTCGCCGCCTGATTGATACCCTGAACGATGCGTCCGGGCAGTGCGCCAACGTACGTGCGGCGATGGCCGCGGACCTCCGCTTCGTCGCGTACTCCGCCAAGGGAGATACGCACGAACTTGCGGTCGAGAGCGCGGGCGATCGAGCGCCCGAGGGATGTCTTGCCAACACCGGGAGGGCCGACGAAACAGAGGATCGGGCCCTTCATCTTCTGTCCGCGCAGCTTGCGCACCGCCAGGTACTCCAGGATCCGCTCCTTGATCTTCTCGAGGTCGTAGTGATCCTCGTCGAGGATCTTCCTGGCCCGATCGAGGTCGTGATTGTCGGCGGACATCACGCCCCACGGCAGACCTGTCATCCAATCGAGATACGTCCGGATGATCGACGTTTCAGCCGAATCAGGATGTGAGCGCTCCAGCCGTTTGATCTGCTTCTCGACTTCTTCGCGCGCCTCGGCCGGGATCTGTTTCTCCTCGATTTTCTTGCGGTAGTTCTCGACGTCTTCGGCGACGTCCTCCCCTTCGCCGAGCTCCGATTGAATGGCCTTCAGTTGCTGCCGCAGGAAATACTCACGCTGCGACTTGTTCATCTCACCCTGAGCGGCGGAGGAGATCTCCTGCTGCATCGTGAGCAGATTGATCTCCCGCGACAGGAGCTCGTTGACTCTCTTGAGCCGCTCGACCGGGTCCATCGTTTCCAGGATCTGCTGCGCTTCTTCGAGCTTGAGATCGAGGTTCGATGCCGCCAGATCGGTGAGCCGCGCTGGATCGTCGAGATTCGCGGCGATGACCATGACCTCGGGGCTGATGTTCTTGCCGAGGCCAACAGCACGGTCGAGGTTCTGTTTTACGGCGCGGATCAGCGCCTCGGTCTCGAGGCCGCGATCCTTCGTCGTCGTCTCCTCGATGCGGGTGATTTTCGCTTTGAAGAACGGGGCGGTCTGGATGAAGTAGTCGATCCGGGCGCGGCTGAGACCCTGTACCAGGATGCGGATGCGCCCGTCGGGCAGCTTCAGCATCCTCATGATGATGGCTACAGTACCGACGCGATAGAGATCGTCCTCGGCCGGGTCTTCGTTCTGAAAGTCCTTCTGCGCCGTCAGCATGATGACGCGGTTTTCCGCCAGAGCCTGGTCAACCGCGTTGATCGACTTCTCGCGGGATACCGACAGCGGAACGATGATGAACGGAAAGATCACGAGGTCCTTCAGTGGCAGCACCGGCAGGACGTCAGGGATTTTGATCGCTTCTTCTTTCGCGGTTTCGTTCGCGTCAGTCATCTCGGCCTCTTCTCATCATCGGGAGAACCTAAGTCTGCAATGCGTGTTCCCGTGTACCTGGTGGCGTGGTCGCGCGGTGTTGAGCATTCTTGCCGCGCGTACCCAGCTACCTCAATTGATGCAATTCCTTTACAAATGCGTCGACATCTTCGAACCTCCGATAGACCGACGCAAACCGAACATATGCCACAGGATCGAGCTCGCGCA
Organism: Thermoanaerobaculia bacterium; assembly: GCA_038230535.1. GTDB lineage: Bacteria > Acidobacteriota > Thermoanaerobaculia > Gp7-AA8 > Gp7-AA8 > JADGNZ01. The sequence goes on from JBBRNB010000013.1 coordinate 48,625, forward strand.
GACGTTGCATGACCATGGTCCCGATCGCTTTGCTCGAGATCTCCCGTTCTCCGGAATCCTGCATCGCCGCTTCGATCGAGTCGGCGAGCCGCTCCAGCTTTTCCTGGGGGACTGGCCGTTTTCGACAAGCCACCTGAAGACCTTTCATCAACTTCGGACGATCGTACGGCTCGCGGCGTTCGTCGCGCTTCACTACCTGAAACGGAACCTGCTCGATTCTTTCGTAACTCGTGAAGCGGCGCTCACACTTCGTGCACTCGCGCCGCCGGCGAATGACATCTGCCTCACGGCTCTCACGGGAGTCGACCACGCGGTCCTCGCTATTGCCGCAGAACGGGCAGCGCATTCGGAGGGCCGTATATCACGACTGCGAAGTCGTGTCGCTCGCCACATCGTCAGCCGCATGGGTGAGGTCGTGCCAGCGCAGGCCCTCGCGCGCGAAGAGCGCGAGCCCTGTGACGACGACCGGCACAGCGCCGACGAGGTGCAACAGTAACGTGACGGCCACTGAACTATCGATGTCGAAGCCGTAGAACGACGTCAACGCCCACTGACAGAGTTTGTGGAACCCCCCCACACCACCCGGCGTGGGGATGGCGACGCCAATCGTCGTCACTCCGCTGATGAAGAACGTGGCGTCGTAGGGCAATGGATGATGCATGGCGATGAAGACGAGCGTGTACTGCAATGTGAGACACACCCAGACGGCCACCGTTGCGAAAACAACGGTGAACAAGTCGCCGGGCCGGTCTGCGATCGCCAGCGTCTTCGCGAATGCGTCGAAGAACTTCATCCACGGCTCGCGAAAACGATTTGGCAGGATGCCGCCGATCCATTCGTGCAGACGCCGGACAGTTCCGCCGAAGAAGTACAGACCCACGATGAAGAGCGTGAGCGCGACAAGCACCACGATACAGCCGATGGCGCCGCCGTGAACCACCGCCGTCTCGTTCGGAAAACTGTTCCAGCGGAGGATGCAGAACCAGATGAAGATGCTCAGGATGCTGAAAAGGTCGAGCACGCGCTCGGTGAGCACTGTCCCCAGCGCCTCGGCGAACCGGACGTTCGTACGCCGCGCCAGAAGCGCGGGCCGGGCAACATCACCGGCGCGAATCGGAAGCACCGTCGACAACATGTAACCGGTGGTGTTGGCGAAGAACGTCGGATAGAACCCAGGCGGTTTCGGACCACCGAGCAGAACGCGCCAGCGAATCGTCCGAAACACGAGCGCCATCCAGTTCACCAGAAACGCCGCCGCCAGCCAGAACGGATTGGTCGACGTCATGATCCGCCAGACATCGTGCAGGTTGCTCTTCCAGAGAAAAAGTCCGAGAAAGAGAATCGTCAGCAGCGCGATCAGAGTCACCTGGAGAATGCGGCGCAAAGTCGGGGAGTTGTACCACAGCAGTTGCCAGTCGATCGGTTCGTCCAGTGGATCCGTTGATCGGTGATCAGCGGTCAGAAACGCCTCTCTGGTCTACTGATTACTGGTCGGAAAAAGATCGGTCGCTGGTTGATCAGTAGATTCGTGATCGTTAGTCTGGAAGGGCGATCCCCTGTTCTGATCTACTGATCACTGATCCACTGATCACTCGGATACGGACAACCATCCACGACTACTCAGATCCACCAATGATTTCCATCTACACGAATCCAGTCTTCTACCAGCACGACACCGGAGCCGGACATCCGGAGTCGGCGACGCGTATCGATGCGGCGCTGGCGGGTGTTGAGCGTGCCGGCCTCGCAGAGCGCGTCAGCCGGGAAACAGCAGGTCATCCCGACACCGGCCGCATCATCGCCAAAGTCCATTCGGCGGACTACGAGCGTGCGCTCGAGCACGCATCCCGCGCCGGCCTGCGGGATTTTCTCTCCGGCGACAATCCGATGTCGTCTCAGACATTCACCGCGGCGCGTACAGCCGTCGGTACCTCACTTACCGCCGCGGAGGAGATGATGCGTGGGGAAGGCAACCGGGCCTTTGTAGTGGCCCGGCCCCCGGGCCATCATGCGGAGCGGCTCCAACCGATGGGCTTCTGCTTCTTCAACACAATCGCCTGCGTCGCCGAGTGGATGCGCGAACAGCCTGGCATCGACCGCGTCTTTGTGTTCGACTTCGACGTCCATCACGGCAACGGGACGCAGGCGCTCTTCTGGGACCGCGACGATGTCTTCTATGCGTCGATGCACCGCTTTCCGTTTTACCCGGGTACCGGCGCGACGAACGAGATTGGAGCCGGCGCTGGGCGCGGCTACACGTTGAACATCCCCTTCGAACAAGGCCTTGGCGATGCTGCATATCTGCGCGGCGTAGAAGACGTCATCATCGAGGCCATCGACGCGTATGAGCCGCAGGCGATCCTGCTTTCGTCGGGCTTCGACGCCCACCGCCGCGATCCGATGGGCGGCATGCGCGTCACGGAGAAGGCGTACGGCGAGATCACGCGGCGGATCGCCGAGGCCGCGGCTAAGCACGCCGGCGGCCGAGTGCTCTCGCTTCTCGAAGGAGGCTATGACATGGAAGGCCTGGCGGCCAGCGTTGCTGAACACGTACACGCTCTGGCGTAGACTCTGCCGTGGAGGTCTCTGATGACCGTCACGCCGGCACCGCCCCCAGCGCCCTCGTCTGGATCGTACACACCTCAGCAAGGCAGCTACAACTTGCCCCCCGCAGCCCCACCACCGCAAAAGTCGAGCGGCGGTTGCTGGAAGGCGCTCGCCGTCGGCTGCGGCATCATCATGGTGCTGGGAGTGGCCGCGATCATCTGTCTATTCGTCTTCGTATTCAGCGTCATCAAGCGGAGCGATGTCTACCGCGAGGCTTACACACGCTCCACCAATGATCCTCGCGTCATCGCCGCGTTGGGCACACCGATCGAGAGGGGTTGGTGGGTCCTGGGAAGCGTTCACCTAAACAACGATACCGGCACCGCCGACATCGATTTCCCGATCTCCGGCCCGAAGGGAAATGCACGCGTACACGCCGCGGCATCACGCGGAAGCGATGCCTGGAAATATTCAGCGATCGTCGTGAGACCGGAGTCCGGAGGTCCGATCGACGTCCTGAACCCCGTTCCTGTACCAGCCCCCGACAGCGGAGGGTCCGCTCCGTAAACTCAAATCTGCGTTCCTTTTCCGCTCAGGATCTCCCCGTACAGCTCCTCCAACCGCGTAATGCGCAGCTCTTTCGAGAATCCGTGCATCACGTGCTCGCGCGCGTTCGCGGCGACGCGGTTGCGCCGTGGCTCGTCATCGATCACCTCGGCGATCGCTCGGGCCAGAGGTTCCACTTCCCTGGCTGGAATCAGCCAGCCCACATCCGGCGACGAGACGAGTTCACGGTTGCCACCGCAATCCGTGGCGATCACCGGTTTCCGCATGGCCATCGCTTCGCGGATCGTGCCGGTAATGCCGGTGCCGGCCCAGGAGGCATCGACGACGAGATCGCATGACGCGAAGACGTTCGGCATGTCGTCGCGGTACTCGACCGGTGTGACCGTCCCGGAGATCCCTCGCTCCATCGCATACGTCTCCACCTCAGCGCGCTCGCGCTCATGGCGGCAGCCGATGAGGACCAGATGCGTCCGAGGATGTGCCGGGAGGATGAATGCGATTGCGTCGATCAGCTCCTTCCAACCCTTCCAGTCGCGCACACCGACCTGGGCCACCAGGAACCTGTCGTCAGCGATTCCCTTTTCGCGGCGGAACGCGCGCGCATCCCAGTTTGCCGGATCGAAGAGCGTGACGTCTGTCCCCGCATAGATGACTGCAACCTTTTCGCTCGGAAGCCGGCCGCTGGCGACGATCACTTCCTTGATCTGCTCACAGACGGTGACCACGCGGTCGACACGCCTCGTGCGGTACTTGATGCGGTTCCAGACATCGAGCGGAAATGACACGCCGCGATTGACGACCAACGCACCTGCCGGATGCATGAACGTAGCGGCGAGGGCGAGCGAATGCGCGACTCCCTTGTGAACGTGGACGACATCCGGCTCGAGCTCGCGAAAAAGGCTCCCCAGCTTCCAGGCGCTGACGACGTCGAATTCGTCGCGCATCGCCAGGCCGGCGAAGGCTACATCCACCGCGCGCGCCTTCTCTTCCATCACACGGTCCGGCCGGCTGACGATGGTCACTTCATGCCCGCGTTCGCGCAGACCGGCTGCCGCCTGGAACATCTGGTGCACCGAGCCGGTGTTGAACTGGTTGAACTCCAGGATCTGCAATATACGCATCGGCGAGGGCGCGGATTGTATCGGCGGTAGCGCGCGGACGCGCACTTGCTATATCGTTTCTGGTCCCCATGACCGCGTACTTTGTGAACATTTGAAGCATTGATGATGACTGTCATCTGCCCGGCTGGGGCTCTCAGGAAACCGAGAGCGCCGGGCAGCGACAGGCGAGAGCGCAAATGGACAAACCCAAATCCCAGATCAAAGTAACGGACAAGCGAATCTTCACCGCCGAAGGGGAGATCCGCGCGGAATTTCAGCAGGAGATCAAACCGGTAGATCCGCTCGCGGCGAAGCCCGCCGCGCCCGCGGCTGAGAAACCGGTCGAGAAGCCCGCGGCAAAACCGGAAGCGAGGCCTGCGGAGCAGCGGCAGACATCCAGGCCCGACCCGCCGCCGGGGGAAGAGCGGCGCAGCAAATCGATCGCGGACAAAGCGCAGAACCCAGGCACCGCCTTCTCGGACTTTGTCGAGCCTCTCATCGCTCAGGCCTACATGTCGCTGGGCATGCTGCGCGATCCGTCTGGTCAGAAACCGAAGGTCGACGTCACCGCGTCGCGGCAGATGATCGAGATGCTGACCATGCTCAAGGAGAAGACAGCGGGTAATCTGACACCCGACGAAGACGATTTCCTGGCGACGCATCTGGGAGAATTGAAGCTCGCATTCGTTCAACGAACGAAAAGCCTTTCATGAAACGACGCCTGGTCCTGCTTCTTGGTGTATGGGCGTGCCTCGGGTCTCTGGCGGCGCGTGCGGAGGACCTTGCGCCGCGCGATCTCTGGCCCCAGGTTGTGTCCGCCGCCGACTCCGGCAGCCTCGATGCCGCGGCGAAGAAGACGAGCGAGATGACCGAGACCGGCCGGACGTACGACATCCGGACCTATCCGGCGTACGCCGTTTCGGCGGCCGTGCTGGAGATTCAGGCCTCGAAGCAGGGGAACAAGTCAGCGGGCGACTGGGCAGCGAAGGCGGCGGATGCACTCGACCCCGCTTCACCGAGCGTCGCTTTCATGCGCGCGGATGCCGCTGCCGGCGGGAAAGCCTGGGGTGCGGCGATTGCGAATGTGGTGCGCGGATTCGGCAACACCTTTCGGAACGAACGGTCGCGGCTACTCGGGCGGGCGGACATTCTGATCACGATCCTGCTCGCCATCAGCCTGACTGCGGGGATCTTCGGTCTTTCGCTCTTCGTGCGCTATGGCCGGGCGATGGCCCACGACTTCCGCGAGATTCTCGGCGGGTGGATGCATGGCGGCGCGGTCTCCGTCCTGGCATTTGCGCTCCTCTTCCTGCCTGTCTTTCTCTGGCTCGGACCGGTCTGGCTCGTCTTTTACTGGTTCATCATCTTCTACGGCTATGCCAAGCCGGTCGAGCGGGTGCTGATCGTCGTCCTGACGCTGCTGATCGGTACCGCCCCGATCGTGCTCGACCTGACATCGCACTGGATCGCCGGGGTCGACAGCCCTGTAGTCATGTCGGCCATCGCTGGCGAGGAGCGTAGCTATCAGCCTGACGCCCTCCGCCGCATGCAGGAACTGGTCAACATCGTCCCCGACGATGACGTGCTCCACCTTCTGATCGGGAACCTCTACCTGCAGGAGGGCAATGAACGGCAGGCCACGCTGCACTACCGGCGCTCGGCAGAGCTGAACGACAGCGCCGGCGCTCATGTAAACCTTGGCAATATCCACTTCTCCAACAACGATTTCGCCGCAGCGGTGACGGAGTACAACAAGGCAGAAGCGCTCGATCCGCATCTGGCCATCGCCTTCTATGACGATTCGATCGCCCTTGGCGCGCTGTCCAAGTTCGACGAGCAGGCGCAGAAGCTCGACCAGGCCAATAAGATCGACCGCTCCTACGTCGAGCGTCTCTCCTCTGATCAACCCGCGCAGAAGGTCGTCTACGTCGGCTACTATCACCCCCCCATCGCAAAAGCGTGGGCCGTATCGTCGAACATCGCACTGCGCGGAGTGGCGCGGTCACTCTTCGGCAACTATTCATGGTTCGATCCCTCCGAGAGTGTGCGCAATCCGGTCACACTGGGCGCGATCCTGACCGTCGTGCTGGCACCACTGATCTTCTTCAAACGCCGCGGAGCGGGTTTCGCCGGCTCGTGCATCAAGTGCGGCCGGACGTTCTGCCACCGCTGCAAATCTGCCAGAGAGAGCGCCACCTTCTGTACGCAGTGCATCCACATCTACCTGAAGCGCGATGGCGTCTCGATGGTGACGAAGCGCGCCAAACTCGAAGAAGTCAGCGATCACCAGGGCGGGATCCTGACGCGCAACCGCTGGCTGGCCACCTTCTTTCCCGGTTCCGCACAACTCATCGAAGGGCACACCGTCGCCGGTACCGCCGGCGCGTTTGTATTCGTCTTCTTCGTGTCGCTGGCAATCCTGTCCGGCCGTCTTGGACCCGTTCTCGCGCCGGGCGAGTTGGCGAAGACGCTCGTCCGCGTCGTGGCGATCGTTCTCGCGGTGATCCTCTGGTTCTTTCTGACGCTGCCTGTTTACCGGCGGCATGCAGTGGTGGTGTAACTCATGGCACTCGAAGGGACTCTCAAAGACTTCAGCCTCGCCGATATCTTCCAGCTCATCGGGTTGCAGAGAAAGACCGGTGTGCTGACGTTGCGAGCGAACGACGACACCGTGACGGTGACGTTCCTCGACGGGAAGGTCGTCGGCGCCGATTCGTTGAGCCACCGACTCGAAAACCGCCTGGGCCATGTGCTGATCCGAAGCGAGCTGCTGACGCAGGATCAGCTCAACCGCGCGCTCGAGATCCAGAAAGAGACGCTGCAACGGCTCGGGTTCATCCTCGTCCACTACGGCATCATTTCCGCCGATGCGCTCAAGCAGGCCCTCCAGCTCCAGATCCTCCAGATCGTCTTCCGGCTTTTCCGCTGGAAGGACGGTGACTACCACTTCTCACAGGAGACGACGATCGAGTACGACCGCGACTACGTCGTCCCCGTCAGCGCGGAATCGATCCTGATGGAAGGAGCGCGGATGATCGACGAATGGCCGATCATCGAGAAGCGCATCCGCTCCTACGACATGGTCTTCCGCAAGAAGCTGACGGATCAGGAGATCGTCGTCGTCGGCGCGGAGGATGCCGACGAAGTGGACTTCGACGCCTCGCCGGCGCGACGGCGGAAGCCGATCATCAGCGACAGAATCCGAATCTCCCGCGAGGAAAAGGCAATCTACGACATGGTCGACGGCACGATGACCGTGCACGACGTTCTGGAGATGTCGAAGTTGTCGGAGTTCGACACCGCCAAGGCGATGTACGAACTGCTCACGCGCGGCCTGATCGAAGAAGTACGTGGAAGCGCCGCCGCGGCGGTGCTGGAGCAGAAGACGCCGCTCGATGAGAGCGAGGTTGCCGAGACGCCGGTGCCGCTGCCACTGGTGGCGGTTCTGGCGCTCCTGGCCATCCTTTCGCTGGCGACGTCCTTTCGAAACCAGCTCAACTCTCTTCACCCACTCGGTCCAGCCCAGCGCTCGTCCTCCATCACGGAAACGCACAAGGCGATCTCCATCGAACGGATCGAGCAGATCGGCGAAGCGGTCGAGGCTTACAATTCGGTCAATGGCCATCTCCCGCTACGCCTGCAGGACCTGACGCCCGTCTACATCTCGCCGTCCCTCCTGCACGACCCATGGGGCCACGCTTACAAGTACCTTCCGCAGCCGCAGCGCTACCTCGTCATCGGCTTCACTCCCGACGAGAAACCCGACACAGACCTCTTCCTGGCGCACGTCATCGACAGCGGCGCTCCCTCCGCCGGCGCATCAAAGCCGGTGACCGGCGGGATTCAACTGTTGGACTGATTTGAATACATCGCCATCGCACGCTGTTCTGGCGCGAGGTCCGATGAAGTATGCCATCCTCCTCCTGTCGCTCTTCTTCGCTGCCGCTGCGTCCGCCGCTGCGCCGAAGCTCCCTCTCGTGGAAGTGCCGGCCACCCAGGGTACGTCTGACACTCTGGTCGTCTTCATCTCCGGCGACGGTGGATGGGCGGCCATCGATCGCGGGATCTCCAAGGTGCTCGCGGCGGAAGGAATGCCTGTTGTCGGTCTGAACGCTCTCCAGTACTTCTGGACGAAACGGACGCCGGACTCGGCATCGCACGACCTCGCCACCATCATCGACAGCTACCTCACCACATGGCACAAGTCGCGCGTGCTGCTGGTCGGCTACTCGCGCGGCGCCGATGTGCTGCCGGCAATGGTCAGCCGCCTTCCCGCCGATACGCAGGCGAAAATCCGGATGCTCGCGCTGGTCGGCCTCAGTCCCAAGGTGGAGTTCGAGTTCCACGTCGCGGACTGGATGCGCAACGGGCCGGGAGGGATGCCGGTGAAGCCGGAGGTCGAGAAGCTCGCATCGCAGTGGGTCCTCTGTCTCTCCGGCGAGGATGATCACGACTCGCTCTGCCGCGAGCTCACCGGGCGTCCGCGAATCGACGTCGTCACGCTCAAAGGTGCTCACCACTTTGACGGTGGCTATGAGAACCTTGGGCACATCATCTTCGAGCACCTGAAGTGAAGCGACTGGCGCTTGTTCTTCTGCTCTTCTCTACGGCCACAGCCGCGCGCGCCGGCGCCCCGGACGAGCGTTGTTCGGGCCGTGCCGGTGTCACCGGCATACCGGTCGTGACCCTCGATGCAAAGGTTCCAGGCGATCGCTTCGCGGTCATGATCACAGGCGACGGCGGCTGGCGGCGCATCGATCAGAAGATCACCGACCGTCTGCGCGCCGCCGGCATCCCCATCGTCGGTTTCATCGCCTCCGACTACTACCGCCAACGGCGCACGCCGGAAGAGTCGGCCTGCGCGCTGGAACGAGTCATCCGCTACTACAGTCTGCAGTGGCACAAGAGCAAAGTACTGCTGATCGGCTACTCACGCGGCGCCGATGTGCTGCCCTTCATGGCCAGCCGGCTGCCGGGCGACATCCGCGACATGACACAGATCATCGCGCTCCTTGGCCTCGCGCCGATGATCGATTTCAAGTATTCGCCTCCCTGGCACATGGTCACCAAGAGCCACAAAGAGCCGATGTACGAGGTCAAACCGGAGGTGGAGAAACTGCGCGGCCAGAACGTCCTCTGCGTCCACGGCGCGAAAGAAAAGGACTCCCTCTGTCTCGCCCTCGACAAGAGCGCGTTCAAGGTCATCGCCGAGCCGGGCGGGCATCACTTCGCCGGCAAGTACCGTGACATCGCCGACATCATCCTCATCGAGTCGGCCGGAGAATGAAGCGTTGCCAGGGGCTGGACTACGGCTTCGGCTCAGGCATATCAGAATTGAAGATGTCTTCCACGGCCCACCACCGGCCGTTCGACTTCTTCCACATCACGAGGTACTTGCCCTTCTCTTTTATCGCCTGACCACCTGCCGGCGTAATCGAGAGGTCGTAGTGACCCATCTCAACGGCGACGTCACCGCACGACTGCGTCACGTTGTCGGAGGTGAGCGCTATGTCGATGGCTCCGTTGGCGAGGAACCCGGCCCAGAACTGGCGCAGAGCCTCGCGGCCATGGAGCGCTGGCATGTTCGGGGCCATGCCCACGGCATCTGGAGCGTAATAGTTCTCGACGATCGCCTGGGCATTGGCTGCGCGGACGTTCGCGGAGAACTCGCTGTTCGCGCGGCGGATCGCACTCGCAGCATCGCCCGCTGAGGCCGGTGCAGCCATCAGCGGCGAGGACAAAATGGCCAGGATTGTGAGTACGGCAACCGGAACGAGGCGTCTCATGGAGCTTCCCCCTTTTCGGTATTACGGCCCCCAGCGCCTCGTGGATGGCTAGAATAGGTAAATCATGAAACAGCCCCGCTCCTTACCCCTGATCGCAATTCTGGCGCTCGTCCTCGCATGCCATAGCCCATCCTCACCGCAGGAAGGACAACAATCAGTCCCGCACGGCCGCCTGTCTGGCGTCGTGACGATCGGCCCGAACTGCCCCGGCCCGCAGACGAACAACGGCTGCCCGACACCGCCATCAGCCTATGCTGCGCGAAAGATCCTCGTCTACTCGGAGACGAGGTCCGAGCTCCTCTTCACCGTCGACATCGATTCGCAGGGGCTCTACGTCATCGACCTGGCGCCGGCAAAGTACACCGTCGACCTCAAGCCGAACGGCATCGACCACACGTCCGATCTGCCCCAGGTCGTCAACATCACGGCCAATAGCATCACGAAGCTCGACGTGAACATCGATACAGGTATCCGGTAGTCGGGGGGTCGGAGCTGCTGAAGTCAGCACCTCTCCGTTGCCCGACCGCCGCAACATCCCAACGAAAAAGGCCGGCGTTACGCCGGCCTTTCCTTTCGCGACGGATCCGATCGACTAGCTCTTCAGGTGCTTGCTGACGAGAGCAGTCATCTCGAACATCGAGACCTGCTTCTTGCCGTTGAAGATCTTCAGCAGCTTGTCGTCCGCGTTGATCATCCGCTTGTTCGTCTTGTCCTGCAGGCCGTTCTTCTTGATGTAGTCCCAAACCCGCTTGGTGACTTCGCTGCGGGGTATCGGCTTGTCGCCAACGATGTGGGCCAGGTCGCTGCTCGGGGTGACTTCGGCGGCCAGTCCTTTGCCGCCGCTCTTCTTGCTTGTTGTCGCCATCAGTTGTTTCCTCTCCTACGTTTTGACGCGATTGTGCTCTACTGCACCCTGCGCGTCAAACGTGGAATTTTGGTTGGTATGCCAAAAGTCATGATTGGCGCCCCACTCTTCCTGCACATGTGCATCTCCCTGGTGCCGCCTAAATTGGGCGGCGAAGGAGATACACATGCACCAACAACCACTCGTACGGCTCACTGGCGTCACGCGAACTTATCCTCTGGGACGGGTAAAAGTCCGCGCTCTCACCGGCGTGTCGCTCGACGCCGGCCGAGGCGACTTTCTCGCTCTGACCGGTCCGTCCGGCAGTGGCAAGACCACACTGCTCAACCTCATCGGCTGTATCGACAAGCCTGACAGCGGCCGTGTCGTGATCGATGGCGTCGACGTGACGAACGTCCCCCTGCACCGCCTGGCGGCCACCCGCCGCGACACGCTCGGGTTCATCTTTCAGACCTTCAACCTCATCCCCGTCCTCACCGCATACGAGAACGTCGAATACCCACTCCTGCTGCAGAACGTGCCAGCCACGAAGCGCCGCGACCGCGTACGTTACTGGCTCGACCAGGTCGATCTGGCCGGGCAGGCCGGGCAGCGGCCCGACCAGCTTTCGGGCGGTCAGCGGCAGCGTGTGGCAATCGCCCGGGCCATGGCCGGAGAGCCGAAGCTGGTACTCGCCGACGAGCCTACCGCCAACCTGGACTCCGTTACCGCCGGGAGGATTCTCGATCTCGTCGAGAAGATCAACACCGCCACGCGCTGCACCTTCATCTTCGCCACGCACGACCCGGCGCTCATGGCTCGTGCACCTCGCTGCGTCCGCATGCACGACGGTGCCATCGTCGCTGAACCGCAGCTCGAAGCCCGCGCTTCATAAGGAACATGACCGATGCTGACCAAACTCGCCTTTCGCAACGTCTTTCGTAATCGCCGCCGTTCGGCCATCACTCTTCTCGTCATCATCTTCGGCGCCGTCGGCCTGATCCTCTTCGGCGGCTATAAGACCATCACGTTCCACAACCTTCGCGAGAGCACCATCCGCAACCGCCTGGGCCATCTGCAGATCTACAAGCGTGGCTTCGAGCGCGCGGAAGCGAAGAAGCCGCTGGAGTACGGTCTCGACGATGTCGTCCAACTCCGTCGTGCCATCGAGCGTGACAAACGCGTCCGCATGACCACGGCCCAGATCACGCTCATGGGACTCGTCAGCAACGGCGACAAATCGGAGACGTTCCTGGCCACCGGCGTCGAGCCGAAAGAAGACCGGGCCATGAACGCCCAGAAACTCGTGTCAGGCACCGATCTGCCCGACGGGGAAGCGGATGCGATCATCATCGGCCGCGGCCTCGCCGCGTCAATGCACGCGAAGCCAGGCGACTACCTGACGCTGATGTCCACCACGACGTCGGGCTCGCTCAATGCCATCGACGTCCGCGTGGCGGGCATCTTCATGAGCGGTGTGAAGGAGTACGACGACCGTGCCATCAAGATGCCGCTGGCCGGCGCGCAGCAACTCCTGCAGACAGCGAGAGTCGAGCGCCTCCTGGTCCTGCTCGAGGACACCGATGACACCGCCGCGGTTCGCGCGGATCTCGATCGCATGTTCACGCAGAGACACTGGGCGATTGAGATGAAGGACTGGTCGCAGCTCGCGACTTTCTACCACCAGGTCGTTCTGCTTTACAACGGCATCTTCGGCTTCATCGGCATGGTCGTCTTCGGTATCGTCATCTTCAGCGTAGCCAACACGATCGTCATGTCGATCTTCGAGCGGACTCGCGAGATCGGCACGATGATGGCCATCGGAACGTCCCGATCGAGCGTCTGGCGGCTCTTCCTGCTCGAGGGCCTGCTCATCGGCATCATCGGTGGCGTGGCGGGCCTCCTGACCGGCGCCGGCGCATCGAGCATCATCAACAAGGCTCATTTCATGCTCCCGCCACCGCCCGGCTATACGCAGGGCTACACGCTGCGGATCATGCTGCAACCCGGCATTCTCATCACAGCCTTCCTCATCGCCGTCATCACCTCGACGCTCTCCTCGATCCTCCCGGCGCTCAAAGCGTCCCGCCTGAAGATCGTCGATGCGTTGGGGCATATCTGAGATGGGGAGTGGGGGGTCGGGAGTGGGGGGTCGGGGGTCGGACTATGGCTCCCCTCTCCCGGCCTCTCCTACTCCCACCCCCCACTTCCTACTCCCCACACCCTAAGGAGCGTCATGAAATCCATCATCGCAATCGTCCTCCTCTTGACCGCGTTGCCAATGCTCGGAGCGGACAACGACGCCGCATCCGTCCTCGCTCGCGCGGACGTTTTCCGCAACCCGATCGACAGCTTTTCGATTGACGTCGAGCTGACCTCTCACGCGCCGGGCGGCAGGACAGACACATCCCGTTTTCGCGTCTACGGAAAAGGGAACGACCGGAGCATCGTCGAGTTCACGTTTCCGCCGACGGAGAAAGGCAAGTATCTGCTGATGCTGCGCGACGCCATGTGGATCTACATCCCGGCCGCGAGCCGGCCGATCCGCATCTCGCCGCTGCAGCGCCTCATGGGCCAGGCATCGAACGGCGACGTGGCCAGGACGAACTTCTCGATCGACTACGACGCGAAATCGGTTGCCGAGGATGGTGAGTCATTTGTCATCGACCTCGTGGCGAAAGATCCCGCCGTCGCCTACAACCGTGTGAGGCTCTGGATCGACAAGCAGTCCTACGAACCACGCCGCGCGGACTTCTACGTCGTCTCGGGAAAGCTGATCAAGCGCGCCAGCTACCGGCAGTACGGCACGATGGCCGGCCGGCGTGTCGTCACCGAGGTCGAGATTGACGACCTGCTGAGGCCGGGCAACAACACCGTGATGCGCTACGCCAACCTCACCCCGAAAGAGAACGCCGACAAGATGTTCACAAAGGACGCGTTAGGCAAATGGTAGCCCCACGCGTCAGAGCCGGCGGTCTTCTGCTCGCGTTGATCGCCACGACTGCCCACGCCGGAACGTTCAAGCTCTTCGGCTCCGCCGGCACCGAATGGCATCTCACACCGGCCAATGCCGCGTCGGCACTCAACCCCGGCAATGTGGCGCAACTGCCGTACCGCACCGGCTCCGGAGACGCCGTTGCATTCTTCGACGCCACGCCGGAAAGCCACGCGTGGAAGCTTCATCTCAAGCTCCGCGGTGACGTGACCGAGGGCGGCAGCCAGGCGGTGGACGCAGGCGAAGCGTCTCTGCAACTCAATCCTAGGCCATGGCTCGACATCACGCTAGGCCGCGTCATCGAGAAGTGGGGCACCGGTTACGCCTGGAATCCGACAGGGTTTGTCAGCCCAAAGAAGAACCCGGCCGATCCTACCGACCGTCTTTCAGCCAACCGTGGCGTCGACATGATCCGCACCGATCTCTTTCTACGCGGCACGAACGTCTCGTTATATGCACTGGACCATGGCGCCGTCGCCGCCCGCGTCTATCGCCTCGCCGGCGGTACCGATGTTTCGCTCCACTTCCGTCACGATCGTACGGGGACGCAGCAGGGAGTCAGCGCCGCCAAAGTTTTCGGCGATGCGCTGGAGGTACACGGCGAGGTGGCACGGCGTCACGCACTCGCCGCCGGGCAGTACACGTTCAAAAACAGCGTGAACATCGTCGCCGAGTTGTACCACGCAGGTGACGGGCTCGACGCGAATGCGTTTCGCGCCTTCCGCGTAGCTGCCGATTCCGCGCATGACGAGGCCTCGATTCGCGCCGCGAACGCCGCCTACGCGCCGCTGCGTATGGCCCGCAACTACGGCTTCTTTCGCATCGCATGGACCCACGACAATCTCGACGCAGAGCTGATCACCATCACGAATCTACGCGATGGGTCGCTGCTTGCACGAGCCACTCTCACGCGAAGGTTGCTCGCGAGGGTCAGCGTCTACGTCATTGACACCGAGTTCGCCGGCACACGTGCAAGCGAGCTCTCCTATATGCAGGTGCGGCGCGTCACCACGGCAGGCGCTCGCTACTACTTCTAGAATGTCATGAACGTGAACGAACGGAAGATGACGTGGGTCGGGATCCTGACGTGGATCATCATCGGGGTTCCGGGGGTGCTGTGGGAGTTGGAACACCACTCCCTCTTCACCGGACGCGGCGCCGTGCTCGTTTGCGCGTTCGTTCTGTACCTCGCCGGGTTCCTGATCGCTACACGCCCGGACTGCGGTAACGGAATTCGTATCCCTCTGATCGTTCTCGAGACGTTGGCAGCATTCGTTTGCGTGATGCTGCAACCGACCGGCTTTCAACCCGTGCTGCTAGTCATCGTGGCGGCGCAGTTGGGCGGGTATCCGCCTCGTTTCGCGATCTGCGCAATCGCCGTCAACGCACTCGTTGTCGGCTACATCGTTCAAGCGACGACGGGCAACTCCGCCGTGATGTATGCCCTGGTCTATTTCGCGTTCTCACTCTTCTCACTCCTCTCGATGCACGTGGCTCATTCTGAACAGGATGCGCGAAAGTCTCTGGCCGAGGCCAACGCCGAATTGCGCATGACCACGGAACTGCTCGAGATCAGCAGCCGCACCTCGGAACGGCTTCGCATCGCCCGCGATCTGCACGACCTTCTCGGACACCATCTGACAGCGCTCAGCCTCAACCTCGAGGTGGCCGGCCACATCGCCACCGGCGACGCGAAAGAGCACATTGAGAAGAGCAAATCGATCGCGAAGCACCTTCTCGCCGACGTGCGCGACGTCGTCAGCCGGCTTCGCAACGATGAGCCGGTCGACCTGACCTCGTCGTTGGAATCACTGCGCGACGTCATCGTCACGCCTGCGCTCCACCTCGACTTTCCGCGCGAGCTCGCCGTGGCTGATGCGAACATCGCCCAGGTTGCGTTGCGGACAGTGCAGGAGATCGTCACGAACGCGGTGCGGCACTCCGGCGCCCGCAATCTCTGGCTGAGCCTTGGGACTGTGGATCACACGCTCTCCATCGATGCGCGCGACGATGGCACAGGAGCTGACAACGTTCGCTTCGGCAACGGTCTGCTCGGCCTTCGCGAGCGCGTGCAGCAGGCGCAAGGCACGTTCGAAGTGACATCGATGCGAGGCCGCGGGTTCTCCGTCCACGTGACCCTCCCCCTCGGAGCGGCGGCGTGATCCGAGTCTGTATCGTCGAGGATCAGACCATCGTCCGGCAGGGTCTGCGCAGCCTCCTGGCACTCGTGCCTGATATCGAAGTCGCCGCCGAAGCCAGCGACGGTGAGGAAGCGGTCGAAGTCATCGAACGGGAGAGGCCGGACGTCGTCCTCCTCGATCTGCGCATGCCGAAACTCGACGGCGTAGGCGTCCTCCGGACTCTTCGCGAGCGCAACGCAGCGCGTCCGACGCTCATCCTGACGACGTTCGACGACGACGCCATCCTCTTCGAAGCCGTCCGCGCCGGCGCGAAGGGCTGGCTGCTGAAGGATGTCTCGCTGGAGCGTCTTGCCGGCGCGATCCGCACGCTTGCCAAGGGAGGCACCTGCATCGAACCGGTCATCACCGAACGGATCATGCGCGCGTTGGAAAAGAGCGACTCATCGTTCGAGTCCGCCGACCTTCCCGAACCACTCACCGATCGCGAGCGAACGATCCTCCGCCTCCTCGCTGGCGGCTACAGCAATCGCGAGATCGCCGAGCTCTTGAGCATCACCGACGGCACGGTGAAGAACCACATCTCGAATCTGCTGGCAAAGCTGGGAGTGCGCGACCGCACGCGGGCGGTGTTGCGGGCGATTGATCTGGGCGTGATTTGAGTCTTGTATCTGAATTCTTTCCTGTTTTCACGGTAAGAAAGCCAGCCCATTTCATTTCGATCGGCTCTGATTTGGCCCGTTCACTTCGCGATGTACCCAAGAGCTACTACGACCAAGCCCGACAGACCAATTACCGATCCAAAATACCAAAACAAGCGGCGTGTCGTCAGAAGTGTTATCGATGTGATCACCAACGAGATCTCCAGAAGAGCTTCACCAAAATCATAAAAATCAGCCTTTTTCTCCTCCAGCTTCTTTGCGGCCTCGAGGTTTCTGGCTTCCTTATCCAGGTCGGCCATCTCCGAACGATAACGCTCCGCTTCAACTGAGTACTTCTGTTGCAGCTTGCTCGTGGCCGCGTTACCACCGGCACTAGTGAGATCGATAAACATCTGATCCTCGTGGCGTCGGATTGCCTTTGCCTGGTAGTGAGCCCAACCGTCGCTGATTTCGTTTTGAATGATTACTTCTTTCGTATGAGCGCGATGACCTAGCAGCGAGACTGTCGCCACAACGACGGCCAATATCGCCATAGAGAGCGATACTGGTGCGAGCGATGGGAGGCCCCGCGCATGTTCGGCCGCCTCATGTAATTCGTGCAGGTCTTGGGAGCTCATACGCGGCCTCCGCTTATTTCGAAACAAAGCACTACGGCCATCGCCTTTGCTGGAGGTCGGGTCGTCGGGGTCATTTGAACGCATTTATATCCTGGAGGGCCGTGAGTATATATCCTGCCAAGCCGAATGTAAAGTGATTCCAGAATTATATCCCCAGGAAGATCGAACGGCTCAGGCCGCGCCTGGCGGCGGCCCTGAAAGACGGCTGTCGATTCAGGTCCTGCAGAGTTTTCGATTTCTGTAAACACGAAGGCGGCTCACCAGCGGTGATCGGTGGGGCGATCTAGACGCCCATGATCCCGCTTCGGACGCGCGCTCGAAAGTGTTCCAGGGATGGCGATGCTCGAAAATCCCAGGCTCAGGAAGCGCGCAGGCCTCACGAAACAGGTGGTTCTCGTAACTATGCCGCGACAACAGCTCCTGTCTTTGCCATGATCCACTACTTACCGATCGGGATGCTCCCCAGAAGGTATTTCAAATCATCGTCGCGCCACCGAATCCCGCCGCCGAGGGTGAAGGCGGTGTGGTTGAGGACGTTGTCGACGCCGCTGCGGAGGAAGATCATCGGCATAGTCGGCTTCTCCTGGCGGAAGACGTACTCGCCGTAGATGCGCAGATGAGGATTGCTGTCGCCGTTACGGTGGCCGAAATCGAAGGCTTCGCCGGTGACGCGGATGCGGTTGTTGTAGACGTAGTCGACACCAGCGCCACCGGTCGAGTCGATCAGACCAAGGCGCACCGCGAAGGGCGACAGCGTCCAGCCGGCTTGCGCGGAGATGAGGAAGGAGCGGTCGAAACGGGTCTGCTGCGTGATCGTGGTCTGCGTCTGACCAGTGGATGGGTTCGTCACCGTCTCTTCGATGGTCTTGTCGATCCGTTTGCCAAACGGAGTATCAGCGAGCTCGACGTTGTAGAAACGGTTGTGCTCCGGATTCGGGTTGAGGCGAAGCGAGACTCCCGACCGCGAGTTGCCGAGCCTGGTGCCGCCGTTCTGTTGCGCCGGGAGGTTTGCGTAGTAGTCACCGCTGAGGCCGAGGTCGAGCTGCATTCTGGTGGCGCGGCCGAGCGTGCTGCGCAACTCGTTCACTCCATTCTCGACCGAGCCGAGCGCCGCGTTGAGACGGTCGTGCGCCTCATTGCTGTAGAGCAGCTTGCCGACCGTCCCTTCGCCGCTGCGGATCTGCGTGGTGACGGCGTTGAGGTTGTCTGAGGTGGTCTTGAGATCGGCGGAGAGCGTGCGCAGGTTCTCGACGATGTTGCGAACGTCGTCGCGGTTCTCTCCAACCGTACCGTTCAACTGCGTGGCCATGTGATCGATCGAGGTGGCAAGCCGGGGAATCTCGATGCGCAGGGAATCGCTGATGACGCGCGCGTTGGCCACCGTGGCATCGACATTCGTCCGGTTCGCGGAGATGAGGTCGCGCACCTGGGTCGTGATCGTACGGACGTTCTCGACGATGTCTTCGAGCCGCGGTTGGCCGGTAGGTCCGGTCATCACGCCGCGCAGCGACGCGGTGATGGCCTTCACGTCGTTGGCGATGGCCGACACTTGATTGGTGATGTCGTCCATCGACGCGGGCTGCGAGCCGTGCAGGGTGACACTCTGTTCCTGCGGTACTGCCGGTCCGTTCGATGGGCCGGGATCGAGCTCGATGTACTTTTCGCCGAGAAGCCCGAGGTTGGCTACGTGAGCGAGCGCGCCGGCGTGGAAGACCACATCCGGATCGACGTCGAGCGTCACCTCGGCTTTGCCATCGGGACGAAGCTTGATGTTCGACACCTTGCCCACACGGACGCCGGCAACGCGGACGGCGGACTTGTTGTCGAGACCTGCCACGGAGTCGAAAATCGCGGTCACTTTTCGAGCGCCCGTACCGTGGCCGAGCTGGATATCTTCGACCTTCAGGATGAAGTACCCGAGAATCGCCAGAACGATCAGCATGAACACGCCTACTTTGGCAGCGGATGACATGATTGGAACCTCATTCGGGGGTCGTGTGTCGGGGGTCGGGGGTCGGAGAATCCACGGAGCATCTTTCCATCGCTACGAGGCCCGACACCCGACTCCCGGCCCACGCAGCGGATCGACTCCGGCCCTCCGAAGCATCTGGAACAGCAAAGCAAGTGGCAATCCAACTACGTTCGTGTAACTTCCGTGGATGGAGTCGACGAAGATCGCCCCGATCCCCTGGGCAGCGTAGGCGCCCGCCTTGTCGAGCGGCTCGCCGGTCGAGACGTACCACTCGATGTCGCGTGGGTCGAGTGGCAGGATACGAACTTCCGATTCCGCCACACGCGTATCGCGCCAGCCGCGCATGTCATTCTGCAGAGTGACGCCGGTGTAGACGACATGCGTCTTGCCGGAGATCGCCGCCAGCATCCGTTTCGCGTCCTCCTCATCGGCGGGCTTTTCCAGGAGCTCTTCTCCCAGAAGCACCGTCGTGTCAGCCGCGATGATCCAGGCCTCTCCGTGCTTTGCGGCGATTGCTGCCGCCTTATCTCGCGACAGCCGGGCTACGTACTCCTCGGGTGACTCGCCGGGTTGGTGAACCTCGGGAACTTCACTCGGCATGACGTCAAACGTGAGGCCGATCGAGGCGAGCAACTCGCGCCGCCGCGGGGATTGCGAGGCCAGGATGAACTTCATCGCGCCATCACCAGACCGATACTCAGTACGACGATGAAACGTGCTTCCGTCACGATGCGATAGATGATGCGAATCCCTTCGCTGCGGTAGCTCCAATATCCGCGCAACGGCTCGAACAGCGGCGCGCCGATGATCGGGTCTTCGTCGATCGTCTCCAGAGCACGCGCAGCCACGGCGCGTTGCTCGCCGGTCAGCGCGCGCCAGTCTTTCTCCACACGTTCGGCAAAGCGCAGACGGTCGTTCCACATGGCGGTTGATCAGTAGATTAGTAGATCAGTCGATCAGTTGTCGGTTGTCCGAATCAGTTGAGCCTGATCTACTGATCAACTGATCAACTGATCCACCGGTCCACTAATCCACCGATCCACTGATCCACTGATCACGCGAAGTCTATCCCCGTAAGCGCCTACGATGCCCTACGGCGTCAGAAGGTCTTCGACGGCCAGCATTGCGCCGCGCTCGACCTCAGCCTCGCCCTCGTCGATTGCAGCGCGCAGTGGGGCGTCGTCGGCGATGTCGATGGTCTCGCGGAGGGCGAGATATTCATCATGCGCGATGAGGATGGCGATGGGGCGGTCGTTGCGCAGGAACGTCGTCCGGTTGCCTGTCAGCTCGCACTCGCCGACCAGCGCACGGATGTCGTCAGGTGTGTCGAGGATGTCGAAGCGTTTGTCCATGTTATTCGGGATGACCGCCGATCAGTGCCTGGAGATGGTCGCGGAACTCGCCGCCGAGGGTGGGGTGGCGCAAGGCGTAGTCGACGGTGGCTTTCAGATAGCCCAGTTTCTCGCCTGCGTCGTATCGCTTCCCGTCGAATACGTAACCGTAGAAATCGCCGGTGCGCACCAGCTCGCGCAGAGCGTCAGTGAGCTGGATCTCGCCGCCGGCACCGCGCTCGGTTTTCTCGAGAAGCGGAAAGATCTCCGGCGGCAGAATGTAGCGCCCGATGATGGCGTACCGCGACGGTGGATTCACTTTCGGCTTTTCCACCATGTCGGTGATGTGGAAACGGCGGTTGCCGAGCATGTTACCGGCCACGACGCCGTAGCGCGATGTCTCGTCGTGCGTCACTTCCATCAGCGCGATGACCGGACGGCCTGTCTCCTCGAAGACGTGACGCATCTGAAGCAGGCAGGGCTCATCCGCGAGGATCACATCGTCGGGCAGCAACACCGCGAACGGTTCCCGGCCGACCGCATCTTTCGCCTGGAGGACGGCGTGGCCGAGTCCGAGCGCCTCTTTCTGGCGGACCGAGATGATGTCGGCCATCCGGCTGACAGTCTCGACCTCGTTCAGCAGATCACTCTTCTTCCGCTCCTGAAGCGAGCGCTCGAGCTCCGAAGTGCGGTCGAAGTGATCGAGGATGGCGTCCTTCCCCTTCGACAGAACCACGATCAGTTTGTCCATCCCCGAGCCAAGCGCCTCTTCGATCCCGTACTGCAGGATCGGCTTGTCCACCAGAGGGAGCATTTCCTTCGGGATTACTTTGGTCGCCGGGAAGAACCGCGTACCGAAACCGGCACAAGGGAAGACGCACGTGCGAAGGGTGGGCATGTTCGTTGAAGGATAGCAGTGCTGGGGAGTTGGGAGTGGGGGGTAGGAATGATCTGGCGTGCAATGCGACGAGAATGGTCGTTCCGGGGAGGATACTACCCAGGTGGGCGCTCAGTAGACACCTATCCTACGCGTGGCGTATAATTAGATAGCTCGTACGTGGGTAAAAGTCGGCTTCATGCCGGGTGTTCAACTCCGATAAAAAGGAGCTGAACCTAGCCCACGACGAGCCTGATTTTTTCTGGTGTGATGACGTTGTGGCCCTTCCCGTCGTACCACGCGCCATAGCTTGCCTTCCGCTTGTCATCAAGATCCATGATTAGACGATAGGCTGGACGCAACTTCTCGAAGTACTCACCCTCTCCCCGCTCATACATTCTCTGGAGCGCCCAAAGGTGATAATCAATGGCTTGCAGGCCCGCATGCGCGTGCGGTTGCATCGTCTCGATGTCAACGTGCCCGAAGTCTCGATCACCGAACTTCGCCGCGAAATTCTCTCTGGCGCGCGCGACAGCTCGGGAGAGTGCGATTTTACGGTCCTTCGTGCCGCGTAGAGCGATCACGATCCTGGTCCGATCGGCGAGGTGAAGCCGGTTTCTGAAGAGTCGCTTGATCAAGTCGTCGTACACGTCGTTTTCATTCAGTTTGCCGCCATACCTGAAGGCTACTCTCGCCTCATCCTCGATCGCCGCTTTTCGCCGCACCGCGACGAATACTTTCATGCCGTAGCTCGGTAGGTGATCGAACACGATGTCGCAACTCGACCTCAGCTTGATCACTACCGATCATCGCTTGAAGATCTTTTCGCAACTCCTGGGCCTTTCCCAACCACGGCAACGATATTGCTATCCATCGTGGTAAAACTCTGAACAGGCATGCGTAGACTCCTCATCGTTCTCACGATTCTCTTAGTGGCGCTACCTCTTTGCGCGCAGTGGCGGCGCGCGAATCTTTATGGCGCGGATGTTCGCGCGCTGATCATCGATCCCTCGAACCCGGATACTCTCTACCTCGGCACGAGCGGCGGCGAGGTCTACGTCTCTACCGACGGTGCGAAGACGTGGCAGAACCCGCGGCGCGGCGTCCCGTTTCCCGGCTACGTCGTCGACAACCTGGTGCTCGACCGCCAGGGGAGGCTGTGGGCGGCCTGCTGGGGCGCCTGGGGAGGCGGGGTGATCGCGGTCTCTGATGACGGCGGCCATAACTGGACGCGGCGCGATGCCGGTCTCGAAGACTTCTCGGTCCGCGCCATTGCCATCGATCCGCACGATGCCAACTTCGTGATTGTTGGCGGTCTCACGGGAGTTTATCGTTCGAAGGACGGCGGCGAATCGTGGGAACAGATCTCCGATCAGATCAACGTCGAGTCACTCGCTCTCGACCCGCGCACACATGACCGTATCTACGCCGGCACATGGCGGCAGGGGACACGCACGGACGATGGCGGCAAGACATGGAAGCTGATCAACAACGGCATGGTGCTCGACACAGACATGTTCTCGATCACCATCGACCGCTACAACCCCGACAAAGTCTGGGTTTCTACATGCGGCTGGGTCTACAACACCTCGAACCGCGGCGACAATTGGGTCCGCTACCGCGACGGTTTCAATAACCGCCGGATCCACGACATCGAGCTCGATCCTTGCGATCGGGATTCGATCTACGCCGGCTCGGTGGCTGGCCTGTACCGCAGTCATGACGGCGGCAAGTCGTGGTACTCGATCGGTGACGAGTCGCTCGTCGTCAACACGATTGCTCTCGACCCACAACGGCCGAACCGCGTGATTCTCGGCGTGGAAGGCGACGGGGTCTATCTCTCGAATGACAACGCCAAATCCTTCACTCGCACCTGCGACGGGCTGCGCAATCTGACGATCACATCCGTGGCCGCCGATGCGAAGGAGGAGAAGAAGGTCTATGCCACAGTGGCGTTCGGAGGCGCGTCGAGCGGCATCTATCGCTCGACCGACGCCGGAATGACCTGGGTGAAGCTGGCTACGAACGACCTGCCGCAGGTTTTGTCGCTCGTCGTCTCCGAGGATGCCGATGTCAAGTTTGTAGCCGGGACGGAGAAGGGATTCTTCTGGAGCAGCGACGGCGAGCAGTGGACGCAGGCCCCTCCGGCCGGCTTCCCTATCCGCGTCGACAAGGTGCTCCGTTTCAACAACCTGCGCTATTTCGCGGCGACCTCGGAGGGAGTCTTCACCAGCCGCGACGCCGGCAAGAACTGGTATCGCCTGGCCGGGGCGGACAACCGCGCCGTCGACATGGCCGTCGGCAACATCGGCGAGAAGCGCTCTCTCTTTGCGCTGACCAGCGCCGGTGTGCTGGCATTCGACGGTACCCACTGGTTGCCGATCGAGGGCGCACCCCAGAAAGGCCGTACCCTTGCCGTACGCGGCACGGGCGAAGAGCAGATCCTCTTCGTGGCAGGATCACAGGGCGTGAAAGCGGGACGTGTAAGCCCCGACGCCAAATGGACCGAGGCGGAAGCGCCTGATTCTCAGTTTGCGGCGGTCTTCGGCGGCTCGCGCAGCAACGAGAACTTTGTCTTCCTCACCTCGCGCCGGCAGCAGGAGATTTTGGTCGCGGAGCCCAAAGCATCCGACTGGCGCTCCTTCCCACTGCCATCGCGCACCGCCGAAGTGACCTCAGTGGCTCTCGATCCATTCGACAACGAGCGCCTCTACGCCGGCACGCTGGGCGAAGGCATCTTCATCTACGAAGGGAAGTCTGCGAAGTACGAGGCGAAGAAGAAGGTCGTCGAGCCCGTGGCGGTTACGGGAACGAATTGAGTTGCGTCTCGATCAAGCCATCGCCGCCCGCTTCCCCGGCCTCTCCCGCCGGCGTGCGCGGGAATTGATCGCCGCGCGTCAGGTGCTGGTGAACGAACGAGCCGTATCGATTGCCTCGCGCGAGGTCAGCGACAGCGATCGAATCGCCGTCGTCGACGACGTGCCGGAGATCGCGGTCATCAAGGAAAGCGATGCCTGGATCGCTGTCGACAAGCCTGAAGGGATGCCAACGCAGCCGGCGCGCGACCGTGTGCAACGTTCCCTCGAGGAACTACTGCGACTCCGCTTTCGCGGGATCTGGCTCGTACACCGCCTCGACACACCGACCAGCGGCCTGGTGCTTTTCGCGAAGACGAGTGAAGAGGCAGCAACGCTCTCGGCGTTGTTCGCCGAGGGCGAGATACGAAAGACGTATCTGGCAGTTCTCGAAGGCGAGTTGCGCGAGGAGCGCGTCGTGGAGGCGCCGGTAGATGGGAAGGGCGCGCGAACGACGTTTCTGCCGAAGAGCAGCGACGGAACGACGACGCTGGTTGAGGTCATCATCGAGACCGGGCGGACGCACCAGATTCGAGTCCACGCCGCATCGATCAGCCATCCGGTAGCGGGCGACCGGCGCTACGGATCGGGAGCGCGAGCGAAGCGCATGATGCTGCACGCGTGGAAGCTGGAGCACCCGAGCTTCGGCACGCTCGAAGCTCCGCCTCCTACTTCTTTCTCCTCCGCGCCACCCACCCCTCGATGACGCGCTGAGAGGTGCGGCTCAGGGCCAAAGCCCCCGGTGGGACGTCTTTCGTGATCGTCGAGCCGGCCCCGACGTAGGCGCCTTTGCCGATCCGCACCGGCGCGACGAGTTGCGTGTCGGAGCCGATGAACACGCCGTCTTCGATCACCGTCTTGTGTTTGTTCGTGCCGTCGTAGTTGCAGGTGATGGTGCCGGCGCCAATGTTCGCCTCCGCGCCCACCTCGGCGTCGCCGATGTACGAGAGGTGCGACGCCTTCGCACCGTCGCCGAACACGGCCTTCTTCGTCTCCACGAAATTGCCGATCTTCACATGCCGTCCAAGCCGCGTACCAGGACGGAGGTGTGCGTACGGCCCCACCGCCGCTTCGTTCCCGATGGTTGCATCCTCGGCCACGCTGCCGGTCTTCAGATGGACATCGTCTCCGACCGTTACGTTGATCAGGTGTACCCCGGGCTCGATGACGCAGCGTGAGCCAATCGTCGTCATCCCTTCGATGGTCACGAAGGGATAGACGACCGTGTCGTTGCCGATCTTCACGGTCGAGTCGATCACCACGGTGGCTGGGTTCCGGAATGTGACGCCGCCGGTCATCAACTTCGCTACCACACGCTTCTGGATCTCCCCTTCGACCGACGCGAGATCGGCGCGGGAGTTCACTCCGAGTGTCTCGATCGGATCGCTGGCAACGACGGCACCGACGCGCTTTCCGGCATCGCGCAGAACGGCCAGGAGGTCGGTCAGGTAGTACTCACCCTGGGAATTGTTCGTGGTGAGATTTCGGAGGTTGTCAAAAAGGTGCGCGCCGTCGAAGACGTAAATACCGGCATTGACCTCGTTGATGCGTTTCTCATCCTCCGTGGCGTCCTTCGCCTCGGCGATGCGAGTCACGGCGCCGCTGGCATCGCGCACGATACGGCCGTACATCGCCGGATCGTCGAGCCTCATCGTCAGCAGGGTGAGGGCGTTATGGGCGCGCTCGTGCTCGTCGAGGAGTCGCTGCAACGTCTCCGGACGTGTGAGCGGTACATCTCCCGAGAGAATCAGTACCTGCCGCGAGCCGTCGACCAGCGGTGCCGCCTGCAAGACGGCATGACCAGTACCCTTCTGCTCCTCCTGCAGCACAAATCGCGCGCGTCCGCCAACCGCCTGCTGTACGGCCTCTTTCTGGTGGCCGATGACCATGATCGGCGGCCGCGTACCGATCTCCGCGGCGAGATCGAGCACGTAATCGATGATCGGTCTGCCGGCGGCGCGGTGAAGGATCTTGATGGTCGCCGACTTCATGCGCGTACCCAGGCCGGCGGCAAGGATGATGACGTCGAGGTTCTCGGGCCGTGCTTTCAATGCGGTCATGCCTCCGTCCGTCTCATCCTTTCAAGTGTCCGGCCATAGCGGTCATAGAGCCGGAAGATCGTCTCTGCGAGCGCGGCTGAATCGTGGCGAACGTAGTTCTCTTCTTCGATGATGTCGCCGAAAAACGGCGTCACCCCCAGCTCGCGGATGGCGTTGACATCGAACTGAACCGGATGCTGCTCCTGCGAGGCGTACGCGCTGAGGATCGACGCCGACGGCCGGCGGCCGTTGAGGATCATGACGTCGACCACGAGGCCGGCATGCTCGATGACCGCCGCGAGGTGCTCCTCCGCGCTGTAGCCGTCGCTCTCGCCCGGCTGCGTCATGACGTTGCAGATGTAGACGCGCAAGGCGCGCACCTGGCAGAGCGTGTCGGCGATCGGCTTGATCAACAGATTCGGCAGCACCGAGGTGTAGAGCGAGCCGGGACCGATCAGGACGAGGTCCGCGGCATTGAGCGCTTCGAGCGCCCGATCGGTCGGCCGCGCGTCCGGAGGGTCGATGCTGAGGTGAACGATTCGGGCGTGCCGGGGAGGAGCAGCGCTCTTCTCGCCGAGGAGCGAGCCGCTGATCGCCACTTCTCCGAGCAGCGTGGAGCCGTCCGCGAGTGTGGCCCGCAAACGGACGTCGGAAAGCGTCGATGGATAGATCTCACCCGCGATATTCAGAATCTCGGAGGCCGTGAGAATCGCCTGATCGAAGCTGCCTGTAATGTCGGTCAGCGCGGCCAGAAGCAGGTTCCCGAGCGAGTGCCCTCCCAACGACGACTCCGCATTCTTGAATCGGTAGCCGAACACCCGGGAAAAAAGATGCTCTTCCTCCGCGAGGGCGACGATGCAGTTGCGGATATCGCCCGGCGGCAGCATGCCGAACTCTTTTCGAAGCGCCCCGGAGCTGCCACCTTCATCCGTCACCGTCACGATCGCACCCAGATGGCTGATCGACCACGAGCCCTCGGCGCGGACGTATCGCTTCAAGCCTCGCAGCAGGGTCGAAAGGCCGGTACCGCCGCCGATGGCGACGATGTTGAGGCCGTGATGGCGCATCGAGGGGATTGTATGGCGATGTGTGCGGCTCCGGCACGCGCTCGATGCTCGCGAAGGTTCCAGACGACGTGTGACCATCCCTTCGCAGAGGTACGCATGATCTCCGCAGAGGTGCGAAGGAGCTGCGCTAAAGGTACCTAAGGGCTGCGCCGAGGTGACCAGAGGCTAATCGGAGGTACAAAAGTGCTACGCGGAGGTACAAAAGTGCTGCGCGGAGGTACATAAGGGCTACGCGGAGGTACGCAGCACCTGCGCAGAGGTACATGAGGGCTCTCGATAAGTACGAAGAACCTCCGCAGAGGTACCGGAAGCTTCTCGGAGATGTACGAAGTACCTCCGCGCAGCCGTTTTGTACCTCCGCGTAGCTCTTTTGTACCTCCGCGTAGCACTTCTGTACCTCCGCGCAGCCCTTCGGTACCTCCGCGCAGCCTTTCGGTACCTCCGCGCAGCCATCGAGAACCTCCGCGCCACTATCGAGAGCATCTCGAGGATCCACGAAGAACCTCCCGCAGAGGTACCGAGAGCATCTCGAGAATCCACGAAGAACTCCTGCGGAGGTACCGAGAGCATCTCGAGGAGGTTCCGCAACGCGGAGAAAACATCGAGCTCGAGACCCCTCGCCCACGACGACGTCATTCCGAATGTGGTTCATCGCGTTGGGAGAAGCCTGGATCAGTTCTCCCAGGTTGCCTTCCTGCGGCTATTCCGATCCCGACTTCGGCGACATGTTCTGTCCTTGCTCTCGGGAGTCCGACTCTGAATCATCGCTTCGACGACCGCGCTCCGCTTACCGCGCGACGCTTCGATGAACGCGCCGATGATGCCCGCGCGGGCGAGCGCGACGCCTGTACGTAGCCGGATGCTCACCGCCAGGTAGTCCAACGCCGCGATGTGCCTTTGCAGGAGCAAGACGGTGATCTTGAGGCGGCGCGCATCACGCTTCGCTGACTTGGGCATCAAGGTTTCTCCGGGTGCAGCTCGTCGTCGTCCAGCAGAAACAGGTCGTTGGCCTTGATCGACGGGTCGTTGGTCACGATTCGCGCCCCGTCGACCAGCGCTTTGATGGTCGGGACAGAGGGTTGTGCCACGCCCTGCTCGAGCCGGAGGATGAAGTGACGGGAAAGGCCGGATGCTCTTGTGAGGTGAGAAATCCGGATCTGTCGCGCGGTCATGAAGCGAGACAGCCGGCTAGACATCATCGTCATCCAGCGGGAAGAGGTCGTTAGCGGCAACCGTGGGGTCTTTGGTGAGCTTTCGCATGCCGCGGACGAG
>JBBRNB010000014.1:0-76199 GCA_038230535.1 Thermoanaerobaculia bacterium
ACAAATCGCGTGTTTTCCGCTGCAGTGTAGGGCCGCCGCCTCGGCGGCCAGCGCCGCACGCGGCGCGATAGTTCGAAGCAAACACACGGCCTCACGGCCGTTGGCCGCCGGGGCGGCGGCCCTACACTGTCGCTCCGGCAGGCTCAGCGTTCCGAATCTCGCGGAGTTCCATAGAGGATGGTGGCGCAGGGAGTACGGTGCATTCAGCAACCAAAGGAAGTCTTCGGGGCCCAGCTCGCTCAGTATCTCGATCCCGACCAACTCGTGATCTCCGTCGGCGAAGAGAGGCGCTGACTACCAGGCGATCTCTCACTTCGCGCCTGCCCCCTGGGTAACCTCGGCCAGCTTCGAGAGTAGTTCCTCGACCGGATATGGCTTGAGGAGAAAGCCGACGTGCGGCTCGGCGAGTATCTCGCGGATCTTCGCGCCGTCGCCGTGGCCGGTCGAGAAGACCACCGGGATCGTCTTCTGCCTCTGATCAAGGCTGCGGTAGAGATCGACTCCGTCGCAGTCGGGCAGGCCGACATCCATCACGATCACGTCAGGCCGGAATGCCACGATCGCCGGGACGACCTCGGCACCAGTGTGTGCGAGGTTAACCTCGTTGCCATGGATTTCGAGGATCGCGCGCAAGCCCGTAGAGACCACGGCGTCGTCCTCGACGAGCAGGACGCGCAGCGATGAGCGTTGCGCGGTTCCCGGTATGACTTTACTCTCTTCGACCGCGACGCTGCTCGCCGGAAGCATCACACGGAACGTGGTGCCTGCCCCGGAGCTCTCCACCGTGATGGTCCCCCCATGGCGTTCGATGATCTGCCGCGCGGTCGGCAGCCCGAGGCCTGTACCCCCGGAGCGTTTGGTGGTGAAGAACGGCTCGAAGATCTTCGGCAGCAGCTCCGGCGGGATCCCCGTGCCGGCATCGCCTACTTCGAAGGTGATGAGTCCGTCTTTATCCGGTGAGACTCGGAGCGTGATTCGCCCTCCGGCCGGCATGGAGTGTTTGGCATTGGTCAGGAGATTAGCGAAGACCTGCTCGATCTGCTCGCGGTCGGCGACGATTCCGACGTCGTCCGCGGGAAGGAGCACCGCGACCTCGACGTCAGGGCCGAGCATCGGCTTCAGTGCCGGTATGAACTCCTGCAACCATGTGCGGACGTTTACCGGTGTGCGCACGGGATCGCGCGGCCTGGTGTACCGCAGCACTTCCTCGGTGACGCGCTTTCCACGCCGGATGGAATTCGTGATCAGCTCGCACGCGTGACGCGCCTGCGGCGAATTCTCTGACTGACGGTAGAGGACTTCCACGAGCGCGTGGATGCCCATGAGCACGTTGTTGAATTCGTGGGCCATCATCGCGGCCACATGCCCGAGGCTCGTGATCCGCTTGGCATCTTCGACATGGCGCCGGAGCGACTCGCGCTCTGTCACGTCATGAAACGTGATGACCGATCCCACTCGCTGGCCGTCATCCACAATGGGAGCGGAGGAGAGTTCGAGGTCTACAGACTCTCCTCCCTCTCGCAGGAACGTCGTGTTGATCGATGCGCGGAGATCTCCGGCGACAACCGCCGCGAGATCACAGCCTTCGAGATGACAATCGCCGTGAAGGACCGCGTGCGGATTCTGTCCGATGAGCCCGGACGCAGTGACCGCCAGCGTCTCGGCGGCGGCACGGTTCACGAGCGTACAGATTCCGTTTGCATCGACAGACAGGATTCCATCGTAGGTCGACTCCAGTAGAAGGCGCATCCGCCCCTCGAGGAGCTTCCGCCCTCCGGCTTCCTCGGCAAGCTCGACGGTCCGGAGCACGACCTTCGATTCCAGGCCACGGTTCAAGTCGCTCAGCTCCTCCTGCGCCCGTGCAACGCTGTCGAGCATGCTGTTGAACGTCCGCGCCAGACGTCCGACTTCGTCGAGATTTCGCACCGTTGCACGCGAGGTCAGATCGCCCGCCTCGATCCGTTTTGCCGCGTTCGAGATCTCCTTGAGGGGCTTGGTCATGAGCCGGCTGATACCAGCCACCGAGATGGCTCCGAGAAGAAGAACAAGGAGACTGGCGATACCGGCTGCACGCCGAGTGTTATCGCGTTCGGCCTTCAGCCGGTCCAGCGACATGCCGAGCCGCAGGCGGCCATCGGGCTTCAACCGGCCGGCACTCACAGGAGTGGATACTTCGAATGTCGCGGCCGATGGGTGCGCTACCGAACTGCGTCGATACTCGATGAACCTCTTCCCGTTCTTGGTCACGATCACGTAGTCGACATCGGGAAGAGCGCGTACGCCGGCCAGCGCTTCGCCGGCGCCGGTCTTGTCGTCGAACATCACCGCCGGTGCCACGCTGAAAGCAGCCATGCGCGCCACGCTCCACGCCTTGTCGTGCGCCGCGTTGATGGCCTGCTCCTCGAGGTGAAGTGGCAGGAGGACAAAAATGAAGAGTGCAATCAACGCGATGACGACCGTCATCAGGAGCGTCAGCTTCGTGCGAAGCCGGAGATTACCTAGTTTGCGTCTGGTCATTGAATCACCCGTGCGAGCTTCAGCAACTGCGAGCTGAAATCCGCTCCTTCGGCGCGCGCCGCCGGAAGGTTGACGACGATCTGTGCGTGGTCGCCGCTCAGAGTCAGCTCCACGGCGACCCCGGCGCTCATGTATTCATCGACCACCGTCACGGTCCGTATCCGCTTCGACCGCAGAACCAGAACCAATACTCCAACGTCGGCCGCCCGCATCGGGGCGATATAGGCGGCGTCAATGCCACTCGCCGGCAACTGATCGGCGAGTGATGACGGTCCGGAGATGTCGATCAGGACGCACCGAACCGGCAGCTTTGACCGCCCGAAGGCGTCACACAGATCGTGCGCGGCGACGAACGACGCGCGGAACTTCTCCTGGTACAGCACACCGAGCGTGAGCTGTGGCCGCCGAGGGAAGTTTCGATCGAGCTGCCAGAGGTTCGAGATGACCGCCGCCTGCAAATCGACCGGGACGGCAGGCTCGAGCGCCGGCGCCATTGGAGCAAGCACCACCATCAACATGATGGCCCCCAGGCCGGCACGCCATGTCGTCCTCATGTTCATTATCGTGTCCCGCGAAGCATCAGCTCGAGCGTCCGGCCATCCTGCTGCATCGTGGGTGCGCGGAATTCAGAGCCCACCGGAATCGCGTAGTGGCGGTCGAACAGGTTCCGCACTGTCAAACCGGCGCGCAGGTGTTTGGTCAGCGCGAACGATGACGTCGCGTTGACCACGACGAACGGATTGGTGCTCGTGCCATCGAGTGCTATGCGCGACGTCTCGTAGTCCAGGTCGATACCAGCGTGAGCGCGGCCGAAAGGATTTGTCGACGCCCCAAGCTTCACGAGGTCATTCGGCGAGTTGGTGAGGCTTGCCCCGTGGTCCCTCGCGCGCACCCTCGCCCAGGAGGCATACGCCCAGATGCCGGACGGGGAACGGTAGTCGATCTGGAGCTCGGCCCCGTTCGCGTGTATCGGCACCGGGTCGTTCCGATACTGTACCAACCCGTCCCCGGACGGCTCCAGCTCGATGAGACCCTCCGCCTTGTTCGAGTACAACGACGCGAACATCGCGATCGAAGAGTTGATCCGTCGCTCGTAGACGATTTCCACGGTGCGAATGTTTTCAGGTTCTAAACCGTGGCTCTTGAGGTAGATGCCGCCCGCATCAAAGATCTGGAGAGCGTAGACGTCCGGCGCACGGTACGCCTGACCGTAGAGAACCTTGAGAGTGGACGCAGCCGAAGGATTGAAGACTACCGCCACACGTGGGGTGAACCAGTTTCCCACCGCGGTGTTGTGCTCCATCCGGAGGCCGGCCGTGACCGACAGATTGGACAACGGCTGATACTCGTTCTGGACGTACCCGGAAACTGTCACGAAGGTGCCCTTCAGGTCGTTCGCTCCGTTGCCCCAATAGCGATACTCCGCCCGCGCCGCGTCCATTACCTCGGCGCCGAGAGTAAGGCGGTCATTCGCGCGCACATCCCACGCAAGACGCGACTCGAAGCCGAACTTCACACCGAGCGAGTAGTCGAACAACGTGGGCGACATCGGATAGTGGCCGTCGTAGAGATCGCGGTCCCAGTAGCCATGGAGCGTCATCGCGAGGCTGGGCGTCAGCTTGCGGTCATAGGCGAGATCGACGAACGTGTGGCGGTCGCTCGTCCCTTCGTCCTCATTGAAGTTGCTTCCGTAGGAGGCGCCGGGCTCGCCTTTGGTCCGAGTTCCGTAGTGGAGCGTCGCTTCGAATCCGCCGCGCGAGATTCGCGCAAGGATGCCCTCCGAATGGTCGTAGTCACGGCCGCGCGCGATGCCGTCGCTTCCGCCGGTTGCGAATTCAGGAAAGTAGAGGTCCTTCCCCGCGACACTGCGCCAAAGACCCGAGACGGCGATGTTCGTTCCGCCGATCGCAGTCGTCGCGCTCGCCGTACCTGAGCGGAAGCCCGCGCTTCCGGCACGCGCAGTCGCGGATGCCGTGGGTGTTCCGTCGCTCTTCTTCATCACGACGTTCAAGACTCCGAACATCGCCCCCGTGCCGTAGATGACCGAACCAGGCCCCCGTACGAACTCGATCCGTTCGACCGAGTCAAGGTCGACGACGAGGTCCGTCCCGACAGCCGCCGACCCGAACACCGGCTCGTTGATCGAGTGCCCGTCGATCAGCACGAGCAGCCGGTTGTTGTAGTCCGAGATCGGCGAGAAGCCGCGCACGCCGAGGTAGCTGTAGTTGCGGTCATACGAGATGTATAGACCGCGGATGGAGTTGAGCACGTCGGGCAGTGTCTCGAAGCCGTAGCGCTCGATCTCCTCAGCAGTGATGATCGTGGTCGAGGCCGGGACGTCGCGCACCGGCTGCTCGTATTTCGCCGACGCGCTGATCCGTGCATTCAGCAGATCGTCCAGCGGAGTCGGCGGAGAGTCTGCGGAGACCTGTTGCGCGAACGCGCCGGGAGCCGTCCCTGCAAGAAGAACAGAGATGGCGAATACTCCAGCGAACGAGGCGCCTGCGATTTTGAAGACACGAATACCCTTGTGGTACAACGAAAAGACCATACCCCGCGTATGGCGGGGATCATGCCAATCACGAATTGTCGTAAGGTATTGAATACAAATGCCTTGTACCGAAGGGGGCTCACGCGGTGCTCACCCGTAACCGGACATGCGTCCAGAATGCAGACGGACCCGGCGGGGCGTCTCAACTGCTCCTGACGATGACCGCGGGCCATCCACGAGCCCAGTAGTTTCGCTGGTCGGATGCGTCGGACGTCTCGTGGGGACCGGTAAAGCTGACCACTGGGACTCCCGCTGGCGCCTATGATTCCGAGCTTGACCCACCGAGCGACCTTTTGGTCGTTCCATCCGCCGGCAGGGGTGCGTGAACCGTCGAATTCGACATCGTTTTACGCGATCGATCCTGCCTGACTTCACGCACCCCTGCCGGGTCCCCTGCCGGGGTGCCTTCCTCGCATGACCGAACCGGTGGCAACGCCTCCGGCGTGGCTACCGGCTACCCTCACGCAACCCGTTGGGGTGCCGAGAAACGTCCAAACTCGAGTTGACGCCGATGAAATCGGCGTGAGACGGATAGATCAACGAGAAGAGCGGAGCTCTGCGCATTTCGCCATCCGACAACAGAATCATCTGGGCACTCCTCGGCGTCATCGTCACCGCGGTCGTCTTCGCCGCGCTGCAGGTTGCAGCGATGTGGCTGAGCCTACGACCCGCGTTCGCCCGCATCTGAAAGGTCGAGCACGGCAGTTCCCGTCAGTCTGCCGGAGCGGAGGTCGTCCAGCGCATCGTTGGCCCGTTCGAGAGGGTAGAGAGTCCTGCGGGTCTCGATCCGGATCGAGGAGATGCGTTCGAAGAACGCCTCGCCATCGAGACGGGTAAGGTTCGCTACCGACCGGATGGTCCGCTCATTCCAGAGCAACTCGTACGGAAACGAAGGGATGTCGCTCATGTGGATGCCGGCGCAGACGACGACACCGCCCCTGACGACATGACGAAGCGCCGTGACGACCAGCGAGCCATCCGGAGCGAAGATGATGGCGGCGTCGAGAGGCTTGGGCGGTGCGCTGTTGCAGTCACCTGCCCAGGCCGCTCCCATCTCGAGCGCAAACTGCTGCGCCGCGGTATCGCCACCGCGTGTAAATGCGAAGACATCCCGGCCGTCCGCTCGCGCGATCTGTACCAGGATCTGTGCGGCTGATCCGAATCCGTAGAACCCCACCCGGCGAGCGTCGCCGATCATGCGCCATGCCCGGAACCCGATCAGTCCGGCGCACAGAAGAGGAGCGGCTTCCGCCGGGCTGTAGCTATCCGGGATCGGAAAACAAAAGCGGCGGTCCGCAATCGCATACTGCGCGTAGCCGCCATCGAGCGTGTACCCGGTGAACATCGCCCGGTCGCAGAGATTCTCGCGCCCGCTCCGGCAATAGTCACAAATCCCGCAAGTCCAACCGAGCCAGGGGACGCCGGCTCGCCGGGGTGTGGGAGAGTCCACCACAACACCCACAATCTGATGCCCGGGAATGATTGGCAGCTTCGGATCGCGAAGCTCGCCATCGACGACATGAAGGTCGGTGCGGCAGACAGCACAACATTCGACCTTCAGAAGCAGTTGATCCGCGTTCGGACGCGGCAGCGGTAACTCGGTCAGCGCGAGCGGACGGCCGGGCTCGGCGAGCACCATGGCTTGCATCGAGTCAGGGTACATCGGAAGGTTTGCTCAACCCGAAGCGCTTCATGTACAGCATGCGGTCGACGTAGAAGACGATCTGGCTGTTACGTTTCCAACCTGCAACACCGTCGCGCGTTGCCTGAGGACTCCAGACCAGATGCACGTTGGTTCTGGACGGCATGTGACGCCAGTACGCTTCGAAAGCGGGGTTGACGATGCTGATGCCCGAAGCCCCTCGGCCGGAGACGCCGCCGACGGTGACTGTCGCGCGGACGAGAATCTGGTGTGGGAGCGCGACCGCCGGGAAACGGCTCACGTACGTGAGCTCGTTCTGTGACCGGTCGGCGGTCGTTCCCGTTCGCACGGTCCGTGCGGCCAGCAGCGAACCGAAGATTTCGTGGCCGGCGATGCGAACGTAGGTGTCGGCGTCGATGCCGATGGACTGTTCGCGTCCGGAGAGACGGGACACGACATGATCGGTGGTGCCGAGGGTGACCACGCTGTTTGCGCGCTGCCGGCTCACGGTCAATCGAATTCGCTGCATCATCCTGAAACCGCCCGGTCCGACGAAGAGGGAGGGGTAATACCAGGCGGCCTGCAGGGTGTCCTTCGGGGCAGGCAGGGGAGGGTCGGGTGTGGCTCGGGGAGACGGCGCGGTCGGAAAGTAGAGCGGGGGATCACACTGGCACACCTTCACGTGGGCCGGCCCGTTGTCGCCCGTTCCATGAGCTTCGCTGTGCTTGTAGTCGAATTGAACGTTCGACCGGTAGAAGCTGTTGGCGATCTCGAGGAATCCGGCGTTCTGGTGGAGTGGACGGTAGTCGTCGGTGGGCCTTGACGCAACGACGGCGACGAGGCGCGAGATGAAGATTGGTCCGTCGAGATCGCGAGGGTCAACGAAATCGTCGGGATCGAAGACAGGACGCTGCTGCGCCACCGCCGTGGCAGCGAGCAGGATGATTGCGACGCTGTAAAGCAGTGCGCGCGCCGGCATCAGCGCACCGTCAGTTTGATTTCGATGTCATTCCTGAGCCTCAGGGGGCGAATGTCGGACAGGTTCCCCCCGAAGACCGCGGGGCTCCACGGGTTCCGGCGGCCACTCTGCGCAGTGATCGCAGCGTTAATATCCTTGTATTTGAGAGCGTGATCTTTCTTCAAATTCGCCATCGTGATGACCTCCTCGTCATTGAGGATCAGTCCCGGCCAATCGGGTTTGTCATCTCTCAACAACCTCGCGATGATCAACTCGTCTCTATCGGGGAGTACTCCTTGAATCGGAATGGCGCTCAGTGTGCCAGCCACGTTACACCGCTCTAAATCATCCTCGTTGAGTTTGTTCGTGAGCGAGCGCACGTATTTGACGA
Source organism: Thermoanaerobaculia bacterium (assembly GCA_038230535.1). Lineage (GTDB taxonomy): Bacteria > Acidobacteriota > Thermoanaerobaculia > Gp7-AA8 > Gp7-AA8 > JADGNZ01. The sequence goes on from JBBRNB010000014.1 coordinate 8,060, forward strand.
ACCCCTTGTCTCCCTGGTGTACCTCGGGAGTGATGACTCGACCGGTCCGTGCATTGCAGTCGAAGTCCAGCCGCGCCCACGTCGCATCGTCTGTCAGTAGATCCGCCTCCCCATGGGATCGCCGGCATCCGGTCCGCGAGTGTTCGGTTCTCTTAATGCCGTTCACTGACAAGGTGGTGTATTCGAACCGCAAGCTGAATATCGTACCCTCGGCCTCGAAGTCCTCAGTCGCCTTTCCGGGCCACTCACCAACCCAAAGGAGAATCCCCTTTCTTTCGAGAATCGGATTTCTATGCACTTCGAACTGCTTGTTTTCGGGAAAACCATCCCCCCTTACGGCCCATATGGTGTCAGCCTTACATCCGCTGATGCTGATCGCAACTCTCGTTGTTCGAGCCTCCAGGGTGATCGCGCCGGATATGACGGCAATCAATGACACAGCGAACAAGAATCGCGCCTGATTCCCGCAGATCGAGTGAATTCGCATTTCTCACCTCGCTTTAAGAATGAACTCCTTGATGAGACGGGCCTCGAAGTGATCCTCCCGGATGTGGTGTTGACGAAGCTTGCTCCAGGGCCAAAACCGCCAGAACCCGCTCGACGGGTCGTCCGACTCCTCGACGTCGATTTCCAGGGTAATCGCCGCATGCTTCGCGATCTTGTCCGCGAGGTCATTCTGAAATGCAACGGCATCCTGCGCTGACGCATCATCTTTTCTGTGCAACTCATCATTGGTGTACAACGCCAGGGTAATTGGCGCGCTGCCGCCGGCCGCGATGACATTCGCCGCCTTCTGCTGATCCTTATCACCAAGCCGGAGGACTGCATCCTTGATCGGCAGAGCGCCATCGAATTTTAGGCGGTAGCGGGCCAGGCTGGATGCTTTCCTGCCCGTGTTCCAGGCCTTCAGGTAGATCTCGAGGCCGCTCTTGACGTCGTCTCCCGTGACCTTGAACTTCGTGTCGGATTCACGGTCGTGGAGATAAACCACCGCGGTACGAACGCCCGTGCAGGCTCCAACCATCCAGAACAACATCGAGAAAGTGCTGGCGACCAATGGGAGCCACCGGAGCCATGCGCTTCGATAGGAGGTGCAGGCATTGCAGCGTTTCGCCCCTTTGGGTAGCGGCTGCTTGCAAATTACGCATTTCTTGCCTTGCTGAGGTGCCTTGCAATCTTTGCAGAAGATTGCCCCCTTTGGAAGCCATTGCTTGCAGACGATGCACTGCTTGCCACCCTGGGGTGCCATGCACACTTTGCAAATCGCCGCGCCGTCGATCGCCAGCTTGCTCCCACAAGCGCAGCAGGCCGTGCGGTTGGCCTTCTCGTCGGGGGCCATTGCTTCGCTCATAGCAATCCACTCCTACCGGCCACCACGATGCCGGCCAGAACCAGAAGAATGGATAGCACCAGCATCCCCCATGCGGAGAGTGCTGGTGCTCCGACGACTGCGCTGTCGATGCGAACGGTGTACGGCTGCGAGGACATACAGCCGTTCGCGTCCGTGACGGTGATGGTGAAATTGAACGTTCCGCTCGCCGTCGGCGTCCCCGAGATCGTGGCACTCTGCGGTGTAGGCGCGTTCGGCGTGAATGTGAGGCCGGGAGGAGGCAATCCAATGATGCTGAACGTATACGGCGCTGTTCCGCCCGTGGCATCCACAATCGCGAAATACGGGATCGAAACCACCCCGTTCGGGAGCACCGCCGGAGAGAGCGTCACGCCGGTGACGACGAGTGTGTACTGCCGGCTGACCGGGCAGCCGTTCGCGTCGTTGCCGGCGGTCACGATGATCGGATAACTCCCCTCGGTTCCCTGAGCCGGGGTCCCGTCGAGCACACCCGTCGTCATATTCAGATGGAGACCGATCGGCAGAACGCCGGTCTCGCTGAACGGTTGCGCAGTCCCGCAACTGGGCATGAATGTCACGCTGTACGGTGCGCAGGTGATTGCCGTTGGAAGTGACGATGGCGAGAGCGTGATGGGCGGACAGGTGACGACGATCGTGTAATCGCGAGAGCCGCCGTCACCCGCGCTCAGCGTGAACGGATACGGACCGGGTTTCGTAGGCGTCCCCTTGATCTCGCAACCGTCCAGGAACAGTCCGGGCGGCAGGTTCCCGCTCGTCACCTGACATGTCCCGCAACCCGGCCTGATCGTCTGATCGTACGGGATGTATACCATCCCTCCCGGAAGGGCGTCCGGAGACAGCGTGGTGGCCGGACAGATCGTGTAAGTCCGTATGCCGGAGCAATCCCTGGAGTCGGTGGTGATGACGATGAAGGTGCTCGATGCCGGCGGAGTGCCCGTCAGCAAGCCATTCGATTCAAGCTTCAATCCCGTTGGAAGCGCATCTGAAAAGAGGGCGAAGGTGTAGGGGCCGGAGCCTCCGTGGGCGCCGATCGTTGCGTAGGGAGCGTTCGACGGTGGTGTGGAGAGCGCCAGCGGATCGAGGGTGACGGGGTCGCAGCAGAAGGAGACGAGATTGGTATCGAGCGTCACGGCACCCGACCGGGTCAACGCCCGGCCGTACAGGCTCGCTCCGTGATTCAGGGTGATGTTCCCCGATGCGAGGATGGTCCCCACGAACGTGCTGCGCGCCCCCAGCGTCGCCGATCCGCCGGTCTGCCAGAAGACGTTGCCGGCATGTGCGCCACGCGACAGGACGATGGACGAGTCGGCATCGGCGGTCAACGCTCCGCCGCCGCGGAAGATCCAGACCGCATTCGGATCATCGTTGGCGTCGAGGGTGAGCGTTCCCGTCAACTCTCCATCCGTCTGAAAGCAATAGACGCCGGGTGGCAGTGTCACGGCTCCGATCGGGCTCGCTACGGGGTTGGTCAGGGGACTGACCGGCGGAACGGCGCAAGGCCGGTTTGCGAGATCGGTGTAGGCGGACGCAGCATCTTTCTGTGCCTCGCGCACGACCGCGTCGTCGTGAACGATCCTGCCGAGGGATACGGTCGCGGGCGGAAATCCCGCATCGGTCCCGGGAGGGACGCCGAGATCTCCAGTGATCCGGCTCGGCCCGCTGTTCGCGATGCCCGAAGTTGAGATGATCGCGAAGCTGCCGGCGGAGCGCAACGAGGGGCGAAGCGGCTGAGCCACCACCGGCAGCGATCCGCAAACGATCGCCGCAAGTCGCAGGCTCACCAGAAGACGCCTCGGCACCAACAGGAACATTCAGATACGCCCTCCACTCTCCGCTGAGAAGTGAGGTTTGACCGCAATGATTTAAGGATTGCAGGAATCAATATAAACCAAAAGCTGGCAGGAAGGGAGGAATCGACCGCGAGGAGCGACCGGGCTGCTCGGATCAGAAGGGGATGACGGGGAAGACGACGTCGCCGCCCGGTTCGTATCTCGCCGCCTGAGATCGCGATCTCGTGTGGGGAGATCCCCATCTCGCGCGATGAGATCCCGATCTCGACCCGCGAGATCGCCATCTCGTCTCGTGAGATCCCGATCTCGACCTGCGAGATCGCTATCTCGTCTCGTGAGATACGCATCTCGTGTCAGGAGATCGCTATCTCGTCCCTTGAGATACGCATCTCGTGTCGGGAGATCGCTATCTCGTCAGGGGAGATCCGGATCTCTTCCGATGAGATCGCGATCTCCTGTTTTGAGATCGCTATCCCCCCTCCGGTTAAACGGATCTCCTTTTGAGAGATCGCGACCCCTCCGCCATGTCCAATAGTTGGACGGTCGCTGCCTGCTCGGTGAAGTTTCGGGCGCACTTCGGCAAAATTTGCGCTTGCGAGGTGTTCGAAGCGGAGATCGTGGACCTCGGGCCGTCATGAACGGAGCGGCCATCTGGCTCGTCTCGGTTGTCCCGCTGAACCAACCTGAGCGGCTAAGGTGGTCTGGTTGTTTTGATACGTTTAAAGCATTAACTGATGCATAATATAGTAACAATTCACGATATTTCGCACTTTTGGCATTGACAAGATGAATTTCATGGATACTATGAAATGGAGGCCTCAGTTTATACGGCTCTGCCAACGCGTTCGTTGGGGGAGCATTTCGCGAGCTCGCACTAACGCTCTACAAGCCGCGCACGGATCCCCCGTGACGCGTAGGGAGAGAACAGTGACAGACGCAATCACACCCCCACAGCCCGCCGGCGTATCGACGCCTGACAACATTGCCAGTCAGCTCCTGGCAATCATCATCCAGATGGAGGGACTGATCCCCGATCTGCAGCCGCACAACGCGAACGAGATCGCAAAAGTGGCGGCGACGGCGAAGTTCGCCCACGAGTTGATCACCCCGACGATCACAACGGTGACGTCGGTCCCCTCGGTACCGCAGGATCTCTTCAAGGTCGAACGTGGCCGGGATGCCCTGCGGTACCGCGACATGCTTCGTCCCATCGCCCAACGACTGGCCGTATTCACTCAAGGCCTCGAGTTCACCATCGACTCGAAACTGTCCGACGCCGGTGAGGACGCGCTTCAGACGTACCACTGGGCCAAGCGTGCCGTTAACGGCCCCTCAGGAGCCGCGCTCAGCCCCTACCTCGATGAGATGCGCCGTGTGGTGAAGAAAGCCATCAACCGTCACCCGAAGAAAGCCACCTCCGCGCCTCCATCCACCCCGCCGGCCCCCCAGGGCCAGACTTTCATGGCCATCCGGCCGCCGGCAGAAGAAGTCGACGGTGACCAGTTGCCGGAGAGCTACTACAAGGCCGGCGAAGACGTATCGTGAGTAGTTGGTAAATCCCCGCACCACCGCACCGCCCCCGAGCGCTCGGGGGTGGTGCTTTTGGTTTTTGGGGCGTGGGGGTGTAAGTCACCCGAGGCACGCGAACTTGACCGCTCAAGATGCCCAGCGCAATTCAAGTGGCACTTCGACCTCGGGTCGAGTGCAACAACCGAAATCGAACCGTTCATGTCTACTTGGTGGAGAGTTCAGCTCCCGAACTCAGAAGCAGAAAGGGATCGTCGCATCATTCCTTCGATCGGTGTTTGAAGCCTTCTGGACTGGCCTCCACCACCACGCGGAGAGGCAAGTAGCCCCACACGCGGTAGAATAAGTTCTGAGTTCAGGGGTCTCCGAGTAAGTTAGCCGTGACGGGATGCATGATCGAGAGTCTAGAATCACCAAGTTGCGCCGGCTAAGCTCCGGTGGATCACCGAGAGTGCTGGACCTGTTCAGCGGCTGTGGAGGGCTCTCGCTCGGGTTCCACGCTGCCGGTTTCGAGATCGCCGGCTCCGTGGAGATCGATCCTTTGGCTGCGGCCTCTCATCACTTGAACTTTCACGACGGTGTTGAAATCCAGGATCCTGATCTCCTGTCGAGAGACATCACAAAGCTGGAGGCTATCGATCTCGCAGCACAACTCTCGCCCGGAACATCGGCTGACGAAGCGATCGACGTCATTGTCGGGGGCCCTCCCTGTCAAGCCTTCGCCCGAGTCGGCCGGGCCAAACTGCGCGAGGTTCGCGACCACCCCACGGCGTTCAAGCAGGACCCGCGTGGCAACCTGTACTTGAGGTATCTCAACTACGTTGAGCAACTGCAGCCAGTGGCAATACTTCTCGAGAATGTTCCAGATGTCATCAATTATGGTGGGCACAACATCGCTGAGGAGACATGCGAAGTTCTGTCCTCGATGGGCTATGTTGCGCGGTATACGCTACTCAATGCAGTCCACTATGGAGTGCCGCAGGCGCGCGAAAGGATGTTTCTTATCGCCTATGCAGAGGAGCTCTCCACGCCCGTAGTTTTCCCCGAACCAACGCACTGGTTCAGCCTCCCGAAGGGCTACCACGGGTCGCGGCAAGTCGCGTTGAAACATGTCCGAACGCATTGGTCCGGACGCCAGATGAGTCTTCTCCAATCAGAAGGCAGCTACGTCGAGGCATCTCAGGCATCGCCCGACCTCATACCTGCGATCACCGCGCGCGATGCATTGAATGACCTGCCTCCAATCACCAGCCATCTCTCTGGTGATCTGAAGCGCGGAGCGCGGCACTTGAATGAATTTGCAGCCTATAGGCGGGTAGAGCCCTCTTCCTACGCCAGGCTTATGCGTACGTGGAGTGGGTTTGAAAACGGAGACGGAGTCTACGATCACGCCATCCGCTCGCTTTCGGATCGCGACTTTGAAATTTTCCGCAGGATGCGTCCTGGCGATCAATATCCAGAAGCGCATCGAATCGCGCTTGAAATACTTGCAGAGCAGCTGAATGCTTCGGAAGTGCAAGGTAGCCCGATCCGTAAGGGGTCGTCCGCGTACGAGTCGCTCGTCAGTCGTGTAGTTCCTCCCTATGATCCAGCAAAGTTTCCGAACAAATGGCGCAAGATGTCGGCAACGGAGCCGGCCCGTACCCTCATGGCGCACCTCGGTAAAGATACCTATTCACATATTCACTATGACAGCAGGCAGGCACGAACGATCTCTGTGCGCGAAGCGGCCCGTCTAATGAGCTTTCCCGACGGGTTTCACTTCGTCGGGACGATGAACCCTGCCTTCCGGCAGATAGGCAATGCCGTGCCTCCTCTCATGGCTCTGGGGTTGGCCCGCTCCTTACTGAAAGCTCTCTCGGGAGGCATATGCAGCGCCGAATCGCTCTTAAGCGCCTGACGGCTTCGGATCTGACGCTCTTCGAGTGGCAGTTTCGCAACCGCAACGCGGGCAATCAGAAGTCTATCAATCTCAACGCTGCGGTCTTTATTGATGAGCTGTTCCCGTCGCTTCCAGATGCTGCTTCGGAGCTGAACGACAGGCTGCCGTTAGACCTCAATATCTATGGTCCGGGCCACGCTGGCCTTCACAACCTGCAGAGGAAAATTCTCAAAGGCCCTGCATATAAAAATTGGAGGCTCGACGGCGAGTATATCAATAGTCCCGAAACCGATCCCGAACGTTATAACATCCTGGAGCCTGACGATTTGGCGATCTTTGAGTTCCGGGGTCGGATTGTTCCAAGCTCTGCCACGCTGATCTTGATTTCTCAGAACGTCGACGTCGATCGGCCGGTCTATCGTGCGTTACTGCCCATACTTGGCAGACGAAGCATGGCGACAATTTCCGTTGACCAGCTTCAATTGATTTCGAACGCTCTGGAGGACCGTGAGCACCCCTTTCACGAGCTGACACTGGACGCTGAACTCGAAGATGCAGCGCTGGGCGGTGTGAAGGGAGTGGTCGCCCTTCGTCGCCGGCCCGGTAGGAAGGTGAGCCGGGATGAGCTAAAGCATGCACGCGAACTTGCGGAACAAGTGGGCCGATCTGGAGAGGAATCTATCTTTCGCCATCTTGATCGCCAGAAGCGTGACGGAGTCATCACAGATTTCAGTTGGGAGGCCGAGGCGAACGCTGTCGCGGCTTATGACTTTCTGGTTATCTTGAATACAAACGTTAGTGTCGCGGTCGACGTTAAAGCCACGAATGGACAATTCGACAGATCACTCCACGTTTCGGTCGCAGAACTCACGGAGATGACCCAACAGCGGCGATACGACCTTTACAGGGTCTTCGAGCTGACTGATGCATCGGCTAAGCTCCGAATCGCGGAGAACGTCGGTGATTTCGCGTCGGAAATACTCCAGACGATCGGACGACTTCGACCAGGAGTACAGGTCGACAGCATATCGATTGCCCCAGGCATCCTTGCATTCGGTCCTGCAGTAACTCTATCTGACCCGCCCGGAGAGGAGTCCGAGTCAGTTGGCTAGAGCGATGTCACGCGGACATCGAGGCAAGCGTACTGATGTTCTATCGCCGGCTCAGCGCCGGCATTGCATGTCTCGGATCAAGGGACGGGACACGAAGCCGGAGCTTCTTGTTCGCCAGATGCTTTGGAAGCTCGGCTACCGCTACCGTGTGAAATCAAAGGTCGTGGGGAAGCCAGATATAGTCTTCACTTCAGTCCGCGTGGCGATCTTCGTTGACGGATGCCAATGGCACTGTTGCCCAAAACACTGGGTTCGCCCTAAGTCAAACACCCAATTCTGGGATCGCAAGTTCGCGTCCAATCGCGCGCGCGACGAGACCGTGAACGCTGTTCTTAAAGCGGCGGGCTGGATTGTACTGCGCTTTTGGGAGCACGAGATCGTGACCGACTGTGCCGGCGTCGTTACGAAGGTTATAAACATCGTTGCCACAGCTTGTTCCAGCATGTCTTAGAGACTCTTCTCTGCCGCCAGCTAATGCGGGCCCGAAGAACTGGAAACGCTCCTCACCCCCCAGATGGAAGGTGGGGTACGGATCTCACGCCAGCTCCGCGAGGAGTCCCCGAACCGTGGCCGGGTTTGACCTTCGGCGGGACCAGCGCTCTTCGCCGCGACTTTCACCATCACTCGGAGTGTCCAGATGACAGGACAGACCACGTATCCTATCCGGCGATGCGCGTTCTGATTCTCGGCGCGGGCGGGATGCTCGGGCACAAGGTGTGGCAGCTCTTTCGGGATCGATTCGACTGCCGGGCGGCGGTGCGGACGCGGGTACCGTTGGCGCTGTTTGATGATGACCGGGTCATCGCTGGTGTCGACGCTGCCGATTTTGATGGAGTGAGACGGTTGATCGGGACGGTGCGGGCGGACATCGTGGTCAACTGCATCGGGGTGGTGAAACAGCTTGCGGCGGCGCATGATGCGATTGCGTCGATCACGTTGAACTCGCTCTTTCCGCACGTCGTGGCGCGCGCTTGCGCCGAGGTGGGGGGGCGGATGATTCATATCTCGACCGATTGTGTCTTTGCGGGGACTCGCGGTGGGTACGCAGAGGGGGATATGCCGGATGCGAGCGATCTGTATGGACGTTCGAAGCTGCTCGGCGAGGTGACGGACAGCGAGCGGGCCTTGACGATTCGGACGTCGATCATCGGGCGCGAGCTGCGGATGTCGAATGGTGTGGTGGAGTGGTTCCTGGCGAATCGCGGTGGTGCGGTGCGCGGCTACACGAAGGCGGTCTTCTCCGGCGTTACGACGATGGTTCTCGCGGAGACGCTGGCTGATGTGATCGAGCATCATCCGGGACTTCACGGGCTCTATCACGTGGCAGGGGAGGCGATCAGCAAGTACGATCTGCTGGTCATGCTGAATGAAGCCATCGGCAGCGGAGTGACGATCGCGCCGGACGACAGCGTCGTCATCGATCGGACGCTCGATGCGTCGCGGTTTCGGTCCGTGACGGGACTCGTGCCGCCGGTATGGTCTGAGATGATTGCCGCGCTGGCGGCGGAATCGTCGCAATATGACCGGTGGAGAATGACGGAATGATCCTCGACGGGAAACGGGTGTTGGTCACCGGCGGTACCGGCTCGCTGGGGTCGACGATCGTGCGCTCGCTGTTGCGTGGTGACGTTGGCCGGCCGGCCCGCATCACTGTGTTCTCGCGCGATGAAGCGAAGCAGAACGATATGCGGCTGTCGTTCATGAATCGCCCGGCGGCGACGGATGAAGTGATCTACGCGAATTCGCAACAGCTCCTGAGCTTTCGCATCGGCGACGTCCGCGATTACGCGGCCATCCGCGCGGCGATCGAGCAGGCGGATGTGGTCATCAACGCGGCGGCGCTCAAACAGGTGCCGTCCTGCGAATACTTTCCGATCGAGGCGGTGCAGACGAACATCATGGGCGCGGGCAACATCGTCCGGGCCATCCGCGAGAGCGGCGCGCGCGTCGAGGTCGTGGCCGGCATTTCCACGGACAAGGCCTGTAAGCCGGTGAATGTGATGGGGATGACCAAGGCGCTGATGGAACGGATCTTCGCGGAGGCAAATCTCGAGTGTCAGGGCACGCGGTTCGTTTGCGTACGGTATGGCAACGTGATCGCGTCGCGCGGTTCGGTGGTGCCGCTCTTTCTCGATCAGATCGCGCATGGCGGACCGGTGACGATCACGACCGAGGAGATGACGCGCTTCCTGCTGTCGCTCGACCGCGCGGTCGAAACGGTCTTCGCGGCGATCGAGGGCGCTCGCGCGGGTGAGACGTATGTGCCGCGCGTCGCTGCCGCGCGGATCGTCGATGTGGCGTCGACGCTGATCGACGGGCGTGACATCCGTGTCTCGGTGACGGGCGTGCGGCCCGGCGAGAAGACGCACGAGATCATGGTGTCTGAGGAGGAGTGCCACCGCACGATCTCCCGCGGTGAGTACTACGTCATTCTTCCGATGCTGCCGGAGCTGCGCGATCGTGAGCCGTTCACGCCGGCGCTGACGCGCGAGTACTCGTCGTCCGAGGTCAACCTCGAGGGCGCTGAGCTCCGCGCCACGCTGGCGCCGTTCATGACCACGGGGCGATCACGATGAAGATCGTCACATGGCTCGGAACGCGTCCCGAGATTATCCGTCTGAGCCGCGTCATTCCTGTTCTCGACCGGCATGCCGAGCACATCGTGGTGCATACGGGTCAGAACCACGACGAGAACCTGAGCGACATCTTTTTCCGCGAGATGCAGGTCCGCCAACCCGACATTCACCTCGGCATCGAGGCCAGTTCGTTCGGGGCGCAGGCTGGGCAGGTGATCGAGAAAGCATTCGACCTTTTCTCGAAGCAGCGTCCCGACCGTGTGGTGATCCTGGGCGATACGAATAGCGGGCTGGCCGCCGTCAGCGCGGCGCGGCTCGGGATCCCGGTCTTTCACATGGAAGCGGGCAACCGCTGTTTCGACGATCGAGTCCCCGAGGAGATCAACCGCCGCATCATCGACAACTGCAGCGACGTGCTGATGCCGTATACCCATCGGAGCAAGGAGAATCTGCTGCGGGAGGGATTCGAACGGCAACGGATTTTCGTCACCGGGAACCCGATCTTCGAGGTGCTGCAGTACTACCGAGGTCAGATCGACGCATCCGAGGTTCTGACGCGGCTCTCGGTTGCGCCGAAGAGCTTCTTCCTGGCCACGCTGCACCGCGCGGAAAATGTCGATGGAGAGGAGCGTCTGCGTGGATTCGTAGCCGCGCTCGATCGGGTGTCCGAGGTTCATGGATTGCCGATGCTGATCAGCCTTCATCCGCGGACGCTGGACCGGTTGCGGCACTTCGGAGTCGTGCTGGGCGCACACATCCGGGTCATGAAGCCGCTCGGGTTCTTCGATTTCGTCCGACTCGAGCTCGAGGCGGCCTGCGTGCTCAGCGACAGTGGCACGGTGCAGGAAGAGTGTTGCATCTTCGGCGTGCCTAACGTGACTCTGCGCGACGTCACCGAGCGCGCCGAGACGGTCGAGTGTGGCAGCAACATCCTGACAGGCGGCGACGGCGAGGCGATCGAGCGCGGCGTGGCGCTGGCATTGATGAAATCAGCATGGACTCCGCCGGCCGAATACCTGGTGCCGAACGTGTCGCAGACGGTGGCGAAGATGGTGTTGGGCTACTCGAACTAGAGTATGCCGCCGATGCCGCGCGTCTCGATCGTCATTCCGGTCTACAACGGCGCGAACTACGTGCGCGAGGCGATCGATAGCGCGCTGGCGCAGACGAGCGCTGACGTTGAGGTTCTCGTCATCAACGATGGGTCGCGCGACGACGGAGCAACCGCGGAGACCGCTCGATCATACGGCGAACGGATCCGGTACATCGAGAAGGAGAACGGAGGGGTGTCGTCGGCGCTGAACCGCGGGATTGCCGGGATGCGCGGGGAATGGTTCTGCTGGCTGAGTCACGATGACCGCTACCTGCCGGAGAAGACCGCGAGACAACTGGCGTTTCTCGATCGGGATCCCGAGGCCAGAATCGTCGGTTGCAACTTCGAGAAGATCGACGAGCGGGGAGAGGTGACTGAAGTGTTCCGGGAGAACCTCAACGTCGTCCGCACCGGCCGCGAGGTGCTGACCTCCTGGATCTATGGATGCGGCGTGATGATTCACCGGTCGGTGCTGGAGCGCGCCGGACTGTTCAACGAATCGAATCGGACGACGCAGGATCTGGAGATGTGGCTCCGCGTCATCGAGCACGATCCGATCCACCTGATGGCGGACGTTCTGGCGCAGTTCCGCATTCATGCGGCAGCGGGAAGCCAGACGGAATCGCGCTACCAGCGGGACAAGGATGAGCTTTTCGCCCGGATGCTCGCGCGTTACGACGCCACCTACTTCGACCCCGGCGCCACGGCCGCGCGACAGAAGGCGGCGACGTTCTGGTTCATCGCCAGAAACGCCATCGCGCGCCAGTCGTTCGGCGGAGCGCGCCTTGCGATCGAACGGGCGTGGCATGAGTATCCATCGCCATTGAGCACGGTTTTCATTGCGCGTCTCTTCGGGCCGCGGATGATGGCGCGATGGTGGGGGACGCGCGGTTACGTCGTCGGAAAGCTGCGCGGCGCGGCGCGGAGGATGCTGCCGAAGGGAGTGGTGGACCGATTGCGGGCGCGGCGTTAGTAGGCGGCCTGGGAACGCGGGCGTCTCGCCCGCATCGGCATCACGCGAGAGTCGACAGCGGGCGGGACGCCCGCGATCCCAGGTCTTCGGACCGAAAGACCCGTTGTGCTACTTTCCCCCGACTGATTACGTCCGGAGGTTTCCTGCATGTCTGATCGGTTCATCCGGAGTGCGGCCGGCTCGCTCGCGCTCCTTTTCACCCTCGTTTCGGCAACCGTCGCCGCATCGACACCGACGCTCGACCAACTCCTCACTCTTCGATCCGCAAGCCGGCCGCGCATCTCGCCTGACGGCCGGTTCGTGGCGTACGAAGTCAGCGAGACTGACTGGAAGGACAACGCCTACGTCTCCAACGTCTGGCTGGCGGACACGCAGTCGGGCCGCACCTGGCAACTGACCCGCGGCCGGAAGTCGAGCGATGGAGCCCAATGGTCTCCGGACGGACGCTGGCTGGCGTTCATGACGGAGCGTGAGTCGAGCTCGATCTCCCCGCTTGCCGCCGGCAAGAAGGAGGGCGAGGGCAAAGAGGCGAAGAAGGACGACAAGCCTTCTGAGGCGAAGCCCGACGCTCGCCAGATCTGGCTCATCTCGCCGCTCGGCGGCGAGGCCTGGCTGCTGACGAAACACGGCGCGCACATCGACTCGTTCCGCTGGTCCGAAGACGGGAAGCGGATTGCTTTCGCGGCCGCTGTGCCGGAGTCGAAGGCGATGAAGGATCGAAAGGAGAAGTACAGCGACTACGAAGTGTTCGAAGAAGACTTCGATCAGAGCCAGTTATGGGTCGTCGATGTGGCTGCCGCGGAGAGCGACGGTCAGCCCGCGGAGGGGAAACAGATCACGACGGATCAGAAGATCAACGTCGAGGACATCGACTGGTCGCCGGATGGAACGAAGATCGCGTTCAGCGGCGCTGCCAATCCGCTCCTCTCGTTCGGGAACACGGAAGACCTCTATATCGCCGATCTCGCCAACGGCAACGCTGTGAAGAAGGTCGTTGCGCTCGATGGTCCCGATTCGCGTCCCCATTTTTCGCCGGACGGCACTTGGCTCGCGTTCAACACGTCGCTCGCGAAGCAGTGGCATTACTACACGAATGATCACATCGCTTCGGTGCGCGTGGAGGATGTTCTGAAATCGCCTGCCACGAAACCGGCTGACGTCAACGATCTCACCTCGGGCTTCGACGAAGACGCCACGCTTCTGGCCTGGGGGCCGGACGGGATCTATTTCCGTGGAATGCAGAAGACGTCGTCCCATCTCTTTCGCGTCGATCCTCGGAGCCATTCGGTCGTTCGGATCACGTCTCCCGGCGCGTTCTACCTCAACGACGTCTGGTTCACGCGCGACTATAAGACGATGTCGTACTCGGCCGCGGACGGGAGTCACATCACAGAAGTCTTCGTCGCGCCGGTGCCGGCAACCGGCGCCGCGCTCGCCGCCCGCAAGCTCACGGACATGAACGGACAACTGGCCGGCTTCACGCTGGGAAGCGTCGAACTGGTGTCATGGAAGAGCAAGGACGGCGCGGCCATCGAAGGAGTTCTTCACAAGCCGGCCGGCTACGATCCGTCGAAGAAATACCCGCTCCTGGTCGTGATTCATGGCGGCCCGACAGGAGTCTCGCGTCCTACGCTGAACCCCTTCAACCGCTATTACCCGATCGAGCAGTTCCTGGCGAAAGGGTCTCTCGTGCTCGAGCCCAATTACCGCGGCAGCGCCGGCTACGGCGAGGCGTTCCGTGCGCTGAACGTCCGCAACCTCGGCATCGGCGACATGTGGGATGTGATGAGCGGCATCGACTCGCTGATCGCCAAGGGCATCGTCGACGGCACAAAGCTCGGCTCGATGGGATGGTCACAGGGTGGATACATCTCCGCCTTTCTCACGACGAATACAGACCGCTTTCGAGCCATCTCCGTCGGCGCCGGGATCAGCGACTGGACGACGTACTACGTGAACACGGACGTCACGCCGTTCACGCGGCAATACCTCCGCGCCACACCGTGGGACGATCCGAAGATCTATGCCGACACATCGCCGATCACGAACATCCGCAACGCCACGACTCCGACGTTGATCCAGCACGGCGACCGTGACAAACGCGTGCCGCCGCCGAATGCCTTCGAGCTGTTTCGCGGCCTGCGCGACGTGGGTGTCCCGGCTCGTCTCATCCTCTACGCCGGCTTTGGTCATCCGATCACGAAGCCGAAGTCGAACCGTGCCGTCCTCCAGCACAACCTCGACTGGTTCAGCCACTACGTCTTCGGCGATCCGATCCCGAAGGATTCGCCACTGAAAGGAAGAGGGGAGGGGGAGACGGCTCCGTAACGGGTGCATGTTCCACGTTCCAGCGGTGTAGGGGCGCCGCCTCGGCGGCCATGCGCCGCAAGCGCCGCGATTTGTATGAAGTAAGGACACGGCCTCACGGCCGTTGGCCGCCGAGGCGGCGGTCCTGCACAGTGCTACGCACACCTTCGGGGTAGACAGCAACGGCGAGAAGAGCCGGTCCTCACGCCTCGCCCGTCAATGTCCACTGCAGCAGCGGAGCAATCTTCCCGGCGCGTTGATCGCGTGCGGCCAGACTTCCTTCTTCCGTGACCGCAAACGTCAGAACGTTTTCGCGGATGATGTCGTAGCCGCCGTACGGCTCCGTGATCGTGACGAAGTAGCGGCCCGGCATCAGGAAATTGGCGGGAATCCGGCAACGGTACTGCTGCCGTCCGCGCTTCCATTCGTGATTCACCTGGCCGAGTGAGTCGGCGCTCGTGGATGTCAGCAGAAGATCGCCGGAGTCACCCGACAACCGCATCTCGATCCGGGCGGCGGGGAACTTGTCGTGGATGGAGATGTCGAACACAACGTCGATGGGCGTGTCCGCGGCAAAGCCTTCTCCGCTACGATCGGCGGCCTCGGCTTCGACGGACACCGAGTGGTACTCGAATGCGCTGAGGATGCCGTGGCGGGGAGTCCAGACGAAGTCGTTCTCCACCCCTTCGGACAGGTACTGCCGGATGATGTCCTGCGTATCGCCCGCGGCTTTGACCTGTCCGTCGCTGAGCCAGATCACCCGCTGGCAGAGCGAGGAGACGGTTGCCATGTTGTGGCTGACTACGATGACCGTGCGTCCCTCGGAACGGATATCGCGCATCTTCCCCATGCACTTCTGCTGGAACGCGGAGTCGCCGACGGCCAGCACTTCATCGACGATGAGGATGTCAGGCTCGAGATGCGCGGCGACGGCAAAGGCGAGTCGGACGTACATCCCGGAGGAGTAGCGCTTGACGGGCGTGTCGAGGAATTTGGAGATCTCGGCGAAGGCGGCGATCTCGTCGAACTTGCGCCGGATCTCCTGCCGCGACATTCCGAGGATGGCGCCGTTGAGGAAGATGTTGTCGCGGCCGCTCAATTCGGGATGAAAGCCGATGCCAACCTCGAGAAGGCTGGAGACTCTTCCATACAGGTCGATGCGTCCTTCGGTCGGTTCGGTGATGCGGCTGAGAATCTTGAGCAGCGTCGACTTCCCCGCTCCGTTCTTGCCGATCAGCCCGATGACCTCCGCGCGGGCGATGTTGAAGGAGACGTCTTTCAGCGCCCAGAACGGAGCAGCCGCGGGCACCGCTTCACGCTTTTTGAAAGGGGCTTTGAGCGCTTCCGCAAGACGTTCGCGCAGGAGGTTGTACGCCGTGGCCTGCTCGCCGAGGCGGTAGGTCTTCCCGATACCCTGCGCGATGACCGCGTCGTTCATCACATCACGTCCGCGAAAACCCGCTCGGTCTGCTTGAAGTAGTAGACGCCAGCGACCAGCAGCACCATCGAAGTCACGATTCCCGCCACGATGCCCGGGATGTAAAGCTGCTTCGTGCCCAGCAATGACCAGCGGAAGCCGTCGATCACCGCGGTCATCGGGTTGAGTGAGTAGAGGAAGCGCCACTTCGCCGGCACGGAAGAGCTGCTGTAGGCGACCGGTGACACGTACATCCCGAACTGAGTCAGGAACGGGATGAGGTGACGCATGTCGCGGTAACGGACATAGAGCGCCGCGGTGAACAGGCCGAGGCCGATCGTGAACACAATGCAGAGCGCGAAGAACAGCGGCAACGCCACGATGCGCGGCGATATCGGAGTGTGATACCCGATCATGATGAAGATGAGGATCACGAACGAGACCAGAAAGTCGACGATGCCGACTGCGACCGACGCCAGCGGCAGGATGAGACGCGGGAAGTAGATCTTCGTGATCATGTAACCGTTGCCGACGACGGAGCCGGCTGTCTCGGCGAAGGCCGTGGAGAAGAACTGCCACGGCAGCAGTGCAGTGAAGGTGAAGACGGCGTAGGGCACGTTGTCCGAAGGCAGCTTGGCGATGCGCCCGAAGACGACAGTGAAGATGACCATCGTCAGGAACGGCCGGATGAAAGCCCAGAGGATGCCGATGGTGGTCTGTTTGTAGCGGACGACGATGTCGCGCCACGCCAGAAACCCGAGCAGCTCCCGCGCCTGCCAGACCTCAGCGAGGTTGAGTTGCGCAAGGCCGCGTCGAGGTTTGATGATGGTGTGCATCGGTGGACGGGAGTCTACCGCGACAGCGCGAGCTGGCTATGCCCGGGGGGAGGAAGTGGTCCTGTGCGCTGGGGCGTTTCGCCACACGACCTAAATTGGCTTGCTCAGGACTCGCTCCCCACCTTGCCGCGTTCTCCCTCCGCCAGAATCCCGACCAGCTCCTCGAACCGCGTCGTTGCCTCCCAATCCAGCAGGCGGCGGCTCTTCTCCGGATTGCCGCGGCTGTAGGTGATCTCCGAGGCTCGGAAGAGTGATGGGTCGGCATCGACGTGCTCGCGCCAGTCGAGGTCGAAACGGGCGAAGGCGGCGGCGGTGAGCTCTTCGAGGGTGTGGCTCTCGCCCGTAGCGATGACGAAGTCCCGCGGCTCGTCCTGCTGCAACATTCGCCACATGGCCTCGACATACTCGGGGGCGTAACCCCAGTCGCGTGAAACGTCGAGGCGGCCGAGCGTGAGCCGTCCGCGCAGGCCGCCGGCGATGCCTGCGGCGGCGGCGAAGATCTTCTTCGTCACGAAGCGCTCCGAACGCAGCGGCGACTCATGGTTGTAGAGAATGCCGGAGCAGGCGTAGATCCCGTATGCCTCGCGATAGTTGGCGGTGGTCCAGTACGCGGCCGCTTTGGCCGTGGCATAGGGGCTGCGCGGGAAGAACGGCGTCGACTCGTTGCCGGCCTCGCCGGGTGTGGTTTCGCCGAAGCATTCGCTGGAGGCTGAGTTGTAGAGCCGCACCGGCAGCTTGAGGTAGCGGATGACTTCGAGCATGACCAGAGTGGCCTGAGCGATGCTGTCCATCGTCTCGGCGGGCTGCGAAAAGGAGAGGCCCACGGAGCTCTGGCCGGCCAGGTTGTAGATCTCATCCGGACGTAAGCCGCTGATCAGTTGCAGCAACTGGCGAAAATCGCGTGCGGCGGCGGAGTGGGTCGTGACGCGGTCGCGAATGCCCAGGGTGACCAGGCGGTGGAAGGACTGCGACTCCGCATCGCGGGAGGCGCCGTGGACTTCGTATCCACGGGACAGCAGCAGTCGTGAGAGGTAGGCGCCGTCCTGCCCCGACACACCGAAGATCAATGCACGCTTCACGGGCACATTCTCATCCATTGGCGCCAAGCGCGTCGATGATGGCGTGCGTGCGGCGCTCGAAATTGGCGTAGCTGAAGAAGTCGAGTCCTTCCGGGATGCGCCTCTCGCCAGCGGCGGCAAGCGCATCGAGAATGGCCACGCGGATCTCGGCCGGACTGGTCGGATCGACGAGTTGACCGAGCTGACCGTGACGAACGGCCTCCCGTCCACCATCGAGACAACTGGCGATCACCGGAGCGCCGCACGCGAGCGCTTCGAGAAAGACGAAGCCGAAGCCCTCGCCGCGGCTGGGCATCACATAGACGTCAGTCAGATTGTAGAGATCCGCCTTCTCCGCCTCGGCGAAGATGCCGGTAAAGACGACGCGATCGGAGACACCGAGCCGCGCCGCCTTGCTCTTCAGGCGAGGAACATCATTGCCGCCACCCGCGATGACGTACGAGATGTCGTCGTCGAGCTCCGGCAGGATGTCGAGCACTTCGTCGAACCCTTTGTAGCGTTCCGCGGCAACGACCCGGCCGAGGGTCATCAGTACGCGCTTGCCTTCGAGTCCGTAGCGTTTGATGAGGCCGAGGTTCTTCGGACGGAGGCCGTACCACTCGGCGCGGATCGAGTTTGGCAGGATGATCGATGGACCGTTGTAGTGCGACCAGCCGGAGAATCGCTCGCGCGTGATGTCGCTGATCGAGACGATGCCGCGGACGTCGCGGAGCAGCCGGTTCGACAGCGGGTCACGCAGCGGCTTCCAGGCTTCGATGCCATAGAGCATCAGAAGGGGATGCTTCGTGATCAGCCGTACGATCGGCAGCAGGTTGACGTGCGCGCAGACGACGAGATCGAAGCGTCCTTTTGCGGTGCGCAACGCATTCAAATAGGCGAGCATGCCTCGGGCGGCCCCGGTAACGAACGTTACTTTTTCCGGGAGCGGCTCGAGCGCGTCCACGATGATGCGTGGGACGACGACGACTTCTTCGACAGACGGGTGTGAAGCCAGAGCGGCGATCAGTTCGCGGTTGTAGAGAGCGATACCGCCGTAGCCGCCGAACGAATCGGTGCCCACATGGAGAATCCTCACCTCCACTGCTCCATGACTATCCGTGCCCAGCTTCGCATTCGGGTCGACGTTCCGTCAGGCTTCAGTTGCATCCATTCGATGAGCGGAACGCCGAATCCAGTCTTCTTCCGTTTGCTTAGCCAGGCGGGCAGTGGGTTGCGGGGACTCTCGGCGAAGTGGTGTTTGCAGCGCTGCTTTTCGACCATGAGCAGAGGCGCGATCTGCCGGAGAAGAGTGGCGTCGACGAGCGGTGTGCGCACCTCGAGCGAGTGGGCCATGCTGGCCCAGTCGGTATCGCGCAGGAGCTGATTGCGCATGTAGAGCGACGCTTCGAGCGCCGCCACGCGCCCGAAGGAGGTTCCCGGATCGGGTTCGATGGTGTGGCCGATATGCTCGATCACCGCCAGCCGCTCCAGACCCTCCCTGGCAGCCTCCGCTCCCATTAACGAAGGCAGATCGTCGGGCAGAAAGAGGCCGCGCTTCAGCAGATAAGCGCCGGCCCAGGTGCTTCCATAACGGGCTACCGCACCCGCTTTGGGGTTCCGCGCGAGACGGCTGAGGGCAGCGGTGGCGAATGGCAGACGCGACGCGCGGACGATCCGTGGAAGGTCGCGAAACGATGGATAGCTGCCGAACAGCTCATCACCGCCGAGTCCTGAAATCGCCACTTTCAGCCGCCGCTCGGCTGCTGCCTTGCTGACGAACCATGTGTTGGTACCGTCGATAGTCGGCTGATCCATGGCATCGAAGAGTCCCGGCAGGTCGGCTTCGAATTCATCCCGGGTGACGAGGCGCGTTACGTGATCCGACCCTAGCTCACGTGCGAAGCGGCCGGCCAGAGGGGATTCGTCGGAGTTGCTGTTCCGGAACTCGTCGAACCGCAGCGTCACCGTCCGTGGCGGCTGTCCCATTGCGTCGGCTGCCATCGCCACAAGGGCAGTGGAATCGATTCCGGAAGAGAGAAACGCGCCCACGGGGACGTCGGAAACGAGGTGGTGGCGAAGCGAGTCCGTGACGAGCTCGCGCAGAAGTACGTGCGGCTGAACGAGGCGTGCTGCCGCCACATCCTCTGCCCCTCGCTTGAGCGCCGCGGCGATCGAGTAGTAGCGCCGCGCATCGTGAGTGCCTTGCTCGCCGACGAAAAACGACGTGCCCGCTTCGACCGCACGAATCGACTGAAAGATGGTGTGCGGTTCGGGAACGCTGCCCATCAGCCAGAATCCCGCCAGACCCGCTGGGTCGAGGCCGCGGCCGATGTGCCCGCCGGCCAACAAGGCCTTGACGGTGGAGGCGGCGCGGAACGTCTGCCCGTCATCCGCGATGTAAAGCGGTTTGATGCCGTACGGGTCACGCGCCACGAACATTCGCCGCGTGCGCGGATCCCAGATGGCGAAGGCGAACATGCCGCGCAGAAGCTCCACCATCGCCGCTCCGTCGTGACGATAGAGCTGGAGCAGGACCTCGGTGTCCGTCGTCGAATGGAAGCGGGCGCCGAGCCGCTCGAGCCGTGCCCGCAACTCGCGGTAGTTGTAGATCTCACCGTTGAAGACGATACGCAGCTCGCCCTCGACGTCGGTCATCGGCTGCGTCCCCTCGTCCGTCAGGTCGATGATGGCCAGCCGCCTGGCACCGAGAGCAACTCGCTGGTCGGACGAGATCCAGGTTCCGCCGGCGTCCGGGCCGCGCGGCCGCATCCGCTCCGTGATGGCCTCGATCTCACCGGCGCCGGCCGCTGGCGCACTCGAGCCATAGGAGAACAAAACGGCGATCCCGCACATCGCCGGTCAGGCCTGCCGCGCGGCCGGCGTCCGTACTTCGCCGCGCCGGAACCAATAGCGTAAGAAGATCATCGCCGCGAGAGCTGCGAAACCGACTGTAAAGCCTGCGATCTTCAATTCATCGATCACCGTCAGGACGGCTGCGACCGCAAAAAGGATCGTGATGATCCAGATCGAGAGGATCGCTTTCGAGATGCTCCCGTATTTCTCGACCAGCACGTGGTGGATGTGACGGCGATCCGCGTTGAACATGCTCATCACGCGCGCACCGAGGCTCGACTCCGAGTCGAAGCGCTGTTTCATGACGATGAGCGTGTCGAGCACGGGCAGAGCGAGTGCGAGCATCGGTCCACCGACGATGAGGGCGGTCGGCGACTTGATGGGCCGCGCGATTGAGCAGGCAGCCAGAAGGAGGCCGATGAAGAGGCTGCCGCTGTCACCCATGAAGATTTTCGCGGGCGGCCGGTTCCAGTAGAGGAAGCCGATGAGGCTTCCGGCCAGCGCAGTCATGATGACGATGGAGAAGACGTCGGCACGGATCAGCGCGATCACGCCGAATGCCACGGCAACGGTGATAGCCACGAGTGTTGCCAGCGAATCGATGCCGTCGATGAAGTTGACTGCGTTGATGACGCCGACGATCCAGAGCACGGAGACTAACGAGCCGAGGAACCCGAGCTGGATGTTGTGTTCGCCCACGGAGACAAAGGAGAAATGGAAGCCGAAACTGACCAGGATCACGGCGGCGGCAGTCTGGACGAGAAACTTCTTCGGCGCATCAGAACCCAGGAGATCGTCGTATACCCCGAGACCGACGATGAGCGAGCCGCTGGCCAGAACAGCGAAGAGATACGTGAGGTTCTTGGAGACGAGCTCCGCGGCGTGCGCGTTCGCCGCGAGGAGCATGAGAGGAAACCCGAAGCCGAAGATGATGGCCAGACCGCCCATTCGTGGCGTGGCCTCGAGGTGCAACTTGCGGTCGTTGGGCCGGTCGATGGCGCCGGCTTCCTCAGCGATCCTCTTCACGGCCGCGGTGGTCACAAAAGACGTGATCGCACTGGCGATGAAGAGAAGGATGAGCGGAGCCGTGTATTGGGTCATCGAGCCGAAGATAAGAATAGCAGTTGGCTGGGGAGTGGGGGGTGGGGAGTGGGGTGTGGGAGCGAGCGGCGGGGTGGGTCGTAGATCGGTGTTCGGTTCTTGCCACCCCCACTCCCCACACCCTACCCCCCACTCCCCGACATAGAATTGCTCCGACTTTGCGCAACTCAAGGAGCTTGCATGGCTGAACTTCCCGGCATCGAGCGCGAGACCCTCGACGTCGACGTCGTGATCATCGGCGCCGGCCCTGCCGGTCTCGCCGCCGCATACCGGCTCGCGGAACTGGTCAAGGCGCACAACGACTCGAACGAAAAGAAGCTGGAGGTTTCGATCGCTGTCCTGGAAAAAGGGAAAGAGATCGGCTCGCACGGCATCTCCGGTGCGGTCATGGATCCGCGTGGCATCGCCGAGCTGATACCCGATTGGCTGGAGCGCGGCTGTCCGATCGAATCTCCCGTCACTGACGACGGCTTCTGGTACCTCTTCGAGACGATGAAAATCGCGGCGCCGATCATGCCGCCACCACTGCAGAACCACGGCAACTATGTCATCTCACTCGGAGAGATGGTCCGCTGGATGGCCCCGATCGTCGGAGAGATGGGCGTCGATCTCTTCGCGGAATTCGCTGCGTCGCGCGTGCTGGTCGAAGAAGGCCGCGTCGTCGGTGTGCGCACCGGAGATAAGGGAATCGACAGGAACGGGCAGGCGAAGGCGAACTTCGAGCCGGGTGTCGACATCAAGGCGAAGGTCACGATCCTGGCCGAGGGCCCGCGCGGCACGCTGACGAAACAACTGGTGAGCCAGTTCAGCCTGGATGCGGGGAAGAACCCGCAGGTCTATTCGGTCGGTGTAAAGGAGCTGTGGCAGCTTCCGGATGATCGCTTCGAAGCCGGCCGCGTGGTGCACACGCTCGGATGGCCGCTCGACGGCGACACGTTCGGGGGCGGGTTCATTTACGGCATGGGCGACCGGATCGTCGACATCGGTCTCGTCGTCGGTCTCGACTCCAGGAACCCGACACTCGATCCGCATCACGAGTTCCAGCGCTACAAAACGCATCCTGCGATCCGGCCGCTGCTGGAAGGCGGGACGATGATCAGCGCCGGCGCGAAGGCCATCCCCGAAGGCGGCTATTTCTCGATGCCGCGGATGTACGGCGATGGATTCCTGATCGCCGGCGACTCCGCCGGTTTCCTGAACGGTGCCCGTCTCAAGGGGATTCACCTCGGCATCAAGTCAGGTGCCATGGCCGCGGAGACTGCGTTCCACGCTCTGCTCAACGAAAACTATTCGCCGGCGCAGCTCAGCGAGTATGAGGCGATGTTCGAAGCCTCATGGGCATGCCAGGAGCTGCGGAAGGAACGTAATTTCCATCAAGCCTTCGATTATGGCCAGATCGCGGGGCTCCTCAACGCGGGGCTGGGCATCGTCACCGGTGGCCGCGGTTTCGGGATCATGAACCGGCTCGAAGGGCATGCCGGTCACGAGAGGATGGAGCGCATCCAGCGTTACTTCGGCGCCGGCGATCCGCATCCGCCGGCAAAGATGAAGTTCGACAACGTCCTGACCTTCGACAAGGTGACAGACGTTTATAACGGCGGCGTCCTTCACGAGGAGAATCAACCGGCCCATCTTCTGATCGCCGACACCGAGGTGTGCATCACGAAGTGTACGGAGGAGTATGGAAATCCGTGCTTTCACTTCTGTCCCGCCCAGGTCTACGAGCCGCAGCCGACGGCCGATGGGCGCGGGCGCGTTCCCTTTCTCAACTTCACGAACTGCTTCCATTGCAAGACCTGCGACATCATGGATCCCTATCAAGTGATCACCTGGGTGCCGCCGGAGGGTGGTGGCGGGCCGCAATACAGGAAGCTGTGACGTGCGGAGCAGCCATCGCGTCGAAATGACGTGTCCAACCCCCCTGTTGCATCGGTCGCTCTGAAATGACGACGCAACCGATCCCGCGCCACCAGACGTTCGAGAAGGTCGCCGCACTTCAGGCGAACGTCGAGCGCGTAATCCGCGGAAAGAGCGAGGTGGTGCAGTTCTGTATCGCCGCTCTGCTGGCGAAGGGACACATCCTCCTCGAAGATGTACCGGGTGTCGGCAAGACCACGCTGGCCCACGCGCTGGCAAGGTCGCTGTCGCTCTCCTTTCAGCGCATTCAGTTCACGAGCGATCTGATGCCTGCGGACATCGTCGGCGTGACGATCTACAACCAGGACGCGCAGGAGTTCGAATTCGTCTCCGGTCCTGTCTTCACCAATATCCTGCTGGCCGACGAGATCAACCGCGCCACGCCGAAGTCGCAGTCCGCACTGCTGGAGGCGATGAGCGAAGGGATGATCTCGGTCGAGAAGAAGCGTCTGCCGCTGCCCGATCCGTTTCTGGTCCTGGCGACGCAGAACCCGATCGAGCATGTGGGGACGTATCCTCTACCTGAGTCACAGCTCGACCGCTTCCTGATGAAGCTGACCATCGGCTATCCGAATACGATCGACGAGAAGAAGCTGCTCCGTTCCGGCGGTGCTCGAGACGCGCTGGAGCATCTCGAGCCGGTGCTGGAGGCCCAGGAAGTGCGCGACCTTCAGGAGCAGGTGACGACGATCCACATGAACGAGTCGCTGATCGACTATCTGATGGCGGTCGTGCACACGACGCGAACGCATGCAGAAGCGGCGCTGGGCGTGTCGACGCGCGGTGCGCTGACCTACTTCAAGGCCTGCCAGGCACTGGCGATGGTGAACGGCCGCGATTTCGTGATCCCCGAGGATGTGAAACGGCTTGCCGGACCAGTACTCTCGCACCGCATCGTGATGAAGGACCGCCGCCTGCTGCGAGGCGACATCTCCCCCGAGCACCGCTTCATCCAGCGGATCGTGAGCGAGATTCCGGTGCCGAGGTAGGGAAGCGGAGGCCCGCGGTGACCGGCTTCAGGCCGTTGACGCTGTCCGTCACCCTCGGTATGAACCTGCACGACGTCCTCGGCTGGCTGGAAATAGGGGAGATGGAGGGCGTCGACACCCCCTCCGGCATCGTCCTGCCCTGGGGACGAGCTGATCTCCTTCGGCCATGAGCTTCTGGCCCCAGGAAGCCATCGAATCCGCGCTCGGCGCCGACATCGCCGACGCCATCCCCGAGCTTCTCCGCCTCGGCAACCTGGAAGTCCGTATCGCCCGCCTCGAGATCGTCGCCCTGAAACGCCTCGCCGAACGCGATGGCCGTGGAGCACCGCCACGCGACGCAAAGCCGCGACAGGATCGGCGTTCGCGGATTCCATTCAGCACATGGGCGCGTCCTCAGTCAGCCCCGAGCCCTTGATGACGGGCACACGCCCGTTGTGAAGGTCATCACACATATCAATGAGCGGCATCACCGAATGACTCTTCCACTGCGTCCTACCTTGCGACGGAAGCCTTGTGTTGGCGGAAATGGAGGGACTGGTGATGGTCCCCACTCATCGCGACCAGGAAGCGGACTCAGGATAGGAGCAACGAAGATGCGTAGCGCATGGGTTTTGAAGGTCTTGACCTTGACCAGGTATCTCCCGTGGCATGCTCTGAAATCATCATTCGCGCGGGGGCTTACTCCGGCGGTCGTACTGACAATTGTGCTGTTCACGCCATTGCACGCCCAGACGTTCAACTCGGACGGGGCCACACACGATCCCACGAAACCGAGTGGGTGGGCGCTGCCAGCGTCGAATCTTTCGACGAACAACTACAACAACTGCCTTCGCTGCCACCGCCCCAACGGTGCTACAGGCGCCGCCGATGTCTCGGGCTATCTTCTCGGCGGTCATAAGAACATGTCACGGCCCGCAGATGGTTTGCCTTGGGGTATGCCAGGCGTCAATGCAACGCACCCGGCAATGTCCGGGCTCAAGGGAGCCTCCCTCGACCTGAACGGCTTTTTCACAAACCTCTGGATACAGGAAGAGTACCTCCGGCCGGCCGTCAGCTGGACCGTTGCCTCCGGGTCGGCCCTCAGTTCATTCAGTGGCGGTTACTGCGCGAAGAACGCCGCCGGAGACATCAGCTCAGACGATGTCCCCGACCTCTCGGCGTGTCCCACCTGCGAGTCGCCGGTCATGGGGAACGGAAACGCCGGATATCCCCTGAACTATCCGGATGCAAAGACGTGTGCGGCGGCCGGTCTCCACACTGGAAAGCCCTACACCTGGATGCCGCTGAACACCCAGCCCCTCTATTGGCTGTACGGCGGCGCAGGGCTCGAGGGCGGGCCGGCGATGATCGAGCGCGGGAGCCAGCAATATAAATGCGGCCGCTGCCACACCACCGGTTGGACTGCGAATGCCGGCTCGGATAGTGCGATCACAGGCCAGACCAAGCGTCCCTATAGCGATTTCCCGTCGGCCAGCCTGGCCTCGGCCACGACTCTCGGAGCCACCTCAAAGCTTCTGGGACCGAGTTTCGGCGCGTCAGCGTACCCAGTGATCAAGTCCCCATGCACTGTAGGCGTTGATTGTGACGTCACCAGCGTCGTTCTGACGGCAAAGGGCGCTCTCTATCCTTCGAGCGCTCCGGTCAACGTCACTATCTCGGACGGCACCGGGAGCGGGTGCATGGCGAGCGCGGCGATGGCCGCCGATGCTTATGGCACCAGCAATAAAGTGAACAGCGTTGCCGTCGATTGCTCGGCGAGCAATCACTCGTATTCCAGTGCCGCCAAGGTGGCTATCAGCCACCCATACTCGGTTTCGTCGTGGGACGAGTGGGGAATTCAGTGCGCCAGGTGCCACACGGGCGCCGTTGGCGGCAATCACGGTAATAAGACGTTCGCAAACGTCAAGGGAGGAGATCACATCGCCGCTTGTATGACCTGCCACCGTCAGGAGAGCGATACGGCACCGCGATCCATCCAGGGAGGCAACGGTTTCTCTGCAAACAACGGTTTCGTCCTCCCGTACACGAACAAGCAGCAACAGCCTGACGGATTTGCGCACCACCCGGACGGAAACGAGTTCCTGAACAGCCCTCATGCGCGATTTACCGGAAACTGGAAGGACATCGGCTGCCCGCCTTACGCAATCAACGGCTATACAGGGGTCGATCCCGCGAATCCAAACGCCCCCCCAGCGGGGAACTGCACACCGGGCACGATGAACCTCGACGGTCTGACGACCTCGAACTACGGAAGCAGATTCGCGCGCGCGGCGAAGTCCGACTTGACCGGCATCTCCGATGCCGCGGCCGGAAGCTGTGTGACCTGCCACGACGTGCACCAGCCACTCAACCAGAACACAATAGGCATGGGCGGAAGCATCAAGACCCCATGTATCTCCTGTCATTCGAACCCTAAGGCCACAATCAGCCCGCAGGTATCCGTCTCCAACACCCGCCACAAGGGAGGTCCGGGGACTCCGTTCGAGAACGCCGCCACGGACCCGTCGAGTGCCTGTGTCATCTGCCACCAGCCTCCGGGAATCAAGCACCTCTGGAGAATCAGCACGGACCCGAACTACACGATTTACGGGGACTACTCCTACGCTTACCCTGTGAACGGCGCCGCGGCCCAGAGTACAGGGTCCAATGCACCGGGACTCGTTAACCTTTCACATACCGCTCCTGACGGTTCTTACTCCAACGCCGTTTGGGTGGACCTGGACAATGCGTGCGGACAATGTCATGGCGGTGGTGTCATCCCCAGGGAGGCCGAGACCACGGGCTCCGTCGTCGCCGGCGGCGCGGGAGGCTTCATCAACCCTCTGACGGTGTCGAACATCTTCGGTTTTGCTGCCGGCAGGGAAGTCACGATCGCCGGTGCGGGGTGGGCTGGAGCCGACTTCAAGACCATGATCGCCAAAGTCGCTCGCGATCCGGTATCGAACGTCTCGGGAACTGTGTATCTCACCTACCCGGCGGTCAACTCGGTGACGAACGCGAAAATCACAGTAGAGGGGAACTCCAGGATTCCAGAGGCTCCGTACTTCACTCGCAGCCAGCTCTCCGTCGTCGCGAAGGGCATCCACAACGGAAGCCTGATGACCACGTCCATCCTCTACACGCGAAACG
The DNA here is from genome assembly GCA_038230535.1 of Thermoanaerobaculia bacterium. Classification (GTDB taxonomy): domain Bacteria; phylum Acidobacteriota; class Thermoanaerobaculia; order Gp7-AA8; family Gp7-AA8; genus JADGNZ01. The sequence goes on from JBBRNB010000014.1 coordinate 35,992, forward strand.
CCAACAGCTACACATTCGACGCGCCGGAGACCTACTGCGCAAACGAACCCTGTGTATTCACCTGGGACTTCGGCGACGGGAAGACGGGAACGGGAAAGCCTGTGTCTCACGACTACACGGTGGGAGCAAACTACTCCGTGGTCCTGACCGTGACGGACGCTCTTGGCGCGCAAGCCATGGCCACCGTTTCCTTCACGGTCTATCCGGCATCCGCTCACCCGTATGCCGACAGGTCCGACCAAACGTGGACCTTTACACAGCCGGGGAATCCTTCGTCGATCGACGTCACATTCGGACTGGCCGAGGTCGAGTCGGGTTATGACTACATTTACGTGATGGATAAGGACGGGAAAAACATCAGTGGCTCGCCGTTCACGAGCACCACTCTCACGGGCACCACCAGGACGGTTCCAGGCGATACTGTACAGATCCGGCTTACCACCGACTGGTCGGTAACCAAATGGGGTTTCGAAATAACAAAGATCGCCGCCACGGGTACCGGTCCGGCTTTCCGCATTACACCTCTCAATGTTACCAATGTCGGTACCACCAAGTCCGGCCACTCGAGCTTGAGAACCCCGGATACCGGCAGACGGAAAGCACATTCAGGAGACTGACGATTCCGCCCCCCCGACTTCTGATCGCCTGTTTTCGTGGTTGTCGAGCGCCCGGAGCGTTGTGCTTCGGGCGCTCACTGATCGATATCGATGGTCGCAAGTTGGGGTATCTGGAAAATCAACTTAACTCGGCGTTCGGCAAGTTGGTTCTTCAGCTCGACCACAACTTACCCGCACCTGATGACCTCAGCCTTTGGCCCGCGACGGAGTTAGGTTGATTTTCCAGATACGACACCACCTACCAGCCAGGGCGTAGCCGGACACGGGCGGTCCGAGGGTGGTAAAGTGACGCGGCGGTGGCCTCACGACTCCTCGAACGCCTGCGAGGCCGCATCCGCGAAAACCGATATTGTCATCACCTGGCACTCGACGGAGCTCGAAGATGACGGCCTCGGTCCCGACGATGCCGCGAGCATTGTCCTCACGGGCACGATCGTTGCCGCCCAACGCGAACCGAATTCGGGGGAGCGCAAGTACGTCATCGAGGGGCACTGCCTTGCCGGCACGAAAGCGTGCGCCGTCGTCAAGCTCGGCGGCACAGGAAAGCTCGTCTTCCTCTCTACGTGGCGCGGCTCGCAAGTTGATCACCTGTGACGTCTGCGGCCGGGAAGGCGCTTTCGAACGCCGTGCCACCCGCACGTTTGGCAAAGGCTCGGAAATGCTCGTCATAGAGGGCATACCCTACATCCAGTGTCCCAACTGCGGTGAGCGGTACTTCACGGCACAGACGCTCCACGAGGTTGAAAACATCAAGTCGCACAGAAGCGCTGTTTCGCGAAGGCGCACGTTACCCGTGGCTGTGTTCCCCTCCAAGGTAGCGTAGAGCAACGCCCTCCGGACCCTATCTTTGCAACGGACTTGCTCTTCGAGCTGCGCACTCCAAACCGTTTAGCCTCCCGTGTCCCGATTCGCACGTGCGTCGTGCGGTTCGCAAGCAGGTCAGGTCAATGGTCTTAACTTCAGCACCCCTCATCCGGCTTCGCCACCCTTCGACTCGCTACGCTCGCTCAGGGCAGGCTCTTGTCCCTCTGCGGAGGGGAGAAGGCGCTGTCCGGAGACAAGTTGGGGTATCTGGAAAGTCAACTTAACTCGGCCGTCGGCAAGTTGGCTCTTCAGCCCGATCCCAACTTACGCGCACCTGATCCACGCAACAGAACCAAGCAGGTTGACTGAGTCGCGCAGGCACACATAAGCTGTGTTCATGAAGAACATCACGCTCAGTGTCGACGAGGAGGTTCTCTCCGTGGTGCGACAGCACGCCGCCGCCCGCTCGACGTCGGTCAATCAGATTGTCCGCGACTATCTCGGTGAGATTGCGCAGCGCGAGAATCGCGCGCGCAAGGCACGCCGGCGTCTACGCTCGCTCAGCAATCGTTCGGCCGCGAAGATCGGGCGCATTTCCTGGACTCGCGAGGAGCTGCATGAGCGTTGACTGTTTTCTCGACACGAACGTGATCGTCTACGCTGCGGCCGGGCGCGGCGGCGAGAGCGCGAAGCGGGAACGCGCTCTCCATTTGATCGAAACGCGCGAGTTCGGACTCTCCGCCCAGGTTCTCCAGGAGTTCTACGTCACGGTCGTTCACAAAATCAAGATCCCTCTCGCTCCAGGCGAGGCACTCGAGTGGATCGAGCAACTCGAAGCGTTTCCGTGCCTCCCCGTCGATTCCGGACTCGTGAAGGTCGCCGCCGAGCTAAGCCAGCGGCACCGAATCTCGTATTGGGATGGAGCGATCCTTGCTGCGGCGGAATCTCTAGGCGCAACAGTCCTTTACAGCGAGGACCTCAGCCACGGTCAACGCTACGGACCAGTCCAAGTCCTGAATCCTTTCCTGCCATGAGATCCAACGATGAGGCCAGCATCACAAGATCGTAGTCGGCCATCCGAACGCGATCGACGAGAAGAAGCTTGCTCCGTTCCGGCGGCGCTTACGATGCACCTCGATCCGGTGCTGGAGGCCCAGGAAGTCCGCGACCTTCAGGAACAGGTGACGACGATCCACATGAACGAGTCGCTAAATCCGCGAAAACCGATATGTCATCACCTGGCACGCGACGGAAGAACTCGAAGAGGACGGCCTCGGTCCCGCCGATGCCGCGAGCATCGTCCTCGCCGGCACGGTCGTTGCCGCTCAACGCGAACCGAGCTCGGGGGAGCGCAAGTACGTCATCCAGGGATACTGCCTTGCCGGCACGAAAGCGTGTGCCGTCGTCAAGCTCGGCGGCACAGGAAAACTCGTCTTCCTCTCCACGTGGCTCGGCTCGCAAGCCAACCTGTGACGTCTGCGGCCGGGAAGGCGCTTTCGAACGCCGTGCCACCCGCACGTTTGGCAAGGGCTCGGATATGCTCGTCGTAGAGGGCATACCCTACATCCAGTGTCCCAACTGCGGTGAGCGGTACTTCACGGCACAGACGCTCCACGAGGTTGAAAACATCAAGTCGCACAGAAACGCTGTATCGCGAAAACGCATGTTGCCCGTGGCTGTGTTCCCCTCCAAGGTAGCGTAGAGCAACGCCCGCCTGCCCCTTCTTTGCAGGGACTTGCTCTTCGAGCTGCGATGCTCCAAATCGTTAGCCTCCCGTGTCCCGATTCGCACGTGCGTCGTGCCGGTTCGCAAGCAGGTCAGGTCAGTGGTCTTGACTTAAGCACCCCTCATCCGGCTTCGCCACCTTCTCCCCTCTGCGGAGGGGAGAAGGCGATCGATTGGAAGTCGTTGTCATCAAAGCACATTCACATCGATGTCCCCACGAAGTGGGGAGAGGGAGACACGGACCCTGCGCGCGGCGAAGGGGTAGTGCGGGTGAGGGGCTAAAGTTGCGCGAATTTCGATCGTGTGCGAATTATTTGCAGTTCATGACGATCGACGATCGAAGGTGTGGCCCCACACACCGATCGACATGATGACCGACGATCGAAGGTGTGGCCCCCACACACCGATCGACAGTTCACGACGATCGATGATCGAAGGTGTGGCCCCCCACACGGTGATCTGGCCCCCCACACGGTGATCGCCGAAGTGTGCAGCGCCACCGGCGAAGTGTGCAGCGCCACTGACAACGGGTCCGGCGCCACTGATGAAGTATCCAGCGCCACTGACGAAGTGTGCGGCACCATTCACGAAGGGTCCGGCGCCACTGATGAAGGGTCCGACGCCACTGGTGAAGTATTCGGCGCCACTAGCGAAGGGTCTTGCACCACTGGCGAAGTATGTAGCGCCGCTGATGAAGGGTCCGACGCCACTGATGAAGGATCCGGCACCGCTGGCGAAGTACTCGGCGCCACTGGCGAAGGGGCTCGCACCACTGGCGAAGTATTCGGCGCCATTCACGATGGGTCGAGCGCCACAGGCGAAGTGTGCGGCGCCACTGACGAGGGGTCTAGCGCCATAGGCGAAGTGTGCAGCGCCATTAACGAGGGGTCCAGCGCCACTGACGAAGTATCCGGCGCCACTGGCGAAGGTGCGTGGTAATCCTGGCGGGAATCCGAAGCCAGCCATGGAGGGACGAGGATCAATCGCCGGTAGGCACTTGACAGCGATAGAATATGCTATAATCTCTGATTGCGGCCAACAGGTGGGGCGACAGTGCTGGATAGTGCGATGTCCTCATCTCTGTGGGAGTTGAGTGGTACTCCTCCTGCCGCGGGCTCCCGAGGTGCGCGCAACTCGGGAAAACATCAACCGGAAGCAGCGGCGTCTGGCCGCTTCCTTCCAGCCGGTGGCCGCCTGCACCCGTGCATAGGTGCTCGTCGTCCTCTCCGGCCTGACAGTCCCGGCAAGGAGAACACCATGAAGAGCTTCGATGCAGTAGAGAAGGCTGCCCCGGTTTCGCTGACTCCGGAGCAGGTAGTGGAGCAGTTGCGTACGCTGCAGGCGCAGGTCAGCGAGATCGTTCCGCTGACAGCGAAACAGCGCAGCATCCTGCGAGAGCAGACGAGAGTGTCACCGGCGGTCGTACAGGCATCGATCAACGTCATCGGGGCCTCGGACAGCATTTCGCAGGCGGTCGGCCAACCGGCCACCGACGTGCGACAAATGGTCGATGAGGCCGACCGCTGGACGGCGGTGGAAGCTGAGTTACGGGCAGCGCTGAATGGCGTCACCGGTGCGAATCTCGTCCGCCGGCAGCGCATCGCACTGATTACCACGCAGGCGTACCAGATCGGCCAGCAGTTGGTCCGCGATCCCGGCCACGCCGAGCTGTTGCCTCACCTGCTGGAGGTCAAACGGCTGCGTCGTTTGAGTAGTCGGAAGAATCGTGTTTCGAAGTCTGCCACAGCGTCGCGGTCACCCGAGCCGCTGGCGGCAGACGAGATGCCGCAGCCGACCGATGTTCCGTTGATACCGAAGACGTAGTGGTGGGACATGACCGGGCGCGCCGTACGCGCGCCCGGCCGTGTCGTGCCGATGAGGAGACAGGGCCGCTTCATTCAGCGGATCGTGAGCGGGATTCCGGTGCCGAGGTAACGAAGCCGGCGGGACGTTTCCTGGCACCGCGGCGCAAACTGCGGCTCGCCCACAACCCAATCGCGATCATGGGTGTCACGAATGCAAGAAACATAAGTGTTCCGTAGTACATCGGGTTCATGTTTGCCTCCGTCCGGTGAGCTCAATGTTAATCGCGATCAGCCAAACGACAAATGCACCGACAGTATTCGTGGTTCCCCAGAGTATCGTGAGCTTTTGGCTGATCAGCGCGTCAAGCGCGGAGAAGACGAACCAGAGCAGCGCTGCTTCGCGCATTCCTTCGGCGGTGCGTTCGGTGAGGACTTGCTTGGTCTTGTCGCTGAGCTTCTTCACATCCCGAGGCTACCTCGGAAACTGCTCCCCGAGTCAAACCTCTACTGCTCGTGGAATCCCGACTAACGCAGGTCCTGCGCGATCACCTGCTGCCGGTCGAAGCCGCTGGTGTTCGAGACGTCGTCGACGACACCGATCGAGATCTTGTTCAGTCCGCGCTCGCACATCAGATCGAGCGTATACGTGTAGTACTTGCCCTTGGCCTTTGCGAAATCACCGGCAGGGATGGTGATCTGGTGCGACTTGCGCGACACGTCGGACATGTCGCCGTCCTTGTTGCCGACGACGACGTAGATCGAGAAGCCGCCCATGTAGGATTCGCCCTGTTGCAGAAGGGTGAGGTTGTCGAGGGGGATCTGGACTTCGACCGGGACTTTGTACAGCTCATTTGCGGCGACGGGTGCGTCGACCTTCACACGCACGCCGAGGTCGTTCGCTTTGGTCTTGTAGAGAAGGTTTGCGACGACGCGGTCGCTCATCTCCTGGAATGTCGATTTCTCGACAAAAGTCTGGCGGTTGCGGACGCGCCAGTTCTTGTTGTTGACCCGTACTTCCAGAGCGCGCTGGCGGTCGACGTGCTCGGTACCGGCGGCGCGATAGCCCAGCGAGTAGTAGGAGTCGAGGTCGCGCTGGATGTTCTTGAACGCGCCGGCGAAATTGTTGGTTCGCGCGGTGACCAGACCGCCCGTCAACTCGGCCAGCATCTCCAGCGATTCGGTGGTGTTTGAAAGCGCGGCGGAAGTCACGGTGTAAGAGATCGGCTGCTGGTTGTCGGCGGTCATCCCTTCGCTGCCGGCCGCAAGACCACCGGCGTGGATGGTGTAGAGAGTGATGCCGTTCGCGTTCGCCGTCCTGGCGATCGACTCGATGAGAGAGCCACTGTTGTACGACATGCCCTCCAGCGTCGAGCTCGACTGCCACCCCTTGGTCTTCGCCACTTCATCGATCAATGTGAAGATCTCGCGGCCGGGCTGCATCTGGAATCCTTCCGTGGTCAGCACCAGGAGTTTCTTCCCTTCGACGCCGGCGAGAGTCGTCAGCAGACCGTTGATCGACTCCACACTCTGCCGCAGGTCGTGCTCGACTGACGACGCATAGGCCCGGGCACTGGCGACGGCATTGTCGTACGACGTGGCATCGTGGATGCGCCCCATCACGTCCTTGGCTTCGCTGCTGTTGGCGATGCCCTGGCCCGTTTCACCTGAGATTGCGTCGAGGGTCTGCTGGACCTGCACGATATCGCGCGTGAATGGCACGCGCACTTTCAGACTGCGGTTGTACGTCGCTACCATCACCTCGTCACCGGGGCGGACGACGTCCTTGACGAACTCCTTCATCTGTTTGAAGACGCGGTTGCGGTTGAACGGCGCAAGCGAGAGGTTGTCGATATAGAGAATGATGCGGCGGCGCAACTGCTCGTTGATCTCTTCTTTCGGAACCGGCGGCGCCACGGCGGCGCCTGGGACAGGAACGACGACAGCCTGAGTGGCCGCCTTCCCTTCGATCTCGTAGAAGTTGGAGATCGGCTTCTCGATGCCGTTCTCGAAGATCTGGAAGTTGTCCTTGGTCAGGCCGGTGATGGGGACGCCCTTCTTGTCGGTCACGACGACATCAATGCCGATGACGCGCACGTCGATGTTCTCGGTGAGCTTCGGCATTTCCGCCGGTGGTTGCTGACTCTTCTGTTGCGCGGCCAGCGGGCCGGCAGTGAGCGCGGCGATGAGGAGAACCGGGGTGACGAGGCTGAGGCGAAGTCGTTTCACGGAATCTGCTCCGATGATTCTGAGATGTCGGACGGTGCCGATGAGATGGCCGGCTCTCGCATGCCGCCCGTTACTTACCTTCTAGACGAATCGGGGGAGCGCGCCGTTACATGCGAGAATAGGCCGCCGGTCTGAACCCGTGCCCGCAGCAAAAACTTCCGGAGGGCCATGCTCGCGAGCAGCTCATGCAAAACCACGCGTCGAAACAAGAGCCGTTGACGTTCTCGAAGATGGCCGGAGGCGGGAACGACTTCGTCGTCATCGACAATCGCTCGGGCCGCGTAGGGGATGCCGAGGCGCTGACGAGACGGGTCTGCACCCCGCACCTCTCCGTCGGCGCGGACGGGCTCATCCTCATCGAGAACACGTCGCGCGCCACCTTCCGGATGCGCTATCTCAATGCCGACGGGTCACCTGCCGAATTCTGCGCGAACGGTACCCGCTGTGCGGCGCGCTTTGCATATGTCAACGTCATCGCTCCGAGACGAATGACGATCGAAACGGGCGCGGGAATCGTAGGGGCGGAAGTCAGCGAGGGTGGCCATGTCACGCTGTCTCTCCAGCCGCCCCATTCGTTTCAAGCGGATCGCTCACTGCGCGTCGGCGAAAGGTTGATCCACGGCAGCTCGATCATCGTTGGAGTACCTCACTACGTCCTCTTCCTGCGCGATGGGCTCTGGTCGCAGGACATCGTCCCTCTGGGCCGGGCGCTGCGAGCGCATCCGGAGCTTCAGCCTGCCGGCGCCAACATCAACTTCGTCGTCGTTCGCGAGCCGGGAGCCATCGAGGTGCGGACCTACGAGCGGGGGGTGGAGGCGGAGACGCTCTCCTGCGGCTCCGGCGTCGTCGCATCCGCCGTGACCAGCGCGCTTTTCGGAAAGACCAACGCGCCTGTCAAGGTATTGACGCGGAGCGGCATCACGCTGGAGGTGTCTTTCGCGCTCGAGGACGGTATGCCGAACAACGTTCAGCTTCGCGGTGACGCGCGCATCGTCTACCGCGCCACGATGACTCCTGAGACGATCGAGGGCTTCGATCCGGAATGGGTCCGCAGTCCGGCCGAGAACGTAATGTGCTGACCACGCCGATCGACGCGCATCTCCCTCTGGTCATCGTGCTCGTCCTTGTCTGTGCCTGGGTCGTGCGCGGAACGGGTTGGGCCGCGGCAGTGCAGTGTGCTGTGCCACTTCTGATCGTCGTCATGATGACCATTCCCGATGAACGGACCAGGCTGTTCGCGTATGGAGTGATCGTCGCCGTAGCGTTTGCGATCGCGACAGCAGCCACGGAACGCTGGCGTCCCGCGGGCTGGATCGGCGGCGCCTGCCCTGAGCGGAGCGGAAGGGTCCCGCCGCCGAATGTGATTCTGGCGATTGTTGGGATTGTTCTCCTCCGTTGGATTCCGATTCGTGACGTTCATGTAGTGAAAGAACTGATCGTCCTCGGAGGTAGCCTCGTCCTTCTCTTCGCGATCCGACGGCAGCGGGACCCTTCGGCTCCGCTCAGGGCAGGAGCCGCCGAGCCAGCCGGCGGGCCCCTTCGACTACGCTCAGGGCACGCGCCAGCGCTCCTTGCTGTCCTGGCGGTTGCCGTCGTGACGCCGATCTCACCGGGAAAGATGGCGTTCTTCCCGCTTGCGGTGGCGGTTCTCGTATTCGTTACGCGGAAAGTGCCCCAACTCGCGGTCGCCGCGGTGCTTCTCGTCTGCGCGTACTTCGCCCGTTATTCGCTCGCTACGATCTATATCGCAGCGGCGATCGCTTTTCTCATTCCGCTGCTCGAGCGCGTGCGGCCCCTGACGTATGCGGCGGCCGTGGTCGTCTTCGCGCTCTGGCCGTGGAGCGGAATCATCGCGCGAGCGCTGCCGCTAGTACGCAACTACGAGCCGCCGGGCGGCGATGTGCGGAAGGTCGCTTCCGCGCTTGCGCCGTCAGAGTCGCTGACCATCGCGGTCCCACCGCACGTCCGACACGCCGTAGTGACGATGAGCGGGGGACAGATGGCGCGATTGCGGCCGGAACACGTGGCCGGCACGATCGAGGCGACGGACACGCGCGGCCGGATGACGACGCGCGTGATCCGGATCGGTGATGTCGCCGATTTCGGTTTCATGCGCCGCGAGCAGTTCTTCGCCTCGCGCAATCCGTTGCCGCGTTTCCTGACGAGTGAGATCCGCGGCTATGGTGCGAGCGCCTGGTTGTGGGGAGGGGGCCGCACGGCCATCGCCAGCGCGGGAGACCTTGCTTCACTCCGCGTCATCGCCGCCCCTGGCCTTCCTCGGCAGGCGCATCTCCAGATCGACTCCGTCGAGTTTCCATCGCGATGAAACTGGCGCTGTTCATCGTCGCCGCGCTGGCCATCCCGCTGGCCGTTCTCCGCGGCCGGTCGCTGCGCCGATGCCTCGAGTGCGAGCTCGCCGCGGCTCTCGCCGTCGCTGGATTGGCCGCGTTCGGCCGGGTGCTGCACGTCGATGCCGATCCGTATCTGACACTCCTCACCGCCGGCGGAATCATTCTCGCGATCGCCCTCGGCTTCGTTGCTCTCGGCCACGATGTCCGGTGGAGCGCCAATCGCGCGTTCGTGATCGCCGCGATCGGTTACGCCGTGATGATCCCTCTGCAGCTTCGGACGCCGATCGATGGAGATGAGCCCTACTACCTGCTGATGACGGAGTCGTTGGTACGCGATCACGATCTCGATCTCGCGAACCAGTACCGCGGCCTGGCACACTCCGACACCGGCCGTCCCGACCTCGTCCCGCAGCCCGGCGATCCGCGCGGGCCGCACGGCGAGCAGTACTCGCGTCATGAACCATTCCTGCCGATTCTGCTGATGCCCGGCTACGCGCTCGGCGGTGTGCCGGGCGCGATCGCGGTCATCGCTTTGTTCGGTGCGCTGCTGGCGCGCTCGACAGTCCGGTTTTTCGAGGACGAAGGGATCGATGACGCGACGACGCGCGCTCTCTTTCCACTGATCGCCTTCGGGCCGCCGATCGTTTTCTACGCCACGCGAATCTGGCCGGAGGTCCCCGCGGCGTTCTTCTTTCTGGAAGCGGTGCGCGGCGTCCGGCAGCGCAGACCTCCCCGCTGGATACTGGCGACGTTTGCGCTGGTGCTGCTGAAAATCCGGTTCGGCCTGCTCGCCATCGTGTTGTTTGCACGCGTGCTGCGGACGCGACGGCATGTTGCCATCGCCGCCGTGCTCGTAGCCGTCCCGCTGATCGTCGCCTGGCTCATCTCCGGCCGTGCCTTGAACACGCACTCGCTGAGCGAGCTGCTGCCCAGCTCTCCGATCTTCTATTGGCGTGGACTCGTCGGATTGGTTCTCGACGGTGCGGCAGGCCTGCTCTTCCAGGCGCCTCTCTATGCGCTTGCGGTCCTGTCGCTGCCGCGCTGGCGCTCCATGCCGGAAGGCTTCCGTCTCGGCATGAGCGCTTCGCTGCTCTATGTCCTTTATCTCATCCCTCGCTCGGAGTGGCACGGCGGCTGGTCTCCGCCGCTTCGTTACATCGTCGTCTTCATGCCGATCCTCGCTCTCGGCGCTGCATCTCTGTGGGATCGCGCCGGCGCAGGCGTGCGCGCCGTCATCACCGCATGGACAGCGATGCTCGTCATCCATGGAGCCGCGTTTCCGTGGCGGCTCTTTCACCTCGCCACCGGTGAGAACTTCATCGGAGAGTCGCTGAGCACGACGTGGCACAGCGACTTCTCACGATTGATGCCGAGCCTCATTCGTCCGAATACCGCGGCGATCGCCGGCAGCATCGTGCTCGTGCTTGTGTTGGCATTATCCAGCTTGTCAGCAACCCGGCTGGGTCAGAGGGTCTCGGTACTCTCGCGGAAAGTGTCTCCGATGCCGCTGGTTGTGGCGCTGTTGCTGTTTGCGGCCTTCACCTTCGGCCGCCAACCTGCTGATCGCATCGAATTCGAAGACGCGCATGTGACGCACAACGGCGGCGAGCTGTTTCCGGCCGAGTGGACGGTATCCCGCTTCCTCTACAAGGGAGGATGGATTGTCCACGCCGGCGACCGGCTGTCGTTTCCAGCAAAGCCCGGCCCATCAACCATGCGCTACCAGTCCTCCGCGGGAGCGATGATTGATCTCGGTGCCCGTGCGTTCGTGTTGCCTCCGACTGGCGCGACATACAGCTACGTGCGCATCGACGTCCCCTCCGGAGGACAGGTGGAGTTGCGCTGCCTGGACGGAAGCGTCAACCTCGACTGGATGCAGCATGACTGACATCTCGCTGATCGTTCTCGACGTCGATGGAGGCGACATGCTCCGCGCCTGCCTCGATTCCATCGCCATGCAGACCCTGCCTCCGAGCCAGGTGATCGTGTTCGACAACGGTTCGCGTACACCGGTCGCGAAGCGCATCGCCTTCCGCCACGGTCTTCATGTGTTTCGCAGCGAAACAAATCTTGGCTTCGCTGCCGGTAATAACGAAGCGTATCGCCATGCGGCCGGCGGATATGCCGGGCTGGTCAACAACGACGTCGTCCTCGATCGCGATTGGCTGTCGATCACTGCCGCCGCGCTCGATGCCGATCCGAAGTTGGCCGCCGTGCAGACGATCCTCCGCCGTGACGAGACGACGATCGACGGCGCGGGGATCGACATCAGCGACGGTACGTTTCGCCAAGTGGGGAGCGGGGTACCGATTGAAGGGTTTCTGCAACCAGGCAACTCCTCGGTATGGGGCGTCTCCGCAACCGCCGCGCTCTATCGCCGCGCAGCACTCGGCTCGAACATCTTTGACGAGCGTCTCTTCGCGTACTACGAAGACGCCGACCTCTGTGCCCGGCTCCACGAGGGTGGTTGGCGTACGGAGGTCTTGCCGGTGATCAAGGCGACGCATCGCGGCTCGCAATCCGCGCCGGTCCTGGGGCGCGATGCGCTCCGGCTCCGCACGCGCAACCGCTATCTGGTGGCCCGACGGCACCGCGGTGCCGGCCGCATCGGAGCGTTGCTGCTGGAAGACATGAAGCTCGCCGTGCTCGGCCGGACCTCGATTCGCGGCGTGTTGCAGGGACTCTTCACGCGGTAAAGTGCGGCCGATGTTTGGGGTCGTAGTTCACACACCTGACGTCGCCGGCGAGCGGATGGCGGGGCCGGGGATCCGCGCGTGGCATTTCGCCGGCGAGCTGGCGAAGTACTTTCCGACGACGCTCGTCTGTAAGAGGGAAGGGGAGCTCTCCGCGGCGGCTGCGTTTCGCGTAGCCCCGCGAGGCAGTGCTGAAGCGCTGGTGGCCATGCAGTCGGCAGACGTTCTGATTGGGCAACCCGCGCGCGGTTTCCGCCGGCAGCGGCGCGGGCAGCGCATCGTTTACGACCTGTTTGATCCCGTCCTTCTCGAACTTCGGGTGATGTATGGGCGGCATCCGTCGATGCGTCAGCGAATTCACTTCGAGGCGGAGCGCTGGCGTGTCCGGCGTGCCATGGCAGAAGGCGACCTGTTCATCGTCGCGACAAGGAAACAGCGCGAGCTCTACCAGGAAGCCGCCGGACCGGTCATCGAGATTCCTTTTGGTATCGAAGACGCTGGCGTCACGCCGGTTCCGTCCCGGGAGAACATCATCTTATGGGGTGGGGGGACGTGGGAGTGGCTCGATCCGGCCACGGCGGTCGAGGCGGTGGCCGCGGTCAATCGCCGTGGCGTCGACTGCCGGTTGCTCTTTCTTGGGCGGTCGAGGCCGAACCAGCACTCCATCGACCGGCGACGGGAAGACCGGCTCGACGCTCTCATCGCAAGCGGTGCGCCATTCGTGGAGGCCAATCACTTCTGGACGCCGTATCGCGATCGGTTGTCGTGGCTGCGCCGGGCCAAAGCCGCTATCATGCTGCACAGTCCGACGGTGGAGGCCGCGTACTCCATACGCACGCGGTTGTTCGACGCCATCGCGGCGGCGGTTCCTGTGATCACGACAGAGCAAGGGTTCGCAGCAGAGCTGGTTGCGGCGGAGGGGCTGGGGGTGGTGGTGCCACCGTCCGATGCGGCGGCAGTGGCGGACGGAATCGCGCGGTTGATTCGTGACGACGCTTTCCATGCGGAGTGCGTATCTAACCTGATCCGCATCCAGCCGCGTTTCGCCTGGGACGTAGTGACGCAGCCGCTGGTCGAGGCAGTGAAGCAATGGCAGAGGCAATGAGCACACTGAAGACCGGCCATGACTCGCTTCGGATTCTCCGCGGACTGGCCACGCGCCCGCTCGATCTGTCGATCGTCATCGTGACGTGGAACAGCGAGCGATGGATCGATCGCTGCCTGCAATCGATCGCCGCGGCGTGCGGCAGTCTGGCTTACGAGGTAATCGTCTACGACAACGCCTCGACGGATGCGACTCTGGCCACGATCGGCGATGACGGCGTCGAGATCATCCGCGGAGCTACCAACGACGGCTTCGCTGCCGGTGTCAATCGCGTTGCCACGCGCGCCAGCGGCCGCTATCTCTTCCTGCTCAATCCCGACTGCCAGCTCGCAGAGCATGCGCTGGAGACTCTGGTCGAGTTTCTCGATGCGAATCCCGTGGTTGCCGCGGCGGCGCCGCTGCTGTCGGACGAAGCGGGCGACTCGCAGCGTGAGTTTCAGTTGCGCCGCCTGCCTACGCTGGCGACGCTGGTGAGCGAGGTCTTCGGCATCGACAAGCTGTTCCCGGCTAACCGGATGACGGCCCGTTACCGCTATCGCGAGCTCGAGCTGACACATCCACAGCCGGTCGAACAGCCGGCTGCGGCGGCGTTGTTGCTGCGCCGCGAAGTGTTCGTGGAGGTCGGGCCGCTCGATGAGCGATTCGCCCCCGCATGGTTCGAAGACGTCGACTACTGTCACCGCCTTGCCGCCGCCGGACACACGATCTTCGTCGTGCCGGCGGCGCGTGCGCGGCACTTCGGCGGTGCCAGTCTCGAACATGTTCCGTTCGCCGAGTTCATCGGACTCTGGTATCGCAACATGTGGTTCTACGCGCGCAAGTGGCTTACGCCCAGTCAGGCGGAGGCGCTGCGTTGGGCGATCGTCTTCGGGATGCTTCTGCGCATCCCTCTCGCGCTCGCCGGCGTCGCCTATCGTCACCTCGGGCGCTGGCGCGCGGCTCGCGCGTATGCGGGCGTGATGCGCAAAGCCTTCAACCGATGGAGCAGCGCCTGACGAACGGGATCGTCTCCGTCATCATCGTCACCTGGAACAGCGCGCCTTTTCTTCGCCGCTGCCTTGCGGCTCTGGCCTCGCAGACCTATCCGGATCTGGAGGTGATTCATATCGACAACGCGTCCGTCGATGACTCATTGGCTGTGGTTCGCGAGTGTGTGCCGCATGTGAAGCAGATCGTCAACGATGCGAACCGCGGCTTCAGCGCGGCTGTGAATCAGGGAGTGCGCGTCGCCCGCGGGGCGCTCGTTCTTCTCCTGAATCCCGATGCGTTCCTCGGTGCGGACTACGTGGAAAGGCTCGCCGAGGCGTTGACAGGTGCTGGTGAGATGTTCGGCATGGCTACCGGAAAGCTGCTCCAGGCAGAGACCAACCTCGTCGATTCAAAAGGCATTCGGATGACGAGGTCGGGGAGGCACTTCGATATCGAGCAGGGACTGCCGGATCTCGAGCCGGGACTCCCCACTCCCGACTCCCGCGAAGTCTTTGGCGTCTCCGGCGCTGCAGCCATGTATCGCATATCCTTCGTCCGGGATGTCACCGCCGGCGGCGAGTTTCTCGACGAAGACTTCTTCACATTTCGCGAGGACGCGGATGTCGCCTGGCGCGGACGGCTCCTGGGATGGCGCGCCCTGTATGTACCATCCGCTGTCGCGCATCATGTCCGAACCGTCACGCCGGCGAAGCGGCGAAGTCTGTCAGCGGTTACGAACATGCACGGCGTCAAGAATCGATTTCTGTTGCGGCTCAAGAATGAGGGAATGTATCTCGCGCTGCGCAATGCGCCGTTTGAGCTGACGCGCGATCTCATTGCCGTCGCCGCGACGCTGACGGTCGAGCGCCGTTCGCTTCCGGCGCTCACCTGGCTATGGAAGAATCGGCGACGGATCATGGAGAAACGACGCGCCATCCAGAGCCGCCGGCGCGTCTCCGACCGGCAGTTGGCGGGATGGTTTCGTTGAGGATCGCGATCGCCGGTACGCGCGGCATCCCTCCGCGCTACGGCGGCTTCGAGACATTTGCTGATGAACTCTCGTCACGTCTCGTGGCGCGCGGTCACGAGGTGGCTGTCTATTGCCGTGAACTTCCTGGGAGCGCGGGCGTCCCGCCCTCTGATGCTCCTTCCCAGGTCCAACGCATCGTCCTTCCCGCCCTCCGCCACAAGTACTTCGAGACTGTCAGCCACACGCTCCTCTCCGCGTTCGACGCCTTGCGCCGTGACTTCGACGTCATCCTCCTTTGCAATGCGGCGAATGCCTTCGTATTGCCGATGCTGCGGGCGGCCAGAATTCCCGTGGCGATCAACGTGGACGGCATCGAACGGCATCGGCGTAAATGGAACGTCGCAGGCAAGGCGGTCTACGCCATCGGCGAATCGTTCTCGGCGCTCTTCGCCTCGCGCGTCATCGCCGACGCAAATGTCATCGCCGGCTACTACCGTCAGCGCTACGGCATCGAGCCGGTGACGATTCCCTATGGCGCGGAGTTCCCAGCCGAGGACGATAGCGACGTTCTGCAACGCCTCGGCGTCGATGCTCGCGGCTACATTCTCTATGTCAGCCGTTTCGAGCCGGAGAACAACCCGCTGGAGGTGGTGATGGCGTATGAGAAGTTGGCGGGGGCCGGGGGTCGGGGGGCGGGAGTCGGAGAACCTGCCGGCAAGCTCCGACACCCGACACCCGGCTCCCGACCTCCGGTTCTAATCATGCTCGGTTCCGCCTCCTATGCCCGCGGTCTCGAGGCCGGGCTCCATCGGCACACCTCGGATCGAATCCTCTTTCCGGGCGCGCTTTACGGCCGCGACTACCGGACACTGCAGCGCAACGCGCTCATCTATGTCCAGGCCACCGAGGTCGGCGGGACCCATCCAGCGATGATCGAGGCGATGGCCTCGGGTGGGTGCGTACTCGCCCACGACACTCCTGAGAACAGGGAAGTGGGTGGAGACTCGGCCGGCTACTTTCGCCTGCGTCCGTCCGAAACACTCTCGGGCACACTTCTGGAGTGTCTCGAATCGCCCATGGTGCGGGAGAAGATGAGGTTGTCTGCCAGGTTGCGTGCCGCGGAGAGGTACGGTTGGACGGCCGTTACCGACGCGTACGAGGGGCTTTTCGCGGCTCTAGGCCGAAAATGAAGGGCGTCGGGGGTCGGGGGACGGATGATGTCAACTCGTCTTCTTCGGCTCCCGGCACCCTCAACGAAGTTTCGCCTAGACGTTCGCGCATCGATTTCCGTATACCGGACGGGTGCCAGTGCAGTACATTCGGCGCAATCGTTCCAGAACTGTAACGGTGGCAAGGGGTTAAATGCTTAAAGAAAAAGCGCGCATGATCGCGAGGGTCGTCTATGTTGCCGACCTGGCGCTCACGACGGCTGCCTTCTTTGCCGCATTTTTCATCCGCGATCTCGTTCTGCCGAGGATTGCGCCAGGCCAGTTCCCGACAGGCCTGTTTCCGCTCCGTGAGTACTTCAAGATCTATCCGGCGGTCCTGATCCTCTGGTCAGTCCTTCTCTTCAGTTATCACAGTTACCACAGCCATCGTACGGTCCCGCTCCTGCGCGAGGCGCTGACAGCCATCCGTGTCGTCTTCGTTGGCAACGCCATTCTCGCCACGATCGCCTACCTCGTGCCGCTGCGGCAACTCTCGCGCTCATGGTTTGTGCTCTTCGGTGTTCTGGCGGCCCTGCTCCTGGTGTTGGAAAAGGTCGTCGTCCGCATCGTCGCCCGCTATGTCCGCGCGAAAGGACTCAACTACCGGACGCTTCTGATCGTCGGCACCGGCCGGCGCGCCATCGAGGTGGCCCGGACGATCGAGGGCCACAAGTACTGGGGCTACAAAATCCTCGGGTTCGTCTCCGACGGGCACCGGCTCTCGAATGGCTGGGCGCGTTTCCGGGTCTACGGCACGGTTCCCGATCTCCGCCGTCTCCTCGAAGGCGGCCAGTTCGCGGAGCCGATCGACGAGATCGTCTTTGCGGTCACGCGCAAGAAGCTCGACGAGATGAAACAGATCTTCCTGATGTGCGAAGAGCTTGGCATCCGCGCCCGCGTGGCCATGAACTTCTTCCCCAACCGCGTTGCCCGTGTCGAGCTCGAGGAACTGGAAGGGATTCCGTTCCTGACCTTTACCACGACGCCGTCGAACGAGTCGCAGCTCGCGTTCAAGCGTCTCCTCGACGTGGCCGTCTCGATGCTCCTGCTCCTGCTCGCTCTTCCCGCCATCGGCATCGCTGCGCTGGCCATCAAACTCTCGTCGCCCGGCTCGATTCTTTTCAGGCAACAGCGCATGGGTCTCAACGGCCGCGTCTTCACCCTCATCAAGTTCCGGACGATGTTCGAGGATGCGCACGAGCGCCGCGGCGAAGTCACGCATTTGAATGAGATGACCGGGCCTGTATTCAAGGCGAAGTCCGATCCGCGCATCACCGCAGTCGGCCGCGTGCTGCGGAAGTTCTCGCTGGACGAGCTCCCCCAGCTCTGGAATGTCCTGAAGGGCGACATGAGTCTTGTGGGCCCGCGTCCTCCGATCCCCGAAGAGGTGGCGGCCTATCACCGGTGGCACCGCCGCCGGCTGTCGATGAAGCCAGGGCTGACATGCCTCTGGCAGGTGAGCGGACGCAACAACGTCGACTTTGACCGGTGGATGCAGCTCGACCTGCAGTACATCGACAACTGGTCGCCGTCGCTCGATCTGAAGATCCTGCTGCGGACGATTCCAGCCGTGTTGTCGGGCCGCGGCGCGTCTTGATGCGACAATCGCGCGCGTGACACTCCGGCGCGCACTCACGGTCCTCTCCCTTGCGGCCCTCGTGGCGATGTGCATCGAGACTCGTCTGCTGCAACTGCCGTTCGCCGGCCGCAAGCCGTATGAGCGCGCGATGGCGGTCTATCCTGACCGGCGGTGGCCGCAATATCCGCGCTTTCTCGACGGCGTCCGTACGCACACGAAGCCAGGCGACACGATCGCTGTTGTCGTTCCGGCGATGGGATGGGATGACGGCTACTCGTATGCCTACTATCGCGCCAGCTACTTCCTCACCGGCCGTGAGGTGCTGCCCCTCGTCGATCCGCAGAACGGGAGGATTCCGCCGAACTTTCGCGCCGCCCGCTACATCGCAGCATTCGGCGTGACGTTGCGCGTACCCGCGGATGTGATCTGGCAGGGTGAAGGTGGCACGCTGGTGAGGTTGCGATGAACAGCGTAGCGCCGGCGGCCCGCCGGCTGGACCGCCGCCGGCCCGGCGGCGACAAGTACGACCAACCGCCAGCGGGCCGCTGGCGGTCCAGCCGGCGAGCCGCCGGCGCTACGGAGGGCCGCCATTGACCTCCACCCTCGTCGCCATCCTCAGCCTCACCGTCCTGGGCATCCCGATCACGCTTGCTGTCGATCGCCGTGCCCGAGGAGCGCTGCTCGTCGGAGCATCCTTTCTCTATGGCAGCGGTGCGATGTTCGTCGTGCTGCTTGCGCTATCGATCGTGCAGGTGCGCTGGACTCTCATCACGGTGACCGCCACGGCGCTCGCGATCTCCTGCTCCGCAGCCTTCATCGCGCGCCGGAAACCAGGCAACCCGGCATCCCAGCAACCCAGCAACCTCAAACCCCACCTGCTCGACCTCATCACCCTGCTCACACTCACCGGATACGCTCTCTACGTCACCCTGGCATCGCTGTGGGAATGGGACTTCTGGGCGATCTGGGGGTTGAAGGCGAAAGCGTTTCTCGAGATCGGCGGCATTGACTGGCGATTTCTGGAGAGCCGCTGGAACACCTTCTCCCATCCGGACTATCCGCTCCTCGTGCCGTTCAATTTTGACTTCGCCGCTCTGGTCAGCGGCGGCTGGAACGACCGCTGGCTCGGTCTCCTCTTCGTCGCCTGGGGAATCGCACTGTTGCTCATCGTTCGCGCGCTTGCCTCGCGCGAGACGACGCCGTTCTTCGCCGCGCTGATCACGCTCGCGCTGGCGGGGCTGGCTGTAAGCCGTTATGCCGGCCTGGCGGAAGGAGCGCTCATCGCGTTCGGTGGTGCCGGTGTGCTCTTCGTGCGAACCGCGCTGATCGATGACGATGCCGCGGACTGGCGTCACGGTGCTCTGATGCTCGGTTTCGCGGCGAACTGCAAGAACGAGGGGATGGCGCTGCTGATCGCTGTGACGATTGCTGTGGTCGTGGTCTCGTGGAAGGAAAAGGGAATCGCGAGAGTGCGTTGCCTCTGGCCAGCCTACGCGTTTGCCGCTCCCTGGCTCCTTCTGCGTGCAAGCCACGCGCTTCCCACCGACATCGTAGGCGGATCCGCTGTATCGCGGCTGCTGGCCCGGCTGCCGTATGCGCATCAAATCCTGGCATTCCTGGCGGCGCGGCTGTACGAGCCGTGGTTCTGGGTGGCCGTCCTGGCCGGGATTCTCATCGTGCCGGCGGCGTCCAGGCTTCGGGAACGATTCGTTCTGCTGGTGACGGCCATCCAACTGGTGTTCTACGTCGCGGCCTATTTCACCACTCCTCATGACGTTCGCTGGCACGTACTGACGTCGTGGCCGCGGCTCACGGGACAGATTGCCTTGCCTGTCACGTTCGCCGTTTTCCTGATGCTTGCGAATTCGTTGCGGGGCGGAGAAGATGCGCCGCATGCCGAAGCTCGACCCGACCAGTGATGAGTTCCGCGCCTCAGGCCACAAACTGATCGACTGGATCGCCGATTATCTCGACGGCGTCGACCACTACGACGTCCTTTCCCGGGTCCAGCCGGGCGACATCGAGAAGCAGTTCGCCGCGGAACCGAGCGTCACTGGCCGGCCGTACGAGGCATTGCTCGCGGAGATCGATTCGAAAATCATCCCCGGCATCACACACTGGAACCATCCCGCCTTTTTCGCTTACTTCTCGATCACCGGCTCACAGGCTGGAATCCTGGCTGAGCTCCTCACCGCAGCGTTGAATGTGAATGGAATGGTGTGGCGGACCTCGCCGTCACTGACCGAGCTGGAGACCGTGACGCTGCGCTGGCTCCGTGACGCCCTGGGACTTCCCTCCGATCTTTTCGGCATCATCAACGACACGGCCTCGATCAATTCGTTTCTGGCGCTGGCCGCGGCGAGGGAGAAGAGCGCGCCGGAGATTCGTACGCGCGGGTTCTCCGCCGCGCCGCCGCTGCGAGTCTATTGTTCCGAGCACGCTCATTCCTCGATCGAGAAGGGTGCGCTGGCCCTGGGATTCGGGATCGAAGGCGTCGTCAAGATCGCCGGAGACGATGCGCTCGCGATGAGCGTCGATGCGCTGGAGGAGGCAATCGCGCGCGACCGGAAGGCTGGCGGAGTCCCGTGCGCGATCACGGCCACGATCGGTACGACATCCTCCGCCGCGGTCGATCCGGTAAGGCGCATCGCCGAGATCGCCCGGCGCGAGAACGCCTGGCTGCACATCGACTCCGCGTACGCGGGGCCGGCCACGATCTGCCCCGAGTTCCGTTGGCTGTGGGATGGCGTGGAAGCGGCGGACTCGATCGTGGTGAATCCTCACAAGTGGATGTTCACGCCGATCGACTGCAGCGTTCTTTACACGCGGCATCCTCAGGTGTTGCGCAACGCCTTCTCGCTCGCGGAGACGCCGGCGTATCTGACGCTGACCGACGGCGCCGAAGTCAACTACATGGACTACGGCCTTCAGCTCGGCCGCCGCTTCCGCGCGCTCAAGCTCTGGTTCCTGTTCGAGCACTACGGCATCGAGAGGATGCAGGCCGTGATCCGGGAGCATGTGGCCTATGCGGCGCGGCTGGCTGCCGAGCTGCAGAAGCGCGACGACATCGAGATGCTGGCACCGCAGAGTCTGAGCGTCGTGGTCTTCCGCAAGATCGTTCGTGACGTCCATCGTGCAATCGACGAGCCGGCATCCGAGCGCGCCAGCATCGAGGCGATTGACAGGATGAACGCCACCGGCCGGGTCTTCGTCTCCCACACCCGGCTGCGCGGCCACTACGGCATCCGCGTCGCCATCGGCAACGGTGCCACGGAGTGGCAGCACGTCGCGCGTGTGCTCGAGTACCTCTGAGGGTCCATCTGATGGGTCACATCGAAGCTGCGCCGCAACCCACATCTCCGACTTTACTCGATACGTTTCTCGACGATGCCCGCGAGTGGTGCCAAGGGCGGATGTGGATTCCCCGTGCCCTTCTGCTCCTGTTCCTGGTCTACATCTTCACAGTCAAGTTTCGCGATCCGACGCGCTGGACGATCTTCTACGGCATCACGCTCGGATTCCACGAGATGGGGCATCTGGTCTTCGGCTGGGCACCGCACTTCATCACCGCCATCATGGGCAGCGTGTTCCAGATCGCCATCCCGGCCATCTGTGTCATCTACTTCGCGCGCCAGGCCGACTACTACGGCATGTCGGTCGGTGGTTTCTGGCTCTCCTACAGCCTGTACGAGCTCTCAGCGTACGTCGGCGATGCGCGATCGAAGGATCTGCCGCTGGTCGGCTTCGCCTCATCCGACGATCTGGAGCACGACTGGGCCTACATCCTGGGTGCGCTGCACATGCTGCCGGCCGATCACTTCTTCGCGTTTCTGTTGCGCATGGCCGGACTTCTGGCGGGTGCCGGCTCGTGCGCGTTCGCCGTATGGCTGCTGATTACGATGGCGCAGTCGAGCAAGGCTCGCGGAGCGATGTGATCAAGCTTGCAAAGCTTGTTCATGTGTAGGGCCGCCGCCCTCGGCGGCCTGATTCCTGCGCCGTGCGAGGATGGCCGCCGAGGGCGGCGGCCCTACACACGTTTCTGCACCGTTTCGCGCATGACGTGCGGAACTTCCTTCAGAGCAGCACGAGCTGCGGCAACCGCCGTGACAATGCTCTCTCGGTACAGCTCTTCGTCGCTTGCGACCGCGAGACAAACCTCTGATACGCGCTCAGGTCCCAGTCTCGTCGGAACGCAGAGCGATTCGAGACCGACGATCTCCAGAACCGAATGCTCCTTGAATGTCACCTCGGGCGCCAGCGATATTGCCGGTACTCCGGCGAGCAGGGAGAGAATCACCGCATGAAGACGGCTGGCAACGACCATTCGGCAGGCGCTATAGAGCGATGACAGTTCTTCCGGATTGAGGTCGCCGGCGATCAGATATCGAGGATCGAGCTCGAGAGTCTTCAAAAGATCGAGACTGATCGCTCTGTCTTCATCCGCCTGTACGACGACGAGGATCTCATTGACGAAGCCGGAGGCGAGCAGTTTCGCGGCCACCTGCGCCAAGAGCAATACGTGGCTCCGGCGGGTCTCTTCAGGGCGAAGCGCCGAGGAGATCACGAGAGCAAGAATCGAGGACGCCGGATCAATGCCGTGTTCCGCGAGCAGCCTGAACGGAACCTCCAGTGGGAGCACCAGGCTGAGGGCACTGTCAGGGAGGACGATCTGCCGTGCTCCTCCCGCAAGCCGGGCTTCCGCGGCCGAAACACGATCCCTTGGAAAAACCGCGGCGGCAGCGGATTCGATGCGGCCAAACAGACGACGGCCAATGACCGTGTTGAACGGGCCAACCTGAGCACCCACAAGGATGGCATCCAGATCGATCTTCTTCGCGGCCAGAAGCGGAAGGCAGCGGATCAGGAGTCTCGCGTCATCCCGGAACGTGCCGTGAAGCGTTTCGAATGTGACGCCGCCGACAGACACGACAAGATCACAATTGCGAAGCCATTCGAGAGTGGGGTCGGGATTCACGTGCTCGAGGTCGAATGCGAGAACCTTCCGAATGCTTCGCGCGAGGAGGCCGAGAAGAGGGATGACGGTCCTGCCTCTGCCATCGAAGAGCGGCGGCAGGATCTTCACGTCCGGGTACCGTCTCCTGGTGTGCCGGAACGGATCTGCGCTCGGCGGCGTCTCAGCGACCGGGATGATGGCAATCGAGGCATCCTGGAAGGCTTCGAGTACAAACTCAATCGAAGCCCAGGTCAGCGCGCATGCGCCGCGATTATCGTCACTCGCTACGTTGACGATTGCGATGCGCTTGCCATATGGCTTTGGAATCAACAAGATGGAGGGTCTTCGGGAACGTGAGTTCGGAGAACCGGGCGAGGCGTTGTCCCGATTCGATGCCGGCGTTACGCGTGGCTCCCGGATGAACGCAGTCTCGCTCAACGCCATTTCAGCCGTCGAATGACTCTTCCCCAACGGTGCCGCCAGGGACTGGCGTCGTAGTCGTACAGAGGTGTCGCGTCTCCGGGCGGCCACATCGTGATGGGTGATCCGGAACGGAAGAATGTTGCTGTCAGACTGCGTCGCGTCCGGCGGCAGCTCTTGCTTACCGGCGAGACCGCATGCCAGGAGTTGTCGGAGCGAACCAGGACGGCAGAATTGCCAACGACCGGCGACACCGACCGGACGACATCACGAGTATCCCCCGAACCCAGGATAGTCAGACAGCCACCATCGGCTTCATTCCAGGAATCGTTAAAGTACAGAACGTGCGTGACGATCTTGTCGCGATGGTCGGGGTGAGCTCCGTGTGATGTGCCTGCCGGATAGTGAAACACGTTGACCTCGAGGTCGGTGTCAGCGAGGTCGAAGCCGAGCAGGGAAGACACCGCAGCGCGATAGCCGTGTGACAGGAAATCATGCCCCAGCGCGCGCCATTCGCCGCTCAGTTCCTCGGAGTGTGAGATGGAGTCTTCTCCTGCTCTGATCAAGGAACGAACTCTGAAATCGAAGACTTTGTCGCCGCCATAGCCGGCCTGACGTTTGAAGTGGTCGCTGGGGAATGTTGAGGCCAGAGCTGACGCATCTGCTTCCGAGAAGAGACCGTCGATGACGGCCCATCGGTAGGGCTTGCTTTCGAGACTGCCTTCTGCGATCCGGCGCAGGTCGATCATGTAGTTACTATCGCCAAGAGATTCTAACCATGCCGGGGCTCAGATACGAATCACGATGACGCAGTCGCGCAGTGCTCGCGGATCTCTTTCATGATCGCGTCGCCGAACGCTTCCAGCTTGGCGTCGCCGATGCCGTAGATGCCGCGCAGTTCCAGAAGCGTCGTTGGGCGCACCCGCGCCAGTTCGCGAAGCGTCTTGTCGTTGAAGATGACGTAGGGCGGGACGCCGCGATGTCCGGCCTCGGAGCGGCGCCACGTCCGCAGCCGTTCGAACAGGTCGCGGTCATGCGGCTGGAGAGGATCGAGCGGCGCCGGTCCTGACGGCCGCGGAGTGCTTTTGTCGCGCTTCTGCACTGCCGGCTGGCGCAGCTTGACCTCGGCGACGCCGCGCATGGCATCGCGGGCGCGTGCGCCGAGGCGAAGGATTGGATACTCGTCGTCAGTCTGCCGGAGGAAATCCTGTGCGATGAGTTGATAGATCCACTCCCGAAGCTCGTGTTTGGTCTGCCCCTTCAGCAATCCGAACGTCGACAGCCGGCTGTGGCCGCGGTCGCGGACCTTCTCGGTGTCCTCGCCGCGAAGCACGCTCACCACGTGACCGACGCCGAACGATTCGCGAACGCGGTAGACGCACGAGAGGATCTTCTGTGCGATGACCAACGCGTCGGGGACGCTTTCAGTCTCGCCGAGGCAGATGTCGCAGCCGTGGCAGTTATCGGCGGTGTATTGCTGACCGAAGTATTCGACCAGCGCACTGTGGCGGCACGCCGCCGCGGAGCAGTAACGGTCGAGATCGCGCACGTGGCGCATCGCCGACTCCAGCCACGCCGGATCAGGCTCCACGCCGTCACCGCCGCGCTCGAGCATCGTTCTCCAGACGATCGCGTCGGCCGCGGAGTAGAGCAGCACGCACTCCGCTTCCAATCCGTCCCGGCCTGCGCGCCCGCTCTCCTGCTGGTAATGCTCGATCGACTTCGGCATGCCTGTGTGCAGCACGAAGCGAACGTTGGAGCGGTCGATGCCCATCCCGAATGCGACGGTGGCCACGACCAGATCGCACTTCTCAGTGGCGAATTTTTCCTGAGCGCCGCGCCGCTCCTCCGGAGAGAGGCCGGCGTGGTAGGCGACGGCGTTGATTCCCTTGCGCCGCAGCTTTTCTGACAGCGAGTCGACGTCGCGCCGGCGGATACAGTAGATGATTCCGGCCTCCCCTGAGTGCCGCTCCACAACTTCCAGCACCTGCTTCCATTCATCGGTGCGCGGCAGGACGCGGTAGGTCAGGTTGGGCCGGTCGAAGTCGCCTACGAGCATCAACGGATCGCGAAGCGAGAGCTGCTCGGCGATGTCGTTCCGCACTCGCGGCGTTGCTGTGGCCGTGTACGCGTGTACGGAAGCCTCGGGGAAGGTCTTGCGCAACTCCCGGAGCTGACGGTACTCCGGCCGGAAGTCGTGCCCCCAATGGCTGATGCAGTGCGCTTCATCGATGGCAAACGTACGGACACGTGCCCGTTGCAGAAGGTCGCGAAAGCTGCCGAGCGCCAACCGCTCGGGCGATGCGAAGAGCAGCTTTACCTTCCCCTCCAGCACGTCCCGCTCGATGATCCGCTGCTGATCGCTTCGCTGCGAGCTGTTGAGCTGTGCCGCCGCCACGCCGCACTCGCGAAGGCCGTCAACCTGGTCTTTCATGAGTGAGATCAGCGGCGACACGACAACAGTTACGTGCTCGGACAACAGTGCTGGCGACTGGTAGCAGAGCGATTTGCCGCCGCCTGTCGGCATTACCACGAGCGAGTCGCGCCCTTCGATGGCCGCCATCATTGCTTCCTGCTGCAACGGACGGAACGAGTCGTATCCCCAGTGATGTGAGACGAGGGCGCGGAGGCGGTCGAGCACTGGTGGGATGGTACCTCGGGTGTGTGCACTCCGTGGTATCTGCGCGTTGCGCTTTGCGCGTTGCGCGTTGCGCGTTGTGCGTTGTGCGTTGCGCGTTGCGCGTTGCGCTTCGCGCGTTGTCTGCGCTTCGCGCGTTGTCTGCACTTCGTGCGTTGTCTGCGCTTCGCGCGTATCTAGGGTTCGCGCGTCACCTGCACGTTATCGTTGTAGGTTTGCCCGGTGGTCGCTTTGCCGGCGCGCGTCGAAGTGCAGACAACGCGCGAGTGCAGGCAACGCGCGAAGTGCAGACAACGCGCGAAGTGCAGGCAACGCGCGAAGTGCAGGCAACGCGCGAAGTGCAGGCAACGCGCAAAGCGCAGACAACGCGCAAAGCGCAGACAACGCGCAAAGCGCAGACAACGCGCAAAGCGCAGACAACGCGCAAAGCGCAGGCAACGCGCAAAGCGCAGACAACGCGCAAAGTGCAGACAACGCGCAAAGCGCAGACAACGCGAAGCGCAGATCACGCGAAGCGCAGATCAAGCGAACGCAAACACTATAATCCCCAACCAATGCATCCGCTCCGCGCAACGCCGCGCCACGCACGAGCCATCGAGGCCGTCGCGGAGCTGCTGACGAAACTCCGCATCGAGTCGATGTTTGTCGGCAGCGTGGCCCGTTCCGCGTGGCTGGGTGGCTTGATCGACAGCGGCTCCATCGACGTGCTCGGCTTGATGCAACCACAACAGAAGAATCAGGTTGCGATGATGGCGAGCAACCGCGGCTTCAGGGTGGATCGTGAGGAAATCGATCAGGCCGAGGAGCTCGACCTCATTCCGATGACCTGGGCCGGCCAGGAGGGCGACGTGAGGGTCCATATACTCGTCGCCAGCAACGCACTCTACGCTCGCATGTTCGGTACCGCCCGCATGATCGCATTCCACAGCCTGGAGATTCGGGTCCCCGCCGCGGAAGACGTCGCACTCCTCCTCAGCATGTCGGATGACCGCGATGACGTCCGCGTACTCGCCGCGAGCGAGCAGTTCGACCGCCGTGCGTTCAACGACAAGCTGGTGTCGATCGGGTTGAGGGAGTTGGTACTGTGATTTTCATCGACACGCAGCGGGGCTTTGACGCCGCGATGGCCCGTGTGGCCGCGCAGCCGGTGGTCGCTCTCGACACCGAGGCCGATTCGTTGCATTCCTACTTCGACAAAGTGTGCCTCATCCAGATATCCATTCCGGACGAGGATCTGATCATCGATCCGTTGTGCAAGTTCGATCTCACGAAGTTCGGCGATGTGCTTGCCGACCGCGGCATCACCAAGATCCTCCATGGCGCCGACTACGACTTGCGCATCCTCAACCGCGACTTCGGCTTCACCATCGCGAATCTGATCGACACGATGGTCTGCTCGCAGCTCCTCGGCTACGAGGCCTTCGGTCTGGCGGCGCTGCTCGACCGCCACTTCGGCTACAAAGTCGACAAGAAGCATCAGCGTGCCGATTGGGCGATGCGCCCACTGCCGCCCGATATGCTCGACTACGCGGCCACCGATACGCGGCATCTCATGGCTCTCGCCACACGTCTGCGCGACGAGCTGACAGCGCTCGGGCGGTGGGAGTGGGCTGTGGAGGAGTTCGGCCGTCTGGAGCAGATCCGTTTCAACGAAAAGGATGGCGACGAGGAGCCGTTCCGCCGCCTGAAAGGTCTCGGAGCGCTAGACCGCCGGTCGCTCGCGGTGGTCCGGGCGCTCTACGACTATCGCGACGGACTGGCGCGCGAGGCCGATCGGCCGCCGTTCAAGATCTTCAGCAATGAGATGATCTTCGAAGTGGCGAAGATCAAGCCGCTGGCGACGCATGACTTCAACGCTATCAAAGGGGTCTCCGGCTACCATCGCGCCCGCTATGGGCGAGACGTCGTCCGCCTCGTGCAGGGAGCGCTGGCCATTCCCGACGAGGAGCTGCCGGAGAAGAGCGAAGCAAAGACATGGCTTCGCGACCGCGAGCTGGAAGCGCGCATCGACCGGATGAAGAAAGCGCGCGACAAGATCGCCAAGGATCTGAAGGTCGATGCCTCCGTCCTTGCGCCGCGCCACATCCTGGCGACTGTCGCGCAGGCCCAGCCGCAGGAACCGGCCGATCTCGAGCGCGTACCGGTGATGCGCAACTGGCAGAAAGCGCTGCTCGGACAAGCACTGATCGACGCGCTGCGCGGTGGCGTGAAGCCGCCGCAGTCGAAGCTGTTCTGAGGTCGCGCCGGCTGCGTCCAAAGAGCCTGTCCTGAGATCCCGATCCCATCCCATGAGATCCCGACCCCGTCCCATGAGATCCCTATGTCATCCCATGAGATCGCGATCCTGTCCCGGGAGATCCTGATTCGATTTCCTGAGATCGCGATCCGGTCTCATGGAATCGCGATTCGATCTCATGAGATCGCGATCCCACCTCCGGGAATCGTGATTCGACCTCATGAAATCCCGATCTCGTTCCGTGGAATCGCGATTCGACCTCGTGAGATCGCGACCTCGTCCCAGGGGATCGCGATTGGCTGTTCTCCAATCGCTATCCCACCCGATCTCAAAACGACCTCTCCGAAGCTTAAATGGACCCACCTTTCGCTTGAATCGACCGACTCTTCGGTTATCGCGACCTCAACGTTTCGCAATTGGACCGCCGTTCCGCTTGAAACAACCTCTCCCTTTCGCAAATGGATCGCTCTCTCCCTCAAATCGATCTCCCCTCGGCTTGGATGGACTGACACCTCGCTGATCGCGATTCAACGTCCTCGAATCGGGATTCACGTTCGTTCAATCGACAATCCTCCCGACATCAAATGGATGCCCCTTCCGCTCAAGCGGACCCTTCCTCCTCATAAAAATCAACCAATTCGCAAACGTTACCTGCGATGACGATTGGTCGTCCTACCCCGCGATAGAATGCGCGCCGCCATGGAACGAATTACCGACTACAAAGTGATCGTCATCGGCTCCGGCCCGGCCGGATGCACGGCGGCGATCTACCTTTCACGAGCCAACCTTGCCCCGCTCGTCCTCGAAGGACTTCAGCCGGGCGGCCAGCTCACCATCACCACTGACGTCGAGAACTATCCCGGGTTCCCCGATGGGATCCTGGGGCCGAAGCTGATGGATCAGATGCGTCAGCAGGCGGAGCGCTTCGGCTCGGTCTTCAGGATGGAGGAGGTCGGCAGCGTGCAGCTCTCCGGACATCCGTTCGAGATCACCACCGACTCCCACATCTACGAATGTGAAGCACTGATCATTGCCGCAGGCGCCTCGGCGATGCAGATCGGATTGCCGAGCGAGAAGCATCTGATGGGCTTCGGCGTGTCGGCCTGCGCCACCTGCGACGGGTTCTTCTTCAAGAACAAGGAGATCGTCGTCGTCGGTGGCGGCGACACGGCCATGGAGGAAGCAACATTTCTCACGAAGTTCGCTTCAAAGGTCACGGTCGTTCATCGCCGCGACGAGCTGCGCGCATCGAAGATCATGCAGGAACGAGCCCGTTCCAATCCAAAGATCGAGTTCCTCTTCAACACGGTTGTCGATGAAGTCATCGGCACGAAAGAGGGCGGCGTTACTTCGCTCAAGCTCTGCAACACCAAGACCGGCACCGTAACGGACTTCGATACGGGAGGCCTTTTCATCGCGATCGGACACACGCCCAACACGCAGCCGTACGCAGGGCAGCTCGAGCTCGACGAACGCGGTTACATCTGCCTGCGGCATCCCCATTCGACGGTGACGAACATCCAGGGCGTCTTCGCCTGCGGCGACGCAGTCGATCACGTCTATCGCCAGGCCGTAACCGCCGCCGGCACCGGTTGCATGGCGGCGCTCGATTGCGAGAGGTGGCTGACGCACGAGCGGATCACCGAGCGCTGGGACCTTCCGAAAGGGGAGGAGGATCGGGTTTGAAGGCGGACCAGCGCGTCCGCGGCGCGCACACGGTCCTGATCCTCGGCGGCGCGGGCATGGTAGGCCTGCAGGTTGCGCGCGAAGCCGCGCGCGAGCTGCACCCGCTCAAGATCGTCATCGCTTCGCTCCGCGAGGATGAAGTGCGCGAGGCGGTCGCCTTCCTGAAGAACGAGGTCGATGATGTCGAGCTGGCAGGGGCCTGGGGTGACATCTTCATCCCCGAGTCGCTTCAGGGACGCCGCCGTGATGACATCGTCAGCGACCCGGCCGCCTACGACGTGCTGTTTCACGAGATCTTCGCGCGCGACGCGGACTACAGAAAGTCCGCGCTCTTCAAGCTCATCGATCAGTACAAGCCGGACGTCATCGTCGACAGCATCAATACGGCGTCGGCGATCAGCTATCAAAACGAGTTCGAGGTCGCGCAGAAGGCCTACTCGCTGCTGCAGGCTGTCGAGAGTGCCTCGGATCCGGAGAAGCTGGCGAAGCTGCCGGAGCTGATCGCATCAGTCCGTGCCCTGCTGATCTCGCAGGGGCTTCCGCAGATCGCGCGGCACATTCTCTTTCTACACCGCACGCTCCAGGAGTCGGCGGTGCGCGTCTACGTCAAAGTCGGGACGACCGGTACCGGCGGGATGGGGATCAACATCCCGTACACCCACAGCGAAGACAAGCCGTCGTTGCCGCTGCTGGCGAAGTCCGCCATCGGCTTTGCTCACACCGGCCTGATGTTCCTCCTCGCCCGCACGCCGGCGGCCTCCGAAGAGAAACACGGTGCGATCGTGAAGGAAGTGAAGCCGGGCGCGATGATCGGCTTCAAGCGCGTGGGCAAGAAACACATCACCCTGCGCGGGGAGAGGACGAAGGCGTACCTCGTCAACGCACGTGACGAAACGCTGGGATCGTCGTTGCAGCTTCACGACGATGCCGGCTATGGACGGTTCGAGGGGCGGGATGTGCCGATCGAGATCATCGGTGCCGACACCGGCGAGAACGGCTTCTTCTCGATCGGCGAGTTCCAGGCCATCACCTATCCGCGCCAGATGGAGTATGTGACGCCGGAGGAGGTCGCGCGCACCGTGGTGCTCGAGATCCTCGGTGCCTCGACCGGCCGCGACGTTCTTGCCGCAATCGACGGCGCCATCACCGAACCGAGCTACCGCGCCGGTGTGCTGCGCGAGCATGCCATCCGCGAGATGCAGCGGTTGGAGGCGGAGAAGAGCGGCGAGGTGTTGCCCTCCATCGCCATCGGCCACCTTGGACCGCCGAAGCTGTCGAAACTCCTGGCCGAAGCGCATCTGATTCTGAACGCGGCCGGGACGGACGACATCGAAGTCATCCGCGGGATTGCTCCTGAGGAGATGCGAAGAAAGGTCGAGGAACACCTCGAAGGCAATCCGCGTCTGGTCAGCCAGATCGTAACGATCGGTTTGCCGATGCTTCGCTCGCGCGGCGGCAGCCTCGTGATCACGCGCGGCCCGCGCGTCAGCATCCCACCGCCGACTGCCGCGGGCACCGTCGTGCCTCTCGACACTGACGCGATCGAGCGCTACGCGTCCACCGGCTGGGTCGATCTACGCACCGAGAATTTCGCTCTCTGGCAGAAGCGGCTTCATGACATCAAAGCGCCTGACGTCGAGCACTACGGTTCCGCCGCGCTCGACGTCAAAGGCTACCCCGCCCAACGCTTCATCCCCGGTGACGTCGTCGGCTGGCTGCTGACAAATGAGCCGGACGAGCAGGGGATGGTCGGGCGAAGGCTGTTTTGATATAGCGCTACGCGCGTTGTCGGTCAATTGCGCTTCGCGCGTTGGCTGCACTTCGTGCGCTATTGGTTGCCTGCGCTTCGCGCGTGGTCAGCTAACTGAACGCCCGTCGCCCTGCGCCGCAACGGAACCCTGCAAACGGAACAATCCAGCCCCGCAACGGATAACGCACGAAGTGCAGCCAACGCACGAAGTGCAGCCAACCCGCGCAGCGCAGCCAACGCACGCAGTGCAGACAACGCGCGAAGCGCAATATCAGAACGCGTTGAGGATGTACTCGAGCGGGTTGACCGGATTGTTGTTCAAGCGTACCTCGTAGTGGAGGTGTGGGCCTGTGGAGCGGCCGGTCGAGCCGACGTAGGCGATGATGTCGCCCCGTTTCACGTGCTGGCCGGGCTTGACCGCGTACGACGAAAGGTGGCCGTAGCGCGTCGAGTAGCCGTAGCCATGCGACAGGTAGATGACGTTGCCGTATCCGTTTGCCCACTCCGCCTTGACCACGATCGCATCGGCCGGGGAGCGCACCGGCTGTCCGGCCGCGGAGGAGATGTCGATGGCGTTGTGTGTGCCCTGCTCACCAGTGAACGGATCGGAGCGGCCACCGAAGCCGTCGGTCAGAATTCCGCGGACCGGTGCGATCGACGGAGTCGACGCCAGGAGCTGAGACTGCGCGACGAGCTTCTGCTCGAGCACGGAAAGGTCGTTCTCGATACGGTGCGAGCGGAAGGCCATCTTGTCGACGTCGTCGCGGTACGGGTTGTCGCCGAGCTCGGGTGGCCGAAGTCCGCCAACGCCGCCCTGCGCGCTGTCATCGAGGCTGCTGATGCCGGCGTAGATCGCCAGCTTCCGAGTCCGGTCTTCAACCGTCCGAAGCTGTCCGCGAAGCGACTCCACGGACTTGCTGAACTGCTCATTGGCTGTCTGAAGGTCTTTGTTTTCGTGACGCAGCTTGCTCAGCTCGTGCGTCTGGGAGAGCGAGGTGAAGTACTGGATGGAGAAGAAGGTCGACAGGCAGAGCGACGACGTGAGCACCGACACCAGCGAGAAAAGCAGGCGGTGAGACACCTTCAACTTCCGGAACTTGGCCCGCGCGTGCGGGACAAAGATGATTGTTGAATAGCGTTGGTTCATGCACGCTCCTGACTCTGGCTACGACTGGACGTTAGTGGGCGTATTCTATGGAAAGGAGGTGCGGAGTCAACGCTAAATCGAGAGCTAAGTTATGTGAAGGCAAGGACTTGCGCGAGAATTTTATGATGGAGCCTCATATTCCTTCCGCGTGCCGAAGTTTTCCCGTGCATAAATCAAATAAGTATCGCGACGGTCGACTGCCGGTTGTCGGGAGTCGGAGCAAAACACCACCGCATGAGCTCAGGCCC
This sequence comes from Thermoanaerobaculia bacterium, assembly GCA_038230535.1. Taxonomy (GTDB): domain Bacteria; phylum Acidobacteriota; class Thermoanaerobaculia; order Gp7-AA8; family Gp7-AA8; genus JADGNZ01. Next base: position 69,123 of record JBBRNB010000014.1, read on the forward strand.
CCGACCCCCGGCACCGACTCCCGTCACTCATGCTATCCTCCCGCCGCTCTTCCCTACCACCACAAAATCCACGCTTCACAAGGTCTGTATGAACGTCAAAAAACGCCTGCTCGACGGTCCCCGGATGAATCGCGCGATACGGCGCATGGCCATTGAAGTCCTGGAGAAGACTCGCGGTACCGAGGACCTGCTCATCGTCGGTATCCGCAGCCGCGGAGTCCCGATCGCAGAGCGGATGGCCAAAGAGATCGAGGAGATGGAAGGTCATCCGGTCAGCTCCGGCATCCTCGACATTACCCTTTACCGCGACGACCTGACCACCATCGCACCGCAGCCGGTGGTGAAGCCGACCAAGCTTCCGGAGCCGATCGACGACAAGATCGTGGTGCTGGTCGACGACGTCCTGTACACCGGCCGTACCGTTCGCGCCGCGCTCGACGCCCTGATCGACTTCGGCCGCCCGAAAGCGGTCATGCTCGCCGTCCTCATCGATCGCGGCCACCGCGAGCTCCCCATCCACGCCGACGTCATCGGCAAGACCGTCCCCACCGATGCTCACGAGGTGATCAAGGTGAAGCTGACGGAGACCGATGGCGAGGATGAGGTTCTGATCATGGAGAAGTAGACCGGTCGATCAGTCCATCAGTGATCAGAAGCATCCAGGCCACTGATCTTCCGGTGATCAGTGGATCAGTAGATCAGTGGATCAGAAACAGAATCGGGTTGTTCCTGATCGACCGGTCCACTGATCTACCGATCCACTACTACCGGTGATCGACTAATCTACTGATCCACAGCCTCATGCGTACCTCAACCTCCGCGCTGAAATCCAAAGACCTCCTCGGTATCGAGCCACTCCTTCCTGACGAAATCGAACTGATCCTCGACACCGCCGAGGGCTTCAAGGAGGTCAGCGAGCGGCCGGTCAAGAAGGTACCGGCATTGCGTGGACAACTGGTCATCAACCTCTTCATGGAAGCGTCGACGCGCACGCGCGTCTCCTTCGAGATCGCCGAAAAGCGCCTCTCCGCAGACACCCTCAACTTCACCGCCTCCGGCTCGTCCGTGGAGAAAGGGGAGACGCTGATCGACACTGCCGAGAACCTCGTGGCCATGCATCCCGACATGATCGTCATCCGCGCCAAGCATCCGGGCGCGCCGAAGATGCTGGCTGACCGGCTCCCGAATGTCTCGATCATCAACGCCGGCGACGGTTCGCACGAGCATCCGACGCAGGCCCTGCTCGATGCCTTCACCATCCGCGAGCGCCTCGGGCGGCTGGCAGGTGTGAACGTGTCGATCATCGGCGACATCGCCCACTCGCGGGTGGTCCGGTCGAACATCCACCTGCTGACAAAGATGAAGGCGAACGTCACCGTAGCCGCTCCGCCGACGCTGCTCCCGGCAGAAGTCGGGAAGATGGGCGTACGCGTCGTTCATTCTCTCGATGAAGCCATCGCCGGCGCCGATGTGATCATGATGCTGCGCATTCAGCTCGAGAGACAGGGGAAGCTTTCGTTCCCGTCACTGCGCGAGTACTACAACACCTTCGGCCTGACGCCGGAGCGGCTCTTGCGTGCGAACAGTGAGGCAATCATCATGCATCCAGGCCCGATGAACCGGGGAGTGGAGATCGCCAGCGATGTCGCGGATGATCCCAAGCGGTCGGTGATTCTCGAGCAGGTCACGAACGGAGTCGCGGTGCGGATGGCGGTGTTGTACCTGCTAGGGGGAGCGCACAACGAATGAAGGCAGAGCAGAAGGCAGAAGGCAGAAGGCAGAAATGTTCCTGGTTCATCATCACGCCTGTCGTCGATCTCGCCGCAATGTATTCTGCTTCTGCTTCTGCTTGTGCCGCAGTGCTTTCTCCTTCTGCAGTACTGCTTTCTACTTTCTGCTTTCTGCCTTCTGCTTTTCAAAATGAACCTCCTCATCACTAACGCGCGCGTCATCGACCCGAGCCAGGAGCTCGACGGCAAACTCGATATCCTGATCGAGAACGGACAGATCGCGCGTCTCGACAAGCGCATCAAAGCTGACGTCGAAACGATCGATGCCGGCGGTCTCGTGGCCGTTCCCGGACTCATCGATCTTCACACGCACCTTCGCGAGCCGGGGCAGGAGCACAAAGAGACGATCGCCACCGGAACGCGCGCCGCGGTGGCGGGCGGTTACACGGCGGTCTGCGCCATGGCAAACACCCTCCCTCCGAACGACGAGCGCGCCGTGACGGAGATGATCATCGCCGAGTCGAGGCGCAACGGTGCCTGCCATGTCTATCCCATCGGCGCGGTCAGCAAAGGTTTGATGGGAGAGGCTCTGGCGGAACTGGCCGACCTCCGAACGGCCGGCTGCGTCGGTGTGAGCGACGACGGCAGGCCTGTCTGGAATGCGCAACTGATGCGCCGCGCACTCGAGTATTGCTCGATGCTCGGGATCCCTGTGATCGCTCATGAAGAGGATGCAAACCTCTCCGATGGTGGCGTCATGAACGAGGGCTATTTCTCGACGTTACTTGGTCTGGCCGGCATCCCGGCGGCCTCGGAGGAGACGCTCGTGGCCCGCGACGTGATCCTTGCCCGTGTCACCGGCGCGCATCTTCACATCGCCCATCTCTCGGCGGCTGGCGCGGTCGACTCCGTCCGCCACGCGCGCGCGGCGGGCGTTCGCGTGACCTGCGAGGTGACGCCGCATCACATCGCCCTCGGCGACGAGAGCGTGCAGTCCTTCTCGACGAACCTGAAAATGAATCCGCCCCTTCGGTCAGCCACTCATCGCGAGGCCCTCATCGCCGGCATCGTCGACGGTACCATCGACGCCATCGCCACCGATCACGCGCCGCATCACTTCGACGAGAAGAACGTCGAGTTCGACCTCGCGCCGTTCGGAGTGATCGGCCTGGAGACGGCATTCCCCGTCTGCTACGACCGGCTCGTGCGCGCGGGTGTGATCGGAATGGACCGTCTCATCGACCTGATGTCGTGCGGGCCGGCGCGGATCTTCAACCTGCCGGGAGGAACGTTGCGCGCAGGCACGCATGGGGATGTGACCCTTCTCGATCTCGATGCGCCATTCGCTGTGTCCCCTCCGTTCCACTCCAAGGCCTCGAACTCGCCCTTCGTCGGGGAGGCGCTGCGCGGCCGTGCCGTGACGACGATCGTCGGTGGTGCCATTCGCTACGACATCCGTGCGGCGAAACCGAAAGGGAAGCGATGAGCGAGCTCCAACCGAAGCGGGTCGTGATCGTCGACGACTCTCCGGCCTTCTGCGATCTCTGGTCAAACTTCATGACCGAGCGCTATGCGGCGACCGCGCACGTGGAGACTTACTCGCATCCCTACGACGCGCTGCCGAAGATCGACGACTCGATCGACCTGCTCATCGTCGACCTGGAGATGCCGGGGATGGACGGGAAGAAGTTCGTCGAATACGCGCACGCCAAGGGTGTTCCGGCGCGGCGCATCGTCGTCACTTCGTCGCATTCCGCCGACGAGCTCCACCAGCGCTTCCGCATCGGGGAGACCATCGCGGTCATCAATAAAACCGAGGCCAAGCAGCAGGAGGCGTTCCTGATGATCCTCGATTCGGTGATGAGGAGGTAAGCGCCGTGCAGGGCGCGTTGTCTGCGCTTGCGCGCGTTGTCGGTTGCTTGCGCCGCTACGCGTTTTGAGTGAGGTTTGGATAACGCGTGCCGCCAGGCGCGCAGACAACGGACAACGCGCCGGCGAAGCCGGGCAGACGACGCCGCTCTAAGAGCACTAATCAATCGAGCGCCGCATATAATTACCCCGTGACTGTTCAATCCCCTGCTGTTCCAGCCGAACAAGCTCCAAGCTTCACGCTGAACGACCTGCTCGTCTACATGGCAAAGCAGCAGGCTTCCGATCTTCATCTGAAGCCGATGCGGCCGCCATTGCTGCGCATACGAGGGAAGCTCGTGCCGGTCAAGAGCGATCCGCTCAAGCCGGCCGATCTGGAGAGGATGCTTCTGCCGCTGCTGAATCGCGTCCAGAAGGAGAAATTCGAGACTCTTCAATCGGTCGACTTCGGCTACGGCGTGCCAGGGGTGGCCCGCTTCCGCGCCAATGTCTACATGCAGCGCGGCACGGTGGCCGCGGTCTTCCGGCGAATCCCCATCAACCTGCAGACCATCGATGCACTCGATCTGCCGGATGCGATCCGGGAGCTGACGCAGATTCCTGACGGCCTCGTCCTCGTCACCGGTCCCACCGGCTCCGGCAAGTCGACCACGCTCGCGGCGATGATCTCGCACATCGGAGATACCGAGCCGCTGCACATCGTCACCGTCGAAGATCCGATCGAGTTCCTGTTCGTCGACAAAATCGCCGCCATCTCCCAGCGCGAAGTCGGTACGGACACGCCGAACTTCAAGGAAGCGCTCCGCAACGCCATGCGCCAGGATCCGGACGTGATCATGGTCGGGGAGATGCGCGACACGGAAACGGTCGAGACGGTGCTGACGGCGGCAGAGACCGGGCACCTGGTCTACTCCACCCTTCATACCAACAACGCCGCGCAGACCATCGACCGCATCATCGACACCTTCCCCGCCGATCAGCACAAACAGGTCCGTTCCCAGATCGCGCTCGTTCTGCGCGGCATCATCTCGCTGAAGTTGATCAAGACCACTGCCGGCGCGCTCACGGCCGCCGTCGAGATTCTCAAGAACTCGCCGCGCATCGCCAAGTTGATCGAAGATGGTCATACCAAAGACATCCTCGAAGAGATGGAGGGCTCGGTCGGGCTCTACAAGATGCAGTCGATGAACCAGTCGCTCATCGCGCTGCTCGTACACCAGAAGATTTCGTATCAGGACGCGATGGCCCTTTCCAGCGACTCTGACGACCTGTCGCTCAAAGTGCGCAAGCTCTTCCCTCAGATCGAAGAGCGCGTCCGCCAGGGAGGAGAGATGGCCCCGAGCGATTCCGATTACTCGCAGATCACCGAGTTGATGGACATCAAGCGGCTCTATGAAGAGCAGGAAGTGCATTGGCGCCAGCGCGTGGCCGTGAAAGAGGAGGAGATCGAGACCCTCCGCCACGACATGGAGTTCCTGCGCCAGCAAGGGCAGCAGAATTCAGCGTCCCGCTCACAGCACGATGAAGAGATCGCGCGCATGCGCGGTGACAACGAACGCCTCCGCGCCGACGCCCAGGCCAAGATCACGCAGCTCCAGGAACGGATCAAGGAGCTGAATCAGAAGCTGATGGCCGCGGGCGCAGGGGTGAAGAAGTAGGTTTTGGTCGCTGGGTTGCCGGGTTTGCGGTTTCAGAGTCTCGGAGTCGCTATGATTGAATCCACCCGAGACCGCGCAACAAGGCAACCATGTCCACACCGTCACAAACGCTCTCCACATTCCCCAACCCCAACCCCGAGCGCGATTACGAGATCGCCTTCGAGGCCCCGGAGTTCACCTGCCTCTGTCCGATGACGGCGCAGCCGGACTTCGCCACGATCCGCATCCGCTACGTGCCCGATCAGAAGTGCGTGGAGTTGAAGTCACTGAAACTGTATCTCTGGTCGTACCGCGACCAGGGAACCTTCCACGAAGCCGTCACGAATAAGATCGCGAACGACCTCATCGCGGCGCTCGAACCGCGCTACCTCCACGTCGAGGGCGACTTCTACGTTCGCGGCGGGATCAAGACGGTGGTGAGGGTGGAGCATAAGAGATAGCTCCGCGGACGGACCAGTCTCGAGACTTCCTGAGCACAGGCGAGCATCACAGAGCACAGACAAGAGTGCCGGTGCCACAAAAGCCTGCGTGCGTTACCTGCGCTGCCCCTGTGGCACAGACGGCACAGACACTCTTGGTCTGCACACCAAAGCCTGCCTGCGTCACATGCGCTGCTCTTGTGGCACAGACGCTCTTGTCTGTGCTCTGTGACTGGACCGCTGGCTTCCTTCAACTACTACAGCTCCGGTTCCGAGCCGGTCAGAATCCGGAACGCCTCGATGTATTTCTCGCGCGTCTTCATCACGACGCCGCCCGGTAACTCGGGCGGCGTCGATGCCTTGTCCCATCCGGTTGTCTCGAGCCAGTCGCGCACGAATTGTTTGTCGAACGACGGTGGGTTCTTGCCGATGACGTAACTGTCTGCGGGCCAGAAGCGGGAGGAGTCGGGCGTCAGTACCTCGTCGATCCAGACGATGATGCTTCCACGCGTGGCATGTTCGTCGATGCCGAACTCGAACTTGGTGTCGGCGATGATGATGCCGCGTGTCTCCGCATACTCCGCGGCCCGCGTGTAAATGCGTAACGTCAGCGCGCGCAGCTCCGCCGCGACGTCGTCGCCGATGAGCGCACACATCCGCTCGAATGAAATGTTCTCGTCGTGACCGCTCTCTTCCTTGGTCGCAGGGGTGAAGATCGGCTCGCGCAGCTTGCTGGCCGTTGTCAGGCCCCTCTCCAGCTCGATGCCACAGACGCGGCCCGTCTCGTTGTACTCCTTGAGTCCCGAGCCGGCGAGGTAACCGCGTGCGACGCATTCGACTGGCACGACGCGGCATTTCCGCACGATGACGCTCCGCCCGCGCAGCTCAGGATGTGCCCTCACCTCGGCCGGGAAAGCGTCCCACTCTGTTTCGAGCAGGTGGTTCTCAATGTCCCCAAAGTGCCGGAACCAGAACGTCGACATCTGCGTCAGGATCTTCCCCTTTTCGGGGATGCCGGGGGAGAGGACGACGTCAAAGGCCGAGATGCGGTCGGTGGCGACGAAGAGAAAAGAGTCGCCGAGGTCGTAAACGTCACGAACCTTCCCTCGGCGAGCGAGTGGGAGCGGGAGGCTGGTCTCGAGAAGCGCAGTCGTCATTCGACGGGCATTTTACTTGACTCCGGGCGTTCATCAGGATGGACCAATCTCTATCATCGAGAGTCCTTCTCCCCAAGCGCTTCTCAGCTGGGGGAGAAGGGGCCTGTACAGACCTGATACATAGGTAACAGATCGGCCCGGGAACATAGGTAACAGTCGGGAGCCGGTTCAGGGGCGTCGAGGAAGACCGACGATGCCCTGGAAGGCGACGAGTGTGACGGATCAAAGAGCGAGGTTCATGCTC
>JBBRNB010000015.1:0-75271 GCA_038230535.1 Thermoanaerobaculia bacterium
GCGGAGGACGCCGAAGGACCCCCTCCCTTGTTGCGGGTAGGTGGCGGGTGTACTACCAACAGCGGTTGTGCTTCCCAAGCAGCCCCCCTCCCTACCCGCCTGTCGTTGGGGGTCCTTCGGCGTCCTCCGCCGCTCCACCGCCCAACCGCCCATGCGGCTACGGCAGCCTCAGGATGACAGGTATGTGAGAACGCGTCATTTCTGCACGACCCTCGTCAGGATGACGGGAACTGATGGTCTCGATTTCACACTCTACGCGACACTGCAAGCGAGGCGGGGCAGCTCCCCCTCGTACAATATCCGCGCTCCTCATTCGTCTACCAGAGTAGATGAACGCGGCACTCACGATCGACCCGATGACCGCAGAGCAGGACCGGCGCATTTCGCACACGGTTGCCAGCGAGGGGTCGCGGCTGCGCAGGTTCATCCAGCGGCGCGTGGCTGACGCTGGGGATGCCGAGGACCTTCTGCAGGAGGTCTTCTACGAGTTTGTGGAGGCGGTGCGGTTGCTGACGCCGATCGAGCAGGTTGGGGCGTGGCTTTTTCGCGTCGCTCGGAATCGCATCATCGACCGGTTTCGCAAGCGGGAGCCGGAAGAGCTGCGGGACGTCTCCATCGACGATCAGACCTTCGCGCTCGACGAGTTGCTCCCGTCACCCGACGCCGGGCCGGAGGCGCTCTTCGCGCGCGGCGTTCTGCTCGACGAGATCGACGCGGCGTTGGAAGAGTTGCCGGAAGAGCAGCGCGACGTCTTCGTCGCTCACGAGTTGGAAGGGCGCAGTTTCAAGGAGCTCGCTGCCGAAACGGGAGTGAGCATCAACACGCTGCTGTCGCGCAAGCACTACGCGGTCGTCCACCTGCGCCGGCGGCTGCGCGACATCTACGACGAATTCAATAAGGAGTAACGACAGATGAGACACAACAGGCCTCTCCGTATTTTCATGTTCGCGACGATGGCACTCGTAGCCGTACCGCTGTTTGGTTTCCTGGTGATGAGCCTCTGGAACTGGCTGATGCCGTCGCTGTTCGGCATTCACGCCATCACGTTCTGGCAGGCTTTCGGCTTGCTGATCCTGAGCCGTATTCTCTTCGGAGGCTTCCACGGCCGCGCGTGCGGTCCGAGACAAACGCGGAAGCGTCTGATGGAAGGTGCGTGGGAGCGGATGACACCAGAAGAGCGCGAGCGATTCCGCGGAAGGATGCGTGACGGCTGTGGATTCGGCGAGAAAGGCTCCGAGTCAGCGTGATTGCTTCACGATCTCTGACGTCACTATTACCATGGGCAGATCGGCAGGAAGAGTAACTCGCGGCCGGGACGACAGCGCCCGGCCGCGAGAATCCCGATTACGAATCGTCGTCCTTCACATCAACCTGAACCATTTCCGGCTGACTGTTCAACCTCATGGTCCGCTCGATCTCCTCCGGACTGATCGGCACGCCACAAATCGCGCCTACCTCGAGAACCGCAAGCAGGAGGATCTTCCCCAGAGACTTCTTGAGCATCATCTACCTCCATCAACTGACTGCTGACGAGAAGGAGGGCTACTGCTCAGTGTGTGGAAGGGAAGCCCTGGCGAGGTGGCGGGACGAGGCCAAGGCAACCAGGGTGGTGGGATATTGAACCGCGGTCGTTACTTCTGCCGGGCACGGGCTCTCCCCGTACACGACGGTGTCCGCGAGCATCACCGGCGGTAGCAGCACGTAAACCGCGGCGCCAGGAAAAACGACCAGGAGCGCAATGGTTGCGATGCAAAGAACCGCTGTCGAAGTACGGAACATGGCGACGCGGTCGAGTATATCTTGCGTGGCTGGGTCCAGCTAAACCGCCGCAGGGGTCCTCCGTCAAATCGTCATGCTACGACTCGCACTCCTGCTGGCCGTCCTTCAATCGACACAGGTCCAAACCCATTTCATCTCTGACGAAGCGGATGCCGTCCTGGCGATCCTGGCGAAGCGTGCGGCGCAGCAGACCGTCACCGATGCCGATTGGCAGCGGGTCTTCACGTCGGAGGGCTACATCCGGCTGCAGAAGCGCGAACACTCGATGAAGCGTGGAAGAAGGACATGGCCAACTACGACCAGAACTTCCATCTCGTCGAGACGTTCTTCGACGACATCGCCACCGGCAAGCTAACCGGCGATGCCATCCCGAAGCGCGGCTACGACTTCTTCGGGCTGGTCGGTCCCTGGTACACCGTCGGCTGGAAGATGGCGGTAACGATCGAGCAGGCCTTCGGACGCAAAGCGGTGGTCGACGCGTTCTGCGATCAGCGCACGCTCATGCCGGTCTACAACGCTGCAGTGAAGAAGAGCCGGGCCAATCTGCCGCTGTGGGATGAACGGCTCGTCGCGATTTTCGGTGCGGCTCCGGCTTCTACTGACGGTTCATCAGCTCCCACACGATGAAAACCGCGACGATAATCGCCAGCCAGATCAACGTAATTCGGAGAAATGACCATCGCTGCGGAACCTGCCGCACGTTGGCAACGACGATACGGCAGAACTCTGCCCAGGACTCGTCCGACGTGAAGAAGTGTCTGGCGACGACGAAGGCCTGCCCCGCGGCTGGATAGAGAAGGACAAACTCGGGACGAACGGCAGCCCGGTGCATCTCCGCCCCCGGCATATCAACGTGAGCAATTTCCGAGTGGTAGACAAAATGGTCGACGTCAGCCGATCCAGAGATCGGTGACTGAAAAGCGGCATTCGTCTTTAGCGCTGTGCGGGCGGAGATGTAGGGGCTGACCAGAATGAGTACTCCGAAGAGAAGAAAGAAGAGCGGAACGCCCCACATCCGCCGGCGCCCCGTGGAATCTGCGCAGACTGCGTCCAGCGGCAGCGCCGGCTGTCGACACGCGTACAAGAGGTATCCCGCCAAGTCTCGGGAACTGGAATTGCGTTCCCCGCGGAGCTCGAAGTCGGACCCCAAGTCGCTACCCGATCCTGACCAAGCTATACCGTCGCCGCAACTCTTTCACCGAGGAGGCTCAGATCCTCTTAAGTCAAGGCCAATGGCGGCTGAAGCCGGGTGCTACGGTTCCGACGCCGGCTCCGTCGGCGCTCGAAACGTCCAATCTCCAGGGGCCGCCGCCTCGGCGGCCATGCGTTGCAAGCGGCGCGATTGTTTGAAGTCAAGAAATACGGCCTCACGGCCGCTGGCCGCCGAGGGCGGCGGCCCTACACGGCAATCCAGCGAAGCTGCGACTTCGCTGTTGGCTCGAGTCGAAGCCGCTGCTGAACGTTCAACGGCAGCGGCTCGGAAGAGAACGCAACGATTGCGTTCTCGCCGGTCCGAACCGGCAGCGCCGGGTACGTGTTTTCGGACTGCTCGGTGCACAGCAGAGGCCTGGCAACATTCGCCGGCGATCCATCGGCTTCGTAGATCGTGATGTCGAGCACGGGCGATTCGAGACTCGCCGGAAACGGGAACCACGGATCGACCAGGCGCAGAAGCAGTACGTTGTCCGAATCGATCAGCGTGGCGTTAGCCTCATCGCGGTGTGCTTTCCAGACCGGGCCTCCGTAGAAGCGCGTCAATGCCTCCTTGCGGTGAACCATATCCGGAAAGCTGCGGAACCAGACGAAGCGGTCTGGGTCGCCGAGGTCGCGGAACTGTCCCAGGACGCGCATGCCGGCGGCCTCCTGGGTCTCGATGAATTCCCGCTCGAACAGCTCGATGAGCACATCGCGCTTGCCTGGATGGTGCGTGTACTGGCGGAGCTCGAAGACTTCGCTCACAGGATGCGCTCCTTCTCCATGATCCAGTTCGTCTCCCAGGTCTTCCCGCCGTCGTCGGAGAACGCCTGCTCCCATCGCGCCATGTTGTCCGACTCATGCGTCCAGAGAAAACGAACGTAGATCATGCGGCCGTGGAACAGCTCCTGATCGTAGAACTCGCCAACGCCGTTCACCCACGCGCCGGTCATCGGCGGATCGAGCTTCCCGCTGTTGCGGTTCCCCCAATAGATGGTCCACTGGCCCGACTTCGTATCGTAGAGACGCAGCGTCATCCCGTGGATCTCACCCCACGGGCTCTCCAGAGCCTCGTATTCGTCGATGTTGGCCAGTCCTCCCCAGACCGGCCGCGCGAAGTATGCCGACTCGAACTCGAGCCACTCGTTGCTCCCCGCCAGCGGCTCTTTGAGACGCCGGTTGTGAATCTTCCATTTGCCGAAGATGAAGTCGAAGTCCTGATTGCTCATGGCGCGCATCGTACGAATGTAGTGGTACGTTCACCATGACCATTGCGACGTTTTTCGATATGACCACTCTGGTGACCTTCGACATCCGTTCGAGCGTGCCCTACTACCGGCAGATCTACGACGGCTACCGCGCCGCAATCCTCTCCGGCCGGCTCCGTCCCGGCGAGCGGCTGCCCTCCACTCGCGCGCTCGCCGCGGAGCTGAACATCTCGCGCCTGCCGGTGGTGAATGCCTTCGAGCAACTGCTGCACGAGGGATACATCGAGGGCCGCGTGGGATCGGGGACGTTTGTGAAGGATTCCATTCCCGACGAGCTTGCACATCCGGCCTCTCAGCCGCCACGCAAAAGACCAACACCGATCCGGCAGACGGCTGGTCCTCTCGGCCCCTTCCGTGTCAGCCTTCCGGCGCTCGACCGATTCCCACTACGCCTCTGGTCGCGGCTCGTGGCCAGGCACGCGAAACAATTGACGATCGAGCAGATGGCATACGGCGACGCCGCGGGACATGCGCCCCTTCGCCGCGCGGTCGCCGGCTACCTGCGAACGTCGCGCGCCGTGCAGTGTGAGGCGAGTGATGTGCTGATCGTCTCCGGCTCGCAGATGGCGCTTCAGATCTGCGCGCTCGCAATCCTCGGCCGGGGAAACACGGTCTGCATCGAGGAACCAGGGTATCCCGGCGCGCGCGACGCATTGACCCGAGGCGGCGCACGCGTCGTTCCTGTGCCCGTCGACGAAGAAGGGATCCGCGTTGACGAAATCGGCCGGAACGTCCGTGCCGTCTACGTCACTCCATCCCATCAATATCCGCTGGGCATGTCCATGACCGCATCGCGCCGTCTGGCCCTTCTCGAATGGGCCCGCCGCACCAAGGCCTGGATCATCGAGGACGATTACGACAGCGAGTACCGCTATGCCAGCCGTCCTCTCGGCGCCTTGCAAGGGATGGACACCGCCTCGCGTGTGATCTACATCGGCACCTTCAGCCGCGTGCTCTTCCCCTCCCTCCGCCTCGGATACCTGGTCGTCCCGCGCGAGCTGATGGACGCCTTCATCCGTCACCGCGAGTCGATCGACCTCTTCTCCCCTGTGCTCGAACAGATGGTGGTCACCGAGTTTCTGACCGAAGGCCACTTCGCACGCCACGTGCGCCGCATGCGCACCCTCTACGAGAAGCGCCGCGATGCGCTCATCCGCGGCCTGCGCGAGCACGCCGGCAGCCTCGTCCCACACAACGCGGACGCCGGCCTCCACATCGCAGCATTCCTCGCCAAAGGCATGGACGATCGCGTCGTCGCTCGCGAAGCCGCCCTCCGAGGGATCGACGCGATCGCCTTGTCGACCTGTTACGCCGGTCCCCATCCACGCCCCGGTCTCGTCCTTGGCTTCGGCGGAGCAAGCGAACGAAGGATCGTCATTGCGTGCAAGACGCTTGGAGAGGTGATCCGTGAGTTGGGTGGATGATGCCCTCGGGCACCGACGGCCCACGCGGAAAAATCGCCGCCACGGCACCTCTAACGAAGAGGGGGTGCTTCCATGTGGGATACGGTCACACACGTCACGTCCGGAATCACGCTCGTCGCATTCCTCATCGCGGCAGTGGTCACGATCCTTTGGGGACGACTCAAGCACCACGAGCGTGCTCTCGCGTTAGCCCTCCCGGAAGATCGCGCCAAGCTGATGGAATCGCTCAGCGACTCTTTCCTCGTCAGCGCGAGCCCATTAGACGCGACCGGGCTATCGCCCGAACACACCTACAACCTCCTGCGCGAACAGATCAGGGAACGGACCGCGCGATTCAAAATCACGAACACCGTCTTTGTCATCCTTACCCTCATCGCCGCCGGCGTCACGATCCTGCTGGGACGAGCGACGATCGCGACCCCGATACACCAAAACGGTGTGCTGACGGTTCCCACTCGTCCCACGAAGACGCACATTCTCGATCCCAGTGGTGTCGTCTTTGGTGCAAACCTCACCATTGCGGCCTTTCCCTGGCTGCGCGACAACGGTATCAACCTCTCGGACATCCATCCTGACAATGCAGAAGTAGTCATCGAGAACAACCGGGCGCTCTACAAGGGACTGGCCGTCCACCCAACGACGAGCGAGAACTTCCTCGCCGAACAAGGCAACACCGCGCTGGGAACATTCACGCTCTACCTCCCGCTCCGCGTACACCAGGTGAACGTCACGCGCCCGGCACTGATCGCCCAGTCGGGCAGTGGCGTCACGCATCCGGCATGGAGTATTCACGCCCTCGACCCTGAAGGACGCGACATTGCCAGCGCCGAAGAGCCTCTCACCAGGAGCATGACGGACGTCCCTCAGCGAACGCTCACCATCAACGCGCCGCCAGGGATGCTCATCGCGGCCGTCCGAATCGATTCCGACCCTCGGCTAAACGGGAAGAACTTCGCCGCGTTCAACGGCGTCCTCATCGAGCAACTCACCTATGTCGAATAGAGCAACCCAACAAGGAGGTCAATTTCCATGGACACCACAGACGATACTGGCAACGACAACACCGACAGCAGCGATAGCACAGCCGGCAACGACACCATCGACCTCGGCGACATCCACGACAGCAGCGGCGTCAAGAACGACTTCCAGGTCTCCGTCTCCGGTGAGCCTGTAACAAATACGCCACCCGACGACGACAAATAAGCGCCCAACGGGTCCTGATCTCATCCCGCGAGATCCCGATCTCGCTTCGCGAGATGTCTATCTCGTCCCGTGAGATCCAGATCTCATCTCGTGAGATACCGATCTCGTCTCGTGAGATCGCGATCTCGGCAAAAGGTATCGCGTTCTCCTGTTTTGAGATCGCTATCCCCCGAAACTCTAAACGGACCCCTCCTCTTCTTAAAACGACCCCCTATCCGCTTAAAACGATGTCCTCGGGTGGTCGGGCGCGAACGTCAGCTTTGCAACGCTGCGCGAATCGCGTCGGTGCGAGCGAGGCCGAGGGGGCTTATTCCACGTCCGTCCGGCCTGTTCGGGCTGGCGCCATGCGCGAGAAGGGTGGCGATGATCTCGAGCTGCTCGCTGACGGTACCCGATGTCCCGCCGGCGCCGGTCTGTGAGACCGCGAGGTGCAACGGCGTCGATCCTCCCTTTTTGAGCCTCAGACCAACATTCGCGCCAGCGGCGCAGAGGCGCAGCACAGCACGCGGACTCCTGGCTCGGACCGCGCGATGGAGCGGTGTCACGCCGCCGGCGCCGGCCAGATCGACCGGTGCTCCCGCGGCGACCAGAAGATCGATGATCCGTTCCTGTTCGGGCGGATTCCATACACCACCTGCGGGGCGGGGATCGCATGCGTAGTGGAGAGGCGATGCACCGCGCCGGTTGACGGCATCGACCTTCGCGCCGGCCTTCAGCAATGCCTCGACGATCCCGGCATGCAGCGCCGCGGCAGCGAGATGGAGCGGCGTATCACCTACGTAGAGCCAATGGATGGACTCGATCAAACGATCCTCTCGCATCCGGGCGAGCGCCAGGGCCGGGTCACGCGCCAAGTCGCTCACGACGCTCTCGGCATCGTCAGCGATGATCGCGTTCAGGAGCGCGTCGAGTAAAGCATCCACCGATCACGAAATTCTAACGGGGTCTACCATCAATAATTTACACCATTAAGCCGCAGAGCTTGCTATTCTCATTTCAGAGAGCTTCAGCAATCAGTCAGGTCCTACCAATCCAAACGTAACGAAAGCCGCCGATACCGGTTTGCCCAGGACTGGCACATCGAGGGCCGTGAGGGATTCTACGCATGCGAAAGTTGTGGTCGCTGGGTTTCTGTCTCATCCTTACCGGTTCCGCGTTTGCTCAGCCGCTGCTCAAGTCGGCCATTCAACTCGACCCTGGGAACACAAAAGCCACCGGCGCGCAGTTCGCCTACCGCCTCACCTACAACTGCAGCAGCACGTCGGGACCCTGCCTCGGCTCGCAGGTCGTCGATCTGCTGCCCGCGGAGCTGTCGGAGATCTCCACCGTACCGGCATCGCCGACAGGTGATGTGGCGGCGATCAACGTCACCCCCAACTTCGGAGGGAGCGGGCGCACGCGCGTGCAGTTCGTCATGATCTCTCCCCTGCCGGCCGGCAACAGCGGCGATCTGCTGATCAATGTCAAGTTCCCGAACGGCACTACTCCCAACGGAACCGTGGCCACCAATACCGCCGACGGGATCAACCTCGGCGCGACTCCCGGCACCTTCACCACGCCGCCGGTAAGCGTCACCGCGACGGCCACCGAGCAGGTCACCGTGTCGAAGACGCTGACTTCCGCGCCGGCCAACCTCGACATGCCGGAGAGCTACCGCCTTCGCATCTCCAACTCCGGCAGCAACGGAACGCTGAACCTGACCGCAGTCGGTCCGATCACCGACACGCTGCCCACCGGCACCGTCTTCAACGGCTCGACGCCCGCGGCCGACTGCCAGCCAGGATGTGTCGGTACGACACCGGCTTCCGTCACCTGGACCAGCCCCTGCTCACTCCCCCTCACCCCTGGCAGCAACTGCGACGTCAGTGTCAATGTGACCTTCCCGTCGGCCACATTCACCTCGGGCACCAACGTCACCAACAGCTTCACCGGAACAGCAACCGCGCTCGGGCAGCCTCCTGCCGCGTTGGGTGTCGGCACGATCACGCATCAGGTCACGACGTTCGTTCCGGCGCCGAGCGCAGGGTTATCGAAGAACGTCGACGGCAACTCGCCGAGCCCGCCGACCCTCAATCAAACCTTCAGCTACAACTTCAACCCTTCCAACAACGGCAACGTGCCGCTCGACACCATGACCGTGATCGACACGCTGCCGGTGCAGATGCACGTCACGTCAGTAACGACGGGCTCCTACAACAACCTGAGCGACTTCGCCCCTGGCGTCGGTGTTCGAGTGAGCTACGAAAAGAACACGGCGCCCGGTGTTTTCACGCTGTGGGGCAGCTCGCCGAACGCGACAACGAACACGACCCTCACCGCTCCTCCGCCAGGCCTCGGCGCGGGGGAGTATCTGACCCGGATCAAATGGGAGTACGGTCAGGCCGCGGTAGGGATGGGCACGTCGACTCGCCCGCTGGTCACAGGCCAGATCATCAACCCCAGCAACAGCGGGGCACCGGTGGCCTTCGGGAACACCATCCAGAACTGCGTCGACCTCGCTGCTGTCTACACCGCCGGCCCGACCCCCGTCTCGCAGCACGTCTGCGACAGCTTCGTCTTGAGCGGCCCCTTCGTGGAGCTCAATCCCGCCAAAGACAACCTCTCCGGAGGCGGCCCGTTCAACCCGGGACAATCGGTCTCCTTCCGGCTCCGAGTCCGCAGCGACGGGCGCTCCAGCGACCCGGCACCTCTGCAGTTCCTATCGGCCTCCGACCTCCTGCCGGTCGATATGGTCTTCAACTCCTGGACCTTCGACGACCGGGGCACCGGGCTTCCCTCGCCGCAGAACTTCACACAGATTCCAAACTACGCCGGCAGCGGACGGACATTGCTGCGCTGGTCATGGAACGCCGGAAGCGGCAGCCTGGCGGTCGGCCAGGAGGTCTGGATCAACATCACGACGACGATTCGTACCGGCGCGAACTTCGGCTCGTTGACGAACACGTTCAACCTCACATCCAACAACCCCGGCCTCGCACAACGCTGCAACGGCGGGTCGGCAACCGACGCGCTCGACTTCGACAACGACGGTCTCACCAACGACACGCTTTGCACCGCCAACGGCACTGCCACCATCGCGCCGATCGCGCAACTCGCATCGCAGAAGACGATCAAAGGAACGTGCGACGGCGGCGCGGTCTCAACATCTGCCGGAACGCTCGCCGGCGGCGCCGTGGAGTACCACCTCAGCGTCACCAATCCCGGCACCGTCGCGATGCAGAACTTCGTCCTCATCGACATCCTGCCGTTCGCCGGCGACACGGGTGTACGCGACACCAGTCCGCGCGGATCACAGTGGACGCCACTCCTGGCCGCGCCGATCACGCCGCCTGCCGGCACCACGATCTACTACACGACGGCCGGCAATCCTTGCCGAGGAGAAGTCGGCGGACCGGTCACCGGCTGTACGCCGCCAAATTGGACGACCGTAGCCCCCGACCCGATCACCAGCGTCCGGGCATTCAAGATCGAATTCGGCAGCAGAGTCCTCGGTCCGGCCGACGTCCTCAACTTTGCCTATTCAATGATCGCCCCCGGCAACACACCGCCTGGACAGAACGCCTACAACTCATTCGCCTATCAGGCCGACCGCTCCGACGGTCTCGGCTCGTTGGCCGCCGAACCGCAGAAGGCCGGCATCGCGCTCGGCTCCTGCCCTGCCGCCGCCCTCGGCGACTACGTCTGGGTCGACACGAACCACAACGGCATCCAGGACGACGGTCCCACCGGTCTCAACGGCGTCTACGTGCAGCTCTTCTCCCCCGGACCCGACGGCATCGAAGGCACCGCAGACGACGTGCCGCTGGCTTCCACCATCACCAGCAACAATCCCTCTGGAGGCGCGCCCGGCTGGTACTTCTTCCCCGGACTGGCGCCCGGCAACTACTACGTCAAAGTCACACCGCCGCCAACCTTCAACTTCACCCTGCAGCACATCGGCACCGGCGCACTCGATTCCGATGGAAATCCCGCCACCGGCATGTCGCAGGTCGTCACGCTTGCGGTGAATCAGATCAACCCCGACATCGACTTCGGTCTCTTCACCACACACACCGCCGCGCTCGGCAACTACGTCTGGTTCGACCACAACAACGACGGCATTCAGAACGAACCGGTCACCTCGGGCGTCAACGGCGTCACGGTGAAGCTCTTCGTCGACAACGGCGACAACACGCCGGGCCCTGGCGACGTGCAGGTGGCGACCACCGTCACGGCTGACGACGTCTACGGCCGTCCCGGCTACTACCTCTTCCAGGGACTCACTCCCGGTCTCGCCTACTACGTACAGTTCGTGCTGCCATCGGTGGCCACCGGATTCACATCACTTCATACCGGCGCCGACGGAACCGTCGACTCGGATGCCAACACCAGCACCGGCAATTCGCAACTGGTGACTCTCGCGCCCGACGAAGTGAACCTGACGATCGACGCCGGCATCGTCACCGCTTCAGGCATCCTGGCCCTCGGCGATCAGGTCTGGCTTGATACGAACAACAACGGCATCTTCGAGCCGCAGAACGGCGAGACCGGAATCGACGGTGTTCGTCTCG
Organism: Thermoanaerobaculia bacterium; assembly: GCA_038230535.1. Taxonomy (GTDB): domain Bacteria; phylum Acidobacteriota; class Thermoanaerobaculia; order Gp7-AA8; family Gp7-AA8; genus JADGNZ01. The sequence goes on from JBBRNB010000015.1 coordinate 11,419, forward strand.
ATCTCTATCGCGACGTGAACAACGATGGGCTGCCGTCGCTGGACGAGTATCTCGATACGGCCACCACCGGCACGGTGTCCGGATTCTCCGGCCGTTATCGATTCGACAATCTCGCGCCCGGCAACTACATAGTCGTCGTTCATCCCTCGAGCTTCGATGGAGGTGGGGCGCTCTTCGGCCTCTCGACCAGTACCGGCAACGACCCGGCGCCCGATCCTGACGATGACGTCAACGGCGACGACAACGGCACGAACCTCGGCGCACTGATCGGCAGCAAACCCGTCACCCTCAGCAACGGCGGCGAGCCAACCTCCGAGGATGGCGACGCCAACACCAACCTCACCGTCGACTTCGGCTTCATCACCTCATCACCGTCGCCGCTCTACTACGACTACGGCGATGCCCCCGATACCGGCAGTGGGACCGGCCGCGGCAACTACAACACCACCGCGCTCGACAACGGCCCCTTCCATCTTCTCGGCGTTCCGAACGCTCCATACCTCGGCAACTGCGTCGACTCCGACGGCGGCTTCCTGCAGAACGCCACCGCCACCGCGGACGACAACGGTCCGCACGGAATCGTCATCGGCACCTGCAGCGGAACCTCGGACGAGGACGGCGTCACCTTCACCGGACCCTTCACTCCCGGCAACGTGGCCACATTCAGCGTCACCGCAGGCGGCCCCACCCAGTGTCACCTCGACGCGTGGGTCGACTGGAACCAGGACGGCATCTTCGGCAACTCCCCCGGCGAGCAGATCGCCACAAATCTCATCGTTCCCAACGGTCCGCCGACAGTTCTGTCGCCAACCGTTCCCGCGAGCGCCATCCCCGGCACGACCTACGCTCGCTTCCGCTGCTCAACAGCCGGCAATCTGCCGCCGGCCGGTCCGGCCGCTGATGGCGAAGTCGAAGACTATGCCGTCGGAATCATCGGCTACGACTACGGCGATGCCCCCGCCAGCTACGGCACGCAGGGCGCTGGTGCGGCCCGCCACGTCATCATCCCGGGAACAACCTTGACGCTCGGCCAGTGCGTCGACACGGAGCTCGACGGCCAGCCGAATGCCGCGGCCAACGGCGACGACGGCAGCGCAGGCACCAGCCGCATCGGCACCTGCGCCGATGACGAGGATGGCGTCGTCTTCACCTCCCCAATCGCAACATGCAGCACCGCCAGCGTGACAGTGACCGCCGGAGCGGCCGGAAAACTCGACGCCTGGATCGACTTCAACCGGAACGGTACATTCGCCGGCGCCGGCGAGCAGATCTTCGTGAGCCAGACGGTCAACGCCGGCTCCAACAACCTGACCTTCGCCGTCCCCTGCAACGCCTCGGGCGGCCTCTCCTACATGCGCTTCCGCCTCTCCTCCGCCGGCGGACTCGGGCCGGCAGGCGATGCCCCAGACGGTGAAGTCGAGGACTACGCTGTGACCATCCAGACAGTCGACTTCGGCGACGCACCGAACAGCTACGGAACGACCTTCGCGTCGAACGGACCCCGTCACACCATCGTCAGCGGCTTCTCGCTCGGCGCGACCGTCGACGCCGAGGTTGATGGACAACCGAATGCGGCAGCCACCGGCGACGGTGCCGACGAGGACGGAGTCACCTTACCCGCCGGCAACCTGTTCAAGGCCTGCACCACGCAAGGACTCACGGTCAACCTGACCAACACCGCAGGCATCGCCACTCCGAAGCTCGACGCATGGATCGACTTCGATGGCGACGGAACGTTCGACAATCCACGCGACCACGTCGTCGTCTCGGCGGCGCTCGTGTCAGGAGCGAACACGATCAACGTCAATGTTCCGTGCAACGCAAAGACACGCGCGACGACCTACGCACGCTTCCGCCTCTCGTCGACCGGCACCGCATTGCCGACCGGGTTCGCGAACGACGGCGAAGTCGAAGACTACGCGGTCGCGACTGCCGGCCTCGACTTCGGAGACGCCCCTGATCCTGCCTATCCGACGTTGCTGGCGTCGAACGGTGCGCGGCACTACGTTCTGCCGTCAAACAACCCAACCCTCGGCCCGACGGTTGACACCGAGGGTGATGGACAACCGAATGCGACAGCCACCGGCGATGGCGCGGACGAAGATGGCGTCGCCTTCCCGGTCCCGTTGATCCCCGGCACGACGGGATCGATCACAGTCACGACCGGACCTACAGGCGGCATCGTCACCTGCTGGATGGACTTCAGCCACAACGGTTCATGGGCCGACGCGGGCGAGCACATCGTTCCCGACTTTGCGCTCTCCGCCAATACGTCGCACACCTTCACCTTCCCGATCCCTGTCCCCGCTGTCTCCGGACCAACGATGACGCGCTGCCGCATCTCATCGATCGGCGGTCTCGGACCGACAGGCCTGGCGAACGACGGCGAGGTCGAAGACTGGGCCGCGAACATGCTGGTGGCGCACCCGCAGATCGGCGTCGGCGAATGTCTCGTCAAGACAGCGGTCAACGACCCCATCGCCACTGACATCTCGCTCGACGTCAATGTTCTGAACACCGGCAACGTTCCGCTGACCTCGGCCGCTCTGCACACACCATTGACGACCGCGATCACATCTCCGGCAACATATACGGTGCTCTCCGTGACCAGCAGCAATCTGGTCGTGAATCCAGGATACGACGGCAACGGCAACGACAATCTCCTCGCCGCCGGCAACACCCTGACCCCGGCACAGAGCGGCGTCGTCCATCTGATCATCCGCGTCGATCCGCACGGAGTGAACAACACCTATCAGTCGTCATCCACCGGAACCGGCGTCGCACCCGACACATCGGTCGTATCCGACATCTCCCAGGACGGCTGCAACGTCGATCCCGACAACGACAGCAACCCCGGCAACAACAGCACCCCAACACCCTTCCTGGTCATCGTCCTCGTCCCAACGCTGAGCCTGTGGGTTCTGATGTTCCTCGGCCTCGCGCTGGCCGTGATCGCACTTCGTAGGGTGTAATGCTACGAAATGGGGACGGATCTCAAGGTCCGTCCCCAAAGGCTTATCCGCAGATTACGCAGATGGACGCAGAAAGAGAATGACGAGTCCTCCATCTGCGTCCATCTGTGTAATCTGCGGATGAAGCCTCTCCTACTCGGACACTGGTGTCACATCCCATCGCGGCCGTTCGCGATAGCGGTCGTGCATCCATACCCACTGTTCGGGGACTCGGCGGATCTGGGCTTCGATGCCGGCGGTGAGACGGGCGGTGAGGGCGACCGGATCGTCGTCCTTGCTGACGTTGATCGGCTCGAGAATGCGGATGTGCAAGATGCTGCCCCGGCGCTCGCCGAACATACATGTGATCGGAACGCCCATCCGTACGGCCAGCCGGGCGGGACCGATCGGCGTCAGCGCGGGGCGTCCGAAGAACGGCACCTTGACACTCTCGGCGCGGATGTTCTGATCGATCAGGAACGCCAGGATGCTGCCGCTGCGCAGAGCACGAATCATCTCTCGCCCGGCAGCGGTGGAGCCGCGATCGATCGTCGTGATGCCCGCATTCGCGCGCAGGCCGGTGATGAAGAGGTTCATCTCCGGCTCATCCCGTTCGCGATGCAGAACGGTGACCGGCGTACGCAGGGCGATGGCGTGGGCGATCCACTCCCAGTTGCCGCAATGACCCGTGATGCCGACCATCCCTTCTCCGGGCCGGAGGTTCTCGAGTCCCTCGAATGTCGTCGTTCGCTCACAGGTTGCGGCGTCCAGGTTTGGAAGCCAGAGCATCTCGACCAGCGTCATGCCGAGGTGATGGAACATCGATCGGATGGTTGCTCGGCATCGGCGAGGAGCCCAATCGGGAAAGGCTGCTGCGATGTTCGTCAACGCACGGCGGCGGTCGCGTAAGAGCACGTGCCACCCGATATGGCCGAGAGAAATGCCGACGGCACGGGCAAACCGGAGGGGCAGGCGGCGCACCACGGCACTCACACCTTGCAGCGCGCGGTAGAGGATGCGGCCGCGCAGGGCGCGGCGCGAACGGGTAGTCACCACGCGGATTCTATGGGAGAGGCTGCTATCCTTCTCCGAATGGCAAGCGCACGCGATATTCGAATCATCGTCTCGGACGTGGACGGCGTCTGGACGGACGGTAAGATCAGCTACGTAGGCGATCGTTCCGAAATCAAAGAATTTAACGTCCGCGACGGACTCGGCGCCAAGGTGGCGCAGCGCTCAGGCATCACCATCGTGCTGCTGACATCGCGCAGTTCACCGGCGTTAACGCGCCGGGCGAAGGAGCTCGGCATCAACGAAGTGCACCAGGGCGCCGTAAAGAAGCTGACCACCTTCGAAGCGATTCTGGTGAGGCTGAAGGCCCGTTTCGACGAGGCGCTCTATGTCGGTGACGATCTCCCCGACCTCGCTCCGATGCTCCGCGCCGGCATCTCCGCCGCGCCAGCCGATGCCGCTGCCGAGGTACTTCGCGCCGCGACATGGAAACTGGAGTCGCGCGGTGGCCGGGGGGCGTTCCGTGAACTGGTAGAGCGATTGTTGCGTGAACGGGGGGAGTGGGATCGGATCGTCCGCGAGTTCGAGTAACTTGGATGACCTCCCTCCCTCGCGGCCGCACACGTAGTCGATACACTCACCTCCAATGTCCGGGAAGCTTCTCATCGTCGGCACCCCGCTCGGAAACCTCGGCGATTTTCCGCCGCGGGCGATCGAAGCCCTGAAGACGGCGGACCTCATCCTCTGCGAGGACACGCGTCATACGCGCAAGCTGTTGACGCACTTCGGCATCGTCCGGCCAACGGAGCGATTCGATGATCACACTGAGGAGGCGAAGTCACGCGCGTTCGCCGAACGCATTGCGGCGGGTGAGACGATCGCCATCGTCTCTGATGCAGGCATGCCCGTCATCAGCGATCCCGGCTTCCGGCTCGTTCGCATCGCGCGGGAGCTCGGCCTCGTCATCGAGCCGATTCCCGGCCCGTTCGCCGGCGTCCTCGCTCTCGTCGCCAGCGGCATCGCGCCTCTCCCCTTCACATTCCTCGGATTCACTCCGCATCGCCGCGGCGAGCGAACTGATTTCTACCGCACCGCAGCGGAGCTGGGCCACACCGTGGTCGTCTACGAGTCGCCGGAGCGGGTGATCGACTCCCTCGAAGACGCGCTCGCCGTCCTCGGCGACGTCGAGATCACCGCCGGCCGCGAGATGACCAAACTGCACGAGGAGTTCCTCAGTGGCACGATCAGCGAAGTCCTCGCCGAGCTGCGAACGCGGCAATCGATCTACGGCGAGATCACCCTCGTCTTCGCCGCTGCCCGATCAACAGTCAGCGCCGCATCACCCGAGGAGATCGCAGCCGAGTTCGAGCGCCTCCGCGCAGGCGGCATGCGCCGCAACGATGCGGTGAAGGCGGTGGCGGAAAAGTTCGGGATGCGGAAGAACGACGTGTATCGGATGCTGCTTTAGCGTTTCTTGCGAAGTCTCTGCACGGCGCGGAGCATCTCGATCACCATCCGATCCCTCGGTCGATCGCTCCCCTCTTTCATGCGAATCAAATCAGGAAGGCACGCGACGTAGGTCTTCACATCGTCAATTTCCATGCATTCGGCGTGAGTCTGTAAATCGTCATAGCCGTCTGTTCCAGTCGGAGTGCCGACGCATCGCAAAACACCGAAGTCGGTATTGAAGACCTGAACCTCGCCGAGGTGCAGTATGTGCTCATCTACCTGGTCGTCCATAGACCCACGCAGTGTGGCGTGCATATCGTTGAGCGCATCAGCGAGTCTTCGCGCGTTCTCGAGGTCGAGCGCGAAGCATATGTCCAGATTAGCGCTAGGGAGATTCGAACCCAACAGGTAACCAGCGATACCGCCGATCAGAACGAAGCGGACATCTCGGCGATGGAGCGCACCGAGAATCGCAAGCCTGTCGAGAGCCACCGTTGCAGTCATTTCGTCCCGGTCACGCGTCGCGTAGCGGTGCGAAGCCGCGTCAGATTGTGTGCGTTCGCCATCGCATTTCGTAGCCGTTCGGTAGGCGTAAGTTCGAGAAGATCGAGGAGCGCGTAAACATCAACGCCCGTTTCGGCCTGCATGCGGCGCAGGTCACTATCGGTGAAATTCTCTCGGTGGTTCCGCACTGACATAATTGTATCGAACGACTGTACCCGTGTCACCATTTCCCACCTCCACCCTGCTATCATCCTCCTCCGGCCTGACGAGGCGCGGACGCGAAGGCGAACCGGCCGGCGCGGCCCCCAATCAGATCACCGCAGAAGCCCGAATCCCGAGGAGCGTGAATGGATTTCCGTCTCACTGAAGAGCAGACTCAAATACAACAGATGGTGCGCGACTTCGCGCTCAGCGAAATCAAGCCGCACCTCATGGAATGGGATGAGAAGCAGCACTTTCCGACGGACGTCTTCAAACGCGCCGGCGGACTGGGGATGCTCGGCGTAACCATCCCGGAAGAGTACGGCGGCGCCGGCCTCTCCTACATCGACTACATCCACGTCATCGAAGAGCTGGGTGCCGTCGACAGCGGCTTCGGGCTCAGCGTGGCAGCGCACAATTCCCTCGGCTCCGGGCACATCTACCTCGCCGGCAACGATGAGCAGAAGAAGAAATGGCTTCCGAAGCTCACCTCGGGTGAATGGATCGGCGCATGGGGCCTCACCGAGCCCGGCTCCGGCAGTGATGCATCCGGCCTGCGCACCACAGCGGTCAAAGATGGCGACGACTGGGTGTTGAACGGGACGAAGAACTTCATCACCAACGCTACCTATGCGGACATCTCCGTCGTCCTGACTGTGACCGACAAGTCGGACCAGAAGCATGGCATCACCGCGTTCGCCATCGAGATGGATCGTCCCGGCATCCGGCCCGGGAAGAAGGAAAACAAGCTCGGTATGCGCGTCTCCGACACAGCGGAACTGGTGATGGAAGACTGCCGCGTCCCGTCGTCGAACATCCTCGGCAAGGTCGGCTACGGCTTCATCGACGCGATGAAAGTCCTCGACGGAGGGCGCATCTCCATCGGCGCGCTCGCGGTCGGCATCGCCCGAGGCGCGTATGAAGCGGCGCGCGACTACGCCAGGCAACGCCAGGCATTCGGCAAGGCCATCTCAGAATTCCAGGCCATCCAGTTCATGCTCGCCGATATGGCCACCGAGATCGAGGCCGCGCGGCTGCTCTGTTATCGCGCCGCGACGATCAAGGACGCAGGCGAGAAGGTGACGCAGGCGTCGGCGATGGCCAAGCTTTACGCCTCCGAGGTCGCCGTGCGCGCGACCGAGAAAGGCGTGCAGATCTTCGGCGGCTACGGCTTCGTCAAGGACTTCCCCGCCGAGAAGTACTACCGCGATGTGAAGCTGTGTACGATCGGCGAAGGGACGAGCGAGATCCAACGCATGGTGATTGCGAGGAGCCTGCTCGCGGGATTGGACCAATGACGTGTAGGGTGCCGGGAGTCGAGAACCAGCAAATGCAGCCAGACTCCGACACCCGACACCCGACACCCGACACCCTCGTAACAAACCTCGCCGACTCTCTCCGCAGCGGCAAATACCGAGCGCTCGCACAAGCGGTTTCGCTCGTCGAGCGTGACGACGGGCGTGCGGAACGGCTGCTGGCCAGCATCTATCCGGCGACAGGACGCGCGCGGATCATCGGCATCACCGGCTCGCCCGGCGCCGGCAAATCGACGCTGGTGGCCGCTCTGGCAAAGTACTACCGCGGGCAGGATAAGAAAGTCGGCATCATCGCGGTCGATCCCACTTCGCCATTCACCGGCGGCGCGATCCTGGGCGACCGTATCCGCATGGCTGATCTCTACACCGACCGCGGCGTCTTCATCCGCTCGATGGCGACGCGCGGCTTTCTGGGCGGACTGGCCAGGGCGACCAATGATGTCGTCGACCTCCTCGATGCCGCGGGGTTCGACGTCGTTCTCGTCGAGACCGTCGGCGTCGGTCAGGACGAGGTCGAGATCATTCGAACCGTCCAGACGAATGTCGTCGTCCTCGTCCCCGGCATGGGTGACGACATTCAGGCGATCAAGGCCGGCATCATGGAGATCGGCGACGTCTTCGTCGTCAACAAAGCCGACCGCCCGGGGGCGGACCGCACCGTCACCGAGATCACGATGATGATGTCGCTCGTCGAGGAGCACGGCGATTGGATCCCGCCGATCGTGAAGACGGTGGCCTCGACCAATCAGGGAACCGAGGATCTCGACGCGGCCATCGTCAAACACTTCGAGCACCTGCAATCGTCGGGCGAGCTCGATCGCCGCAACCGCGAACGTGTGCGAATCCGCATCGCCACGATGCTCAAGGAAAAGTTCATGGACCGTCTGATCGGCAGCACCATCACACGCTCCGGCTACGAGCAGCTCCTCGATGATGTTCTCCGGAAGAAGAACAACCCTCACGACGCCGCGGAAGGGCTACTTGCCCGCGTATCCTTCGGTTCATGAAGCTCCCTGACGATCAGCTACAATCCCCGCCCCGATGAAGTTCTCCCGCGAGTGGCTCAACGATTACGTCGATCTTTCCGATATCAGCGATGACCAGCTCGGCGTTCGCCTGACAGAAATCGGCCATGCCGTCGAGTCTGTCGAGCGCCATGGCAGCGATACGGTCTTCGATCTCGAGATCACGACGAACCGCGTCGATGCGATGTCGCACATCGGCATGGCCCGGGAGCTGTCTGCCGCATTGGGAAGACCGCAGATCGGAATCGCGGCGCCTGCCCTGAGCGGAGCCGAAGGGCCTGCCCTGAGCGGAGCCGAAGGGTCCTCGCCGCCAATCATCCGCATCGAAGCCCCTGAAATGTGCATCCGTTATTCGGGGGTCGTCATCCGCAACGTCACAGTCAAACCCTCCTCGCCGCTCGTCGCCAGGCGCCTAGAGGAAGCCGGCCTGCGCCCGATCAACAACATCGTCGACACCACGAACTACGTGATGGCCGCGCTCGGTCACCCGCTGCATGCGTACGACCTCGACCGCGTAGGCGGACAGACCATCATCGTTCGCCGCGGCAAGCAGGGCGAGACGGTGAAGACCCTCGACGGCGAGATCCGGAAGATCGATCCCGAAACGGTCGTCATCGCCGATGCTCACCGCCCCACCGGCCTCGGCGGGATCATGGGCGGCATCGAGTCGGAGATCACAGCATCGACGCGCAATCTGTTACTCGAATGCGCATGGTTCGATCCGCCAACCATCCGCCGCACGGCGCGGCGGCTCGGTCTGAAGACCGATGCGTCGTACCGTTTTGAGCGGCGCGTCGATCCCAACGACACGCTCGCGGTCATCGCCGAAGCGACGAGGATGATCGTCGAAAGCGGCGGCGGCATCGTGGAAGCGCCGATCGACGTCGTCGCCGCCGAAGTAAGACCGAAAACGATCCGCCTTCGCTCGACGAGGTTGCACGAGGCTTCGGCTGGAGCCGTCGGAGCCGGATACGCGCTCGAGCTCTTCCGCCGCCTCGGTTTCACCGCCGAGCAGGTTCACGACGGGCTGCGGGTCACCGTTCCAACGTATCGCGGCGACATCTTCGAAGAGGCGGACCTGATCGAGGAAGTCCTTCGCTTCTTCGGTCTCGACAACGTCCCGGCCATGCTGCCGCGCGTCACAACCGGCGACGTTCGACGCGAGGCGGCAGACATCGCCGAAGACGCCATCCGCGATGTCCTGACCGGCTGCGGCCTGTCCGAAGCCATCAACTACTCGTTCATCCGTCCGGAGTGGAACGCCCTCGTCTCGGATGAAGAGCCGATCGCGATCACCAACGCACTCTCAGAAGCAATCGAAGCGATGCGCCTATCGCTCGTTCCCGGCCTGCTCGAGACGGCCGTCTACAACCGCTCGTACGGGACACGCGATGGTGCCTTCTTCGAAGTAGGGAGAACGTATCACCGTGCGGGAGTGGGGAGTGGGGAGTGGGGAGTGGGAGAGGAGCACGCTCGGGTGGCGTCTTCTTGCTCCAACTCCCACTCCCCATCCCCCACTCCCCACTCCCCCGTAAACGAGCACCACCGTATCGCCATCGTGCTCTACGGCTCCATCGGAACGTTCTGGGGTGATGCGAAGCGGCCGGTCGATTTCTTCGACATCAAAGGCCTCATCGAACAGATCGCGGCGAAAATGCACGTCGACGTGACCTTCGCGGCGTCTGATCAGCGATGGCTACGCAGCGGAAAACGCGCTGTTGCCTGGCACGGCGACCGGGAGATCGCCAGCCTCGGGTTCCTTGCGTCGGAGGTGCTGCAGATGTTCGGTATCAAAGGCGACGTGGGCGTCGCGGAGATCGACGTCGAGGCCATCATCGCGTCGTCGAATACGGATTGGAAGATGGCGCCTGTAGCGCGCTTCCCCGGCGTACCGATGATCCTCGCTCTCACGCATGGGCGTGACCTCGAGTATCAACGCATCATCGATGCGATCCGATCGTTCGATGTGCCCCATCTTCACCAAGTCGGTCTACGCGACCGTTTTGTCCCCGACGGAACAGACGACATCATCAAAACCACGCTCGGCATGTGGTATCAGGCATTCGACCGCTCGCTGACCCAGGACGAGATTGCCGGGCATCACCATCAGCTCGCTTCGAGACTCGCTGCCATGCTGCCGGTGAAACTACTCTGAGAGAGAAAACAACGTGAAGAAGAACCGTGACAACGACCAGATGAGCCTCGCCGGAACCGAAGAGGGAGAAATCCTCGGACGCCTCAACGACCGCGTGGAAAAAGCGATCGCCACCATTCAGGAGTTGCGCCGCGAGCGCGACGCCCTGAGGCGTCAACTGGACGACGCGAACGTCCGTCTGCAGCAACAGGGCGAAGCGACCGAGCGCGCGTCATCGCTGGAAGAAGACAACGAACGGTTCAAGCGCGAACGTGGAGAGATCCGCAACCGCATCGAATCGATCCTCGGCAACCTCGAAGCGCTCGAAGAGACTCCGCCGGAGTAGGCGCCCCTCACGTACGCAGCACGGCGCGCGAAAACTTGATGAAGTAATCGACACCGGAGACCAGTGCGAAAACCATCACCACCCAGAGCGCCAGCTCGCCGATGAATCGGAACTCGCCGAGCTCGTAGCCGGCGATCAGCAGCGCGATGGCCACCACCTGCGCCACCATCTTCGTCTTGCCGAGCGGCGAGGCGGCGATGGTGACGCCGTGCTGCGCGGCGATGGACCGCAGGCCGGAGACGGCGAACTCGCGTCCGATGATGATGACGATCATCCAGGCACGGGCGAGACCGAGCTCGATCAGCGAGATGAAGGCCGCCGACATCAGAAGCTTGTCCGCGATCGGGTCGAGCAACGCGCCGAGACGCGTCATCTTGTTGTATTTGCGCGCGAAATAGCCGTCGAAGTAGTCGGTGATCGCAGCTACGAAGAAGATGGCCAGGCCGAGGTAGTTCGAGTACTTCGTCAGAAGGACCACCACCATGAACGGCACCAGGAAGATGCGGAAGAGCGTCAGCGAGTTCGGGAGGTTCCAGATCTCGAACGCGGCATTTTCCGGCGGAGGGACGACTGTAGGTTTCGCGCGCTCCAACACCGCGGAGGCGGCTTCGGTAGGCTGCATGGGAGGTTCTCGGTACGTGTTCGCCACGATCAGAATAGTCACTTTACGCCGTCGTTGGAAGCGCGTTGAAAGGAATACCAATCCATTGATTGACATTCCTTTGCCTGCAACCGAGAATCTCGGTCCCGCTCGTACGCGAAAGTGGCGGAATTGGTAGACGCGCAGGTCTCAGAAGCCTGTGGTCATTAGACCATGGGGGTTCGATTCCCCCCTTTCGCACCAACCTTCCTTCCCTCGGCACTGACGGCCCCCGTGTTAAAGTGGATCGACAGTCCAATTTCCGTTTCGACTACAGGGGGATCCATGCGACTTCGCGCGTCGCTTCTGACGGCTTTCGTCTTTGCAGCTCTGACCCTGCCCGTCTTCGCCGCCGGCCCGGCACACGCGCGCGAGGACTACGACCAACTGCAGAAGTGGCAGTTCGCCAGCACGCCAATCACCCTGACGCAGCCGGTAACGATCGCGCGCGACACCGCCATCATCACGCTCACGTCAGGCACTGTCCGCCTCATGCAGCCGGTTTCCTCCGGCCGCGTGACAGGCCTCGTTTTCGAAGGCGTCGGGCACTTCGCGATGACGGTCCCCGACCATTTCGAAGTGGCACAGCTCAAACGCTTCTCCCGGAAGGAAATCAGCTCGGTCGATGAAGCATTCACGCAACTGGTCCTGCGCTCGTCCGACGACACGATCGACAAGCTGTTTCCCGGCGCCGCGAAAGAGCCGTTCGCCAAGAACAGCCTCGCCGAGAATCGTCACAACCACTGGCTGATCGACCTGCGCCATGACGTCGATGCCGCCGTCGTCGCCGCGATGTTGAACCCCGGCGCCCTGCAACTGACGGCGGCCATGAAGACCGCCGATTTCGACTGGGTCACGTACGACTACGATTCGCTTCGCCGGGAAGAGAGCCAACTGATTCACTGGGACCGCGGGACCGCCGAGACCTGGATCAGCCTCGATCGCGCCGAGGACCGAAATGCCAAAGGAGGACCAGGCGATCACGATGTTCGCCCAGCCACCGTGAGTCATCTCGATGTGAAGGCTGACCTCTCGAAAGGCAAGTGGAACGCGGAACGGATCGGCCAGACCGAGCAGATGATGCTCAACGGACACTACACGATCCAGGAAGAGCTCTCGGCCAACATCGACGGCCTCGTCGCGCTACCGCTCGAGCTCTACCCGACGGCGAAGGATCTGACGGCTACCGATGAGAAAGGCCAGCCGCTCACCATCCTTCGGGACCATGTCGGCGCACGCGGGTTCAGCATCGGCAAGGAGTATTACAACAATATCCTCACCGTGATCTTTCCGGCGCCGCTGAAAGCCGGCGAGCCGCATGCGGTCACGTTTCACTACGATCTGGAAACGGCGAACTACGCGTTCGGCAACCTCTGGTATCCAACGGTTCCTGAAGCGTTCGACACGACAACCGCCCGGCTCGAGCTGAGAGTCGCCAAGCGCAACGAGGTGCGTGCCATGGGACGACGCACGGAAGAAACCGAAGCGCCTGACGGCAGCAAGGTGTCGATCTGGCTCGTCGAGAAGCCCGCCAAGATGGTGACCTTCTCAACCGCGGAGAAATTCACCGAGGTCCCTCTGGAGCTCGCCGGTGCACCGAAAGTCATCTCCTTTGGTACTGTCACTGGGCTCGATCCGGGTGCCCGTATCCGCAACGCCGGCGCCGACGTCATCAACTCGCTCCGTTTCTATCAATACCTGTTCGATGACAAGCTGGACACGCCGCAAATCTACGCGACCGCCATCGCCGCGGGCCACGGGCAGGCCTTTGACGGCTTTCTCCATCTCTCCGAGTTTTCCTATGAGGAGCATCCCGGCGCCACGGAGCTTTTCCGTGCGCACGAGGTGGCCCACGAGTGGTGGGGCCACAAGATCGGATGGAAGACCTATCGCGATCAATGGCTGAGCGAGTCCTTTGCCGAATACTCCTCGATGTTGTTCGTACAGGCGACGGTGAAGGGAGGCGACAAGTACTACGACGAGATCATCAGCGTCTACGACGGCATCGTGCAGGGCAACCTCTCCGGCGGCTTCAGCAAGTTCAATCGTCCATGGTTGATCGAATTCAATGCCGCTGCCCGCGCCCGGATCGGTCCGATCGGCGCCGGCTACCGCGCCGGAACGGGAGACGTCCCCGCCGGCTATGAGATTCAGGCCTACTACAAAGGGCCGCTCGTCCTGCACATGCTCCGGACCATGCTTCGCGCCAAGACGAACAACGACGAGCTCTTCGTCAAGATCCTGCGCGACTTCGTCAAGGAGTACAGCGGGAAGGACGCAAGCACCGCCGATTTCCAGAAGATCGTGGAGCGGGACGCTCCCGGCGACTGGAGCTACTTCTTCGATGACTGGGTCTACGATTCAGCGATCCCTACCCTGCGCTGGAGCTACAAGGTCGAGCCGAATTCGACCGGCGGGGCCAAGCTGACGCTGACCGTGAGGCGGAGCGGCGTACGCGACGATTTCATGATGGTCGCCCCAGTACACCTGGAGTTCGACGGCAACCGCTCCGGCAACATTTTCATGCGGATACGTAAGAACGAGGAGACGATGTCACAGGATCTGCCGGCCGTACCGCGAAAAGTCGTCTTCGCACCGGATCATTCGTTGCTCGCGAACATCCGGCGGGAGTAGTAACCTGTTGCGTCCTCGGGAATCCGGAATGCGTCTCCTTTCTGTCGCTGCGATTGTGTTCGCCGCCACCACGCCGCTCACCGCCGTGGTGCACCAAACCGCCGCGCGCGAGAACCGGGCTGCCGCACTTCCGGTGCTACCAAGAAGCGGGGTGCGGGCCGAACTGCTCCACGACCTCGACGACATGCAGAAGAAGATCCTCTCGCTCGCGACAGCCATGCCGTCCGAGAAGTACTCCTGGCGGCCCGTGCGCGGCGTCCGATCCGTCAGTGAGGTCTACATGCACATCGCAGGCGGCAACTACACGCTGGTGAGTTTTGTCGGCGACAAGCCGATGCTCGACACCCGCTCCTACGAGCGTGTCACCGGGAAGGCCCGCGTCGTCGACGAGTTGCGGCGGTCGTTCGACTACCTGCGAAATACCATCATCAACACCAGCGATGCGGATCTCGACAAACCGATCCGCATGTTCGGCAACGACAGCACCGAGCGAGCGGCGTTCATGATGGCTCTGAACCACCTGCACGAGCACCTCGGCCAGTCGGTCGCCTACGCGCGCATGAACGGCGTGGTCCCCCCATGGAGTACCGAGTAGTCATCGCTCATAGCGCGTGGCGTACTCCGGAGCGGCTAATCCGTGGATGAGCCGCTCGTCGCCGACAGGCGACGACGGCGTGAGCGCGAGCGGGATGACGCCGGCCCAGATCGGCAGGGAGTAGTCCGCTTCATCATCGACCGGAGGACCGGTGCGAATCTTCGCCGACGCCTCCGCCAACGGCATGGCGATGACCAGCGTCTGCTTGAGCTCCGATTCGTTGGGGGGACGGACATCCGCAACGCGCCCGGCGCAAACATGCTCGACCAGCGCATCGAGCACGCGCAGCTTCTCCTCCCCATCGACGACCTCGCGGCCTTTGCCCATCACCACGACGGAGCGGTAGTTCATCGAGTGATGAAATGCCGAGCGGGCCATCACCAGGCCGTCGAGGATGGTCAGGGTCACGCAGGCGTCGATGCCATCGCGCAACGAGCGGAGCATCCGGCTGGCCGCCGAGCCGTGGAAGTAAAGCGTATCCCCGACGCGCGTGTGGATGGTCGGGATGACCACCGGCGAGCCGTCGATGACGAAGCCAACGTGGCAGATCAAGGCCTCATCGATGATGGCGTTGATGGTCTCACGGCCGTACGTCCCCCGCCTGGCCAGACGCTTGACTGTTGTGCGTGGCGATTGCAATGTTTCCGTTTGTTCTAGTACAATGTCGCTCATATGTTAGTACAACGCTACCTCAACGGAACCACCGCCGTCAAGATCGCCGCCAGCGTGGAGTCGGCGGTTGCGAATGGAAAGGCCGCCGGCGGTGAACAGCTTCCGGCAGTCAGGGCGCTCGCCGGACAGCTCGGCGTAAGCCCGGCCACCGTCGCCGCCGCCTATCGCATCCTTCAGGAACGCGGCATCGCCTTCGCCGAGGGCCGCCGCGGCACGATCGTGAGGCATGCATCGCCATCTGCGCCGCCCGCACCCGCAATGCTGCCGCCCGGCGTGCGTGATCTCGCCACCGGCAATCCCGCCTCGGAACTGCTACCCGACCTGCAGCCGTTTCTCCGCAAGCTGGACGGCGGGTCGCGCCTCTATCGCGATGACCTCAACGACCCGGAGCTCGTGGCACTGGCCACCAAACAGTTCATCGCCGGCAACGTACCCGCCGATTCCGTCGCTGTGGTCAGTGGAGCGCTCGACGGCATCGAACGTGTTCTCCGCGAACAACTCCGTCCCGGTGACCGCGTCCTCGTGGAAGACCCCTGCTTCACCGGCATCGCCGATCTCCTGCACGCACTCTCACTCGTTCCGGTCCCGGTAGCCGTCGACGATGAAGGCCTTCTGCCCGCCGCAATTCAGAGCGCCGGCGCCGCTGATGCCATCATCGTCACGCCGCGAGCGCAGAACCCGACCGGCGCCGCCTTCACCGAGCGGCGTGGCCGGCAACTGCGCGTACTCCTCCGGCAACGGCCGGAGCTCCTGGTCATCGAAGACGATCACGCCGGCCCCATCGCCGGTGCGCCGTACGTCACCCTCGTCGAAGCATCGCGCGCACGATGGGCCGTCGTCCGTTCGGTCTCGAAGTCGCTCGGCCCCGATCTGCGTCTGGCCATCCTCGCCGGCGACGCCCGGACGATCGCCCGCGTCGAAGGACGCCAGACGCTCGGCATCCGCTGGGTCAGCCACATCCTGCAGAAGCTCGTCGTCACGTTGTGGCGCGACAAGGGCGTCCAGAAGCTGCTCACCCGTGCCGAACGCACCTATACGCAGCGCCGCGACGCCCTCATCAACGCGCTTCGTACCAGAGGAATCGAAGCACATGGGATGTCAGGCCTGAACGTCTGGATCCCTCTACCCGAGGAGAGCGCCGTCGTGCAGGCACTCTTCCAACGCGGCTGGGCCGTCGCCGCCGGCGAGCGCTATCGATTCCGGACGCCACCGGCAATCCGCGTCACCATCGCTTCACTCGACACAGGCGATGCGGCCTCCTTCGCCGATGACCTCGCCGAGGTGCTGCGTCCCGTCCAGAGACGGGCTGCGGGAGCGTGAGGCAACGCGCTTAGATTAGGAGTCCTTCGTCGCCCCTCACCCACCACCTGAGCGAGGGATTTCAGGAACTGGCGGCGATCATGATCATCCCGATAGATGTCGCGGCGCTCATTGCCGCGGCTCGTGACATGCCAGACGGCACCCGGAAATTCGAGACGAAGTTGGCGTGACACGGAAAGCGCAAAGGAGAGAGCTGGCGCAGAAGCGGATGACGATCCGCGGTCCGTGTGGGCCATCGGGGTTACTACGCCTCTCGTAGGATAACTTGGGTAACGCCGGAGGTCCGTCCTCACTTCAGGACACAACGCGGTATGCTCCTGCTGGTCCAAAGGAGTCCCGACTGGAGAGAGTTGTGGAACGAGTACGGGCAGATGGCGCGGCAGAGACGGCGTTGCCTGAAGTAGATCCCGATCTCGACGTGATCGTGGCGGAGGCGTCGCGGCTGGCGTCCGCGCCGGCGTTCATCGGCTTTGTCGAGGACGGGATCGAGCGCATTGCGGCGTCGAACGGCTGGAACGTGAAGATGCTGCCTCGAGGCTACTCGCTCGCGGCCGTTGTTGCCGGCCAGTCGGACCCGATGGTGGTGGCGGACGCCAGGAACGACCCGCGTCTGGCGCAACATCCACTCGTGGCCGCTGCTCCGTTTGTCCGGTTCTTCGCCTCAGCCCCGATCGTCGATGGCGGCGGTACGTTCCTCGGTGCCCTGACGGCCGTCGACCGCAGCCCGCGCCAACCAGCCACGAACCTCCACGAGCTGCTGCGCCTGTTGGCCCTGCGGGTGACCGACCGCCTGGCGTTGCGCGACAGCGAGACCACGCTGCGCCGGCGCGTGCGCAGTCTCCTGGCGTCACTGGACGAGAGCAACGGCCGTTTCCGCGATTTCTTCGAACGGACCACCGACCTCATCGCCAGCGTCGACGCCGACGGCCGGCTGTTACACGCGAACGAGGCGTTCATCAGCACGCTGGCGCTGACGCGCGAGGAGGTGGCCGGCCAGCCGATCACGCGGGTGATCGAAGCCGTGGCGCAAGATGCCTTCCGTCTTGCGTTCCGCGAGGTGATCGCCACGGCCCGGCCGCAATCGATCGAAACTGTCCTGGTGACCGCCGGAGGGCGGCTGGTCAACGTCGAGGGAACATTTCACCCGAAGGTGATCGACGGCCGGGCTGTACTGGCCCGGGTAATGCTCCACGACATCAGCGAACGGAAGGCTTTCGAGGCGGAGCTGGGCTACGCACGCGACGCCGCGCTCGAGGCGGCACGCCTCAAGACCCAGTTCCTCACCAACGTCAGTCACGAGATCCGGACGCCGATGAACGGCATCGTCGGTATGATCGACCTTCTGCTGGCGTCGGCGCTCAACGAGGAGCAGAGCGACTTCGCGCATCAGGCTCGTGCCAGCGCTGGCCAACTGCTCTCCATCGTCAACAACGTCCTTTACGTCTCGAACGTGCAGTCCGGCGGTCTGGCCGCGGCAAACGTGGACTTCGATCTCTACCGTCTCTCGCACCGAATCGTCGAGGTGATGAAGGTCGCCGCGCTTGGCAAGGAGGTGGAGGTCAGCCTCGACTGGGATCACCGCCTTCCCGTGCTCTTCCGCGGCAATCAGTCCAAGCTGAGACAGGTCATTTCGAACCTGATGGAGAACGCCATCAAGTTCACGGAGCAGGGGAAGATCGTGCTGCGCGTCAAGCGGCAGATGGAGACGGACTCGCACATCGTGGTCCGCATCGAAGTGAGCGACACGGGCATCGGCATCTCCGCCGAGGACCGGCTGCTGCTGTTCGAGAAATTCTCGCAGCTCGAGGCGACGCAGACCCGCCGCTTCCAGGGAGTGGGGCTTGGACTGGCCACGGCGCGCCATCTCGTCGAGACCATGGGTGGGCTGATCGACGTCGAGAGCTCGCCCGGTGTGGGCTCGACCTTTTGGTTGACGATCACCTTTCCCAGGCCCAGTGACGGGCAGGCGCCGATCGCGTCGGCGGAGCTGTCGTTCAGCGGTCAGCGCGTGCTGCTCATCGACCGAAACTCCACCAGCCGGCGCATGGTGCGGCACTACCTGGAGACGACGTCGGAGATGCGCGTCGACAGTTGCGACAGCGGGACCGAGGCGCTGACGATGATGCGCGCCGCAGCCTCCGCAGGCGACCCGTATCGCGTCGCGCTCTTCGACCGGATGTCCGACTTCGACGAGCACGCCTTCGCCCGCGCTGTGCGTGCCGATGCGGCCATCGCCCGGACCGGTCTGGTTTTCCTCGCCGTCGCCGGCAAGGCGCTCAACGAAGAGACGATGCGAGAGGCGGGCATTCAGTCGTACGCGCTGAAACCGGTGGGGCAGGCGGAGCTTTTCGACGCCATCACTATTGCTCTGGCCGGTGACGCCCTGGGCCACGAACGCTCGGTTCTCGCGCGGACAGTCAGGCGCCACATCCTCCCGCCGCTCCCCGTTCCCGCTGAAAAGCGCGAATCGGTCCGGCTGCTGCTCGTCGAAGACAACTTCCTCAATCGGAAACTGACGATGTCGCAGCTTCAGAAACTCGGCTATCGCGCCGATTCTGCAAGCAACGGCCGCGAGGCTCTGGAGGCTCTGGGCGCGGCGGATTACGCGATTGTGGTGATGGACTGCCAGATGCCGGTCATGGACGGCTACGAGGCCACGACGCAGATTCGCCTCCGCGACGGAGACTCGCGCCACCGCTATGTCATCGCCATGACCGCCAACGCCCTCGATGGCGACCGGGAGAAATGCCTCGGCGCCGGTATGGATGACTACCTTGCCAAGCCGACCCGCCAGGAGGATCTCGAAATCGCGCTGGCGCGGTATTTTGCGTGAGTGCGCGCTGGGTGCGAACGACAGCCGGGTGACAAGTTGGGGTTGGGGGTCTCTGGAAAATCAACTCAATTGATTTTCCGGGGTCGTCGAGCCGGTAACTGGACCAAGTGCGTCAAGTTGATTTTCCAGATCCGATGGCAGACCCCAACTTGCGCCCTCCTTGACAAGCGTCCGCTGCAGGTTGGGGGTAGGGAAATCCTCCAGAAAGCCACTCCTTCAACAAGGAGGATCTTCCATGCGAATCAGTGTAAGTGCGGTGGCGGTCACGGTTCTCGCGCTTCTTGCGGTGGTGGTGACGGCGCAGACCGTCCGCCCCGCCGACCCGTATGCGTCGTTTCCGAGCGGCACATCCTATTGGGCCAACGAGCGCGGCTCCACGATCCGCGTTGACAACGGCGGCGGCGGAAAGCTCTCGGGCAAGTTCACCACCGCAGTGGGATGCGGGAAGGGGATTGCCAAGCCGCTGGTAGGCTTCTACAACGGCAACAGCGTCGGCTTCGTCGTGGAATTCGGCAAGGACTGTCCCTCGACGACGTCATGGAACGGCGCGCTCTGGGCCGGGACGCCGAACCACCTCAAGACGTTGTGGTATCTCACCCTCGGAGGCGTGCCGGCGTGGAATTCGACGAACGCCGGGAGCGACAACTTCACGCAGATCGCACCCGCGCAGGCGCCGGCTGAGCTGAAGTAATTGTGTCTCTGAGTTGCCCCTCGGGGTTTGGCCATCTCCACCCCGCGCGCAGCAACAGGGGCGCGCGGGGTTGAATCAGCGGAACGAAGAGAAAGACCGGCCGTCGCCCTCAGACACCACATCAATGCGGCGCCAGCCGCTCCTCGATCAGCGCGACTGCACGCTTCACGCCGTCTTCCTTCTTCATCGACTCGGCGACTCGGCGGGCTTGCGCTTTCATCGCCGGGGACGTCAGCACGTTGCGGATCTCCGCGCCGAGGATCTTCGATGTGACCGAGCGCGCGTGGAGAACTTTGGTCGTCAAGCCGGCGCGCTTTAATTGCGCTCCCCAGAAGATCTGGTCGCCGAAATGTTCGACGACTATGGACGGACATCCTGCAAGCGATGCCGAATGGCTCGTTCCGGCTCCGCCGTGATGGACGACTAGAGAACAGTACGGGAAGATCTCGTGATGGGGAGCCGCGCCGATGCGATGGATGTTTGGGTCTTCCCCGGAATGCGGAATCGCGTCCCATCGTGCCTGAATGATCGCCCGGCAACCGGCGGCTCGGGCGGCATCGATGAACAACTCCGTTGCCGGCCGCGATTGGGGCATGCTTCCGAACGTCATGAAAACGGGAGGGTCGCCGGCATCGAGGAACCTCCGCAGCTCTTCAGGCATGACCCACTCCCCTGCCTCTTCCGGAACGGCCAGGAAACCACACACCTGGAGGTGATCGCCCCAGTCCGCCGGCCGATCGAATAGAGTCGGACTGGCCGCAATCAGCGTCAGTGCTTTCGATTGCCAGGCATCGGAAAAGACATCGTTCGCGGCCGGATACCCCTCACGAGCTCGGAGCCGGTTGACGTACTTCAGGATCATCCTGTTCGTGATTGCTCCGGCCAGTCGCCACCACCCTGGATTCATCCACTTCCCCAGATCGGGGAGCGTGCTGGGAGCCCTGTGACGCGAAGGAAAAAAGTCCGGGCTCCACACCAGCGTCGCATACGGACGATCTCTGTTCAACGCGGCGAGCTGCAACGGATGGACGATGAAGTACCCGAGAACCGCGTCGTTCTCGTCACAGAGCCGCCTGGAGACCTCATACATCTCTTCGACTGCGGGCTCGAGCAGGTCGTCGTAAAGACGCGTCACCTGATCGATCTGCTTCGTCTTGATGATGTCTTGTTTGAGCCGGGACAATCGATCGGCGCCCCACGCTGCGTACGTGTCGTGCGCATGAATGATCTCGAACTTCAGCGACTTCGCATACGGCGTGTAGTCCTTGATATCGACGCTCGTGAGGGCGAGTGTCACCTCGTGACCTCGGGCACTCAAGCCACCGGCCAGTGCGATGAAAGGGCGGATGTCGCCCTCACTCCCCCATGTTTGCAGACCGATTTTCATCATCCCGATCCTATCGGTGGAGAGCCTGCCGCAGACCTGCGGTTGCGTTCGGAGCGTCGTTCCGATTCCGGGGGCTGAGCGGTGAATCATAGCGGCAATCCTTCCCGCCGTACGTGCGGATCGTCGGATCTCTGCTACATTCGATGCGATGAAAGTGGCAAGGCTCGTCTCCGGATGAAGGTCAGGGAAGTCGTCACTCTCGCCAGGAGATGGGTCGACGAGACCGGTTCCGCTCTCCCCGGATTCCGCGGTGCCTACCTCGCCGGCTCGATCAACGAGATGGGGAAGGACGACTCGTTCCCGTCGTTCAAGGACGTCGACATCTATGTCGTCGTCGAGGACCCGAACCGCATCGCCGTCCCTCAGGAAAAGTTCCTCTACGAAGGGTTCTTGCTGGAGATCGTGTGCAAGAGCCTGGAGGAACATCGCTCCTCTGAGGCCATCCTCTCCGCCTCCTTTGCCGGCAGCGTGGCAAGCTGCGAGATTCTCTCCGATCCGACGGGACTCCTGCATGAGCTGCGAACGGCCGTTGTTGAGCAGCTCGCTCACCCGAGGTGGATCGCGGCACGCTGTGAGGTACAGAAGAAGCTCCTCTCCGATCTGATGGGCCAGATCGAGCTCGCTCCTGAGCCCGTGTTCTTTCTCGGCTTCGCCGTTCTGTTTCTCGGAGGACTCGTCGCTCTGGCGTCCGGGCGGACGCCCACCGCCCGCAGATGTCTCGCTCTCTCACGGGAACTGTTGGAGGGTCACGAGAGACCAGAGCTTCATGAGGAGATTCTCGGGTTGCAGGGATGCGCGCACATGGAGCGCGAGCAAGTCGTCAGTCACTTGGAGGACTGCGTGCAAGCCTTCGACAGATCGGTGGAGGTGCTGCACACCCCCTTTTACACATCCTGGAACCTCGATGCCGGCACACGCCCGTATCTCATTGAAGGCGCCTACGAGATGATCGACGCCGGAGAGCATCGTGAGGCGATGTTCTGGATCTCCATGATGCACACCATCGCCAACATGGCCATCCAGAACGATGCGCCGGAAGCCGGGAGAAGCCATTACCAGGCAGGGATGGACCGGCTCAAAGCGGCGCTCGGCATCGCGTCCGCCGCCGAATGGCGGTCACGCATCGATCTCGCCCGAAAGGTCTCCGGCCGGGTGACTCGCTTCGCCGATGAAGTGGTGGCGAGGTCTACATAAAGCAAAGGCTTGTCCGCAGATTACGCAGATGAAACAGATTAGAACCAGAATCTAATCTGCTTAATCTGCGTAATCTGCGGACAAAGCCTTTCTCAACAGAAATCACATGGACAATGCCTGCCAGTCGATCTTCGTTCCCTTCACCCACAGCTCGGCCAGTTTCGCGCATTCATTGCTGTTCAGCAGTTGCCGGAGATAGTCCCGGCCTGCCTGCGTGTCGCCGATCTCCAGGTTGCTGGCGCCGGTGACGCTACCGCGATAGACGTTTCGATGACTGACCCTCCCTTCGCTTTGGAGGAAGGCGTCCAGATGCCCGGCCCATTCGTCGACCGACCTGGCGATGAAGGCCACCCGCTCCTGCATCTCGGCACGGCCTGTCTGCAGCGTATAGGCGAGTCGTTTCAGCGTCGCCGGCGTCCGAGGAAGGGTTCTGAGGAAATCCGGGTACTGTGCGGCGTACTTCAGGAGCGTCTCTTCATTACGCGCTGAGAGGATCAGCAAATGGGACGTCATCTCCGCGCCGGCGTCGACATCTTCGTCCTCGACCGGGAGCTCCGGGGCTTCCTCCAGAATGACATGCGCGTTGACGCCGCCGAAACCGAAGCTGCTGACACCCGCCACGCGCTTCTGGCCCGGCGCCACGTCCCAATCACTCGCCGTCTGCGCGATCACGAACGGCGTGCCGGACAGGTCGATATAGCGATTGGTCGTGGCACAGTGAAGGCTCCTGGCGATCTTCCTATGCTGCATCTGCAGAACCACCTTGATAAGGCCGACGATGCCTGCCGCCATCTCCAGATGACCGATGTTGGATTTGATGCTGCCGAGCCAGCAGCGTTGTGCGTCGTCTCTTTCTTCAGGCCGCTCGGCGGCGACCATCTTCAATCCCTCGATCTCCACCGGATCGCCCAATGCAGTGCCGGTCCCGTGGCACTCGACGTAGCTGATGCGGCTGAATTGCAGACCGGCGTCCGTGACCGCCTTTCTGATGACCGCCGCCTGTGCCCTCGGATTTGGCGCCGTCAGCGAGTTGGTGCGCCCGCCATGGTTCTCGGCGGTGCCTTTGATCACGGCGTGAATGATGTTGCCGTCTTCCAGTGCCGCCCGCAGCGGCTTGAGCAAGATCATGCCGATGCCTTCCCCCCGCGCGTAGCCGTTGGAATCGTCGGAGAAGGTCTTGCACCTGCCATCGTCACACAACATACCGGCTTTCGTGAAACTGACATACGCGTCCGGGGTGAGGAGGAGGTTCACTCCACCGGCGATCGCCTGGCCGCAATGCCCGCCGCGGATGGCTTCGACCGCGCGGTGTACGGCCACCAGTGAGCTGCTGCAGGCGGTCTCGATCGGTTCGCTCGGTCCGTGCCAGTCCATGAGATAGCTGATGCGATTCGGGCCGATCGAAGGGACCGCCCCGGTCGACGAGTACGACTCCACCGGCATGTTGCTGAGCATCGACGTGTAACCACTGGGGCCGCAACCGACGAAGATCCCGGTGTTCGTTCCCTTGATGGCATCACCGCACCCGGCGTTTTCCAGACACTCCCACACGTGCTGCATCATGAGACGCTGCTCGGGGGCCATGTACCTAGCTTCAGCCGGCGAAATCCCGAAGAAAAGGGAGTCGAACTCATCGACGCCGTCGATGAAGGAGCCCCACTTCACAGCGTCCGGCCAGGCCTTCCAATCCCATCGATCCCCCGGGATCTCGGTGATCATGTCCCGTTCATCGACCAACATGCGCCAGAGCTCTTCCGTGTTCCGTGCGCCGGCCGTTCTGCAGCTCATGCCAATGATCGCGACGTCCTCTTCCCGGTAGACCACGCGTGCCTCATAGTCTCGTCGAAAGTTCAGGGCAAAGCTGCTGATCTTCTCCGGCTCCCGCTCCGCCTCGACGATCGGCGTTTTCGGCTCTTCGTCTCCGCCCAGGGTGAGCCCTACGGCCATCTGGCGCGGGTAGTTCTTCGCGAGATAGTGGCTGAAACGCAGCATGTTCGTGGCCTCGAAGAGGGCCGTAGGCAGCAGATCCAGGTTGAACCGTGCATTGAGCTTGTTGACGAAGTCCGAGAGGATGATCGAGTCGAAGCCGAACTCCGCCCAGTCGGCTTCTTCATCCAGTTGAGCGGGGGGAAGGCGCAGGCTGAGATGCTCCGCCGTCTGAATCTTGATTTCCTGCAGGGTTTCTCTGACCAGTCTGTCCGTGGCGATGCTGAACGTCTTCTCAGCCTGTGGCCCTCGCGTATTCCCGCTCGCCTTTTCGAGCATCTCATTGACGGCTTTTCTGTCGCCCAGAAAGACCATGATCTGCTGCTCGTCGCTGGCGAGGATCCGTTTCAACGCCGTCAGCGCCGATGCGTCGGGGAGCGCTCTGCTCTTGAAGATTCTCTGCAAGTTCAGCTTCGTCGCCTGATCGATCCGCATACCGCCGCGCTCCCACAGGGGCCAGTCGATACTGATACTCTTCCCGTGGCGTCGTCCGATCCCGACCTGCAGCGCACGACTGCGGATGTAGGCATCCATGTAGCCATTGGCGGCTGCATAGTCTGCCTGGCCGGCGTTGCCGAGGACGCCGACGATCGACGACACCGTGAGGAAGTAGTCCAGCTTCAATGCTGCCGTCGCTTCATCAAGACATTCCAGACCTCGGACTTTCGGTGCGAGTACCTGATCGATCGCATCCGCGGTCTTATCCAGGATCAAACCGTCTTTGATGACGCCGGCGCAGTGAATCACACCGGAGATCTCCGGGTATCGGGCGATGAGAGCGGTCACGTCCGCCCGGCTGGTGATGTCGCATTGTGCGTGGACTACGTTCGCGCCGACGCGTTCAATACGCTCGATGACACCCTGTTTTTCGGCATCGAGCTCACTTCTGCCAGCGAGAATGAGCGTGCAGCCCCTGCTCGAGCGGACAATATCCTCGGCGATGACCGTCCCTACACCACCCAGACCGCCGGTGATCAGGACGGTCTTGCCGTCCGGCCAGGCGTACACGGGCACGCCGTTCAGCTCTCTCTCACTGTAGCGGAGCTTGACGTACCTGTCTCCCGCTCTCAGCCTGTAGCCGATCTTCGAATATTCGCGGTTGACGGTCTCGAGAAGCCCGATGATGCCCAGCCACGCCGGCTCCTCCGCCGGCAGCCGGACTTCGATGACGTGCCGGCCGGCTCTCGCGTCGATCAATCCTCGAGCCACCTCAATGACGGCCTTTACCAGGCCGGCATAATCGCCTTGCCCCTCAATGACCGTGAGATCTCCGCCGTTCTGACTGCCATCGCCTGCTGCGTCTTCCTCGCGCCATTCCACCCCGTAGTAGATCAGCGATTCCTCAGTGGGATTGAGATCGAGCTCCCGGGCCACAAAGCCGGTGATGACGACCTTGACCTCGCCTTTGTCGTCGGTGATTGTGCAATCGATCCCTTTCTCTGTTGCAGTCAGCCAGGCATAGGCCTTGTCGGTCAGCGAACCATAGATGCCGGTGCTCCTGGCGATGAACGGTACGCGAATCCCACCCTCGTGGCCGGTGAGCAGTGCGCCGCTTTGAATCACACTGTCGAGCATGCCGGGGCTCAGATCCATCCCCTGCCCTCCTGAGCCTTGCAGTACGAGCGTGGCCAGGGCGCAGCCCTTGCCAAGCTTCACTGTCTCGAGGCCTTGATGACTCTGACCGTAGCTGAAACCGGCCTTTCGATAGTCCGAATAGATCTGCTGTCTGGACAACGTCGCGCCGGTACACCGCTCCTCGAGGGCCGTGATGTCGAGGTGCCTGGAGGATGGCGCTTCGGCTCCCTGCTCCCGCCTGTCGATGACCCGGGCGTTGCTCTGGAAATGCACGCCCTGGCTGGTCACGACCTCGACGCCAAACTCCCCCGGAGCGCCTGGATAGACTTTTGTTTCCACAGAGCATTCGCTCTGTACGATCATCGGTTGGATGAACACGCTGTCGCTCAGAACGATCATCTGCTCGTCGGTGACGGCGGCGGACAGGGCCACGGCCGCTCTGGCCATTTCCAGGTAGGCCATACCGGGCATGATCTTCCTGCCTTGAATGACATGGTCCGCCAGAAAGGCCTCGCTGCCGGTGAAGACGGTAGTGAAAATGCCAGTCGGATAGTCTTTGACCGCTGCCTGCAATCCCGCGTTGCTCATTATTCGGACTCCGGTGTTCCCATCAGTTCATGGATCCGGCGGTCGAGTAGCTCCGCCGTCTCCTGCATCAGTTTTTCGGCGATCTGAGCGACGTGTCTCTTGCGCCACGATTCCAGTTCCGAGCCTTTGACCCATTGATTGAAGGCCCCCAGGGCGGGGCCCGTATGTACCTGAAAATCGACCTGGTTCGTTTCGTCTCCCGTAATGGCGATCCGCGAGCTGTAGGCGAAATACCATCGAAAGACCAGCGCCATCTTCTGCTTCCGGTCGGTGGCCGCGTTGTCCAGAAGTGCTTGCCGCCCTTTTCGCCGATGGTGTTCCTGCACCTCCCGCCACACCTCGGCGAACGGCTTCTGGAAGTAAGTCCTCTCGATCTGACTCCTCACCTTTTCGGGAATGTCTTCCCACCCGTCGTAGCGCGTGTAGAGCATGTGCAGCTTGTTGGCGCGCCCGGGGAACAGCACGCCCTTGCGCAGCACCTGTACCCGCGCCCCTGACTCGAACATGTCTCCGGCCGGCGCATAGTCGGTGTCCTGCACGTTGATCACCTGCAGAAGGTCTTTGACGACGTCGCTGGTTCCCGCTTCGACCGTGCACTGGTTGATGGATCCGGTGAGAATGAAATCGGCGCCCATCATGAACGCGGCAGCCGCCGCTTGAGGGGTCCCGATGCCGCCCGCCAGACCGATGTGAATCCGGCCGCGGTAGCGATGCCTGCTCTCGATCTGACTCCTCAGGCTCTGCATGGCCGGCAGGAGCACGGTGGCATTGCCTCGGTCCGTATGTCCGGCCGAATCCGCCTCGACGCAAAGGTCGGAGCTCATCGCAACCTGTGCCGCCAGGCCTGCCTGCTCCTGACTGATCCTTCCTTCGCCCAGCAGCTTTCTGACGATATCCGCCGGCGGTGGGCTGAGAAATGCCTCCGCGACTTCGGGACGCGAAACCTTTGCGATGACCTTGTGACGGCACTCAACGCAGCCATCGCCGCTCCTCCGCACACCACTGAGGCGGTAGTGGACCAGGGCTGGCGTCATGGTCGTGAACGCGGCCGCTTCGACGCAGGCGATCCCATGCTTCCGATAGAGATCGACGGTGGCCTCTTCCATCTGAGGATCCTGCGGGTGGCAGATCAGGTTCACACCAAAGACATCATCCGGCTCGAGGTTCCGCCGGATGAAGCCAATGTCGCGCTCGATGTCATCCAGGCTCCGGCCGCCGGTACCGAGAAATCCGAGCAGGCCCGCCTTGCCGATGGCGACGACGAGCTCTTTCGAAGCGATGCCGCCATACATAGCACCCGTGAGATACGCGTAGCGGATGCGATAACGCCGGCGGAAGCTTGCCGCACCCAGTTGACCGGGACTGATTGTCACGCGGCTGCGCCCATCGTCGATGTCGAGGACCGTTTCCATGGCTGTCATGACCGGCTCATCAGGCATTGGCTCCTGCAACGGCGCTGTGCAATACAGCCCACGAATCAGAGAACACATTCGCGATCTCGCGCATCCGCTCGCCGCTCAGTTTGTCCGCCCTGTAGATGAAATAGACATGCAGGTCGTCGTCGTCTTCGATACGGGCGATGCAGGACAGCCAGTATGGATAGCGCTCGACATCCGCGATCCTGTCGACAGTGCTCGACGCATTGAACACTTCGAAGAACGCGGTGCTTCGCGCTTTCTGAGACTCCGTAGCATCCCCTCTGCCCTGATAGTTGAAATAGATTCCCGGAAGCGAGCGGCCGTCGAAACGCTTCCGGGTCTCGTCGTTGTAGTGACTTGCCAGCGTGAAGCTCAACCGCCTCTCCTCGATCACCTCTTTCTGCCGGCAGATGTCTCTGACGAGCTCCAGGAGGTCCGTGGAGCGCGGGGTCTTCAAAGACAAAGGATAGTTTTCCGAGAACCACCCCAGCGCCTGGCTGCTCTCGACGGCGAGCAGCGGGTTCTGGCGCGTATTGTAGATCTGCGTCAGATAGACGACGTCTTCCTGGAACGTCAACGTACAGCTCCTGACGAACAGCGCCATGATGACGTTCTCGAGGGAGTGCAGCTTCGCTTCCCTTACGAGCGCATCCGCCGCTTCGATGGCGTCCGCCGGAATGCGCACCTTCTCCTGCAGGGTCTCGGGGATTCCGTCCGATACGCCGATCATGCGGCGCTCGCTGGCCTGGGCCGCCTCCAGTATGCGCAGCCAGTGGTCCTGCCATTGCAGCACGTCATCGTCGCCGGCCCGCCGTTCCAGAGCCTCCACCCACTCCTGCAGGCTCAATGATGGTCTTCGGACAAACGCCCTGATGAGATCCTCTTCGTCTCTGCAACACAATTCCAGGAGGTCCAGCAACAGAATCACGGTCACAGGATCGCTGATGAAGTGGTCGATCAGCAGGAAGACGTATCTCGCGGCTCCCCTTTCGACCAGAAAGCACTTCACGATCGGCCCGGTTTTCAGATTGATCGCCGCCGTGTGCGTGTCATACAAAGACATGAGCATCTCGGTTGCCACAGCGCCGCCGTCGACGTGTACAGAGTCCACGGTGATCTTCTCTGTGTCCGGATCGTAGTACTGGAGCCAATCGTCACCGTTCTGACGAACGCGCAGCTTGAACATCGGGTGTTCCAGGAGCGTTTCCACGTTGCGTTTCACAACGCTCGAGGCGACGTCGCCGATGACCAGATGGGTTACCGGGATGATCATCGTCCGCGGTCCGCCCTCTCGCAGGTTCTCGCGCTGGACCTTCAGCAACCGGAACGGCTCATTCCAGCGGATGTGGTGCGGCGCTGCCGCAAGTCCGCTTTCGATGGCTCGCGCCAGTGCCGAGATGTTTCCACACTCGAACAAGGCCTTCAACGGCACATCCACTGACAGTTGCGTGCGAATCCTGAACATCAACTGCGTCGCCAGCAGCGAATGTCCACCCAGAGCGAAGAAGTCGTCGTCCACGCCGATCCGGTCCGCTTCCAGGTTCAATACCTCCGACCAGATGCGTGCCAGTTTCCGTTCTGTTTCATTGCACGGCGCGCGATAGGCCAGTCCCGATGCCGGACGTACGTCGAAGCCCGCTAGAACGCGGCGGTCCACCTTGCCGGTCGGAGTCAGCGGAATTGCGCCGAGGCGGACGAATGCCGCAGGCAGCATGTATTCCGGTAACGTTCGCCGCAGATGGGCTCTCAGTTCCTCCGGCGCGAGCTCGATCGGCGAGTTCTCATCGCTCCCGCGGAAGCGATAGAAGGCAATGAGCCGCTTGTCCATCCCCTGCCCCTGTACGACCACGACGCTCTCTTCGACCTCCGGGTGCTGGTTGAGCCTGACTTCGATCTCACCCGTCTCGACACGAAAGCCTCGGATTTTGACTTGTGTGTCCGCCCTTCCCAGATATTCGAGATTGCCGTCAGGCAGCCAGCGGGCCAGGTCACCAGTCCTGTACATGCGGCTCCCCGTTTGGAACGGATCCGAAGCGAATCTCTCCTGATCGAGCTCCGGCCGGTTCAGATAGCCCCTGGCCAGTCCGGCGCCTGCGATGTACAGCTCCCCGGGTACACCTATGGGCTGCGGTGAGTTGTGCCGATCGAGGATGTAGATCCGCGTGTTGCTGATGGGCGCACCGATGCTCGGGAAACGACTCCACTTCTCTGCGTCCTCGGGCAGGGTATAGGCGGTCACCAGATGCGTCTCGGACGGCCCGTAGTGATTGTGCAGGCGGACGCTGGGGTGTTTCCTGAAGAACCTCCGGATCTTGTCATTGATGACAAGCTGTTCCCCTGCGGTAATGATTCTCCGGAGCGGCACGTGGTCATGATCCGCGGTCAGCGCTTCCAGGAGATTCGTCAGCGCGACATAGGGCAGAAAGATCGTGTGTACATCGTACTGAACGATGAATTTTCCCAGCAACACGGGATCGTTCCTCGTTGCCACATCGGGAATGACGAACGTGCAACCGGCTGCCAGGCAAGTGAACAATTCCTGCATGAAGACGTCGAAGGTCGGTTCCGTGAAATTGAGAACGTTCTCGCCTTCCGGGAAACCGATCGCTTTCGACTGCCAGAAAATCAGGTTCGTGAGCGTGGTATGCGTGAGTAACACGCCCTTCGGCCTGCCGGTGGAGCCTGAGGTGTAAATCACATACGCCAGATGGTGCGGCCGAACCTCGCGGAGCAGTTCGCGTTTCCCGCTCTCGCTCCGTGACCACGATCCGTCCAGGGCAATCAGGCGGCTTCCATTCGAGGCCAGGACATTCGATCTGGCCTCGTCGAGCAGTCCATGGACGAGGACGATGGCCGCCTGACTGTCCCTCACTACATCGGCAAGCCTTTCGTCGGGGAAACGCGGGTCCAGCGGAACACAGGCACCGCCCGCCTCCAGGATGCCGAGGATCCCGACGACCAGATCGAGGGACCGCTCCGCATACAACGCGACCAGGCTGTCTGGCCCGACTCCCAGTGTTTGTAGATGAAGAGCCAGGCTGTGACTACGATTGTGGAGCTGTCTGTAACTCAGCTTTTGCCCGGCGAACAGGATGGCTGTCCTGTCCGGAGCGATCGCAGCGCGCGCGGTGAACAGCTCATGGATACACTTCTCTCGCGGATACTCAGCGTCCGTGCGGTTGAAGTCCACCAGGAGTTGCCTGGTCTCAGCGTCATCCAGGTAGTGCAGGCGATCGATGTTCATCGCCGGCGCGGCCACGATGGCCCGGCACAAGGCGCGGAAATGCCCGGTCATGCGCTCGATGGTTTCGTGCCTGTAGAGCGAGGTCCTGTATTCGATCGAGCCAGCCAACCCCTCCGGTGCTTCCGTAAAGAAGAGCGTCAGGTCGAATTTGCTGATGCCACTCTCCAGAGGATATGGATAGAT
This sequence comes from Thermoanaerobaculia bacterium, assembly GCA_038230535.1. Taxonomy (GTDB): domain Bacteria; phylum Acidobacteriota; class Thermoanaerobaculia; order Gp7-AA8; family Gp7-AA8; genus JADGNZ01. The sequence goes on from JBBRNB010000015.1 coordinate 43,316, forward strand.
GTCGTTTCCGAGCGCGCCCATCGGCGCGTTCTGCAGAATCACCATGATCTGGAACAGCGGATTGACGGCCGTGCTGCGCGCCGGCTGAACGCGTTCGACGACTTTCTCGAACGGCGCATCCTGATGTTCATACGCTTCCAGGCAGGATTCTTTTACGTTTCTCAAGACCGTCAGGAAATCATCGTCACCCGTCAGCCGGCTTCTAAGGACCTGCGTATTGACGAACATCCCGATGAGGTCTTCCGTTTCGCGATACTGCCGGTTCGCGATCGGACTGCCGACGCAGATGTCCTCCTGTCCAGTGTAGCGGTAGAGCAACACGTTGACGGCCGTCAGCAGCACCATGAACAGGCTGCTGTCGTGCTGCCTCGCAAGAGCATTCAGTTGCCCGGTAAGCTCGGGATCAAGACCGAACGTGTACGTGGCCCCGGCAAAACTCTGCGCGGCCGCTCTCGGATAGTCCGTCGCCAGATCCAGACTCTCCGGCGCACCTGCCAGTTTCTTTTGCCAGTATGCGAGCTGCCGATCGAGCAGCGCGCTCTCCTCCAGCCACTTTCTCTGCCAGACGCTGTAATCGACATACTGGATCGGCAGGCGAGGCAGCTCCAGGCTCTTCCCCTGGGCAAGGGCATCCATCGCCAGGCCGACTTCCTTGATCAGCAGGCCCATCGACCAGGCATCACTGACGATGTGATGCATGTTGAGCAGGAGAATGTGCTCCTGTCCGGCGAGCTCGATGACCGTACCCCTGATGAGCGGTCCATTGGCAAGATCGAAGGGCAACGCCGCTTCCGTCCGGCACACCTGCCTCGCTGCTTCCCGGCGAGCCTGACGGGTCTTGTGATGGCTGCAATCGACGCGCTCGAGGCGAAAGTCCAGGCGGTCCAGTATCCGCTGGCGAGGCACGCCGTCTTCGCTCGGGAAGACGGTACGCAGATTCTCATGGCGGGCGATGACGAGGTTGTACGCCTGCTCGAGCAGGCTGATATCCAGTTCACTCCGGATGCTGACGGCCGCGGGAATGTTGTAGGCCGCGCTCTCGGGCTCGAGCTGGTTGATGAACCAGAGCCGCTCCTGAGCGAAGCTGAGCGGCAACCGGTCGAGCGCGGACCGGTCAATCGGCAAAATCTGCGGGACTCTCTCCGTCGCGTTTCGCTGTTGCAACAGCGAAACGATCGCGGCTTTGTTGGCAACGAGCTGTGCCCGAGTGTCGTCGCTCAAAGCTCCCTTCGGAGCCTTGAGCTTGAGCTGGCCGCTCTCTTCCCACAGCTCGATTCCCCTGGCCTGTACGTTCTCGATGAGTGCGAGGATGGTCATAGAGTGATTTCCTCGAGCTCGACGCCGGCACCGTTATCCATTGCCGGACGGCGACGGCTGTCGACCGCGTTCATGACCGCAGCGATGCCTGCGATGGTATGGAAGTCGAACAGGTCCTTTACCTGCAGCTCGACCTCGAACTGGCCGCGAATTCTGGAGACCAACTGCGTGGCCAGTAGCGAGTTCCCGCCCAGCTCGAAGAAGCTGTCGTCGACTCCGATTCTCTCCGGGTCGAGGCTCAACAACTGCGCCCAGATGGCTGCCAGCCGGTTTTCCCGCTCATCGCGTGGGGCCACGCGGAGGTGAATCGATTCCGGACCGCCCGCCATCCGCTCCAGCACGAGGCGATCCAACAGACCACTACGGGTGAGAGGCATCTCCTCCACGACGACGAACCGGCCCGGCTGCAGGTGAAGGGGAAGGTTTTCCCTCACATACGCCTGTACGGTGCCGGCAGTGAGCGCCGTCTCGTGATCTTCGGCTACGAGGAAGGCAAGCAGTTGTTCGCTGTCGTTCTCGTCCCATCTGTGGATGACGTGGCAATCGCGTACGGCAGGGTGACGCCGGATGACCGCTGCAATCTCCCGTGTCACGAGTTGATAGCCGCTGTACTGTTCGTTCCCACTCTCCAGATCGATAGACCAGCCGCCGTCGTATTTTCCGGCGAGCGAAGTTTGCAAAGGCTCGCCGCTTCGATTCGTCCGAATGCTCAATCTCCCTCTCCGATGCTGATCGACGACGTCTCCCTGCTCGTCATTGAGCGTGAGCTCCCTCCCGCCGGCGAGATCCTCCGCCGTCAATGGACCCGGCAGTTCACTCGTCCCCTGGAGGTAGAGCGCCAGTCGTTGCTCCAGTCCCGGTATGCCGCCGTCCGAGGTGATCAACCGGCGGCGGCTGCTCATGGTCAGGTAGCTCTGCATGTCTTTGTGGCGGCCATCGATGCCGGCGTAGTAGACGCCAGGCTTCCCGTGGTTGATGATCATGGCCAGCGACTGCATCCCCTGGACTTTGCCGATGCTCATGTAGCCTCTGCGCAAGCCCAGATTCTTCTTCCCTGCGCTCATTCCCGTACCGGTCCACATCGTCTGCTGGACATTGGTGTAGGCGATCCCGAGCCGCGCAAAGCGTTCATAGCGTCCCAGTTCATACCCTTTGCGATACGCATATGCGGACACTTGCGAACCGCCGAAGGAACCGTTGACCGACCCGATCTCGACGACCTGAATACCCGGCCTGCCGGTGGCGAGCATTTCCAGCACTCGGGTGATCCGGTCGTTCTCCCGGATCGATCGTGTGTAATCCCGCGGCTCATTGGCCTGAATTGGACTTTCCCGGACGTCCGATCCGGTGGCTTGCACGATCGTCGAGAGAATCAGGCCGCTATCCCTTTCGACGTCGCGGATCTGCCGGCACAACTCGTCCTCATCGTCGTTGATCAGATCGTGCTCGATGTAGATCACGCGGCCGGCCGCCATTTCGGCCACGGCCACCAACTCCCGCCACGCCATCTGCCTGGCTTCGGGCTCGCTTCTTCCTGTTACGAGCACGTACTGGTTCTCGCGCCGCAACAGGAGCTCAGTGGCGACACGCCCGATTCCTCCCAAACCTCCGAGGACGAGACTCAGACCCGCAACGTTGTTACCGGCCGCGCGACGCTGCCCGGCAGCATCGAAAAGGACATGCTGCAATCGGTACACATGGCGTTGACCATCGCGATAGCGAACGTTACGGCTCTGAACAAAGCCGGCCCGGAGCTCCCCGGCCAGGGCCTCCTGGGCGGACACTCCCTCACCGATCTCGCAGACTATGGTGTGGCTGTGAGGACGCTCCTGCACGAAACTCTCGAGGAACGCCCTGTCTCCATTGATGACACAACTGCCGGTCCCTTCATAGAGCCCGATCCACGTCACAGCGAGATCGCTGTACTCGGCCTGCAAGAGCAGTTGCATGACCGCCAATTTGGAGGCGGGATCGCCGGTACCGGCAGTCACATGGTCCACGAGAACGAGCTGTTCACGCGGAAGCAGATCCCACTGCTTCAGGAGCCGCGGCAATTCCAGAGTGATTGCGTCTCGCCGGATCGCTTCGTGACGAGCGTGCGGAGCAGCCGGCCCGGGAACGGTCCAATCGTGTTCGCTGACTACGATGAGGTTGAGCGGCGGGAGAGCATCCTCGGTGGCGTTGACGGCTGCCTTCGACCAAGTACCCTCATAGAACCAGTCGGGAAGGGTATTCTCGTTCGCTTCTTCGATGTCCACCTGCTTCAGCCTGCGGTTGTAGTCGCCGCGGACTAGCTGACGAGCCAGTTGTGACCGCTGGATCTTGCCGCTGGTAGTCCTCGGGAACTCATGCTCTTCCAGCGGGATGATCACATCGGGATTGATGCCCAGCCTATGGCTGACCCGCCCCCTGATCTCCCTGATTGTCTCCGCTCTCGGATCACCGACATACGCGATGCCGATTCCTTCCGCCCCGCTCTCCCCCTTTTGCACGGGAAAGACCCCGACGCGGCTGGACGCCACGGTCGCAATGTCGCCGACCAGGGTCTCCACTTCATGGCAGTAGACGTTGACTCCCCTGACGATGATCATCTCCTTCTCTCTGCCCGTGATGTAGAGCCGTCCCTGAGAGATGAAGCCGAGGTCGCCGGTGTTGAACCAGCCGTCTCCGACGAATGCGGCGGCGTTTGCATCCAAATCCCCGTAATAGCCCGGAGTGATGACGGCGGAGCCTCGGATGTGAAAACGCCCGATCTGCTTTTCCCGCAGCAGCGTGTTGTCGCGATCCGCGATGCGGATCTCGAGCCCCGGAACCACGGGGCCGAGGGAGATGAACTCCGTGCCGCCCATCTCCATGTAACCGGTGTCGATGTCGAAGTCCTTGTTGTAAGTGATCCCCGTGCACGCCTCCGCCATCCCGAACGCGGGTTGCATCGCACGGGGGTCGAAGCCGAGCGGGGCGGTCATCTCCAGAAACTCCTGCAGCACACTCCGGTTGACCTGTTCCCCACCGTTGACGAAGTGACGGACGGAGCTCAGGTCGTTGCGGGCTCGCGCATGAGCCGCCTTCAATGACTCGGAGATCAGCTTGTAGCCGAAGTTCGGCGAGAATATGTAAGTGACCCGGAACCTCTCGATCAGGCGTAGCAGATTCAGAGGATCGGTCGTGATGTAGTCCGTCTTGACCTGGATGTCGTGACACTGCAGACAGACGCTCTTCAGATGGACGGTCAGGATCGCCGCGACGTGGTCCACCGGCATCCAGTTCAGGCAGACGTCGCTTTCGGAATAACCGTGGAACTGCCGGACGCTCTCGCAGTGAGAGATCAAGCCCCTGTGTGTGATTTGAATGCACTTGGGCACGCCGGTGCTGCCCGAGGTGAGCTGGTAGTAGGCGATGTCGCCTCCGGACGGCTCATGGAGACGCCCGCTCGGCTCGTTTTCCTTCAGCGCTTCCACCTCGAGCACCTGCACGCCGGGCAGAACGTCCGACCCGAGAGCCGTCAGAGCCGCACGGTTGCTTCGATTGCAGATCATGCGCGGCTCGCCCAGGTGCTTCCAGACACCGGCCAGTTTCTGCGCGACCGCGTTTTCCCTCGCATAGACCGGCGGCACGGCGACCGTGACCGGAATGTACCCGCCCAGCACGCAACCCCAGAAGGCGGTGAAGTGGTCGGCCAGGCTTACACACTGGAGGATCACCGGCGTTCCCACGGCAAGCCGCTTCTCCTGGAGTCCTCGGGTGACGCGGGTGGCCAGATCCAGCAACCGACGATAGCTGAGGTGGCCCTCGACGCCGTTCTCGTCGACGACCGTCAGCCCTTTGTCTTCCGCTTCCGCCGCCCGCCGCAGGGCCTCGGTGATCGTGGCCGGAGCGTTTTCCGGAATGATCAGCGGTCCCCCATCGGCGTATGCGGGCGGCGCGTCCTGATTCCCCGCCGTGCTTTGCTGCGCGGGCAGACCGGCCATGCTCGTGCGGTAGCTGGCTTCCTGAACGGCCCCGAGGTCTTGAAGATGGTAAAGCCGCTCCCTCCTGCTGTTCAGACGGCTCTCCAATACGGCGTCGAGCCGGAATGCCTTGCCTTGCAGGAGATGCCACCACATGCTCTGGCAGACTTCACCTTGCTGGCTGATCCGCGCATCGTCGATCGATGACCACGACAACAGGTCGGCTTGTGTGTAGATGAATTCGGTGAGCCCGCCGGCAACGTCCCACAGCGTCTCCACCAGAACCTCATCACTGATGATGCCCTTGTACGACGGCCACTGCGGCGGCGTCTCTTCTGCCAGCAGGTCGATGGCGGAGATGAGGCCAACATCGAGCCTCGGATCGGCCTGCAGGCCGATCATGTGTCGTATGCCGGCGTGATGGATCAACCGGGCAACGTGCGCCGGCTCCTCGGCGACGGGAACGGGCACGATGCTCCTTCCCGACATCAATAGCCCGAGGTAGATGAGGATCTTCTCTATGCCATCCGGCAGGTGAACGCCGACACGGCCGCCCGCGGGCAGACCGAGTCGTTCGAGATTGGCCGCGATCCGCCGGCATTGCTCCGCTGCTTCGGCATAAGTGACCTGTCTGCCTCCTGCGATCAGCGCAATCTCGTCTTCATGCCGGCTGAAGATTCGCTTCAGGCGCGTCTGCACAGTGTCCTTGAACTGCGCGGGCCGCCTGGTCCATCGCTGCCTGATCTGCCGCTGCTGGGCGGCGGTCAGCACGGATAGACGCCCGATGGGTCGATGAGGCTCCCGCGCGACCGTCGTAAGAATGCGCTCGTAGGCAGCGATGAATGCCTCGATTCGGCTCCGCCGGTAGAGGTGGCTCGAGTAGGTCCAGGTTCCCGCAATGGTCTCGCCCCGATCGAATACTTCCACGACCTGATCGAAAACGGATACCTGACGATCGAAATCGAACCGCTCGACCGCGCGGCCATTGAAGGTGCCGAAGTCCGGATTCTGTTGCTGGACGAACGCGTGCTGAATCAGGGGATTTCGATTCGCTTCCCGTTTGACGCCGAGCCGGTCCACGACTTTCTCGAATGGGGCATCCTGATTGGCCTGGACTTCCCTCGTGCTCCTGTTCAGCTCCACCAGGTAGTCGGTGAACGGCATGCCGGGATCGATCCGGCTGCGGAGCACGACGGTATTGGCAAACATCCCAATGAGGCCTGCCGTGCCGCCATACTGTCGATTGGCGATTGGACTGCCGATGCAGATGTCTTCCTGCCCGCTGTAGCGGTAAAGCATTCCATTGAAGGCCGCCAGGAGGATCACATAGAGGCTGCAGTTCTGACTCCGCGCAAGACTCTTCACTTCCCGGGTCAGCCGCGCGTCCAGGTGGAAGGTCTCGATCGCTCCTTCAAAGCGCTGCACGGCCGGTCTCGGGTAGTCCGTATCCAGGTCCAGACTCTCCGGCATGCCCGCCAGTTTTCCCTGCCAATACGCGAGCTGCCGATCCAGAACGCCGCTCTCTTCCAGCCACTTTCGTTGCCAGACCGTGTAGTCGACGTATTGAATCGGCAGCGAAGGCAGGTCGTTGCTCCTGCCTTGCATGATCTGGCTCAACTCTGCCGTAAGAACCCCCATGGACCATGCGTCACTGATGATGTGATGCATGTTGAGCATCAGGACATGCTCTTCCGGAGTGAGTCTGATGATCTTTCCTCTGATGAGCGGCCCCACGGCCAGATCAAATGGCGTCGCTGCTTCCGCCTGACATATCTCCCGGGCCGTCGTCAGGTGGTGGCGATGTTCCCCATGGCCGCCGAGATCGATGCGCTCCAGTCTGAAGTCCAGATGGTCCAGGATCCATTGCCGGGCTTCGCCGGCGTCGCTGGGAAATACGGTCCGCAGAGTGTCATGGCGGGCGATGACCAGGTTCAGTGCCCGCTCCAGTTGGCCGATGTCCAGCAGCCCTTTGATGCTGACTGCACCGGCGATGTTGTAAATCGCGCTGTCCGGCTCCAGTTGATTGATGAACCAGAGCCTCTCCTGCGCGAAGCTCAGCGGCAGTCGATCGAATTCTTCCCTGTTGACAGGGAGGATCGGGGGGATCCGGCTAGGCGCTGGCAGCGGTTGCGCCGCTTCCGCCGAAGGCTGCTCCTGCACGGACGAAACGGCCAGCTCCGGCACCTGCGTTTGCGACTGGGCGTGTCGAGTCACCGTCAAAGCATCGATCTCGGCCCGGTATGCCGCCGCCAGATACGCCGCGAATTGCCGGATGTCGGTATGTTCGAACGCCGCGGCCGGCGACACGTTCTCCTGCAAGAGGCGACTCGTTTTCTCGATGAGGTCCGTGACGTCGAGAGAAGTGAGGCCTGATTCGAAAAAACCCTGATCGGGAGCGATCTCCGCGATGGGTCTCTGAAGTTTCAGAGCGAGCTCCTGCTTCAGGAACAGCTCCATCTTCTCTTCCGCGGTCAGGGTGCGCGAGCTCCCTTCGCCAGCCGTCGCGGAAAATCGCCATTGTGACGATGTTGCGGGTGAAGATTCTGCGATTGGCGCCGGCATTGTGGAATGACCGGCTTCCGGTGCGGCAGCGACCTCCGCTCGGGCCGGCATGTCGATCCAATACCGCTCCCTGGCAAAGGGATAGAGCGGGAGGCTGATGCGCCGCGGTCTTGCGTCTCCATAGAGCGCACGCCAGTCCACCTCGTGTCCCCGAGCCCACAGGTCCAGCAGCTTTGTGAGCTTCCTATCCTCAATCCAACGATCGACGATCTGCTTCAGATCGTCCCGATCGAAGAGGGCCGGAACGTTTCCGTTCCCCGCTCTGGCCTCGTAAACGCCGTCGATCTCGCCGCCGACGAGCCATGCCTCCAGTTTTTCGGCCAGCTCATCGACGGTGTTGGCCAGGATGCCGAGGCGCTCCTCCATCGCTTCCCTGCCCGTTTGCAGCGTGTAGGCGATCGAGCCGAGATCGTCCTTGTTTTCATCGTGGAGGAAGGCCGCGAGGTCGCGCGCTTTCTGCTTCAGTTGCTCCGGCGTGCGCGCCGATAGCGGAATGGCCACGCCTGGGGGCCGGCCGGCGGCCGCAGTGGGATGGTCGATCCCTGTCGGGCCGTCGTATTCCTCCACAACGAGGTGTGCATTCGATCCGCCTGCGCCGAACGAAGAGATGCCGGCGATTCTCGGTTGCGCCCGACCGTCGATCATCGGCCGGTCCCATGCTCGCAACGTCTGATTCACCACGAACGGCGTTTTGTCGAATTCGATATACGGGCTCGGCGGCGACGCATGCAGCGAGGGAGCGATCTGGTGATACTGCATCTGCAGCAGGACCTTCGTCAGTCCCGCAATCCCCGCGGCTGACTCGCAATGCCCGATGTTGGACTTTGCGGAGCCGATGAGACAGAACCCGGTATCGGCAGTGTCGCGCTGGAAGGCCTTGCTCAGCGCCGCGATCTCGATCGGGTCACCCAGCCTGGTGCCGGTGCCGTGCGCTTCGATGTAGCTGACGTCGCGCGCGTTGACGTTGGCTTCCGCCAGGGCAATGCTGATCGCTCCTGCCTGGGCGATCAGATTGGGAACGGTATAGCGATTCGTCCTCCCGCCGTGATTGAGCGCGCTTCCTCGTATCACTCCGTAGATGTGGTCGCCGTCTCTCTCGGCTTCGGGCAATCGTTTCAGGACGACTGCCCCCACTCCCTCGCCGGGGATATAGCCGTCGCCCCCCTCGCCGAAGCTCCGGCACTCGTTCCCGGCGGAAATCGACTGACCGGCGCTAAGCATCAGGTATTTGTTGGGATGGATGGTGACGTTTACCCCGCCGGCGATGGCCAGATCGGTGCGCCCCAGTTTCAGATCCTGACAGGCCAGATGAATGGCGGTCAGTGAAGAGGAGCACATGGTGTCCACCGCCATGCTAGGACCATGGACGTTCAGCACGTACGAGACGCGATTGGCGATGTTCGCCGGATTGCCGGCAAAGGCCATGCGCCTCCCTTGCAGGCTCGCTTCGGCGCCGAAGAGCTGGTATTCGGCGTACATCACGCCGGCGTAGACGCCGACCTGACCGGCCAGACCAAACGCGTGAGGAATCTGAAGACTGGCGCGCGTGTAGCCGGCGTCTTCGATGGCCGTCCAGGCGTGCTGCAGGAAGAGGCGCTCCTGGGGATCCAGGAATGGTGCGTCCGCCGGTGCGATGTTGAAGAAGCGGGGATCAAATTCATCGACGCCCGGAATGAACCCGCCCCATTTACTGGAGTGGTCTCCGCTCTTCCCTCTATCGTCGCTGTGATACTCCCGCCAATTCCAGCGCTCTTCGGGAACCTCGACGATGCAGTTCTTCCCTTCGCGCAGGTTTTGCCAGTAAGCCGCGATGCCGGCGGCTTCCGGATACCGGCCGCTCAATCCGATGATGGCGATCGGCTCGGCAGCCGTCGTTCGAGAGGGGGCATTGCGCAGCGCGTCGAAGCGTCCGATGGAAGGCCGCAGCGATTCCGGCGGAGTCTCCGCCGATTCCATCCGGCCATCTCCTGGAGCGGCAAAGAGCGAAGCCACTGTGTCCGGATACGTCTCGAGGAAGTGCCTGCCTAGTTCATGAACGGTCTGAAACTCGAAGAAGAGAGTCTTCGGGAGTGAGCCGAAGGTCTTCTCCAGGCGATTGGTGAGATTCATCGCCAGGATCGAATCGATACCATACCTCTCGAACGGAGCCTGAGAATCGATCTGCGCAACGGGCAGCTTCAGCTCCAGGGAGAGCTGTTCCCTCAGGTAGTCTTCCAGGAGGTTCAGTGTGCTGGCATTCGCGGCGGCGGCGATCGGCTCGCGCGGTGGCGTGGGGCCCGGCTGCAACGGCCGGTCCGGCAAGGTGCGGCGCATCTTCGCGACGTCGCCTTCCACGACCAGAATCTGTTCGTGTTCCGAAGCCAGACACTGGCGAAAGGCACGCATGCCGGCCGCCGTCGGCAGCGGGCGGATACCGGTCGCCTCTCGCAGTCTGGCCAGACTCGTTTCGTCGACTCGCATTCCGCCTTCCTGCCATAAGGGCCAGTTGATGGCTAGGGTCTTCCCGGTTCTCTCGCCTGTGGCCACAAGATGATTGCGATAACGGGCGAACCAGTCCATGAAACCGTTCGCGGCCGCATAGTCCGCCTGTCCCGGATTTCCCTGCGACGCGGCGATCGAAGAGAAGAGGACCACGAAATCGAGATCCATGTCGCGGCTGGCCTGATCCAGATTGAAGGTCCCAGCGACCTTCGGTGCCAGTACGCGGCTGAAGTCATCCGCCGTCTTCTTCAGGATGAAACTGTCGCTGATGATCCCGGCGCAGTGCAGGATTCCGTCGAGCCGTCCGTGCTCCTTGCGAATGGCGGTCATGAGCCGGCTGACCTGAGCCGGGTCGCCGGCGTCGAGTTGGCGATACTCGGCTATGCCCGTGAGGGATCTCACGATTTCCTGACTGGCCGCCGTCAATGCGGAACGGCCCGCCAGAATGACTCTGCCGTCCGCGCACTGCCGGAGGATCTCCCTGGTGAAGAGGATGCCCAGGCCTCCCAGCCCGCCGGTAATCAGATAAACGCCGCGATCTTTGAATCCGGCGAGTGGCCGGTCTCCGTCAGATCGGATTTCCTGCCACTCCCGGACCTGGCGCGTACCGTCCTGATACCGGATCACCGTGTCCGGCACGGCTGTGCGGTTCTCGTCGAGTTGTTCTGCCAGACGGTCCGCGTCGATCTGCGGGTCGGTGAGAATGATCTGGCCCGCCAGTCGCGGGTTCTCCAGTGCGGCGGTCTCGAGCAGGCCGGACAGTCCCGCGATCAGTGCCGGCTCCGGCTCATTTGCGGCGATGATCTGGACAAGGACGCGAGCCGTGGATTTATGCTCGAGCAGATCGCGGATCCGCTCGAAACAGGCCAGCGCATGATGACTGTACCTTTCCGCAAGATTGAGCTCCGGCGATGAGAGGACTACGCACCGGCTGTGCTCGACGAGGGATTCAAGCCGCCCGGTGTCTATGTGCGGCAGATCGCACACGATGATGTGTCTTTCCGCCCCTTCGAAGCGAGTTGCTGCCGGCGACGCCACAGCGACACTGGACCGCCACACCGGAACGGCGAGTAAGGTGTCTTCCCGCTGCGCCGCTTTCAGTCTTGTGGAGAGCTCCTGCAACTGTACGCAGACATTCCCCTGCGCATCGCATACGTCGATGTCGAGTTTGACAACCTTCTCTTGCGGGTTACTGCCGGGCGCATGGCGCACCCACGCGAGCATCTCCTTCTGGCAGGGAGCCAGAATGCGCAGCGACGTCAGAGCAAAAGGCAGGAATGCTCCGGCAGGCCGATCGCGATCATCGATGAGACCGATGGCGGCCTGCAGGGCACTATCCAGCAGACTGGGGTGCAGCCCATAGTCACTCCAACTCGCGTCCACGGCCGGCGGTAATCGCAGCTCTGCGAGAACCTCTCTTTCGCCCGTCCGGATCGATGTGATTCCGCGGAACGCCGGGCCGTACTCGAGCCCCACCCGCATGAACGCCTCGTAGACGCGGTCCGGATCGACCGTCTGCTGCATCTTCGTCCTGAGGCGCTCGAGGTCCAGCCTGCCGGGACGTTCCTTACGGCTGAACGAGGCCTGCCCCTGGCAATGAACGACCTCGTTCTCCCCATGACCGGTATGAATCTCGTAGTCGGCCTGTCCCTTTGCGTTGGGAACGAGGGCAATGCTGACTTGCGTTCTGCCGGACGCCACGATTGGCTGCGCCCAGACCGTATTGTGCAGTTCCAGCGTGGCCGCCTCCGGTCTTTCCGGAGCCGCGCACTCCATCGCAGCGCGGATCATTTCGAGATACGCCACTGCCGGGAGGACCCTTTGTCCGCTCACCCGGTGATCCTTTAGGAAGAACTCGCCGCCGCTGAACGTGGAGCCATAGCTCTGCCGCTCGAGAGTCGACGTATTGCTGTGTAGCAAGGGATGGAGGACGTCGCTCGTCACGCGGCTGGACATGGAGCCCCTTGGGCCCATGGGGCCTGCATTCGCCACCATGTCGATCCAGTAGCGATCCCTCGCAAACGGATAGCCCGGCAGGGCAATGCGTCCCGGCCTATCCTCGTCGTAGAGTTTGTCCCAGTCGAGGTCCAGTCCCTGAACCCACAGCTCGACGAGCTTCGAGAGTTTCCCCTGAGCGATCCACGTTTCTACGCCTTCCTGCCGTTCAGCCTCGGTCACCTCATTGCGATTGGCCGTGCCTCGCCAGGTGTCATCGAGCTCCTGCTCGCCGTTGAGAAACGCCTGCAGTCTCGCCGTGAGCTGCTCGATCGAGCCGGCCACGAAGCCGAGCCGCTCTTCCATCGCCTCCCGGCCAACCTGCAAGGTATACGCGATCTGCGAAAGCGTCACCGCCGGCTCCGAGCGCACAAACTCCAGCAAGTCGCCTGCTTTCCGGAGCAACTGTTCCTCGGTTCGTGCAGACAGCGGAACGATCACGCTGGTAAGCAAAGGAGAGGGGGAATGAGCCGTGCGGGCTTCGCCGGGCGCCTCATACTCCTGCACGATGACGTGCGCGTTGGCGCCGCCCGCTCCGAACGAAGAGATGCCCGCGATTCGGGGACGCGCCTCGCCGGCGACGACCGGCCGCTCCCATTCCGTCAGCGAACGATTGAGCTCGAACGGAGTTTTCCGGAGATCAATATTCGGATTCGACTCCGTGGCATTGAGGGAAGGGACGATCTTGCGGTGCTTCATCTGCAGCAGCACCTTGGTCAATCCGGCGATCCCGGCTGCGGAATCGAGGTGTCCGATGTTCGACTTCGCCGAGCCGAGCTTGCAGAAGCCGGTGTCCATGGTGTCCGGCTGAAACGCCTGTAGCAGGCCGGTAATCTCGATGGGATCGCCGAGCGCCGTGCCGGTGCCGTGAGCCTCGATGTAACTGACGTCGCGGGCGTGAATGCCGGCTTTGTCCAACGCGTGGCGGATCAGTTCGGCTTGCGCCGTGGGATTGGGGACCGTGTAACCGTTCGTCTTACCGCCGTGGTTGACGTTCGTGGCTACGATCAATCCATGAATGACGTCGTCGTCCGCCAGCGCGGCGGCGAGAGGCTTCAGCAGCACGACGCCAACCCCCTCTCCAGGTACGAAGCCATTACCGCCGGCACCGAAGCTCCTGCAGAGACCGTCGGTGGAGAGCATGTGCTGCGCGCTCAGGCCGATGTAGCTGGAAGGATGCAGGTTGAGATTGACGCCGCCCGCAAACGCGAGACTGCACTCGCCGCGATGAATGTGCTCGCAAGCCTCGTGAATCGCGGTCAGCGAGGAGGAGCACATCGTGTCGACCGGCATGCTCGGGCCGGTGATATCGAGGAAGTACGACAGCCGGTTGGCCACTGAACTGAACGAGGTAGTGGGAAAGAACTTCGCGTCGCGGATCCCCGCCATCGTTCCGTAAAGGCTGTATCCCGGACGGGTGATCCCGGCGAAGACTCCTACCTTCTGCCTGTATTTCGTACGAAGCGCGCGGCGTGTATAGCCGGAGCTCTCCAAGGCCTGCCAGGCGGTTTGCAGAAAGAGTCTCTCCTGCGGATCCATGTTCAGCGCATCGCGCGGCGCGATGCCGAAGAAGAGAGCATCGAACTCGGCAAAGCGGTCGAGGAATCCGCCCCATTTGGAATAGCTCTTTCCCTGCTCGATGGCCTCCTGCTCATCCGGCTCATAGAAACCTTCCAGTGGCCAGCGATCCGGCGGGATTTCACCTATGCAATTCCTGCCGGATTGGAGGTTCTCCCAGTACTCTTCGAGGGTCGCCGCCCGCGGATACATCCCGCTGATTCCGATGATGGCGATGGGCTCCTGTCGCCCGACGGCACTGGAAACGGCGATTCGATGAGGCATCTGCCGTTCTTCCAGCGTCTTCGCCTCCGCCGGCCTGCTTGCAAGTCCGGTCCATGCGGAGCATTCCTTCGCGTGCTCGCGAATGAAGTATGTGGTGAGCTCCGACAGCGTCCGGTATTCGAAGAACAGCGTTCTGGAAATCTCTCCGAAGACGGTGACCAGCTCGGCATTCAGTTCGTTGATGGAGAGGGAATCGATGCCGTAGGCGGAGAGGGCTTCGTGCTCGTCGATCGCGGCGGGCGAAAGCTTTAAAGTCCGAGCGAGCATCTGTTTTAACTTCAGCAGCACTCCGGCATGCAGAGACCCAGCATCACGGGCTCCTGGCTCTTGCTCAATCTCGAATGAATCCGCCGCGGCTTCAATCCGCGATTCGGCCTGTGTATCGATCCAGAAGCGCTCCCTGGCGAAGGGATAACCGGGAAGGCTGACGCGACGCGGTTTGTCTTCGCCATAGAGCCGGTTCCAGTCGATCTCCAGTCCCCGCACCCAGAGCTCCGCCACCCGGGACAACTGTCCTCGGGCGATCCACTTGCCAGAGATCTCCTGCAGATCCACGTCTTCGCCGAGCCACGGCAGCGACTCTCGATTGCGCTTCACCTGCCCCCGAGACATCTCCGCGATCTGTTCATCGCCGCGGACGAACGCCTCGAGCTTCTCCACCAGCTCTCCGATCGAACCCGCGATGAAGACGGCGCGCTCGGCCATTGCTTCCCGCCCCACCTGCAGCGTGTAGGCAATCTCCGCCAGCGTGCTGACCGGCTCCTCAGTGGTGCGGAGGAGCTCCAACAACTCGCGCCCTTTCTCGCGTAGTTGCTCCTCCGTTCTGGCGGAGAGGGGGACGATGACGCGCGTAGACGAAACCGTTCGTTCCGGTGCCAGAGATCGATATTCTTCGATGACCACGTGCGCGTTGGTGCCGCTGCGCCCGAAGGCGCTCACCGCTCCAAGAAACGGCTTGTTCTCTTCCCTCTCCCAGGCCCGCGTTGTCTTGTTCACGTAGAACGGAGTGTCCTGCCAGGTGATGTACTCGTTCTCTTCGTCACAATGCAGGCTGGCCGGGATGGCATGGTGCTCCATCCCTTTGAGCAGACTCACCACACTGACCAGACCGGAGGCCGCCATCGTGTGCCCCAGATTGCTCTTACAGCTCGTGATGGCGCATCGTCCCGGCCGCCCTTGCTGGCCCAGATTTCTGAAGGCCGTATTCAGCGCGTCGATCTCCACCGGATCCCCCAATGGAGTCCCCGTCCCGTGCGTGACGATGTGCCTGATCTCGCCGGCATCCACGCGTTCCTTGTTGTAAATGCTCTCGATCAGTT
The DNA here is from genome assembly GCA_038230535.1 of Thermoanaerobaculia bacterium. Lineage (GTDB taxonomy): Bacteria > Acidobacteriota > Thermoanaerobaculia > Gp7-AA8 > Gp7-AA8 > JADGNZ01. Next base: position 58,779 of record JBBRNB010000015.1, read on the forward strand.
CCGCCTGACTCCTGCCGTTCGGCGCTGTTACACCATTCGTCCGGCCGTCGAAGTTCACTCCGCTCGCTTTCACCACCCCATGGATCCGGTCGCCCGCCGCAACCGCCGCCGCAAGCGGCTTGAGCATCAAGACGACTACCGCTTCTCCCACGCCGATCCCGTTGGCAATCCTGGCGAAGCTGCGGCACTGACCATCCGGAGACAGCATGCCTGCCTCGCTCATCACCATGTAGCTTGCTACCGAGAGACTCAGCGACACACCCGCCACCAGCGCCGAGGAGCAGGCCGTGTTGGTGGCCATGGCCAGACCGCGCAGATCCAGAAAGTACGACAGCCGCGACGAGATCATGGCGTTCCCGCTGGTCGTGATCCCCCGCCGCCCGGTCATCAGCTCGTATTGACTCTCCTCCATTCCGGCGAATACGCTGGTCCTCGACCCGCGCAGCGACGATGGCGAGATTCCGGCGTTTTCAATGGCCCGGTACGCCTCCATCAGCAGCAATCGCTCGCCCGGATCCATCTGCTCGGCTTCCCGCGGCGAGACTTCGAAGAACATCGGATCGAACTCGTCCACGCCCTCGATGAAACCGCCCAGATTCGTGCTGATCCTGTTCTTCTTGTCGCCGGACCCGCTGTAGTACTCGCGCCAGTTCCAACGGGAGTCCGGGATCTCCGTGATCGCGCTCCTCCCTTCAGCCAGCAGCGTCCACAATTGATCGACCGTCCGCGCTCCAGGAAAGCGCCCGGACATGCCGATGATGGCGATGGCTTCCTTACCGGATTCGCGGTGGATGAGAACCGGCTCCACCCGCGGTTTCCTGTCAGTCGTGCCAAGCGCTGCACCCTCGCCCGCGTAAGGCTCATCCTGAGCTCGGTGATAGAAGCTCCGCATGTGCTCCGCATGCTTCTGGAGCAGGTAGTCGCCTAGTTGCAGAATCGTGGTCGCGCTGAAAAATACGACCGCGGTGATTTCCACTCCAAAATGAGCCGTGAGCTGCCTGGCAAACTCCGTCAGTTGAATGGATTCGAACCCGTAGTCGGCCAGGTTCGACGTGTCATCCAGCTCGTCCGGCACGATTCGCGAAGACCTCGACACCAGTTTCCTGATGTCCGTGAGAATGCGTTCTTTCTGAGATTGGACGCTGGAGCGCTGTGATCCGCCTCGATCCTCCGAAACCGGTGCGGGCCCATTCACGTCCTCTCGACCCGCCAGAACCGGTGCGGTCCGGTACATCCGTTCCAGGATGTGCTCGATACGGCCGGGGTTCCCCACCATGACCAGGGTCTGAGGCTGACCGCTCTGCAGGATGTGTTGCCAGATACGGATACCCGCCGCCGTAGGGAGAGCCTCCTGACCGCTGCTTCTCAGATACAGCTCTCGCTGCCCGGCATCGCCCGCTCCCATGCCGCCGTCTTGCCACAACGGCCAATTGATGACCACGGTCTTTCCCTTGTATCGCTCTGTCTGCCGTCGATACTGGCCATAGGCCATCTGGAAACGGTTGGCGATGGCATAGTCGCACCCGCCGAAGTCTCCCAGCACCGCCGAGGAAGACGAGAAATAGCAGACAAAATCGAGTGGCTGCTGACCGAGCATCTCATCGAGCAGCAGCGTGCCGGTGGATTTAGGGCGAAGCACCCCGCGGATATCGCCCGCCGATCTTTCGAAGAACGCTGTCGTGGACTCCACGCCTGCCGCGTGAATCACTCCGCACAGATCAAAGGGAAGATTCTGCGCCAGCGAGCGCATGGCTTCTCTGTCGCTCACATCGACCGCCTCGTAATGGACCTCCCGGGCACCCGCCTGCTTCAATACCTCCAACTGTTGCCGCATGTCTTCCGACAGAGGCCTTCTGCCGATCAGCAGCAATCTGGCCTGGCACTGTTCCGCCAGATGCCGGGCAAACGTCAATCCCAACGCCCCGCAACCGCCGGTAATCAAATACCCGCCGTTTTGCCTCGAGCGCACTGCCTCTGTCGCTTGACCAGGAGCCTGAGGTCTAAAGGACAGGACCTGCCGCCGGCTGCCGTCATGCCAGATCACGCCGCTGTGGTGCGAGGCGTCCAACAACTGCCGCGCCGTGCATGCCTCGGTGTAGAGCAACGAGATCTCCGTTTCGGGCAGAAGCAGCTTTAACGATCGCTCGAAACCGATCCAGGCGTAATCCCAGCAACTGTCTACCGACAGCGGGTCGTACTGACCGACCAGCGTTACATGGGCAACAGGATGCGACGTTTCGCGGATGGCCTTGAAGAGCTCGAATAGTGCATGGATTCCAGCCTCTCCCCGCCCTCGCGCCCAGGCATAGATGATCGAGAGCGGCGTATTGGATCCTGCCGCCACTCGATGGAGAACGGTTTGAATGTCCGCCTGATGGTTGAATCGGGCTTGGAAGACCTGCGCCGCCGGCTCATGGTAGTGACCGGCCTCATTCACTACGGCCGCCAGGTTAAGCAGGCCGGCGTCATCGCCCTGCCATTCCGGGTTGGCAAAGAGAATGGTGCGTCTGCTCTCTGGGGGTAGCGCCCCGGTAAGCGGTTCTTCCAGCCAGTATTCTTCGAACAGCAACTCCGAGGCTTCCGCCAGGGTCGTCGCCGGGCTCTCCGAGACGGCGGTGTCGATCCAGTAGCGCTGCTTCGCAAACGGATACGTGGGCAGGCTGATGCATCGCGGCTTGCTCTCGCCATACGACCTGGTCCAATCCAATTCCAGGCCCTTGACCCATAGATCCAGTAGCTTGGACAGTTTCTTATCGACGACCCAACTGTCGATCGCCTGTTGCAGGGCGGCGTCGGTGTTGAACAACGACAAGGTTTCGCTGTTTTGTCTCACCTGTCCCTGATATGCGTGCTCGATCCCCTCTTCGCCCGCCACATAGGCGCGAAGCTTGCCGGCCAGATCCTCGACCGAGCTCACTACGAAGCCCAGCCGTTCCTCCATCGCCTCCCGGCCGGTCTGAAGGGTATACGCCATGGCCGGCAAGTCGATGATGCTCAGCCGAGGCTGCACAAACTCCAGGAGATCACGCGCTTTCTGCCGCAATTGCAACGCTGTTCGAGCGGAGAGGACGATGGCGCAATCCGAGGGAACCATCAGCCGAGGAGATGGAGATTGATACTCCTCGACGATCATGTGGGCGTTCGACCCGCCCGCGCCGAAGGACGAGATACCGGCGACGCGGGGCAGCGTCCGGCCGTCGACCACCGGCGGCTCCCATGAGCGTAACGCCTGATTGACGACAAACGGGCTGCCGGGAAAATCAATGTGCGGATTCAACTGCGTCGAGTGCAGCGACGGCACGATCTGCTGATGCTTCATCTGCAGGAGGACTTTGGTCAATCCGGCGATACCCGCCGCGGCCTCGCAATGGCCGATATTCGATTTCGCGGATCCGATCAGGCAGAAACCGGTGTCGTGCGTGTCGTGCTGAAAGGCGGCACTGAGGGCTGCGATCTCGATCGGATCGCCCAGCGTAGTGCCCGTGCCATGCGCTTCCAGGTAGCTGATGTGGCGCGCGTCGATGTGGGACTCTGACAATGCCCGGCGGACCGCACTGGCTTGCGCTCGAGGATTCGGGACGGTGTATCCGTTGGTCTTGCCGCCGTGATTGAGCGCGCTGCCCAGGATGGTCCCGTAGATGTTGTCCCCGTCCCGCCTGGCCTCAGAGAGGCGTTTCAGTACGACCACGCCCACTCCTTCTCCGGGGATATACCCGTCACCGCCATTGCCGAAGCTTTGGCAGTGGCCGTCGCTGGAGATGAACTGCCCGGCGCTGAGAAGGAGGTATTTATTGGGATGGATGCTGACATTGACCCCACCGGCAATGGCCAGGCTGGTTCGCCCCAGTTTCAAATCCTGGCAGGCGAAGTGAATGGCGGTCAAGGAAGAAGAACACATGGTGTCCAGCGTCACGCTGGGCCCATGCAGATCGAGGACATACGATACGCGGTTGGCGATGCTGGCCGTGCTACCCGAAACTGCCACGCGTTTGCCTCGCGCCTGGGCTTCGGCACCAAACAACTGGTATTCGTTGAACATCACGCCGGCATAAACACCGACCTGTCCGGGCAGGTCGTCTGTATACGGCACCCGCAGGCTTTCGCGCGTGTATCCCGCGTCTTCCATCGCCATCCACGCATGCTGCAAAAACAGGCGCTCCTGAGGGTCGATGACCGCTGCATCAGACGGCGATATCTTGAAGAACAACGGATCGAATTCATCGACCCCGGCAATAAAGCCACCCCACTTGCTGTAGTGATGCCCGCTCTTGCCGCGATCGTCGCTGAAGTAGTCCCGCCAGTTCCAGCGCTCTTCGGGAACCTCTTTGATACAATCTTTACCTTCGCGCAGATTCTCCCAATAGGCATCGATATCGATCGATTCGGGGTACCGGCCACTCAGTCCGATGATTGCGATCGGATCGGCGTGCGTTGCTGCGCCGGGCGCAGCGTCCCGAGGACGGCTGAATCGCCGGCTGGATATCTGCCTGGCGGGCACCGGGACGAGAGCTTGCACGCTCGATGGCACTGCCTCGCGATCGCGATGCCCCGCCGGGTCCAGGAGCGCAGCCAATTGCGCCGAATGATGGGAGGTGAAGTATTCGGCCAGCGCGTGGATCGTTTGATATTCGAAGAACAACGTCTTCGGCAACGAGCCAAACGTCTTCTCCAACTGGTTGGTCAATTTGATTGCGAGGATCGAGTTGATGCCGTATTCCTCCAATGCGGCTCGCGGGTCGATTCTCTGGGGTGGAAGCTTCAGCAAACCCGATAACTGCCTGAGCAAGTACTCTTGCGTCTTCCCGCCAAGGCTCCCGGCAGCGATCCCGGAGACGGCGGCCGGCCGTTCGGCTTGCCACTCGACAGGCAGCGCCGGACCGGCAAACAAGGCGCGGCGGATCCGCGCCAAGTCACCTTCCGCGACCAGCGTCTGGTCGTACGGCAATTCCAGACTGCGATGGAAGGCCTTCATCCCCGTTGCTGTCTGCATGGGCACCAGGCCCGTGGTTTGTTCCGTCAGCTCCCAGCGGTCCGGGTCGACCTCCATGCCGCCGGTTTCCCACAAGGGCCAGTCGATGGACCGCGTGCGGCCATGCCGTTGTCCGGCGGCCACCTGCCGATTGCGATGCGCCGCGAATTGGTCCATGAACCCATTCGCCACCGCGTAATCGGCTTGCCCCAGGTTCCCCGTGACACCGGCGAGGGAGGAGAACAGAACGAAGAAATCCAGTTCCACGTCACGGCTGGCCTGATCCAGGTTGTATGTACCAGTGACTTTCGGCGCGAGGACCTCGCTGAATTGAGCGACGGGTTTCTTGAGGATGAAGTTGTCCGAAACCATCCCGGCACAGTGAAGGATGCCGTTGAGCTGCTCGTACTCGTCTTTGACGGCGGCAATCAATTGCGTGACCTGCTCCAGGTCGCCGAGATCCACTGCCCGATAGCTGACCCGTCCGGATTTACCGGACAATTGATCCACGACGGCTTGGGTTTCCGTGTTTGGTTCCGCGCGTCCGGTCAGGACAACCCTGGCCTGATGCGCGTGCTCGAAGATGTCTTTGGCGAATAGAGTCCCCAGGCCGCCGAGTCCACCCGTAATCAGATAGACACCTTGATCCTTGAACGCCATAGGCGGGTATTCCGAGTCTGCCGGTACCTCTTGCCAGCCCAGGACCTGCCGTGCGCCCAATTCGTATCGAACAATTGCGTCTGGGGCACACAGCCGCTCGGAGCGCAGCAATGAGGCCAGTTCTCCGGCCGTCGTATGTACCGGAACGAGGATGAGCTGGCCGATGAACCGCGGGTTTTCCTGCGCCGCTGTCTTCAATAGTCCGGAAAGGCCCACCAACACCGCATGGTCAGGATGGTCCGCGACGACAATCTGGGTGATGACGTTGCCTCCAGGCTTGCCCTGAAGGATTGCCCGGACCCGTTCAAAACAGGCGAGCGCGTAGTCGCTGTAACGTTGCGCAATCGTCTCTTGGGACCCTGACCACAGTGACAGGCAGCGGCTGGGTGGAACCACGGACTCCAGCGCGTCAATGCTGACCTGCGGCAACTCACACAGAATCACGTGGTGGTCCACGTACCCGAAATTGATGGCGCGCGCGGAAGTGCCCTCCCAAACCGGCCTGGCCAGCATACTGCCGATCGCGTGACGCTGGGTCGCGATGGCACTGATCCCATCGCCAAGAGTACGCGAAGAAAGACCGTGCATCTGCACGCAGACGTTTCCGCTCGCATCACACAGATCAATATCCAGCTTGACGACGTCATTCGCCGCCTCGCTACCCGGCGCGTAACGCACCCATGCAACCATCGCTGGAGTACACGGCGACAGGATGCGCAACGACTCGAGCGCAAAGGGCACCTGCGGACGGGTTGGCTCGGACTCCCCTTCGATCAAACCAACCGCCGCCTGCAGCGCACCGTCCATCAGACTCGGATGAAGGACGTAGTCTCCTGACCCGTCCGCGGCGGCGCCCGGCAACGTCAGCTCCGCCAGTAGCGCGCCGTTTCCTCGGTGGATGGCGGTGATGCTTTGAAACGACTTTCCATAGACAAGCCCCATCCGGGCGCACGCGGCGTAAATGTGGTCCGGCGTCCACTGGCCCAGCTTCATTTGCGCTTTGAGCTGTTCGAGATCGATTCGGGTGACCGCCGGCTCGCCACGCAACACCGCGCGGCCCTGGCAATGGACGACGATCTCCTGGTCCCTGTCCTGGCTGTAGATCTCGTAGTCGATGTCGTCATCGACCGCCGACAACGCGATGCTGACTTCCCTCGTCCCATCAACCTTCTCATCGACAATGACCGGATGCGCCCAGACCGTGTTGTGCAGCTCCAACACGACCGGCTCCGTCGACGCCGGCAACGCCTGCTCGACCGCGGCGCGCGCCATTTCCAGATATGCCACTCCCGGCAGCATTCTTTGACTCGGGTGGCCGTTGGCCGCCACCCGATGATCGGTGAAGAAGAACTCGTCTCCGCTAAACGTCGAGCGATAGCATTGCCCGCTCAGATCGGACGTGTTTCTGTGAAGCAAGGGATGAAGGAGCGCTGTGGCGACTCTCGTGGCGATCGGTCCGCCAGTCGCGTCAATCCAGTGCCGCTCTCTGGCAAACGGATACGCCGGCAATGCCAGTAGCCATTGCCCTCCGGCTCGAGCGTCTGACACCGATCCCGCGGTATTGCTCTCTCTCGGAAGAGTCAACGTGTTCGCGTGCAATAACGGGTGAAGCCTCGAAGACGCATCAACAGTCGATGCACGCCGCTCTACCCAGTGACGCTCTTTGGCAAAAGGGTAGGCCGGCAGGCACAGCAGTCTCTGTTTCCTGGCTTCGGAGCCAGAGAACCCGTGCCGTTCCAGACTCGTAGTGTTGGTGTGCAACAAGGGATGGATAGCGGCGGTGACCGCAAACCGGGCCGTGGTCGGTGCGTCGATCCAATAACGCTCTCTGGCGAAGGGGTATGTTGGCAGACTGACGCGCCGGGGGGTATCCCGGACATGGAGCCGTTTCCAATCCAGCTCCAGTCCCTTCACCCACAGGTCCGCCAATCTGGAGAGCCTTCCTCGGGTGATCCACTTGCCGGCGAGCTCCTTCAGATCCGCGTCGTCGCCGAGCCACGACAGCGCCTCCCGATTGCGCATGACCTGCCCGCGATACACGTTTGCGATCTGCTCATCGCCTCGGACATACGCCTCGAGCGTCTCCGTGAGCTCGCCAATCGACCCGGCGATGAAGACGGCGCGCTCCGCCATCGCCTCCCGCCCCACCTGCAGCGTATAGGCGATGTCCGCCAGTCTGCCGCCGGGCGTCCGCACAAAATCGAGCAGCTCGCGGGCCTTCTCCTGTAATTGCTCCTGCGTTCTGGCCGAGAGAGGGACAATGACGCGTGTAAACGATACTGTTCGTTCCGCTGCCGGTAATCGATACTCCTCGATTACTACGTGCGCATTCGTGCCGCTGCGCCCGAAGGCGCTGACCGCTCCCAGATGCGGTTTGTCCTCTTCCCGTTCCCACGCGCGTATGGTCTTGTTCAGATAGAACGGCGTGTCCTGCCAGATGGTGAGCTCGTTTTTTTCTTCTTCACAATGCAGGCTGGCCGGGATCGCGTGGTGCTGCATCCCTTTGAGCAGACTCACCACACTGACCAGACCTGAAGCCGCCAGCGTATGACCCACGTTGCTCTTGCAACTCGTGATGGCGCACCGTCCGGCTCGGACCTGGCCACCCAGATTCCTGAACGCCGTATTGAGCGCATCGATCTCGACCGGGTCGCCTAAGGGCGTACCCGTGCCATGGGTGACGATGTGAGTGATGTCGCCGGCATCGATGCGATCACGGCTGTAAATGCTCTCGATCAGCTCGGCCTGCATCAGGCCGTTCGGCGCCGTTACACCGTTCGTCCGGCCGTCGAAGTTCATTCCGCTCGCCTTGACCACCCCATGAATCCGGTCGCCCGCCGCGACCGCAGCGGCCAGCGGCTCGAGCATCAACACCACGACCGCTTCTCCCACGCCGATCCCGTTGGCGTTTCTGGCAAAGCTGCGGCACTGACCGTCCGGAGAGAGCATGCCCGCATCGCTCATCGCCATGTAGCTCGACGGCGTCAGGCTCAGCGACACTCCCGCCACCAGCGCCGCGTCGCATTCCCCCAGCCGCAGGCTCGTTACCGCCTGGTGCAGCGCCACCAGGCCCGACGAGCAGGCCGTGTTCGTAGCGATGGCCGGCCCGCGCAGATCGAGAAAATACGACAGCCGTGACGAGATCATGGCGTTGCCGCTGGTGGTGATCCCCTGCCCCCCAGTGAGCAGTCCGTAGTGGCTTTCTTCCATTCCCACGAACACGCCCGTTCTCGTTCCTCGCAGTGACGACGGCGACACTCCCGCGTCTTCGATGGCCCGATACGCCTCCATCAGCAGCAGCCGCTCGCCCGGATCCATCTGCGCCGCTTCCCGCGGCGAGATCTCGAAGAACATCGGATCGAACTCCTCAACCCCCTCGATGAATCCGCCCCGATTCGTGCTGATCCTGTTCTTGCTCTCGGGCCCGCTGTAGTACTTGCGCCAGTTCCAGCGCGTCGCCGGGATCTCCCCGATCGCGCTCCTCCCCTCCGCCAGAAGCGTCCACAGTTGATCCACCGTCCGCGCTCCCGGAAAACGCCCGGACATACCGATGATGGCGATCGCGGACACCGTCACGTCCGGTTGGCGTTGCATCACAACCGCCGCTGCGCTCTCGTTCCACTCCGGCGCGGACTCACTTTCGCCGTAGAAGTTCCGCATGTGCGACGCATGCGTTCGGACCAGGTAATCGCTCAATTGCGCGATCGTCGTCGCACTGAAGAAGACCACCGCCGTGATCTCCACTCCGAAGTGAGCCGTCAGCTTTCTCGCGAGCTCCGTCAGTTGAATGGAGTCGAACCCATAGTCAGCCAGACTCCTGGCGTCGCTCAGCTCTTCCGGCGCGATCCGCAACGACCTCGTGATCAACCGTCTGAGGTCAGACACGATGCGGTTCTTCAGAGACAGGCCGAGGGATGGTTGTTCCCCGCCTTGGATCTCCGCAATCGGCCTGCGCCGGTACATCCGCTCCAGCACCTGCCCGATGCGGGTCGCCTTCCCCACCATCACCAGCGTCTGGGTCTGCCCCCTCCGCACGAGGTCACTCCAGATGCCGATGCCCTTCTCGGTTTCGAGCGCTTCCTGGCCGCTGCTCGCGAGATAGAACGCTCTCTGCGCCGCATCGCCCACTCCCATCCCGCCGTCCCGCCACAACGGCCAGTTGATGACTATCGTCTTTCCCCGGCCCAGGCCCGTCTGCTGCCGATGGAGCCCATACGCCATCTGAAAACGGTTGGCGATGGCATAGTCGCACGAGCCGAAATCCCCCAGCATCGCGGCCGACGAGGAGAAGTAGCAGACAAAATCCAGAGCCTGTTCCGCCAGCACTTCGTCCAGCAGAAGCGTGCCGATGGTCTTGGGATGCAGGACCGCGGCGATCTCGGAAGCCGATCGCTCGTAAAACTCCTTACCCGGCTCCACTCCCGCCGCATGAATCACCCCGCATAGCTCGAACGGAAGCTTCTGCGCCCAGAGTCGCACGGCCTCTGCGTCGCCGGCATCGACCGCCTCGTAACTTACTTCCTGGGCACCCGCCTCTCTCAGTCTCTCGAGCTGCCGGCGCATCTCCGCCGGCAACTCCCTTCTGCCCGTCAGCAGAAGTCTGGCCTGGTACCGCTGCGCCAGGTGCCGCGCCAATTCCAGCCCAAGCGCCCCGCAACCGCCTGTGATCAGATACCCGCCACCCTGCCTCAGCGGGATCTCCTGCCAAGGCCGCTCGGTCAACGGCCGGAAGTCCAGCACCAGACGCCGCTCGCCGTCATACCAGATCACTCCACCGTGCCGTGCCGCGTCCGCCAACTGCCGCGCGTTCAATGTGCGGGTGTAGAGCAACGAGATCTGCGTCTCCGGCAGCAGCAGTCTCAACGACCGCTCGAAGCCGATCCACGCGTAGTCCCAGCAACTCTCCAATGACTTCGGGTCGTACTGACCGGCCAGCGTCACCTGCCCGACTCGCGCTCGCGACTCGCGGATCGCCTTGAAGAGCTCGAACAGCCCGTGGATCCCGGCCTCCCCCTTCCCTCGAGCCCACCCGTACACAATCGATACTGGCGTAGATCCGTCCGCCACTCGCTCGAGGATCGCCGCCGGATGCTCGCCCTCCTGCACCACCAGGGCCTGGCGCCAGAACCCGGCATCGCCGCCTGCACCAATTGCCGCCGCCAGCTCGGCGCCGGCGAATACGATCGCCGGCCTTTCGTCCGGCGGGCATTCCCCAGTCAGCGCTTCTTCGCGCCAGTACTCCTCGAACAACAACGGCTGCGAGGCTTCCGGACTCTCCTCTTCCTGCGGGCCGATCCAGTGACGCACCTTCTCGAACGGATACGCAGGCACACGGAGCAATCGAGGCGCAGTCGCTTCCTTCAGCACCGTCGTTGCATCGTTTTGCCCGCGCAGCTCCACCGTCTTCTTGTGCAACAGTGGATGTAACGTCTCGGACAAGACCACGCCCGCCTGCTGAACAAGCTCGATCCAATGCCGCTCTTTCGAAAACGGATAGGACGGCAGACTCAATAGCCTCACCGCTCCGGCCCTTGAACCCAGGCTGTCGCTCTGCACCAGTAGACCAGAGAGGTTCGCATGCAACAGCGGATGAAGTCTCGCCGTCCGCTGCCTCTGACCGGCTCTCTCGATCCAGTGTCTCTCCCGTGCAAATGGATACGTGGGCAGGCTGATCCGGCGAGGCTCGACGTCGCCATAGAGCTTCTTCCAATCGATCTTTGAGCCTCTCACCCATACGTCCAACAGCTCTGAAAGACTCTCGGCAGCGATCCCGGAATCTGGATCCAGAGCCCGGCTACGCTTCACGTATCCCTGATACGCGTCAGGAATGTCCGGCTCGCCGTCGATGGAAGACTGAAGTCTCGCGGTCAGCTCCTCGACCGAGCGGACGATGAAGCCCACCCGCTCTTCCATCGCTTCCCGCCCCACCTGGAGCGTATAGGCGAGAGCGACGAGATCGATCGCCTCACCGCTCTCCTGTCTCTCCCGTATGTGCAGCAGGAGATCGTGCGCCCTGCCCCGCAACTGAACTTTCGTTTTAGAAGACAGGGGGATGATCACCCGCGCATCGTGCGGCGTCACCGTGTGATGCCCGGCATCCACTACCAGCGGAGACTCCTGCACCACGACATGCGCGTTTGTTCCTCCCGAACCGAAGCTGCTCACTCCGGCCAGACGCGGCTGCCGCCCTTCCCACGGCCGTGGGCTGGCTGCGATGGATAGCGTCGATCCATCGAAGCTGATTCGGGGATTCAGTGTGGTGAAGTTGATCGATGCAGGGATCCGGCGCCGCTGAAGAGCGACGATGACTTTCAACAGCCCCGTCAAGCCGGCGGCCGCTTCCAGGTGTCCGAGGTTGCCTTTGACCGAGCCGATGGCACAGGTTCCGGACGATCCTGCAAATGCGGTCTGTATGCCTTCGATCTCGATCGGATCGCCGAGGGGCGTTCCGGTGCCGTGGGCTTCGATGTAACTCAGATCCTGCGGCGCGATTCCCGCGTCCTTCCAGGCGGCGAGCAGGAGCTCGCTCTGCTTTTGCGGATTGGGGACCGTCAGACCCGCCGCCAGGCCGCCGTGATTGACTGCGCTCCCTTTGAGTACCGCATGAATCTGATCGCCCTCTGCGATGGCCCTCGTCAGAGGTTTGAGCAGCAGCATCACCGCCCCTTCCGCGCGCACATACCCGTTGGCGTTGGCGTCGAATGCCTTGCATCGTCCGTCGGGCGCCAGCATCCCCGCCTTGCGATAGGCGATGGAAAGATGCGGGTGACAGATCAGGTTGATCCCGCCCACCAGCGCTGCCTGACATTCCCCTGCCCGCAGCGATCGCATCGCGGTGTGCAGAGCGACCAGCGATGACGAGCATGCGGTCTCGATCAGCAGGCTGGGACCGGAGAGATCGAAGAAGTAGGAAATGCGGTTGGCGAGTGCGGCCAGGGCGCTGCCGGTGGCGTAATGAGCCTCGAGGTCCAGCCCTGCTTCACGGACCAGAAGGCCATAGTCGGAGTTGCTGGCCCCGATGAATACGCCGGTGCTCGTGCCCTTCAACGTATCCGGCAGGACGGCGGCGTTTTCCAGACAGGCCCAGGCCAATTCCAGCAGGATTCGCTGCTGCGGATCGGTCATTTGCGCTTCCCGCGGCGACATCCGGAAGAACGCGTCGTCGAAGGCCTCGACGTCGCGCATGAAGCCACCTTGATCGATCCCGGCCCACTCGCCGCCCGCCGGCCAATGGGCTCGCGCACGGGGATACGACTCGATCACGCACCGCTCCGCCGCCAACACCTGCCACAACTGATCCGGCGACTCGATCCCCGCGGGGAGCTTGCACGACATACCGATGATGGCAATGTCCCCAGGGGCCGCTGCAGCGCTTCGTGCTTGCGGGGGTACCACAACGCCGGCATCGGCCGTGCCGGCTGCCGTCAGGTACGCGACAACCTTGTTTACCGTGTTGTACTGGAAAAAGAATCCCGGCTTCAGGGTTCGGTGGAATCTCTGCTCGAGCTGTCGCTGCAGCGCCAGCAGATCAGCGGAGTTCAACCCCATCTCCATCAGAGGACGATCGAAGTCGAAGGCGCTCTTCTCGGCGCCCAGCAGAAGCATCGTCGTCCTCTCCAGGAACCGGCGGACTTCCTCATCGCTCGCCGCCGGGAGCGCCTCCGTCGCAGCCGAGGCTTTCTCGTTTTGCGTCAACCTCCCGTGAACGTCATAGGCGACCAGAACGCCATAGCCTCGATTGGCGACGTCGCCCGGCCTGTACCCGGCGAGCGCTTCAACGATAGTGGCTCCTCGGGACTGGTGAAACGCCAGAACCGGGTCCTGACCGCTGCCGCGCTGCCGCATGTACTCCTCGAACGACAGTGCGCCGGCGGCATCGTAGTTCCGGCAGACGGTCACGCCGGCGACTTGCGTGATTCCGGTCATCAGGCTGGATCGCTGCAGCATGAATTCCAGCAATTGATTGCCATACTCGAGGTTTTGAACGCGCGGATCGATATTGAGCGCCAGGAACTGGAGGACCGGACCGGACGGCTGGTGCAGCTCATGGACATTCCGGGCATTGCGGCCCCTCAAGTCGACGGTGCTGGCGATGCGCTGACTGTAGATCGCGCCGAGGACTTCACCGTCTCGCTCCAGCACGAACTGTCCCTGCGGGTACTGTTGCATTCGTGCCCGGATCTGCCGCGGCGGTATCTGCGAACCCTTGGGCCAGCAGAGCCGTTCCAGCCGATAGAGGGTTTTCAAATCCCGCTCGGCGGCGTGACGCACCACGTACTCGCGCCTGCGGAGGTGATGCATGCTGATCCGGCAGAAACTGGCCAGCTTCGGATAGCTTTTTACCGGGTCGTCATTGAACAACCCGGCGCTCGCCGCCAGTGTAATGAACGCCTCGGCGCTGATCAGATACTGATGCGACAGATTGTGGATGGTGTCGAAGTAGAAATTCTCAGAGCTCGCCAATTGCCGCTGGATCAGTTCGGCCGGCAGCGCGTGCGCTTCCAGGATCAGCAGATCCGAGTCGTGGACGCACTGCGCCCAGTCGTGCAGGTGCTGCTGCCAGCGGCTCAGCACGGCCAGGGTGTCGAGCAGCCGTCCGCGCTGATCGAGGTAGCCGCCGGGTTGATCGGCCGAGAGGATAGCCAACGCTTCATTGACCGGTTGCCGCGCATCGACGCGGATGTTGTGATCCAGAAAGGAGCGGATGTGAAGGACGCGCTGCTCCCGTGTCACACCGATCCGCTCGAGGGCTTTATCGAGGAGGTCGGGCCGGTTGATGTCCCCCAGGAGAGTGTGATGCTCGATGCCCGACAGGGTACGGGCCGTTTCCTCCAGCGCCTCCCGGTTGTAGTCGACGCCCACCAGACGAACGGGCAGTCGATCCAGGTGCCGGCCGCGCGGGGTTTGCTCTCGAATGGTTCGATACACCTGCTCGAGCAGCGAACCGTCGCCGCATCCCACGTCCACCACCGCCGCCGGCTGCATCTCCAGCGGCTCACCGCTGAAGATGTCGATGACCTTCCGCCGGATGTCCTGGAAGTAGCTCTCATGCTGCAGGCCGCTGACGATGACGTTGAGCCGCCTGTCTACGTGCGTCTCCTCTCCAGCCTCGTTCCGGCGATAGACGCGCGCATGATCGCCGAACAACAACTCTTCCATGGCGTGGAGCATCGGTCTGTACGAAACGGAGATCCCGAAGACATGCGTCTTCAGGACGTGCTCGCCGGCGGGAGTCAAGGTGCTGTGGTCATCGGCCAGCCACTGCTGCCGGACGAACAGCGTCCGGATCGCCCTCGCCAATCGTGCATCCAGCCGTTCCAGCGTCCGGGCGAATCGATCGGCGTCGTCGCTCGCAGCGGAAGCCGCGTGCAGTTGCTGCAGAGCGGTGACCAGCGGCAGAACGATCGGCCCGTGCGCCAGCGTCGCCGGGAGCGCATCTGCGGACGCGTCGAGACGCAGGATCTTCTCGATCCTGTCGCCGAGCTGCCGCGCATGGACCCCTTTGCGGATCAGTTGTCGCGGCTCGACCGCGTAGAGGACGGTCAGATCGAGGTCGAAGAGGATGCTGTTGACTCGATCCGTTGTCCGGTAGGAGTCGTCCGCGGCGTTTCTCTCCAGCCATCCCAGCGATTCGAGAGCGTGCAGCGCAACCGTCAGGTATCCGGCGTTGGCCTTGACCCTTCTGATCAACCACTCACGCCGTCGAAACGACCCCGTCCCGAGCAGCTCGAACAGCCCATGCCGCCGGAACGCCTCAATGATCGGCGTGGCCACATAGCCGTGGCAGAAGAGATTCAAGAGATCCAACATGGTCTGTCCGAGCAGAATCGCATCCGGACGATGCGTTCCGGAGAGAGCCGGCAGCATGAAGGATCTCTCCCCAACGCTGACGGTGGTACGGATAGCATGAAACGTTCCATTATCCTCCGAAGTGGCCCGATGGGAAGCGGTTCTTCCCCGCTCCGTGGGACGAAAGGGTGACAACTGCCGTCCAGAGCATTCACCGGCATGAGATCTCCCTGAGGCATCGATGCGCGCGGTGCGATGCGCTGCCGGCGGACGAGACTCGCACCGGTGACGCCATTCAGCGCTTCCCGTAACTCAGCTTCCACCGCCGTCCAGCGGTCGGCCCCATCGACCATTAGTCGCACGTCGGTGGCCGGTTGGCCGACCGCCTGCGAGATGCTGTCCGAGGCCCCGATGACGTTGATCGATGCCTGCACGACCGCCGGTGACACTCTCGTCTGCTCTCGCAGGACGCTGCGCTGTTTCGCTGTCAGCGGAACGATCTCGCTGACCTGCGCCTGCCAGCGTACGCAACTGGTCCACTACCTGCTCCGCAGTCAGCGCAACCGCCCGGTCCACATAGTGCGGCGTTCGGCGCACAACCTGCGGCAGGCTGCCGCCAACGTCCGGCAGTCTGCCCGCATCGTCCGGCACTTTGCCCGCAACGTCCGGCACCCTGCCCGCATCGTCCGGCACTTTGCCCGCAACGTCCGGCACCCTGCCCGCACGTGGCGGCACTCTGCCCGCACGTGTCGGCAGTCTGCCCGCACGTGTCGGCAGTCTGCCCGCAACGTCCGGCACGCTGCCCGCACGTGGCGGCAGTCTGCCCGCAACGTCCGGCAGTCTGCCCGCACGTGGCGGCAGTCTGCCCGCAAGGTCCGGCACCCTGCCCGCATCGGGCGGTACTCTGCCCGCACCGTCCGGCACTCTGCCGTTTCGGTGCGGCATCCGGGCAAAAAGCATATGACACAAGATTGTTACAAAAAACATGTTGACTTCTCATTCATGTCGACCTATTATGCATGCTACCCACAGGGTAGCTCCCTGCGGGAACGGAAACGGCGCTCGTGAGAGCCCC
>JBBRNB010000016.1:0-74155 GCA_038230535.1 Thermoanaerobaculia bacterium
CAGGCTCGACCCACTTCTTTCTCTTCGCTGCCACGCATGCCGTCAACTTGTCTGAGCCACCATGGAAAATCCATCAATAACTGTGGTTCCACCGAGGACGCCAGCGCGCCTTTTGGCCATTTCAGGACAGGAACTAACTAATCTGAAACCACCACTCAGCAGAGCTCAAGCCACCCGCAACCTCATCCCACGCGGCAATGCCGCCCTGGTCGTCGAGCACAACTTCCAACTCATCGGGGGCGACGATCACATCATCGATCTCGGCCCAAGGGCGACCTCCTTCGGCGTTGCCATCCGATTCAATGCCTCATCTTTTGAGTTTCGCCATTACGGAATCTGGTGCATCTCCTCGAGAATCTGCTGCAGGTGGTGCTCCAGATGATCGACGTAGTCGCTCATGAAGTACCCGAGCGTCGCCGGCTCATCCTCGGGGATTGGATGCCACGCCAGTTGATGCAGATTGTGCCGTGTACGAGGCGCGCTCATCACCTCAGCGGGCGTTGCTTCCATTACGCGAGCGATCTGCAGATTGAGCTCGCGACAAAGCGTCGTCAATGAAACCCACGGCGCATCGGCATAACGTCCCAGCCTCACCCAACTCTCCTGCTCATAGCCGGGAAAGATCAGATCGTCTGAGAAGTTCGCGCGCACGAAGCGCTGATGATTGTTCGAGGCGGAGTCGATCAGATGTCCGATCACCTGCTTCGGCGACCACTTGTCGATGGCCCGCGGCTGCCCGGCCTCCTGATCGCTGAGTTGCCCGAGCCTCGGAACAGCATCAGCGATGGCGGTCCTCAGTCGCTCGTGTACTTGCATCGGAATCATTGGGAGGCGCGGCGCAGCGTGTCCACGGCGAAGGGTTTCCAGTTCCCCGCGGAGTCCTTCCCTTCCATCCTGAATTGCCAGTGCTTGTCGGAGGGATCCCACACGTTGACCTCTGCTGGAGAAGTGAGCCGTACCCCGAGGTGCCACCGATTCGCCGACACTTGTCTTGTTTTGAGGACATGTCGATGTGTGACGTCGCCGAAGAAGTGGTCATCGACGGTCGGCATGGCGGCGATGATACCCCGTGCTGGTCATCTCGAAGACCGCCCAAATTCCGATGCTAGAATGGCTCGCCCGATGCAAGCCTGATCACGGCAACAGGCGGTTTCTCCCAGGACAGGAGACAAGATGAGCGCTGTCGAACAGGATTACCCTGCACCCGTTCCCGCACCTGCCCCGTTTGAGCCGTACATACCCGCCTGGACGAAACTCCGGGAACTGACCCCGCTGCCGGTCATCGTCGGCACGATCCTCGGCATGATCTTCGGCGCCTCGTCGCTGTATCTCGTGCTGAAGGTCGGCCTCACGGTGAGCGCCTCAATCCCTGTGGCGGTCATCTCGATTACGTTCTTCCGAATCCTCTCCAAACTGGGAGGCCGGGACGCCACGATCCTGGAGAACAACATCGTGCAGACAGCGGGGTCAGCGGGCGAGTCGATCGCCTTCGGCGTCGGCGTGACGATGCCGGCGATCATGATCCTCGGCTTCGACCTCGAGATCACCCGCGTGATGCTGGTGGCGATCCTCGGCGGACTGCTGGGCATCCTGATGATGATCCCGCTGCGCCGCGCACTCATCGTTCAGCAGCACGGCTTGCTCAAGTACCCTGAGGGAACTGCCTGCGCCGAGGTGCTCAAGGCGGGAGCGTCGGATGAGTCGATGGCCGCCGCTTCGGAGTCGGCCAGGCGGGAGATGGAGAAGCTCGGCGGCGCGAGCACGAGCGCGAAAACAATCTTCACCGGTTTCGGCATCGGCCTCCTCTACAAAGCGCTCAACGTTGCCTTCCGAGGCTGGAAAGACACACCGGAACGCGTCTTTGGTGCGCCGTTCGCGGCCGGATCGGTCTCGGCTGAGATATCTCCCGAGCTCCTCGGCGTCGGCTACATCATCGGACCACGAATCGCCTCGATCATGTGCGCTGGCGGCGTGCTGGCTTACCTGGTGCTCATTCCGGCCATCAAGTTCTTTGGCTCCGGCCTGGCTGGCCCACTCGCGCCGGAGACCACGCGCCTCATTAAGGACATGTCGCCGGGGCAGATACGCAACGCTTACATCCTCTACATCGGCGCCGGCGCGGTAGCCGCTGGAGGCATCATCAGTCTGGCCCGCTCGCTGCCGACAATCTGGCACGGGATGAAGGAAGGGCTCAAGGACCTTCGTGGCGGTGCTGCCGCACGCGAGGGGATGGAACGTACCGATCGCGACCTCTCAATGAAGATCGTGCTCATCGGCAGCTTCGCACTGGTGGCTGTCATCGCCCTTGCCAATCCGCTCTATGTCGGCGGCACGGGAGTGGCCGCGCGAATCCTGGCCGCGCTTCTCATCGTCATTCTCGGATTTCTCTTCGTTACTGTCTCGTCCCGGCTGACAGGCGAGATCGGCTCTTCATCCAATCCGATTTCGGGCATGACCGTGGCCACTCTGCTCATCACCTGCCTCGTTTTCCTCGTGATCGGCTGGACTGGCTCGACTTACTACGTGACCGCTCTCTCGATCGGCGCGATCGTCTGCATCGCGTCATCGAACGGCGGCACAACCTCGCAGGATCTGAAGACCGGATTTCTCGTCGGCGCCACACCGAGGAATCAGCAGATCGCCATCCTGATCGGCGCTCTGGCCTCGGCTCTGATCCTCGGACCAATTCTTCTCAAGCTCAACTCCGCTGCCAGCGTCTACGTGCCGCGCGTGAGCATGGAGCCGGCGGGCGGTGAAGTGGGCGGCGCGCTCAAGCAGATCGAGAACTGGCCGGTGGGGTTGCACGCCGATCCGTCGACACTAACGACGCACGAGACGCTGGAAGGGAAGGACTACCTGGTCTGGCATCACTCGACAGCAGGCGGAGCCGCGGCGACGAAGTACCTCGTCGACTCGACCGGAACGCCTCAGTATCTGGTCGACCCTGGCATCAACGGCATACACAAGTTCCTGGCAAATGGTAAAGCGGCGCCGAAGAAGTTCGATGCTCCGAAGGCGACGTTGATGTCGTACATCATCAAAGGCATTCTCAACCGCCAACTCCCTTGGGGGCTCGTGCTCCTCGGCGTGATGATCTCGCTGGTCCTCGAGATGTCGGGTATTCCGTCGCTGGCCTTCGCCGTCGGCGTCTATCTGCCGCTGTCGTCGTCGAGCCCGATCTTCATCGGCGGCATGGTGCGCTATCTGTCCGATCTGTATGTGCGGAAGAAGTATCGCGGCATGAACCTGACGGAGGAACAGCTCGTGGCCGAAGGCGACAAGAGTCCCGGCGTGCTGATGGCGTCCGGATACATCGCTGGCGGTGCCATCGCGGGAATCCTGATCGCGTTCATGGCTGGCGTACCGTTCATGGCAGCCTTCAACGACAAGCTCGACGGCTGGGCAGCGACGAACCCCTTCAGTTCCGGCGGCCATGCCGATCTGCTTTCGTGCATCCCGTTCATCATCTTGATCGCGCTGCTGTATCTCGTCGGCCGTGAAGTCTTGCTCGCGCCCAAAGCGCACAAAGCCTGAGAAGCGAGTCGATTAGTGGTCTAGTGACAAGTGGATCAGGACGTTGTGTCCTGATCCAATGACCGCTGATCTACTGATCGCTCCCCTCGCTGTATCTTTTGACGATCGATGCAACTCGGCTGCGTGGTTTTTGTCGTCGCGGTTTTCGCAGTGATCGCGTTCGTTGTGGCAATCCGCGCCTCGAGCCGCGCCAGCGAAGCGATGAAGGCCGTTGCCGAGCTCCGGCGTCGCCTCGATTTGGTGGCGATCAGGTCAGCCGTGCCGGCAGCAACCGAACGAACGACTGAACCTGAGCCGGTCATCGTCCCAACTCCCCCCGAGCCGCAACCACGATATGAGCCGGTAGTCGGCAACCCGGAGCCAGAACCTGAACCGGCCGTCATCGCTCCGTTTGAACCGCAACCCGAGCCGATCGCAGCGTTTGTGACGGAGCCGATTCCGGAGTCGGAGCCCGAGCCTGTCGCTCCACCTCCCCCTACCACGCCCCATCCACCGCTCCCCATGCCCTCGCCAGGCAAACCCTTCGACTGGGAGTCGCTGATCGGCGTCAAGCTCTTCTCCTGGATCGCCGGAATTGCTCTGGTTCTCGCGGCGCTCTTCTTCCTCAGCTACTCAGTCGATCATGGCTGGCTCAACCCGCCTGTACGCGCTTCCCTCGGATTGCTGACCGGCGTGGTGCTGCTGCTGGTCTGCGAGCTTCGGGTAGCACGCGACTACAGTTTTACCGCCAACGCTATGGACGGCGCAGGCATCGCCATCCTCTACGCGACGCTCTTTGCGATGCACGCGCTCTGGCATCTGCTGCCGGCAAGCGCGGTCTTTGCGTTGATGCTGATCGTCACGGTCATCGCCGTGCTCCTGTCCATACGGCGTGACTCCGTTTTTATCGCTCTGCTCGGCCTCGTCGGCGGCTTTGCCACCCCGGCTTTGCTATCGACGGGCGAGAACAGGCCGATCGCGCTCTTCTCCTACCTGCTGCTCCTCAATGTGGGGTTGCTCTGGGTGGCGATCCAACGCCGCTGGCCGCTACTGACCGCACTCAGCGTCGTTTTCACGGTCGTCTATGAATGGGGATGGATCGGCAAGTTCCTGACCGCTTCGCAACTCCCGCTCGCTGTATCGATCTTCATCCTGTTCGCGGCGGCTGCCGCCGTTTCTCTCTGGATCCGCCGCCGCGCGGATGACGCGCAGCACACCTTCGACTTCGCCGCGATCTCCTCGGCCGGCCTGCCCCTTCTCTTCGCCATCTATGTCGCGGCGGTGTCGAGCTTTGGGGTGCAGTACAACGTCCTTTTCACGTTCCTGCTCTTCATCACGTCCGGCCTTTCGGTGATCGCGATCTTCCGCGGGCCGGCGTGGTTGCATCCGCTCGGCGGCGCAACGATCGCGCTCGTACTCATCGTCTGGCGCGCGACGTCGTACACGCCGGCTGCGTGGCCTTGGATCCTCGTCTGGATTGCAGCATTCGTCATCGTTCAGCTTGCGCTGTCGCACTTCACGCCGGCACCGAAATTCGTGGTTGCGCCGCTCTTCCTTCTGCTCTTCCCGGCCTTGGCTGCGATTCCGGCGCCCGCGTCAGCACCGATGCTGCTGTTCGGCGCGCTCCTGGCAACCGTCATTGTCATCGCCGCCTACGCGATCAGACACGAAGCTGGTCCGGTATACGCGATCGCCGCGTTGCTGGCCATCGCCACCGAGGCTGTCTGGTCGGCGGACAATCTGACCCCGGCGCGTCTGACGACAGCGCTGACGATCTATGGGGTCTTCGCGCTCCTGTTCCTCGCCGTTCCTGCAATCGCGCGCCTCCTCGGAAGGAACGTCGTCTCGCAGTGGACGATGCTCGCGCTCATCCTGGGCTCGATCGGCGTCCTTTTCTTCATGACGAATGGTGCGATCGCGCCATACGCGCTCTGGCCGCTGGCGATCCTTCTCGCGCTCATCAACATCGGAGGGATCACGGAGTCGAGGTCGAGACAGAGCTCCATCATCGCAGCATCCGCGATCCTGCTTTCGTGGATCGTGATCACGATCTGGTGCGCAAATTCCTTGCGGCCGGTGAACCTCGTAGCCTCACTCGCGGTAATTGGCGGCTTCGCGCTATTGGCCGTGGCCGGCGGCATGTTCATCGGGCGCGGCGCGGACGGCGATGCCAGCACGACCTATCTCGGCCTCATCGGACATCTGTTCCTGTTTGCCGTGGCTGCGCAGCCGGACCTGGCGTTTCCTCCGTGGCCTCTTTTCACGGCACTCATCGTGATTGACCTCGCCATCGGCGTCGCTGCGCTCTATCTTCGCCGCGTTACGCTCATGACTGCTGCGATGGCAGCATCACAGGTCGTGCTGATGATCTGGGCTGCCAATGCAAAGGCGGCTCCGTGGCCGGTTGTCGCGTTCGTTGCAGCGATCGCAATCTGCGCAATGTCGCTGATCTGGTTCCGGATCGACCGGCGCTTCCATGTCGCCGCCATCGTGGCGTTGTTTGCCGGCGATGCCGTCGTCATCATTGCCGGCGGCGTGCCGGCTACGCCGCTCTTTAGTTCACTGCTGGCGTCCCATCTCGTCATTGGTGTTGCCATGCTTGCTGTTGCCTGGCTGACCGAGGGACACAACGTCGTCCTGGGCGCAGTCGTGACGCTCGGCATCGCCACTGCGTTGTCACGACCAGCGAGTCCGGCGCAGCAGTTCAGCTTTGCGGGAGCGATTTACGCGCTTTTCATCGCCTATCCGCTTCTTCTCGGCACGAGAGCGAAGCGTTTCATACAGCCGTATCTCGCCGCAGTACTTGCCGGGATTCCCTTCTTCGTCCTTGGGCGGACGGCGTTCAAGGACGCCGGCTACGGATACGCCATCGGCCTCCTTCCTCTTTTCCAGGCCGCGCTGATGCTATTGCTCGTATGGCGGCTGATGCGCATCGAACCAGCAGGCGAGAGGCTGCTCTCGCGGCTGGCGTTGGCGGCTGCTGCGGCGCTGGCATTCATCACAGTCGCCATTCCGCTGCAGCTCGATAGGCAATGGATCACTATCGGTTGGGCGCTCGAAGGAGCGGCGCTTGTCTGGCTCTTCCGGCCGATTCCACATCGCGGGCTTCTGGCGTGGTCGGGGGCGTTGCTTGCCGCGGCGTTTGTTCGCCTCGCCGTCAATCCCGCCGTACTCTCGTATCACCCTGCCAGCCACAGAGCGATCGTGAACTGGTATCTCTACACCTACCTCGTCAGCGCTGCCGCTTTCTTCGCCTCCGCGCGTTTGCTTCCGGAAGGGGAGGCTCAGCGATACAAACAGGCCCGGCCGTTTTCGACCTCGGGCGGGACGATCCTGTTGTTCCTGTTAGTCAACATTGAGATCGCAGATTTCTACTCGACCGGGCCTACGCTGACGTTCAACTTCTTCTCCTCGTCCCTCGCGCAGGATCTGACATACACGATCGGCTGGGCGGTTTTCGCCCTGGCTATGCTCGTCGCTGGCCTGGTGCTTCACAGCCGCGCGGTCCGCGTGTCGGCCATCATTCTGCTGCTCGTGACTGTGCTGAAGTGCTTCCTGCACGATCTTGCACATCTCGGCGGGCTCTATCGCGTTGGCTCACTCCTGGGGTTGACGATCTCGCTTCTTCTCGTCGGCGTGCTCCTGCAGAAGTTCGTGATCAGGAAGGCTCCTTTGCCTCAAAAGGAGCGGGGGTGAGTCTCAGCGCGGCGAACTATTTGAAGAATCGAGCTCGCTCGGATATACCCCACGTTGTCGCCACTCGTCGCGCCGTCCATCGCGGCAGCGCCCGCGACAGCCATACGTAGCCCAGAAGCATCGCATTGAGGCTGATGAGAACAAGGAGCGAATCGTGGCGATCGAGGAACGGCACATGTGCGCTCGGCCAACGAAGGAAGAGCCCGTCTACACTGACCACGAGTAGGAGATCGATGACGTCGCGGACGATCGCGCGGCGGCGTGCCCTGGTCAGAACAGCACGCGAGTCGATGATGACGGGAGGTGGTACTCCGACGTCTGAAACGCCAGGGAGCAGTGTGTGCCGAACGGGCCTTTCCATCGCAATGTGTTCGACGCGCAGAACGGTTTGGGTATTCCAAATAAACATGAGACTGGTGTGACCGTGTGGGGCCGGCCAGCCACCGGCCCCCGCAGCAAATAGGCTCTGGTCAGCGGATGCGGATGGTCTGCGCGATGTAGTTGCCATCGCCATCGCGGTAGGCCTTGATCACTATGGAATCGCTCACACGCAACTGTGTGGCGGTGGTGTAGGTTCCAGTACCCGTCCGCACGGGAAGGTCCTCCAGCGCGTAGATACGGATCAACCGCCCGCCATTCTGGGTGTCGTGCAGCACGAGCTGCGGCCCGTCGGCAAGCGTCTGCGTCACCGTACCGTAGATCGTGACTACACCTAGGTCACCACGTGGACCTGGCAGCGGCGCGACAGGCGTCACTGGTCCGGGTGCGATCGTCGCGCCGTTGTCATCGGTAAAGCGAATCGTCGATGCCACGAACGTCGAGCCGCTGTACGAGCCACTCAACTCGACGTGGTCGCCCGCCTGCACATCACGACCGCGCACCGGCTTCCCTGCCGGGTCGGTGGCGCTGCGAACATCGACTGCGATCGTGCCGCGGCCGGTGTCGACCTGAATCACGTTGTTCGTCCGGTCGACACGCATTACGCGCCCGCTGAGCTCTCCCACGCCACGTGATGCCGAGCCGGACCCCTGCGCGCTCTGAATCACTTCGATGGACCGGACGCGCACTTCCATTCCGTTGACTGCCGCACCCCCCTCAGGCTCGACGCGGATGCGGTCGCCGGCCTCGAGGTTCGAGACTCGATATGTGTCACCGTGATAACGGACCGGCGTACCTGGCGGCGTTCGGATGGTCAGCACTTCACGGCGATCGGTGACGATGACCAGGCGACCCTCCTCCGCATTGATCTGCTGCACGACACCCTCGACGCGGCCGGCGCGGTCTGGCGCAGTGCTGGGCCTGGTCCCCGAGGTGGTCGGTGGTGAAATCGACGTCAGCGGGCGCGTCTGGCCAACGCCTGTCTGTGGCGCGTCGTTAGGCCGTCCCAGGAGCGTGACGCGCTCAGCGCGCACGACGTTTCCTCCCGTCGCGATTCCGCGAATCTCGATGCGGTCGCCGAGGCGAATATTATTGAAGCCGTTTGATCCGACAAAAATCTCGGGCGATCCGTTGATCGTGCCGCCAAACCCGTTGTACTGGGTGGTTACAGAGTCCGTGTCAACGGTGACCTGGTCGTTCAGCGCGTCATCCGGCGTCAGGACCAGGCGATTACCTGCGGACTGGGTATCCGCGACAGTTCCAGTGATACTTCCGCGGCCACCCTCCTGAACGTCAGCGCTTGTCCGCCAAATAGTACGATCCTGTCCGAAAGCGGCGACAGCAGAGAGCGCTGCGAGCACGAAGATCGATCGAATTCCTGTCATAGAGGCCTCCTGAGTGAAAGGCGCCGCAAGAGCGCTGCCACGTACGCTAGACCGGACCGAAGGCCTGCCTCCGGGCCACCATCTGCCCGGCGATCCAGCACTCACGAACGACTCGATCATCCCCGGTGAAGATCAGCCCGGCCAGGAGATCCTCGATTGACGAAGCCCGCTCGCTGCGGAGAGCGACGAGAGGCGTTGATTTGAGATCGAGCAGGAGAAAGTCGGCAGACTTGCCAGACTCGATACTTCCGCAATCGCCCTCGAGTGAAAGCGCGCGAGCACCCCCGAGCGAAGCGAGATACCAGAGATGGAACGGGGTCAGCGACACCCCTTGCACTTGCTGGACTTTGTAGGCGTCGGCCATCGTCGTGAACATCGACGGCGTCGTTCCGGCACCGATGTCCGTCCCGAGGCCGACCAGGACCCCAGCCTGCAACGTGTGGTGCAGCCGGAACAGACCGCTTCCGAGAAAGAGATTCGAGTTTGGACAATGCGCGATGCGCGTCCCGCGGCCAGCCAGCAGCTCCAGCTCCTCCTCGCTCAGATGAACGCCGTGGGCGAGCACCGTCCGTTCGCCGAGAAGACCATAGCGCTCGTAGACGTCAGCGTACTCAGCCTCCGGAAAGAGATCGTGAACCCACTGGACTTCGTTGCGGTTCTCTGAAATGTGCGAGTGAACGTAGGCATCGGGGAACTCGCGCTTGAGCTGGCCCGCCGCCTCCAGCAGTTCAGGTGTGGACGTCGGCGCAAACCGCGGGGTGATGGCATAGCGTAACAGTCCGCGCTTGTGCCACTTTTTCAGCAGAGCATGACTCTCTTCGTGCGATTTCCGCGGAGTCTCCATTAGCGACTCCGGGGCGTTACGATCCATCATGGTTTTGCCGATGATCGCCCGGAAGCCACGCCGCTCGGCTTCGGCGAAGAAGATGTCCGTAGCGGTGTAGTGAATCGTCGAGAAGATGAGCGCGCACAGCGTACCGTTGCGCAGGAGCTCATCGAAGAAGATGCGTGCCACCATTTCGGCATGTTTCGGATCGCTGAACTTAGCCTCGGTGGGAAAGGTGTAGCGGTTCAGCCATTCGAGGAGATCGCCGCCGTACGAACCAATCATCTCGAGCTGCGGTGCGTGAAGGTGGGTGTCGACGAATCCCGGCGCCATGAGGATGTCGCGCCCGAGCTGCGTAAGCGAGGAGCTCTTCCGCGGTACGTCGCGCCAGTCGCCGACGCCGGTGATTCGATCGCCGTCGATGGCCATGTAACCGTCGTCGTAGTAAACGTACGACGTAGCCGCATCAACGGTAAATGGGTCGGCAATCGGCGAGAAGATCCGGCCACGAAACAGCTTCACGCGCGCATTCTCTCACCGCCCGGGGCGCAGCGCTTCGATGCGCCAACTGAACATCCGTTTCATCCGATTCCTGTCGGTATGTCCTCTTCGGTTTCTGCCTCTTGCACCAGTTTCTCCAGGACGATCGCCCGCGTCATCGGCGTTACCTCCGGCTCGTCCGGCGTTGCGTCGAGCGCTGGCAGCAACTCCATCGAGCTTTGGGTGACCGACTCCATGAACGAAGCCTCATTCGACGGGAGGAGAGGCGATACGTTCTCGATCAGCGGGAATCGGCGCCGGGCGCGCTCCTCCGACTCTCGGAACTCTTTGTTGAAGATGAGGAGTGATGGCGCGACCTTCTCGTACAACTCGCAGGTTGCTCTCACGTCGTCGAGACAGTAGTCGGCGATCTCGCGATGCCGGCCGGCGCGATACCACGTCTCCACCGATCGTCCGTCGAGACCCTCGCCCTTCGACGTCTCGACACCGAACACCTTGCATGCCAGGTCGAGGTTGAACTTGAATTGCCGGGCATTCGTCGTACCGAAGAAGTTCAGCACTTCGCGCAAATCGCAGTTCGGGTGGAAGCCGTAACGGTAGCCGACCAGATCCCGTTTTGGCACGATCCCGTTGATCGCCGAACGGATCATCAGAAAAGGTCCATCGAACTGCCGCCCGTTGAAGGTGATGAAGCGGGAATCGCCTTCGAAGAACTCCCAGAATTTCTCGAGGATTTGCTTTTCGCTGCCCGACATGTACGTGCGCTGACCGGCCTTCTCGATCAGGAGCTGCGTCTGGCCTGGCACCTCGTACATCGCGCAGGAGCGGCCGTCATCGATATTGATGACGCCGATGGCGATGATGCGTCCGCGGAAGGGAGAGAGTCCTCCAGCGCGCCGGGTTTCTTCAGCGTCGCCCTCGCTGAGACCCTTGATGAGGTATTCGCGGACGTACGCATCAAGCTCTTCCCACGGCGTGCCGGCCGTTTCGATATCGATGACGAGCTTTTTCATGGGGCGCGGGTTATTGTACGAAACCGCCACCGCCTCACTGTATTTTCAGTTTCTCGAACAACTCCTTCACCGCATCCGCCGACTTCTGCAGCGCGGCGCGCTCGTCTTCGGTCAGCGTAATCTCGATGATCTGCTCGATACCGTTCGTTCCGAGCTTCACCGGCACGCCGACGAAGAGATTCTGAAAACCATACTCTCCAGTCAGGTAGGCGGCGCATGGAAGGATCTTGCGCTTGTCCTTCAGGATCGCCTCGACCATCTCCACTGCGGCCGCACCCGGTGCGTACCAGGCCGAAGTCTTGAGGAGATTGACGATCTCCGCGCCGCCGTTTCGTGTGCGGTCGACGATCGCGTCGATTCGCTCCTTCGAGAGCAGCTCCGTGATGGGAATCCCTGCCACCGTGGAGTAGCGCGGCAGTGGCACCATCGTGTCGCCGTGCCCACCAAGCACAAAGGCGTGGGTGTTCTCCACGGAGACGTTCAACTCCATGGCGATGAACGCGCGCATGCGCGCCGAGTCGAGCACTCCAGCCATACCGATGACGCGTTCGCGCGGGAAGCCGGAGACACGGCGAGCAACCTCGCACATCGCGTCCAGAGGATTGGAAACGATGACCAGAATCGAGTTTGGTGATCGCTTCACGATCTCTCGCGTGACGCCGGCGACGATCTCCTCGTTTTTCCACAACAGATCATCGCGGCTCATCCCCGGCTTGCGCGGCAAGCCCGCGGTGATGACAACCACATCGGAGTCGGCCGTCTCGTCATAGCCGTTCGTTCCTCGAAGGATTGCGTCGTATTTCTCGACCGGCGCAGCCTCCATCAGGTCCAGCGTCTTCCCCTGCGGAATCCCTTCGACGATGTCAACAACGGTTACATCAGCGAGCTCTTTGAGGGCGATGCCCTGCGCGACGGTGGCGCCAACGTTCCCGCCGCCGACCACCGTGACTTTCGTTTTCATCTCGGCCTCTTGGTTGCGATATTTTTCGACGGGGATCATATAGCAGCGAAATGACGGATCTACGAAGGGCAGTTGAAGCGCGAGCGTCAGGAGTGACATCCTTCGCGGTTCCGATGCCACCACTAATCAACAACACCTTCATTGCCGCTCCACCGAAGCAGCTTGTGCTTTCGGAAGGCTTTCGCTTTTTGCACGGACAGGCGATCTCGCCGTTCACGCTTCAGTACGAGACATTCGGCGAGCTGAACGCCGAGAAGTCGAATGCGGTATTGGTTTGCCACGCACTGTCGGCAAGCGCACACGCCGCCGGAAAGTACACAGACGACGAAGGCGAGCGCCCGGGCTGGTGGGATGGCCTCATCGGCCACGGCAAGGGAATCGACCTGGACAAGTACTTCGTCATCTGCGCGAATATCCCTGGGTCGTGCTACGGAACGACGGCGCCAGCATCGATCGACCCGGTCGATGGGAAGCCCTACGGCTCGAGGTATCCCTGGCCGGCGATCGAGGACATGGTCCATTCACAAAAGATCCTCCTCGATCGGCTTGGCATCCCGCATCTGCGCGCGATTGCGGGCGGATCACTCGGCGGCATGCAGGTGTTGATGTGGGCTGCCTGTTATCCCGAGTTCATGGAATCGATCATCACGATGGCGGCCGGCTCAGCGGTCCCGGTGCAGGGGATCGCGTGGCACATCATCGGCAGAAAGATGATCGAGAGTGATGCCCGTTTCAATCGCGGCGACTACTACGACAATCCCGATCCACTGCGAGGGCTGCAGGTCGCGCGAATGGTCGGTCACATGACCTATCTATCCGCTCGCGCACTTCAGTCAAAGTTCGGGCGCCGTCGCCGAGGCAGCACTCGCCAATTCGAGATCGATTCGTACTTCGAGTATCAGGGCACGAAATTTGCCGCGCAGTACGATGCCAATTCCTACATTCGCGTGCAAGCGGCGATGGATGAGATGGACCTGGAGGAGCAGCACGGCTCCCTACAGCAGGCATTAGCGAAATGGCATGGGCGAACGCTACTTGTCTCCTTCGACACAGATTGGCTTTTCCCGGTTGGCGAGGTCGAGCGCGTTGAAAAGGCCATGCTCGCGAACGGCACGCCTGTTCATCACGAACGGATCGCGTCGCCAAACGGGCACGATACCTTCCTCATCGATTACGACCTGATCACGCCGCATGTGACAGAGTTTCTGTCATTTCCACGCAGCCTCGAAGTTGCGTAGCCGCTGCTCCAGTTTCCACTCGATTCGAGCCTTCGTGTTGGCGGCCAGGAAGGCACCACAGCGTGCGGACGGCTTCTGCGACGGAGTGTCACTCGCGCATGCCGTGCTGAAACCGTCGTAGCTGCGAGTCGCCCATAGCGACTGTCCTTCAGCGAACGAGTATTCGAGGCTGTTGCGGGCAAGGCGTTTGAGCGACTGATAGCCAAGCCCCTGATCCTGCACGGCGCGCATGTACTGGTTCGTCATATCGTCTCGGGAGACGCCGGGATCGTCGGTTGCGAGAGCGACCGGTACACCTGCTTTGAGGTAGTCGCGGAGAGGATGAGCCTTGCCCGAGACGCCGAGGATCACGTCGTTGCTGGTCAGGCAGACTTCAACGGCGACGCCCCGGCTGGCCATCGTCTTCAACAAACCGGCGGCATCGTCTTCGTAGGTCAGGTCAACACCGTGACCGATTCGCTCGGCGCCGGCAATCATGACGGAATCCCGAATGTGATGACGCAGACCCTCGGGCTCGACGATTCCAAGCACCAACTCGCCCGCGTGCGTCGTGAGGTGAATCTTCGGATAGAGCTTGTGGAAGAAGGCGAACATCTTCATCTGCTCGTCGAAGTCATGCATCGAAACGTAGCTGTCTTCCGGCATTACCGGATTGAGGCCGACAACGCGCGGATCAGCGCTTGCCAACTCGTAACCGACGACCATTTCGGCGAACAGTTGCTGTAGCGGTACGCCGCGATGAAGCTCGTACAGATAGCGAACGGTGGAATCACATCCAGGCTGCGCGTTTGAACTGCCGCAATGAAGACTGCTCCTCATGCGCGCCTCGGCATCGTCGATCGCAGCCCGCGCGGCCGAGATGATCGGCGTCACCTGGCCGCTCTGCATGATCGCTGCACGCATGTC
Organism: Thermoanaerobaculia bacterium; assembly: GCA_038230535.1. Lineage (GTDB taxonomy): Bacteria > Acidobacteriota > Thermoanaerobaculia > Gp7-AA8 > Gp7-AA8 > JADGNZ01. The sequence goes on from JBBRNB010000016.1 coordinate 14,418, forward strand.
AGGCAGGCTTTCTCCGGGTGTGACCGATTTCAGCAGGTCGCGAGCCTTGCCGAAATCAGGAGCCCATATCGTCTCCAGGTAGTCGACGTTCTCGCTGGCCAGGCGCCAGACGTCTTCGGTGAGCATGTCGGGGACATGAGTCTTCGAAACAGCGCTGAACTTTCCGAACGTGTTGAAGAAGTGATCGTGGCCCGACTCCAGCGTGGGTCGAAACTGACGCATCGAAAGCGCATCCAGCATCGTTCCGTAGAGCGATGAGTAGGGTGTGAGCAGGGTTGACGCCGGAACCACCGTCGTCGACGCGAGCGGATTGGCCTCCATCTGCTGCTGCGCTGCGCACTGCGTGATGACAAGCTTCACCGAATCGACGCAGAGCCCGTCATCTGACGCGTAGCGGAGGTAGGACTCCGCGTAGACAGAGCCGGAGAGATGATTGTGCAGGTCGCCGCCTTTGGGCAAGGCCTGAAGTACCTGTCGCAGCATGGCGCGGTCGGAGTTGTTCAACGCAGGCTGCGCGAACGACGTCGTGGCGACAAAGAGCGAGAGCGCGAGGCTACACCACGCTGGTTGTGAAGTACCGGACATTGGGAGACCTCCTAACCGGCAGTGTAGCGCGCTTGCGTGCGCATTAATAGATGCTGATAAGCCTGATCAAATGCGAATCATATTCAGGATGAATATGATCTTGTTGAGCGCATCGAATAAGCACGAAAACAAACGATGCTATTCATTCGCTGCGTTCGGACGCGCTGCGATTGGCGCACGATAGCCGCAGTCGGCGTTGTTGCAGTATTCGATGTGCCCCTCGCGCTTGGTCTCCTTCTCCAGGAGATACGGGGCCGCACACTTCGGGCACGGCCGGGGCACGGGGCGGTTGTTCAATGCAAAGTCACACTTCGGATAGCGCGAGCAGGAGTAGAAGATGCCGCGGCGTGAACGGCGCTCGACGAGCTCACCCTCTTTGCAGGTCGGGCAGGGAACACCGGTCGGCTTGGGAGGAGTACCTTTGGCGCCTCCGATCTTGCGGATGGTCTTGCACTCGGGATAGCCCGAGCAAGAGTAGAAAGGACCGTAGCGGCCGGACTTGAGCACCATCTCTTTGCCGCAGTTCTCGCAGGGCGGCTGAGGCTCGTTGGGGATATTCGCCTTCAGCAGACGAGGATCCTTCGTGTTCTTGCAATCGGGATAACCAGTGCAGGCGTAGAACTGCCCGAAGCGCGACCGCTTGAGCTGCATCGGTTTGCCGCACTTGTCGCAGACGATTACCTCGCCGTCGGCCTGTTCGGCGACGTCTCCGCGAGCCGTTTCCTTCGTGTTCTTGCAGTCGGGATAGTTCGAGCAGGCCAGGAACTCGCCGAAGCGGCCAAACTTGATGGCCATCGGAGAGCCGCACTTCTCGCACACCTCGTCGGTTTCCACGCCGGTGCGTTTCACTTCAACCATTTCCTTGCCTGCGCGCTCGAGGTCCTTGTTGAACTTCACCGAGAAGTCCTTCATCGCCTCATGCCACTCGACCTGACCTTCCTCGATTTGATCGAGCTTCTCCTCCATATCCGCCGTGTAGCCTTCGTCGATGATGTCACCGAAGGACTGCTTGAGGAGTTTCGTGACCAGCATGCCGAGCTGCGTCGGAAAAAACTTGCCTTCAGCCTTATAGGTGTAGTCGCGGGTCTGAATCGTTGTCATGATCGACCCGTACGTGGACGGACGGCCGATGCCGTTCTCTTCGAGCGCCTTGACGAGCGTAGCTTCCGTATAGCGCGCCGGTGGTTGCGTGAAGTTCTGTTTCGTATCGAGGTTCAGGAGAGAAAGCGACTCGCCCTCGTTCATGGCAGGGAGTGCCTTGCTGCTGTCCGGCTTCTCGTCTTCGTCCTCGGCGCCCTCGACCGACGCATCCTGGAACACAGCAAGGAAGCCGGCGAACTTGAGCACCTCGCCGGAGGCGCGCAGCGTGTAGGCACCGTTGCGGATGTCCACGTCGGTGACGTCGAAGAGAGCCGGTTTCATCTGTGAGGCGACGAAGCGGTCCCAGATCAACTTGTAGAGGTTGTACTCCTCGCGGGTGAGGTGGTCCTTGATCGCATCGGGGTCGAACTCGAGCGACGTCGGGCGGACGGCCTCGTGGGCCTCCTGCGCCTGTGCAGCTTTCTTGACACGATATACGTTCGGCTTATCGGGGATGATATCTGGCCCGTATTTCGTGCTGATATATTGTCGGACCTCAGCGATGGCATCGTCGCTGATGCGAACCGAGTCGGTGCGCATGTAGGTGATCAGGCCCACGTGACCAAAGGAGCCAAGCTCTTTGCCTTCGTAGAGCTTCTGCGCGATCTGCATCGTGCGCTTCACTGGGTATTTGAACCGGTTGTACGCGGTGCGCTGCAGTGTTGAGGTGATGAACGGCGCCGCGGCTGTCTGCCGCTTTTCCTTCCGGGCGATCGTCTCAACCGTGAAGCTGCCGGACTTGAGTGCCGCCTCGATGACCCGCGCCTGCTCTTCGTTGGTAACTTCTGCTTTCTTCCCGCCGGCTTTCGTCAGTTTGGCGACGAATTGGGGAGGGAGGCCGGCAGCGAGTTTTGCGGCGAACGTCCAATACTCCTCGGGGACGAACGCCTTGATCGACTCCTCACGGTCGACGATCATCTTCATCGCAACCGATTGCACTCGCCCGGCGGAGAGGCCCCGGCGAACCTTGTCCCAGAGCAGCGGCGAGAGCTTGTAGCCAACCAGGCGGTCGAGAACGCGGCGAGCCTGCTGCGCGTTCACCTTGTTCATGTCGATTTCCGTCGGCTGGTCGATGGCCTTGCGTACAGCGTTCTTGGTGATCTCGTGAAACAGGATTCTGCGGACCTTGGTCGAGTCCTTGCCAAGGAGCTTCATGACGTGCCAGCCGATCGCTTCTCCCTCACGATCAGGGTCCGAAGCGATATAGACGACGGTGGCCTTCTTCGCGGCGGCCCTCAGCTCGCTGACGACCTTCTCTTTGCCTTCGAGCACTTCGTAGGTCGGCTCGAACGTTTGTTCATCGACGCCGAGCTCGCTTTTCGGCAGATCGCGGACGTGACCGACGGAAGCCTTGACGATGTAGTCGCTGCCGATGAACTTGTTGATCGTCTTTGCTTTCGCGGGAGATTCGACGATGACGAGGTTTTTGGCCATTGCGGAACGCCTCAAACTTCCACGCCGGCGCCGGAATTCCTTGCGCGCATTACCCGCGCGCGCGTAGATGGGCTTCGGGATGAGATGAGGAGCGGACGATAGCACCGCTGCTGCAGGAAGCCAAAATAACTACGGATCGTGGATTTGGGGGCCTGGCGCTATTCCTCTTCTTCTTCGTCTTCGCCGCCGGCGGCCTTGTACTTCTTGGTCTTGTTGTAGAGCGTCTTGTACGAGATACCGAGTATCTCCGCAGTCTTTCGTCGGTCGCCGTCGGTCATCGTGAGCGTCTCCTCGATCACGATCCGCTCCACCTCTTCCATCGGCTGTCCGAGGGGGATCATCACGCCGTTCTTCGCCCGCCGTCTGCGCGCGCCAAGGAGCTTGTCCGGCAGACACTCGACCGTCAGGCTGTTGCCCCGGGCCATGATGAAAGCGCGATTGATCACGTTGCGCAGCTCACGCACGTTGCCCGGCCATTCGTACTGCTGCAAGGCCTCGATGAAGTCTGCTTCGATGCTTTCGACCTTCTTTTCTTCGGTCTCGTTCAGCTTCTGCAGGAAGAAGTGCGAGAAGAGCGGGATGTCCTCCAGCCGTTCGCGCAGAGGGGGCACTTCGATCGGGAACACGTTGAGACGGTAGTAGAGGTCCTCGCGCATCTTGCCGTCGATGATTGCTTTCTGCGGATCGCGATTCGAGGCCGCGATGACGCGCGCTTCGATGTAGATCTCTTCGTTCCCGCCAACGCGGCGGAACTTCCCTTCCTCGAGTACGCGAAGGAGCTTGACCTGAAGCTCAATCGGCATCTCCGTGATCTCGTCAAGGAAGACCGTACCGCCCTTTGCTACCTCGAAGTAACCCTCACGCCGCTTGATGGCGTTCGTGAACGCGCCCTTTTCGTGCCCGAAGATCTCTGACTCGATGAGGGTCGGCGAGATCGCGCCGCAGTTGAAGGCGATGAACGGCTTCAGCCGCCGGCGGGAGAGGGAGTGGATCGTATTTGCGACGACCTCCTTGCCGGAGCCCGATTCGCCAACGATGAAGACATTCGCGTCTGTGTTCGCGACCATCTCGATCTCTTCGAATAGCTTCTGCATTCGCAGCGATTTGCCGACGAGATGACCAAGCGCACCCATCTTCTGCAGTTGACGACGAAGCTCGAGAATCTCCTGCTTCATCATCTGCTTGTCTTCCACCGACTTCAAAATGACCTGCAGGCGGGGAAGGTCCACAGGTTTGGTAACGTAATCCTCAGCACCTACTTTGAGCGCTCTGACGGCCGAATCGACCGTGGCGTGCCCTGTGAGGATCACGACCGTGACGTCGGGATACGTTTCCTTGATCCTATGTAAGAGATCGAGGCCGGAGCCGTCAGGGAGCTTGAGATCGACGATGGCGACGTCGGGTACCAACTTGGAAACAGAGCTCCAGCCGGCCTTCAGCGTGTCGGCGACCTCCGCTTCGTAGCCCCACTCCTCGACCACGTCAGCCATGCCGGCGCTGGTCGCGCGATCATCATCAACGATCAGCACTTTCTTCATTTATCCACCTGGAAAGGAGAGCCTGATTGTGACCTTATCACGTTCCTCCAGAGCGATCAGCTCGCCACCATACGTTTCCGCGATGAGTCGCGCGCCGGCCAGCGAGAGATCCGCATTGCCGAGTGGGTCCGTGTAGTAGAACTTGAAAAGCTTCGTCAGCTCAAAGTCTTCCGTCGCTGGAATTCCAGTGATGGCGACGCTGAAACGCGCGGGCGTGATCTCGATTGCCGCCCACCGTCCATCCTCTCTCAACGCACGCGAAGCACCGTCGAAAAACATGCTGAGTCCCTGCCGAATTCTGGCGACGTGGCCATGAACGGTGAACGAACCGCCGGCGCCGTTGACCGTGATCCCGGCGCCAGCAGCAGCTTCTGAGCACGGTGAACAGATGTCGATGTTCTGCGGCTCGCCGGCGTCCTTCGGCGGCGTCGAAAGGACGAAGAACGTATCAAAGATGCGCGCCATTCGACGCAGCTCCAGGTCAATCGACTTGACGTAGGCGTTGACCTTCTCGTCTTCACCACCGGCGAGCTTCGACATGCGCATGCGCAGGAGCTCGAGGTTGAGCACGGCAACGTTCAGAGGCGTCTTGAGATCGTGTGCCGTTTCGCTGCTACGGCGTAGGTTCGTGACTGCAAAGCCCTCGAGCCATGATTCCATATCGACCAAGAACTGCCCAATATCAGGCCCGCTCGGCGCGGTCCAACTACTGATCGCGACCGATCCCGATCATCGCCACTGACTCTTCGAGGCGAGCCTCGACGCGGTTGAACTCCGGATCATGCGAGGAAAGGTACTGCAGCTCTTTCTCCGCGGCGATGCGTTCCGCCTCAGCGGCGGCCGGATCGATCTCGCTCGCCAGCACACCCCGCTCCGCCAGGACGATGACCCGATCCGGCAACACCTCGGCGAACCCCCAGGAGAGAACGAGGCGATGCACAATCCCACCGCTGCGGTAGCGCATCTGGCCGATCTTCAGCGTCGTCAGTAGCGGTGTATGGCCGGGGAGCACACCGATCTCACCATCGCTCGCCGGCAGGACGACCTCGTCCACCTCGGTGTCGAGGATCTTCCGTTCGCGTGTGACGACGGTGAGGTTGATCCTGGTCGGAAGAGCGTCGGCCATACGGTTTCCTTACGCCGCCTCTTTTTTCATCTGTTCTGCGCGCTCGAGCACTTGCTCGATCGTTCCCATGAGCAGGAAGGCCTGTTCCGGAATCTCGTCGTGTTTGCCTTCGACGATCTCGCGGAACCCCCGGATCGTGTCGGCGATCTTTACGTACTGTCCCTTGATGCCGGTGAATTGCTCGGCAACGTGGAAGGGCTGCGAGAGAAAGCGTTGAATCTTGCGTGCCCGGTTGACGATGATACGGTCCTCTTCCGACAGCTCATCGATTCCAAGGATGGCGATGATGTCCTGCAGGTCCTTGTACTTCTGCAGCACGGCCTGTACGGCACGTGCGGTGTTGTAGTGCTCGTCGCCCAGGATACGCGGATCGAGGATTTTCGACGTCGACGCCAGCGGATCGACCGCCGGGTAGATCCCCAACTCCGCGATCTGGCGCGAAAGAACGGAGGTCGCGTCGAGATGGGCAAACGCGGTCGCCGGAGCTGGATCGGTGAGATCGTCAGCAGGGACGTAGATAGCCTGCACGGAAGTAATCGAGCCCCGCTTGGTGGAGGTGATGCGCTCCTGCAACTCGCCCATTTCCGTTGCCAGGTTTGGCTGATAGCCGACAGCGCTCGGCATCCGGCCGAGAAGCGCCGAAACCTCGGAACCGGCCTGGGTAAAGCGAAAGATGTTGTCGATGAAGAGCAGCACGTCCTGCCCTTCGGCATCGCGGAAATACTCGGCGACGGTCAGACCAGTCAGCCCGACGCGGAGCCTCGCGCCGGGCGGTTCGGTCATCTGTCCGTAGATCAATGCAGCCTTCGACTTCGACGGATCGCCCGGCACGATTACGCCGGTCTCGGCGAATTCGAGCCAGAGGTCGTTCCCCTCGCGTGTCCGCTCTCCTACGCCGGCGAACACGGAGAAACCGCCGTGCTCTTTGGCGACGTTGTTGATCAACTCCATGATCAGAACGGTCTTGCCGACGCCGGCGCCACCGAACAGACCGGTCTTGCCGCCTTTCGTGTAAGGCTCGAGCAGATCGATGACTTTGATCCCGGTCTCGAACATCTCGATGTTGGTCGACTGCTCGTCGAACCGCGGCGGCTGCCGATGGATGGAAAGCCGCTGCTCAGAATTGACCGGACCCATGTTGTCGACCGGCTCGCCCAGGACGTTGAGGATGCGGCCAAGCGTCTCACGCCCAACCGGCACCATGATCGGGGCACCGGTGTCGATGGCTTTCATGCCGCGGACCATTCCGTCGGTCGGCTTCATGGCGATGCAACGGACCTGGTTTTCGCCGATGTGATTGGCGACCTCGGCGACGACGTCGATCGGCACCTTTCCAAGCTCGCCGTTGTCGACGATGCGGATCGCGTTATAGATGGCCGGCAGGTGCCCATCTTCGAATTCGATGTCGAGCGCCGGTCCGATGACCTGGATCACTTTGCCGACGTTGTTGGTTTTGGTGTCGTTAGCCATGTGTTCTCCGTCGTCTACTGCGCGGCGGCCGCGCCCGAGACGATCTCGATGATTTCTTTCGTGATGGAGGCCTGACGGATCCGGTTGTAGGTCAGCGTCAGGTAATTGATCATGTCCGAAGCATTCTTGGTAGCCGCTTCCATCGCCGTCATGCGCGCTCCCTGTTCGGCAGCGGCCGATTCGAGGAGGACGCGATACAACTGAAACTCGATGTGCTTCGGCAGGAGGTCCGAAAGGATCTGTTCCGGTCCTGGCTCGTAGAGATAGTCGATCTCAGGGCGGAGTGGATCAGCTTCGAACTCTGACGCGATCGGCAGAAGCCGCTCCGCGCGAACGTGCTGCGCGATCAGTGATTTGAACTCGTTATAGACGACATAAACGCCGTCGATCTTCTCGGCGATGAAGTCTTCGATCAGACTGCTGGCAATCTCGTGCGCGACATCGACCGACAGCGCCTGGGCGACGAAAACGTTGCGGCGGATGGGAATCGTCCGCCGCTTGAAGAAGTCGCTCGCTTTACGGCCGACCGTCAGGAGCTCGACTGCCTCGAACGAACGCTCACGGATGAAGTTCTGTGCTGCGCGGATGACGTTGGCGTTGAAGGCGCCACAGAGGCCGCGATCGGCCGTAACGACGATCACGACGACATTCCGCTCGGTCTCGCGCGACTGGAGCAGCGGATGCGAGTTGATGTCGACACGCTTCGCCACGGAGGCAAGCACCTGCCGCAGTCCGCCGGCGTACGGCCGCGCGGCGAACATCCTCTCCTGCGCGCGGCGGAGTTTTGCCGCTGCCACCATCTTCATGGCCTTGGTGATCTGCTGCGTGTTCTTGACGCTGCGGATCCGCCGCCGGATATCGATCGTGCTTGGCATCTGGGATCAGGCCGCCACTGCGTTGGCGTTGTCTTTCACGTACTGCGCCTTAAACTCGGTGATGGCTGAGCTGAGCGCGCCTTCCAAATCGGCATCGAACCTGGACGCCGTCTCCAGCCGCTCGATGACATCCTGTTTTTCATCGCCTAGATATTGATGCAGCGCAACTTCGAACGGCAGGACTGCGCTGACAGCAAGGTTGTCGAGGAAGCCCCTGACGCCGGCGAAAACCGATGCGGTCTGCAGGCCGATGCGCATCGGCCGGTACTGTCCCTGCTTGAGAATCTCGACGAGCCGCTTTCCACGATTGAGCTGTGCCTGGGTGACTTTATCGAGGTCGGAGCCGAACTGCGCAAACGCGGCCAACTCGCGATACTGGGCGAGGTCGAGCCGCAGCGTTCCGGATACCGACCGCATCGAGCGCACCTGCGCCGAACCGCCGACACGAGAAACCGAGATGCCCACGTTGATCGCGGGGCGAACGCCGGAATGGAAGAGGTCCGTCTCCAGGAAGATCTGTCCGTCAGTGATCGAGATGACGTTCGTCGGGATGTAGGCGGAAACGTCGCCGGCCTGGGTCTCGATGATCGGCAGCGCTGTCAGCGAACCACCGCCCTTCTCATCGGCCATCTTGGCCGCGCGCTCGAGGAGCCGCGAGTGAAGATAGAAGACATCGCCGGGATATGCCTCGCGCCCGGGCGGCCTGCGGAGAAGCAGCGAGATCTCGCGATAGGCCGCAGCGTGTTTGGAAAGATCGTCGTAAATGATCAGGGCATGCTGACCGTTATAAAGGAAGTACTCCGCCATTGCGCACCCGCCGTACGGCGCGAGGTACTGCAGCGGCGCAGGGTCTGAGGCCGAGGCGTTCACGACGATCGTGTACTCCATCGCGCCGTTCTCTTCGAGTGTCCGCACGACCTGCGCCACAGTCGACTTCTTCTGACCAACAGCGACGTAGACACAGATGACGCTTTTGCCCTTCTGGTTGATGATCGTATCGACCGCCACAGCGGTTTTGCCTGTCTGACGGTCGCCGATGATCAACTCGCGCTGGCCGCGGCCGATTGGGATCATCGCGTCGACTGCCTTCAAGCCTGTCTGAAGCGGTTCCTTGACTGGCTTGCGGTCAACGACGCCGGGGGCGAGACGTTCGATAGGGTAGAACTCAGTGGTATTGATCGGTCCTTTGCCGTCGATCGGCACACCGAGTGGGTTGACGACGCGCCCGACGAGTGCGGCACCTACGGGAACCGACATGATCTTGCCGGTGCGTTTGACCTCGTCGCCTTCTTTGATGGCCGAGGCCTCGCCGAGAAGCACGACACCGACATTGTCTTCCTCGAGGTTGAGCGCGAGGCCGGCGATATCGTGCGGGAATTGGACAAGCTCACCCGCCATGACCCGGTCGAGGCCGTAGACGCGGGCGATGCCGTCACCGACGGAGACGACAGTGCCGACTTCAGAGACATCGACGCCGCGGCCGATTCCGCTTAATTGCTGTCGAATAATCTCTGTGATTTCTTCTGCTCTCAAATCCACAGCCATAAAGTCTCCCGAAATGAATCACGCTAACGATTGGCGGAATTTAACGATCTTGCCTGACACCGAGGCGTCGTAGACCTCGCTGCCGATCTTCGCCACGAAGCCGCCGATGAGTGCCGGGTCGACGGTGATGTCGACATCGATCTTCGCGCCGACCTTGCGCTCCAGCATGGCCCGCAATGCAGCCTCTTCTTTTGATGACAGCGCGCTTGCCGAGCGCACCTCGGCCGCAACGGTCCCGGTTGCCTCCCGAATCATGGTGGCCAGGCCTGCGACGATGTCACCCAGGTCGTTGATGCGGCGGTTGCGAATGAGCACATCGAGCAGCTTGACCGCGAGGTCAGAGAGCCCGAGGCGTTTGGCGATTGTCGCCGTGACTTTGTTCTTGGAGTCGAAGTCAATGCCAGGATTGGCGTACATCTCCTGCAAATCCCTCGACGACTTTCGTACCTGCTCGAAACCCGTCAGTTCGTCGCGGAGCGCCGCTGCTGTTTCAGGAGACTGAGCGACATCCATGATGGCGCGGGCGTAGGGTCTGGCGAACCGTCGGATCATGATCGTGCCTCCGCAACTTCGCGGACGCTATCTTCGAACAGCCGCTCGCGATCCTTGTCCGTAACCGTTTCGCGCAGGATTTGTTCGGCCCGTTGCGTAGCGAGCTCGCCGGCGTACTCGGTGAGCTCATGCCGCGCACGCTCGAGGCGGTTTTCCACTTCGCTTCGCGCTGATTGAAGGATCTTTTTTGCCTCAGCCTCCGCAGCGGCGATGAGCTCGCGCTTCTGCCGCTCGCCTTCTGCCTGCGCGCGTTCCTGGATCGCTTCAACATCATTCTCGATCTGCGTGAGCCTCGCCTGGATGCCGGCCGCGAGCTGGTCGGCTTTGGCACGCCGCGCGCGAGCCTCTTCGGCGTCAGTCTGAATCTGGATGCGCCGTTCGCGGAGAGCCTTCTTGATCGGCCCGCCGAGTGCCCAGGCGAGTACGCCGATGAAGAGGAGCATGTTGGCGAGCTTGAGAATCCAGCCAGGGACGCCGAAGTACTTCTTTGGCGCTTCGAGGTCGCCCTCTGGCGGCGCCGTCGGATGGAGCCGGTCGTACGAGGCTTTCTCATAACCCTGAGCGACGTTGTTCGCGTCGTTGTTGTGATTCTTTTGTCCAAACAATGCCGGGGTGATGAGCAACAACAGAAGGATCAGGAGCCCTCGTCGCATCACACCGGCCTCCCGAGAATCCGTTCTGCGGCCAGCCGTGCCAACGCTTCCGACTCGCTGACGATCTTCGCACGCGCCGCGGCAACGTCGCTTTTGAGCTTCTCGCCAGCTTCGTTGACGATGCCGTTTGCATCCTCGTGGGTCTTCTCGACGATCGACGATCGATAGGCGGCAGCCTCTCTGCGGAAGCGGTCGCGCACGTCGGCGGCGGCGTGCCGGGCGACGTGGAGCTTCTCTTCCATCAGAGTGGTCGCTTCGTTGAAACGCGCCATCGACTGTTCGTAGACTTCGTTTGCAGAGCGCACTTCATTCTCGCGGGCCTCGATCACCTGATTGATCGGCCGTAGGAAGAACTTGCTCACGATCAGGTAGTTCAGGATGAAAACCACCATGATCGCGAGCAGAGAGTAATCGGGCGTCAGATTGATTTGCATAGACTGTTTGGAGCCGGAAAACAGGGCGCGCAGAGCCGACGCCCAACCCCGAGGCGGCGGTTGTATACCACAAGGGAAAGAACGTTGTCACCTCAACGGTTGTGCGTCACGTGCCCGAAAAAAGTGCGGATCAAGCCTACACGCGCATCCTTGACCGCGCGGATGATTTCTTTCGTTCCGTCGCGGAGACCCAGCCGCAGAACCTGCAATGTGGCAAGGGTTGCTCGCTCTGCTGCTATGGACTCTTCGAGATCGGCTCCGGCGATGTTACGCTGATCGCGGAGGGACTCGACAACCTGCATCCGATGCGGCGAAAGATGGTCATCCGCCGCGCGCGTGAGATCGCGGCATCCTCAAACCATCCCGACCTGCGCCAGTGCTCGCCTGCCGGGAAAGGATCGTTCTTCGCGAGGACGTCGGCAACACCGTGTCCGAATCTGAACGAGAGCGGAGAGTGTCTGATGTACGAGTACCGCCCGCTCGTTTGCCGTACGTTTGGCCTTCCGCTTCGAAACGCTGAAACCTATATCGGCGACATCTGCGAGTTGAATTTTAACGAGGCGGAGCAGCCGGAGCGCGAGGCTGCCGCCTGGGACTTGCAGTGGGAGGACGCCCTCGGCGTCGAGGACGAGTACACCATCCCCGAGGCTATCGTCCTCGTCGCTCGGCTGCGGGGGTGGTGAGAGGGTCTCCCTTCACGCCTTCGCGGCGATATTGGTCACCGTCGCCGGTTTCTTGTCCCCCATCACGCAGTTGCCCTGGAATATGGCCCCTTCTTCAATGATCAGTGCAGGCGTCTCGATGTCGCTGAAGACCTTGCCGTTGCGGTGAATCTCGACCCGCTGCGCGGCGACGATCTTGCCGACGATCGTTCCGCTGATCGCAATCCGTCCTACGTGAACGTCGCCTTCGATATGTGCGCTCTCGCCAACGATCAGCTCGTTCTTCGACATGATCTTGCCATTGAAACGGCCGTCGATGCGCATCGTGTCTTCGAACTCCAACTCACCGCGGAACGACGAGCCCCGGTCGAGAAACCCGTTCAAATCACCGCTCTTGTTCTTCATCACTTCCCCCATATCCTTCTCCTGCCGGCCGCGCGCGCCGAGCACGATCACGATCGCCACAACGATCACGATCGCAGCGACGGTGATGAGCGTACCGCTAACGGCGTCTCCCCATAAGTTCATCGACGACGCGAATCAACTCGTCTTCGCTGCCAAAGCGGATGTGGATCACACCCCCGCGGCGTCTGCGGTCGATCTCTACTCTCGTTCGCAAAGTCCTTTGAAGCTTGTCTTCCGCGTCGCGCGTGAAGACATCTTTCTCTTTCTCTTTCTTCTCCGGCGTCTTCGGCGAGCTTTCCGAAGCCAGCATCTCCGTCTGCCTTACGTTGAGGTTTCTTCGCACGACCCGGTCGGCGAGCTGCTCCTGCTTTTTCGGCGATTCGATTGCCAGCAACGCCCTTGCGTGTCCCATGGAGAGCTGTCCTGAGGCCAGCAGCTTCTTCACCGGGTCCGGCAATTTGAGCAGTCGCAAAAAGTTGGCGACAGTCGAGCGCTCCTTGCCGACGCGTTTGGAAATCTCCTCCTGAGTGAGCTGGAAGTCGTCGTGAAGCTGGTGATACGCAAGCGCCTCTTCGATCGGGTTGAGGTCCTCGCGTTGAATGTTTTCAATGAGAGCGATCTGAAGAGCGTCGCCTTCCTGCATCATCTCTTTGATGAGAGCGGGAACGGTGGTGAGGCCGGCCTTCTGCGCCGCGCGGAAACGACGTTCGCCGGCGATGAGCTTGTACTTGTCGCCAACGCGCGTGACGACGAGCGGCTGAACGATCCCATGTTCCCGGACGCTGCGCGCCAGCTCCTCGATCGACGCCTCGTTGAATGTCTTGCGCGGCTGATAGGGGTTTGGTTGGATCTGAGAGATGGGAATCTCGGCCAGGCCGGGATTCGCGTAAGCCTCGGGCAATTCCTGCCGTTGCGGGATGAGAGCGCCGAGACCACGTCCGAGCACTTTCTTCTGGTTCATCAGATCACGTTCTCCGCGCGCTGAATGAATTCCCTGGCCAGACTGACATACGCTTCGCTTCCACGCGACCGGATGTCGTAAAGAATAATCGGTTTGCCGAACGAGGGCGCTTCGCTGAGGCGGACGTTTCGCGGGATGATGGTCTTGTAGACCTTTTCCCCGAAGTGCGAACGCACCTCTTCCGCCACCTGACGGGCCAGGTTCATCCGCTCGTCGTACATCGTCAGGACGATCCCTTCGATCTCCAGGTGGCGGTTGACGGCGCCGCGAACGCGGTCGATTGTAGACAGGAGTTGGGAGATGCCCTCGAGCGCGAAGTACTCGGCTTGCAGGGGAACGAGGACGGAGTTTGCAGCAGTAAGCCCGTTTACCGTGAGCAGACCGAGCGAAGGCGGCGAGTCGATGAGGATGTAGTCGTAGTCGGCGGCGATTGGATCCAGAACCCGTTTGAGGTAGTACTCGCGGCCGATCGCATCGCGCAGTTCGACCTCGGCGCCGACGAGGTCGACTGACGACGGAGCCAGGTAGAGCGTCGGGATCTCGGTCGGCCGGATGATGTCTCGCAGCGGCATGTTCTCGATGAGGACGTCGTACATCGAGTGTTCGACCTCGGTCACTCCGACTCCCGATGTGGAATTCGACTGCGGATCGAGATCGACAAGGAGGACGCGCCTCTCGCAGGCGGCTACCGATGCGCCCAGGTTGATCGCGGTCGTCGTTTTGCCGACGCCGCCCTTCTGATTTGCCAGCGCGACGATCTTCGCCATCAGTTTGTCTGTTCCACGTGGAACGTCAGCGTCACCAGATAATTCGCCGTGCCGCGCGGAAGTGGAACGACCTTTCCTACCTCAAAACCTGCAATTGCCTCAACCTCGGGTGAGCTTTGAAACAGAGCTACTCTCCCACGCGTCTCCATCCAGGACAGCAACGACGGAACCCATTCCTGAGGACTTCCGACAGCGCGCGACGTAACGAGGGAAAATCGAAGGTCAGGCGTGAACCGTGTCACAGCGCGCGTCAATCTATCACCGTAAACCACGGCGTTCAATTCGCACTCCCGGACGATGTGTTTCAGAAACGCCCACTTTTTCCGGTCAGCCTCAATCAAATGAAAGCGCGCTTCGGGCGAGACGATCGCCATCGGAATGGCCGGGAGTCCACCCCCACTGCCGAAGTCCAGGACGTTTCCCTGGGGCTTCAGAATGCCGGCCGCCAATACCGCTTCGGCAATGTGATCGTCGAGGTTGGCTTTTGCTTCGGGGCCGATGAGGTTGATTCGCTCGTTCCAGCGGAGGAGCTCGCGTTTGTACGTCTCGATCCTTGCGTTCATGCGCGGACGGCACCGCGCCGCAGGTGCATCCGTACGATCGAGATCGCTGCCGGCGTCACGCCCGGGATGCGGCTGGCCTGCCCAAGGGAGACCGGACGCACGAAGCTCAGCTTTTCGACCATCTCCCTCGACAGCCCGGGTAGTCGATAGGACATCTCCGCCGGGATCCGCAGACCTTCTTCTTCGATCTGGCGTATCGCTTCGCGCTGCTGCCGATCGATGTACCCGGCATAGCGAAGCTGGCTGACTACGCCATCCGACTCCTCGGCGCTCAAGGCGCGAAACGCTTCCGCGACTTCGGGCAGAGCGGGCTCGCAGACATCTACGAAACGATCGATATCGAAGTCAGCACGTTGCATGAGCCGGGCGATTGTCGCCTTCTCGTGCAGCGAGACATTCGCGGCGGTCAGCCAGACCAGCGTGTCGCGGTCGGGTGTCAGGCTCGCCGACTCGGCCACATTCCGTGCCTTCTGCATGCGCATCACTCGCGCATCGACTCGACGCTTTCGCTCATCGTCGAGAATCCCCAGGCGAGACGCGACCGGTGAAAGACGCTCGTACACCGAATCGCATCCGAGCAGGAGGCGATGCTCGGCTCGGGAAGTAAACATCCGGTACGGCTCCGCGGTGCCCTGCGTGACGAGATCGTCGATCATCACGCCGGCATAGGCTTGATCGCGGCGAAGGATGACCGGCTCGCCGTTGCGGACCTTCTGAAGCGCGTTGATTCCCGCGAGCAGCCCCTGCGCGCCCGCCTCTTCGTAACCGGAAGTACCATTGATCTGGCCAGCGAGGAACAGGCCGTCCACGCCTCGTACCTGCAGCGTCGGATCGAGCTGCTCTGGATTCATGAAATCGTATTCGACTGCATACCCGTAGCGGGCGATCACGGCGTTCTCGAACCCCGGGAGCGAGCGGACAACGGCGTCCTGAACGTCCGGCGGCAACGACGTCGAGATCCCGTTGAGATAGAGCCACGGATGCTCGAGCCCTTCCGGTTCGACGAATACCTGATGGCGCTCTTTCTCCGCGAACCGGACCACTTTGTCTTCGATCGACGGGCAATACCTCGGGCCAGTCGCATTGATCTGGCCGGAGTACATCGGTGCGCGGTGAAGATTCGCGCGGATCAATTCGTGGGCAACTGTGCTGGTGTACGTGAGATGGCAGAGCACCTGCGGTAGCAGCAGCGTATCCGTGAGGATCGAGAAGGGGCGCGGCTTGTGATCGCCAGGAGCTTCCTCGAGTTTCGTGAAATCGACAGAGTTTCGATCGACGCGCGGCGGCGTTCCCGTCTTCAGCCGCCCCAATTTCAAACCGAAGCCGCGAAGCGAATCTGAAAGCGTTTCAGCCGACGGCTCACCGAACCTTCCTCCCACAGTCTTCACTTCTCCCGAGTGCATGAGGGCCTGGAGGAACGTACCGGTGGTGACGATTACCGCATGTGCATCGAGCCGCGTTCCGTCTTTGAGCATCACCCCACGAACCGTCGAACGATCGCACAGGAGTGAGAAGACGGAACCCTCGACGATCGTTACATTCGGCTCATCGGCCAGGATCTGCTGGACCGCCGCGGAGTAGAGATCGCGATCACATTGAGCACGTGGTCCTTGCACGGCAGGACCCTTCGATCGGTTCAGCACCTTGAACTGGATGCCGGCGCGGTCGGTCGCCTCCCCCATCAACCCACCCAGGGCATCGATCTCCTTGACCAGGTTCCCCTTGGCCAGTCCACCTATGGCCGGATTGCACGACATGCGGCCGATGGCGTCGCGCAACATCGTCACCAGCGCGACGCGAACGCCTCCACGAGCACAAACCCGCGCTGCCTCCGCGCCGGCGTGCCCTCCGCCGATGACAATTACGTCGAACATGTTTCACGTGGAACAGTAGGGTGCGAGCGCTCACTTCCCGATACAGAACTTCGAGAAGATCTCTGTGAAGACCTCGTCCCGAGTGATCGCGCCGGTGAGTAAGCCAAGCGACGTCGAGGCTCGATACAGGTCAACAAGAATCACCTGTTCGTCCAGACCACCGTTCAGCGCGCCAAGCGCAGCCGCCAGTGCTTCGTTGCAACCTAGCACGGCCTGCCGCTGACGCTCATTGACCAGGCTACCTTCCGGCGCGGCGAACTCATCGCGGACCAACGAATCGAGCTGGAGCAGCAGTTCATCGATACCACGTTCGGCCGTCACGCTGATACCAGTCTTGCCGGGCGGCGCAGGCGCGAGGTCAGTCTTAGTGTAAATAACAATCGCATCCGTGAACGCGCTCAACTCGTCTTCGCTGGTCAGGCCCGTTGCCGCATCGACGAGATAAAGAACGATATCGGCGTCCTCCGCCGCCTGACGGGCGCGCGCGATTCCGATCTCTTCCACGACATCTCCGCTGGAGCGCAGACCGGCTGTGTCAGCGATGGTCACCGGGAGGCCACCAATCTCGATCGTCTCCCGGATGATGTCCCTCGTCGTTCCCGGAATCGGCGTGACGATGGCCCGGTCGCTCCCGACGAGCCGGTTCAGCAGCGTCGACTTGCCCGCGTTCGGCCGCCCCAGAATCACAGCAGCAAGCCCCGTGGTCGTTGCTCTCCCGCGGCGGAACGTCTCCGCCATCGCGCTCGTCTCGCTGATGGCACGCTCGATCTCGCGGCGGGCATCTTCGCCGGTTATGAACTCGTATCCCTCTTCCGAAAAGTCGAGTGCGGCCTCGAGTCGGGAGATCACTTTGAGAAGCGACTCACGGATCACTGCCGCCCTTCGGCTCAACACTCCCCGCAGATTGCCGAGTGACAACCTCGCCTGGAGCGCCGTGCGTGAGTTGATGAGATCGGCGATCGACTCCGCCTGAACCAGATCTAGCTTGCCATTCAACACGGCCCGCTCCGTGAATTCTCCCGGCTCCGCCAGCCGTGCGCCTGACTCCACTACCGCGGCGATGACACGCTCTACGAGCAGCGGGCTTCCATGCAGGGTCAGCTCGACAAGGTCATCACCGGTGAATGAATGAGGAGCCGCGTACCGGACGGCAACACACTCATCGAGCGGCTCGCCGGCTATGGTTAGTTGTGTAAGGGTGGCCATCCTCGCAGCCGGCGTCGCTCCACCAAGCCTCTGCAGAATGGCTGCGCTCCGAGGTCCGTCGATGCGTACGATGGCAAGCGCTCCCCTGCCGAGTGGCGTGGCGGGAGCGACGATCGTGTCGATCTCTGGTTGCTGGGTTGCTTCGTTGAGCTCGCCGGGCTGCACGTTGAGGTTGCTCGGTTGCTGAGTTGCTACGTTGCTAGGTTGTCACGTTGCCGGCGATGGCCGAGTTGGCGTGCGAGGTACTCCAGCAACTCAGGAACCTGGCAACGGCAACCCAGCAACTACTCCGCCGTCTTCTCGCGCGTCACAATCGCCACGCGTTTATAGAACCCGTCGCCGCGCGAGTCTGTGGTCACATCGGCGTCATCCTGAAGCGCGAGATGAACGATGCGGCGCTCGATCGGCGTCATCGCAGGCATGAGTTGCTCGCGGCCGCTGGCACGTACGCGGTCAGCCAGGTCACGGGCCTTCTCACCGAGTTGCTCGGCGCGGCGTTCCTTGAACGCTTCGCAATTCAGCTCGATCTCTTTTTCGACCTTGGGTCCGACAAGTGCTTTGTTACCGAGGACCTGGATGGCGTCGAGCAGCTCGCCGTGGTGTTCTGTCAGGAGGCGTGCATCGCCGCCGAACAGCCTCACGATCACCTGGGTCTCGTTTTCCTCGGTGCGAATCTCGAGCTGCAGTTTTGCCAGCTCCAGCAGCCGTGCATACCAGGCGCGCACCACGCCGGCCTGTTCCGACTCCGGCCCCTGCTCCGGGATCTCGCCGGCGAAGCGCTCGAAGTCGCCGGTCTGAAAGTCGTCTTCGTGCTCCCGGCGAGGCGCGGGTCCGCGGTTTCCGCCGGAGCGTCCGCCACGATCTCTGTTGTCTCCACCGCGCCCGCGGTCACGGCCGCCACGTCCTCGTCCACCACCACCGCCGCCGCCAGCCGCGCGGCGCGGCGGCCCTCCCGGGACGGACGGCGCCGGTGACTGCTCCGGTTTGTCCACGGGAGCGGCATTGACTTCCGCTTCGACGACGACACGCTTGAAGCCGCCGAGAAAGCCGCGCTTTTCGAGGACGACGTGATACGTCAGTTGGACGCGCTCGACGCCGA
The DNA here is from genome assembly GCA_038230535.1 of Thermoanaerobaculia bacterium. Lineage (GTDB taxonomy): Bacteria > Acidobacteriota > Thermoanaerobaculia > Gp7-AA8 > Gp7-AA8 > JADGNZ01. The sequence continues at coordinate 33,307 of JBBRNB010000016.1, forward strand.
ATGCCTCCGACGCCATCGTCAGCGCTTCGTCGAGATTTTTGCCTTCGAATCGTTGAGCCATGATTAATTCCGGACGGCTACGCCGTTGGTTCCAGACGGCGGATCTTGCGTAAATTTGTTCATGATGAGCTGCTGCGCGATCGTCAATACGTTTTGCATCAGCCAGTAGAGCACGACACCGGTCGGGAACTCCTTGAAAATCCAACCCATCACCAGCGGCATGATCATGAACATCCGCTTCTGCGCTGGGTCAGCCGTAGACGGCGTGATGGCCTGCTGGATGAACATCGTAATCGTCATCAGCACGGGGGTGATGTAGTACGGATCCTTCATCGACAGATCGTGGATCCACCAGATGAACGGCGCGCCACGCAACTCGATGGCGTGTGTCAGGAGGCCGTAAAACCCCCAGAGGATCGGGATCTGCAGGACGAAAGGAAGACAGCCGCCGGCAGGATTGATTCCCTCCTGCTGATACAGCTTCATCATCTCCGCGTTCATCTTCTGGCGCTGCTCGGGGTCGGTCTTGGATTTCTTGTAACGCCCCTTGATCGACTCCATCTTCGGCTGCAGCTTTTGCATCTTCTTCATCGAGACGATCCACTTGTGCTGGAGCGGATAGAGCACGACTTTGATGATGATGGTCAGGACGATGATGGCGAAGCCGTAGTTCTTCGTGAAGCGGTTCAGCCAGAGCAGGGCCGCCAGGAAGAAGCGGGCGATGATGCCGAAATAGCCCAGCTGCAGCGTCTTCTCGAAGCCATAGCGGTCGACCACATTGGCTTCTTTCGGCCCGAAGTAGGCCGCGCCGGCAACCTCTCCATCGGGCGCCGCGTTGACGGCAGCGTACAGCTCCCGGCGTTTCTCATTGTTGGCGCCGGCGGGGACGTCGATGGCGCGGAGGATTGCTCCAGCCGACTTCTCTGGCCGCAGCACGGTCATGAAGTAGTTGTCCTCGATGCCGAGGTACTGCACCGAGGGGAAGACGCTCAGCGCGTCCGCCTTTTCGCGGCGAATGATCTTGAGGCTGTCGTCGCGCTGAACCGCGCCGTCTCCGGTGGTGATGAACTGGTTGTCCTTCTCCTCCGGTCCTAGGGTCCGGATTCCCGGACCGATGGCGACTCGGTAGCCGATCGGCGGCGTTACCGAGACGGAGAAGTTGAAGAGGTACTCGCCGGTGAAGCGGAACGTCTTCGTGACGGTGTGGGCGCCGTCAGACCAGCGGTACTCGAGGACATGCGCCCCTTTCTCTTCGAGCTCACGAACGGCGTAGAGCGCGCTGTTCGCGAGGCGCGTGAAGTTGGCGTCCGTAGCTTCGATGGCAAACGGGAAATCTGTGCGGTTCGGCTCGCGGTCCTTGACCAGCTCGACCTTCGTCTGGTCGGTTTTCGAGCTCGGTTTCGCTTTGTAGTGCGTGAGTTGAAAGGAAACCAGCTCCGCGCCGCGGTTTGAGAAACGGGCGACGAAATCGCGCCGGTCGATCGTGGTGATTGTCTGGGCCGCGGCGGCTATCGGCGCGGCCGGAGGGACAACCGCAGCCGGCTTCTGTTCCAGGCTCGTGGTTGCAGGTGCTTCCGGCGCCGGAGCCGGTATAGGCGCCGTTGTGGTTGTGCCGGCCGTCGTGATCGCCGGCGCGACTTCTTCCTTCGCCGGCACCGGCTTTTTCATCAGATCAGGAAACAGCTTCGGAGCGACTGCCGCCCAGAGCCACAGAAATCCGATCGAGATCAGAACTGCCGCAAAGATTCGTTTTTCCATCTCACGGGACGGGGTCCCAGCCTCCAGGGTTGAACGGGTGACAGCGTGCGAGCCGCCGCACGCCGAGCCAGAGTCCGCGCAGTGTGCCGTGCTTTTCGATCGCCTGCATCATGTAAATCGAACAGGTGGGATCGAAGCGGCACATCGGCGGCAGCAGTGGCGAGAGAAATCGCTTGTAGAAACGGAGCGGGACGAGGACGAGAGACCGCATGGCTCATCGGGAGGCGCCGCTCTCGCTCACGACACGCAGCAACGCGCGGCGCAGGTCGATACTGTAGTCGCCCCAGGCCGCCTGCGCGGCGTTAGGCTTGACGTTGACCACGACGTCCAACGCACAGTTGTCCAGGCCGAGCGGGCCGCGTTGCCTGCGGTAGACCTCGCGAGTCCAGCGTTTGAGCCGGTTGCGCACGTTTGCTTTGCCACTCTTTTTGGTCGCGGTGATGCCGATCCGCGAGTACGGCAGGCCGTTGGTGGCGAAAAAAAGTACGTTGTATCGAGAAAAAAGTTTGCGACCGGCCTCATACACGCGAAGAAACTCGCGACGTTTCGCCAATCGCTTCTCTTTCGGCAGAGCCTCGGAGCTGGCGGTGTGTCCGCCCGCATCGGCTGACAAAGGGCTAGACCGCCAGGCGCTTACGGCCCTTGCGGCGACGGCGCGAGAGCACCGCCTGCCCGTCTTTGGTCCGCATCCGGACCAGAAAACCGTGCGTGCGCTTGCGGCGGCGGTTGTTCGGCTGAAATGTACGCTTCATGATTTCCTTAACCGTCCCTGGAGGAGAGCGGGGAGTATAGCGGCGGGTCGCCAGGTCGTCAAACCAGCCAGCGACCGGGCGGAACGTGGGGTGGTAGTGGGCTATTCCGCCACCGCAGAAGCATTCCGTTGGGCCCTGGCCCAATGTCTGGCGTGACCGCGAGGGTTACATATTCGAAACCTCGCCTCGCGAAGGTCGCACCACACTTCTCTATTCTCAGCTTGCACTTCGTGCGGTATCGCTCCATTCTTCGCTATCTTCGACCGGCACTTCGTGAGGTATCGCTCCACTCTTCGCCATCCTCAACCTGCACTTCGTGAGGTATCGCCCGACTCTTCGCGATCCTCAGTCTGCACTTCGCGAGGTTCGCCCGACTCTTCGCGATCCTCAGTCTGCACTTCGCGAGGTATCGCTCGACTCTTCGCGATCCTCAACCTGCGCTTCGTGAGGTGTCTCTCGACTCTTCGCGATCCTCAACCTGCACTTCGTGAGGTGTCTCTCGACTCTTCCTTATCCTCAGCTTGCACTTCACGAAGTGTCACCTCACTACTCTCGGTCCGCAGCCTGCACTTCGCGAAGTGTCGCCTTACTACTCGGTATGCGCAGCCTGCACTTCGCGAAGTGTCGCCTTACTACTCGGCATGCGCAGCCTGCACTTCGCGAAGTGTCGCCTTACTACTCGGCATGCGCAGCCTGCACTTCGCGAAGTGTCGCCTCACTACTCGGCATGCGCAGCCTGCACTTCGCGAAGTGTCGCTTCACCACTCGGCATGCGCAGCCTGAACTTCGCGAAGTGTCGCCTCACTACTCGGTATGCGCAGCCTGCACTTCGCGAAGTGTCGCTTCACCACTTGCTATCCTCAGCCTGCGCCTAGCGAAGCGTCGCCTCTACTCGCTATTTGATCGCCGGCTATTCATGAGCAGTCGGCCTCGCTACGCGAAGCATGAGCTGTCCTCAAAGCAGGACAGTCGAGGCCGTGGATCGCCTCCTGCCAGAATGCTGGAGCGTCGCCTTGTGCTATATTCGCCTCCCCTTTTGCAGATCCGGATTTTCCACAGATGTGGAAAAGTTGTGGATTATCAGGAAGATACGCCCCCACCTACGTCGATGAAGCCGCGATGAATCTCTGGAAGCAAGTCCTCGACCGGCTGGAGCAAACCATTGACAAGACTCAGTATCAAACGTGGTTTGTTCCCACCCGGTTCCTCGCCCAGAAGGGTGACACGATCGATGTGAGCGTGCCGTCGCAGCGCTTCGTCAGCGAGATCCGCCAGAACTACGCTCAGCAGATCCGGGCCATCCTCGACGAGCTGTCGACCGATCACCTCAACCTCCACCTGATCGCCGATACCGAAGTTGGTGGCGAGATGGCCATACCGCTCGGGCCGCCACCGAGCGCGGATCTGGTCACTTCGATCTTCAACCCTCGCTACCGCTTCGAGACCTTTGTCGTTGGCAAGTCGAATGAATTGGCTTTCGCCGCTTCTAAATCGATCGCAGAGAACCCCGCCGGCTCGTTCAACCCTCTGTTCATTTACGGCGGCGCCGGCCTCGGGAAGACTCATTTGATCCAGGCGATCGGCCAGCAGCTCAGGGATAGCATGGGCGGGGGAGCCAGGGTCGTCTACCTATCGGCCGAAACCTTCGTCAACGAGCTGATTGCCTCGATCCGCTACGACCGGATGCAGCAGTTCAAGGATCGTTACCGGAAAGTCGACGCGCTCCTGCTCGACGACATTCAATTCCTGGCCGGCAAGGAACGGACGCAGGAGGAGTTCTTCCACACCTTCAACGCACTATATGAGGCCCAGAAGCAGATCGTCTTCACCTCGGATTGCCCGCCGAAGGAGATCACGCCGCTCGAAGATCGTCTTCGCTCGCGCTTTGAATGGGGACTCATCGCCGATATTCAGCCACCCGACCTGGAGACGAAGGTTGCCATTCTGCGCAAGAAGGCCGAGGAGAAGAAGATCGACCTGCCGCACGACGCGGCACTATTCGTGGCTGAGCGGGTGCGGACCAACATCAGAGAGCTCGAGGGACTGCTCAACCGGATCGTCGTGTACGGCTCCATGACCGGCAACACTCTCTCCCTCGATCTCGTACGCGAAGCGCTGAAAGACCTCCTGTCGAAAGACAACAAGCCGATCACTCCGCCGGAGATCGTTCGTGTCGTAGCGGCACACTACGGTACGACCGTGACGAACCTCAAGTCGAAGTCCAACGCCCAGACCATCGCCTTCCCTCGTCAGGTGGCCATGTACATGTGCAAGCACCTCACCGATCTGTCGTATCCCGAGATCGGACGTGTCTTCAACAACAAGCACCACTCCACGGTCATGTACTCGGTGGAAAAGATCGACGAGAAGATGCAGAACGATACACAGTTCGCCCGTGTCGTCGAAGGTCTGATGAAGCAGTTCCGATGACCGAAACCGATTTCCACAGCGCCTGCGGAAAGACCCACCGAAAACCTGCGGACAAAAACGACCTCGCTGCCCGCCGGCCGTCTGCCTGCGGAAAACGAGCAGAATCTCCATCGCTTTTCCGCATCGATACCCGCAGTTTCACATCCGAAGGAACTGCTATACTTTCGAAACCTTTGCAGCGTGATGCCGAGTTTTTCCGCACGCATCCACTGCTTCCATCACTAAGAATAAAGACTTGGTTCTGAAGGAAGAGACATGGAGCTGACCGTCGCGAAAGCTGATCTTCAGAAGGAGCTGCAGCTTTGCCAGGGAGTCGTCGAAAAACGCTCGACGATCCCGATTCTGTCGAACGTGCTCCTCCGCGCGGCGGATGGCCGCCTGCAGATGGCTGCCACCGATCTCGATGTGACGATCCTCAGCTCCTGTCCGGCGCGGATTACGACACCTGGTGGCGTAACGATCGAAGCGAAACGCCTTTTTGACATCGTCCGCTCGCTGCCGGATGACGATGTTCACATCACGCTGCAGGAGAACAACTCGCTTCTGCTGGATTCAGGCACTGCGAAATTCCGGCTTCTCGGACTACCCGCCGAAGACTATCCAACGCTGCCGGCCGTGACCGCAACCGAGGCGTACGACATTCCGCTCGACGAGCTGAAGACGATGGTCGCGAAAGTGAAGTTCGCGATCACGCATGAGGAGACACGATTCCAACTCAACGGAGCGCTCCTCAAGATGCAGCCAACGAAGATGGAGATGGTCGCGACGGACGGTCATCGCATGGCGCTGATCAACTTTCCGCAAGGAAGCAATGGCAAGCTCAAAACCGAAGACCTGACGATCCTCGTTCCGCGCAAGGCGCTCGAGGAGATCCTTCGTCTGGAGGCGGGAGAAGATGGTCTGGTTCGTTTTGGCGTATCGGAGAATCACCTCTTCTTCGAGGCGGCGGACCGGCGACTGCTCGCTCGCATGATCGACGTGAACTTTCCGAACTACATGGAAGTCATCGCGCGCGACAACGACCGCAAAGTTCTCGTCGACCGTGAGCGCCTCCTCGCTACCATCCGTCGAGTCTCGCTCGTTGCGAACGAGAGGACACGCGCTGTCCGATTCGATTTTGCGCCAGGAAAACTCACCGTCTCTTCCACGAACCCCGAGCTCGGCGACGCGCGCGAGACTGTTCCCATCGACTACGCTGGAAATCCCTTCTTCGTTGGGCTCAACTCCGCATACGTGATCGACTTCCTCAGCGCTGTCGACACGCAGCAGGTGTCGCTCGACCTGAAGGACGAAAACAGTCAGTGCATCGGACGTCCCTCGCCGAATGATGCCGACCTGCCGTACGAGTATTTGTACGTGGTCATGCCGATGCGTCTGACGGCGTAGGCGTGCTGTGTAGGGCCGCCGCCTCGGCGGCCATCGTTCACCCTTGCAGCGAAACCGGCCGCCGGGGCGGCGGCCCTACACTAACTTTGTCGTGATCCTTCGAAGCCTCACCACTCAAGCCTTCCGAAACCTTGCCTCGGATGAGGTGACCTTTCACGATCAGGTCAATATCGTCGTCGGCCGCAACGGCCAGGGAAAGACGAACCTTCTCGAAGCCATCTACTTTCTGGCGACGACGAAATCGTTCCGTACGACGCGCGTGGCCAGCCTCTTTGCCTTCGGCTCGCCGAGTGTCTTCGTCTCCGCTCTCCTGCATCGCTTCGGCGTCGGCAAGACGCTGTCCATCGGACTCGATACCGCGGAGGGCAGGCGGAGGGCCCTTCTCATCAACGGCGAGCGTGTGCCGCTGGCGGCCTATGTCAACGCGATGAGTGTCTTCGCGTACTCGTCCGCGCGATTGGACATTCTTCGCGGCGCCCCGGAAGAGCGCCGGCGCTTTCTCGACCGCGGCATCGCCAGCATCGATCCCGCGTACCTCGAGGCGGTCAGCCGGTATGGCCGCGCTCTCCGCCAGCGGAACGCTCTGCTCGCCAGTGGTGACACATCGTCGCTCAATGCCTGGGATGCGGAACTTGGTACCGCTGCGGCGCCGCTTCAGCATGGCAGAGCGGCGTACACCGAGGCGCTCAGCGGGGCGTTCGCGGAGATCGTTGCCGAGCATGGCTACCACATCCGCAATCTCACGATCTCCTATCGTCCGAGCGGGATCGACGATCTGGCTCGCATTCGCCGCGATGAGCTGCGGGCACGAATGTCGCTTGTAGGGCCACAGCGCGATCTACTGGAGTTTTCCGTCGACGCAAGGCCTGCCGCGGAGGTCTTGTCGGGAGGCGAGCAGAAAATGCTGGTCCTCTTTCTCAAGTTTGCAAAATTGACGCTTTTCCGGCGTCGCTTCGACGAGCCCGCGCTCTTTCTTCTCGATGACATCGATGCCGAGCTCGACCTCGAAATCCTCGAGCAACTCCTCCTCAAACTCCCCTCTCAGACGCAGGTTTTCGCAACCTCGGCAAAGGAGCGGTTCCTGCGAACGCTGGAAGCTGGGCCACACCGCCGCTTAGTCATTGAAAATGGGCGGGTTATCACGACTTCCGATTTGCCGTGAAACGTTCTGTGGAACGCAATATTCGCGGTACAATTGCACGTTACCAAACGCGGCAGATCCTTCACCAAAATGGCTCGTCGGGAGACGCGCCAACCTACCACCCATACCAGCGCCGGAAAGCAATTGAATGGCAGACGACTACATCACAGAAGAGACGGAGTTCGACGCGTCCGAAAGGTCGCCTCAGGCACCGTCGATCGCGGGTGACTACACCGCGGAAGACATCAAAGTTCTCAAAGGGCTCGACGCGGTTCGCAAGCGGCCGGGCATGTACATCGGCGACACGGATGACATCACCGGACTGCACCACATGGTGTACGAGGTTGTCGACAACGCGATCGACGAAGCGCTTGCCGGCTACGCGAACAAGGTCCTGGTCACGATCCACTCAGACAGCTCGGTGACCGTGGAAGACAACGGGCGAGGTATTCCCGTCGATCTGCACAAGGAAGAGAACCGCTCCGCCGCCGAAGTCATCATGACCGAGCTGCACGCCGGCGGTAAGTTCGACAACAACTCGTACAAAGTCTCCGGCGGTCTGCACGGCGTCGGCGTCTCGGTCGTGAACTTTCTCTCCGAGTGGCTGGAACTGGAGATTCATCGCGACGACTACGTCTGGCGCCAGCGGTACGAAGGCGGCGTTCCGACCAAAGCGATCGTGAGGGGCGAGAAGACCGTCCAGCGCGGCACCCGCGTCACATTCAAGGCTGACCCGGCGATCTTCTCCGTGACGGAGATGAACTTCGAGACGCTGTCACAGCGCCTCCGCGAGCTGGCGTTCCTCAACTCCGGTGTCTTCATCGCCATCGCCGACGACCGCACCGAGAAGAAACACGAGTTCTGCTACCAGGGCGGCATCGTCTCGTTCGTCAAGGACCTCAACCGGAACAAGGTGCCGCTGCATGAAGATCCGATCTTCATCCGCGATGAGAAAGACGGCGAGGCCGTCGAGATCGCGCTGCAGTGGAACGAGGGCTACACAGAGAATCTCTACTGCTTCACGAACACGATCAAGAACCTCGACGGCGGCACGCACCTGGTCGGCTTCAAGGCCGCGCTGACGCGGACGATGAACAAGTACATCGAGGCCTCAGGCGTGCTGCAGAAGTTGAAGCTCAGCCTCGAGGGTGACGATATCCGCGAAGGCCTCAGTTGCGTCATCTCCGTGAAAATCCGCGATCCGAAGTTCTCGTCGCAGACGAAGGACAAGCTCGTTTCGTCCCATGTGAAGACCTGGGTCGAGCAGGTGGTCGGCGAGCGCCTTGGCGAGTTCCTGGAAGAGAACCCAAAGGAAGTGCGCCGCATCGTCGACAAGGTCATCGAAGCGGCGCGGGCTCGTGAAGCAGCACGCAAGGCTCGCGACCTCACACGCCGCAAAGGGGCGCTCGATTCCGCCTCGCTCCCCGGCAAGCTTGCTGACTGCCAGGAGCGCGATCCCCGTTACTGCGAGATTTACTTCGTCGAAGGCGATTCGGCAGGAGGCTCAGCCAAGCAGGGGCGCGATCGCCGCTTTCAGGCCATCCTTCCGCTCAAAGGCAAGATCCTCAACGTCGAGCGGGCACGCCTCGACAAGATGCTTTCCTCCGAGGAGATCCGCCTGATGATCACGGCCCTCGGCACCGGCATCGGAGCCGGCGATTTCGACGTCGCCAAGCTCCGTTACCACAAGATCATCATCATGACGGACGCCGACGTCGACGGCTCGCACATCCGGACCCTGATCCTCACCTTCTTCTTCCGCTACATGCGCGAGATCATCGACCGCGGCTATCTCTTCATCGCCCAGCCGCCGCTGTTCAAGGTCTCGCAAGGCAAGAAGGACACCTACATCAAGGACGAAGGGGAGTTGTCGCGCTTCCTCCTGTCACGCATTTCGGAGAGCGTGGAGATCACGCCGCAGGCTGGTCTCGCCATCAAAAGTGAAGCGCTGGTCAACATGCTGCAGCGGATGGAGGAGTACCAGGGCCACGCACGCAAGCTCCAGTCGCGAGGCATTCCCCGCGAAGCGCTCGACGTGTTGTTCGGCGAGGGGTTTTTCGACCGTAGCGCAATGGGTGATTCCGGCAAGCTCGCCGCTCTGCAAAAGGCGCTCACAGCGCATGCCTTCGAGCACGTGCGCCAGATGACCGACGAGGAGACGGAAACACCGACCGTTCAGTTCTCGGTCGGGGGTAACGGCACCGGCAAGAAGATCGTGATCAACAGCGATTTGCTGTCGACGTACGAGTATCGCCAGATGGCCAAGTCGTACGAGCTTCTCTCCGCGTTCGGTCTGCCACCCTACTCGCTGAAGCACAACGACGCTTCGGATGTCCTGGTCACCATCGATGATCTGCTCGAGCGTATCTACGACCTGGCCAAGAAGGGCCTTGCCATCAGCCGCTACAAAGGCCTCGGCGAAATGAATCCCGAGCAGCTCTGGGAGACGACCATGGATCCCGAAAGGCGCCGCCTGCTGCAGGTGAAGATCGATGACGGTGTCGCCGCCGAGGATCTCTTCACGGTGCTGATGGGCGATCAGGTCGAGCCGCGACGCTTGTTCATCCAGGACAACGCGTTGGAAGTGAAGAACCTTGATATCTGAGGGACGTGAGCCGAGTGCCCCTCGTCCCTGGTCCTTCTTCCCTGTGACAACACCATGAACGACTTCGACTACACAAGCCACAACGAGCAGCGCTTCCCGGTCAACATCGAAGACGAGATGCGCAAGTCGTATCTCGACTACGCGATGTCGGTCATCATCGGCCGCGCGCTACCCGACGTTCGCGACGGCCTCAAGCCCGTGCACCGGCGCATCCTCTACGGGATGTACGAACAGGGGAACACAGCCGGCAAGGCCTACAAGAAGTCGGCGCGCATCGTCGGCGACGTGATGGGCAAATACCACCCGCACGGCGATTCCGCGATCTATGACTCTGTCGTTCGCATGGCGCAGGACTTTTCGATGCGCTACCGGCTCGTCGACGGCCAGGGCAATTTCGGCTCCGTCGATGGCGATAACCCGGCGGCGATGCGGTACACCGAGGTTCGCCTCACGCGGCTTGCCGAAGAATTGCTGCGCGATGACATCGACAAGGAAACCGTCGATTTCGTTCCGAACTACGACGGCACCGAGCGTGAACCGTCCGTGCTGCCGGCCAAGTACCCCAACCTTCTCGTCAACGGCTCGTCAGGCATCGCCGTCGGTATGGCCACGAACATCCCGCCCCACAACCTCGGCGAGGTGATCGACGCCTGCCTCATGGTGATGGAGAACCCGCACGCATCGGTGAAGGAGTTGATGGGCGTGATGCCGGGCCCCGATTTTCCGACCGCCGGCTTCATCCACGGGATTGAAGGGATCTACGAAGCTTACAAGACCGGCCGCGGCATCATTCAGGTCCGCGCCCGCGCCATCATCGAGACGCAGAAGAAAAGCGAGAGGGAGCAGATCGTCGTGACGGAGATTCCGTACATGACGAACAAGAAACGCCTGCTGGAGAAGATCGCCGAACTGGTTCACGACAAGAGGATCGAGGGCATCTCCGATCTGCGCGACGAGTCGGATCGCGAGGGCATGCGCATCGTCATCGAGCTGAAGCGCGATGCCATCGCCGAGGTCGTGCTGAACAACCTGTATCGAAACACGCAGATGCAGACGACGTTCGGGATCATCTTCCTGGCCATCGTCAACAACAAGCCTGAGGTCATGGACCTCCCGACGCTGCTCCACCACTTCGTCGAGCATCGGAAGGAGATCGTCGTCCGCCGGACGCGCTACGACCTGCGCAAGGCGGAGGAACGCGCACATATCCTCGAAGGCCTCGTCAAGGCGCTCGACGTGCTCGACGAGCTGATTTCTTTCATCCGCTCCAGCCGCACGCCGCCGGAAGCGAAAAGCGGCTTGATCGAGCGTTGGCAGTTCAGCGACGTGCAGGCGCAGGCCATCCTCGAGATGCGCCTGCAACGTCTGACGGGCCTCGAGCGCGAGAAGATCATCGCCGAGTACGAAGAGGTTCAGGCGACGATTCGCCGCCTCCGCGAGATCCTCGGCTCGGAGATCCTCGTGCTCGAGATCATCGGCGCCGAGCTTCGCGAGATCAAAGAAGCTTATGGCGACGAGCGCCGCACCGAGATCATCCAGCAAGCCAGCGACATCACGATCGAAGACATGATCGCCGACGAGGACATGGTCATCACCGTGTCGCGCGGCGGCTACATCAAGCGCTCACCTCTGTCGCTCTATCGCGCGCAACGACGCGGCGGTAAAGGCCGCATCGGCATGCAGACGAAAGAAGAGGACATCGTCGAGCACCTCTTCGTTGCGAGCGCGCATTCCTACGTCCTCGTCTTTACCGACCGAGGGCGGCTCTACTGGATCAAGGTGCATCAGCTCCCCGAAGTTGCGTCGAATGCGCGCGGCAAGGCAATCGTCAATCTTCTGACGGTGGAGCAGGGCGAGAGTGTCCGGGCGTTGCTGACGGTGCGGGACTTCAACGACGCGAAGTACGTGGTGATGGTCACGCGCGCCGGCAAGATCAAGAAGACGGAGCTGACGGCGTTCTCGAATGTCCGCGCCTCCGGCATCATCGCCATCGACATCAACGACGGCGACGATCTGTACGCCGCGCGTTTGTCACAGGGCGACGACGAGATCTTCATCGGCACGCACGACGGGATGGCCATCCGCTTCAACGAGAACGGCGTCCGCCCGATGGGCCGAGGCGCCGCCGGCGTGAAGGGAATCTCTCTGCGCAAGGGCGATACCGTCGTCGAGATGGATGTGCTCCCCGCTTCCGGCGAGCCCGTTCCCGAGCCGCTGGCCGAGGGTGAGGAGCCGGAGATCGTTGAGAGCGAGCCCGACACCGAAGATTCCGAAATCATCGCCTCCGACGAGCGCGGCCAGGTTCTGACCATTACGGAGAAGGGCTTCGGAAAGCGCACGCCGGTATCCGCGTATCGCCTGCAGTCGCGCGGCGGCATCGGGGTGACGAACATCAAGACGACGGACAAGAACGGCAAAGTGGCCGGCATTTCCTACGTCTTCGAAGACGATCAGGTGCTGCTGATCACCGAACAGGGGATGATCATCCGCACGAACGTCGCAGACATCCGCTCCATCGGCCGCAGCACACAGGGCGTTCGCGTGATCAACATCGAAGAAAACGATCTCGTCGTCGCGGCAGTGAAGCTGGTCGACAAAGACGACGCTGAAGAAGAGATCGAGGCTGGCGAAGAAGAGATCGACGGTACCGACTCGGAAGCCCCCGACGACGACACGATTCACTGAGTAGACGGACGTACAATCTGGCATGCACAAAATCTCGCGCGAGCGCGTGACGCAGCTCGCGCGCGACCTTCTGGAAGCGATGACGCGCACCAGGTCTGTCACCCTTCTGAAAGAGCGGGAAGTGGTCCGGCAGTCGATCGCCCACGCTTTGGCCGATGAGCTGAAGCGCGAAGAAGAACGCGAAGAGAGCGTGCGGCGCCGCATCGCGGCGATAAAGAAGTCTCCAGGGTTACGCTCGCGAGAGTACGAGACGCTCTTCCAGCAGTTGATGGAGGAGGAGTACCTCCGCGAGGGACTGGATAACTAACGCGCGTTGTCGGTTGTCGGTTGTCGGTGGACGGGCCTTGCTCCGCGTTGTGGTGGTGGGGTTGAGTCCGTTTCCAATACCAGACCCGTCCAGAAATCAAGACTACTCCAGGCGTCTGTGCCTTTGTGCCGCGCGACTGCGGACTTTCCGAGAGATGTGGTGCTCGATTACCAACGCGCCGCAGGCGCAGAGAACGCGCGAAGCAGCAGAGAACGCGCGAAGCAGCAGAGAACGCGCGAAGCAGCAGAGAACGCTCGAAGCAGCAGAGAACGCGCCAAAGGCGCAGTACTCAAGCGTCTGCGCGTTCTTCTTCCGGCTCGCGCACCGCGACGTCCATGTCGTCCTCGTCGCTGAGCATCTGCGTCCGCCAGCGTTGCGCTTTCATCTGCTCGAAGATCCCGCCGGTGTGACCGGCCGGAATCCAGGAGTTGCCACCGCACTTCGGGCAACGGCCACGGAAGGCGATGTTCTTTCCGCAATCGGGGCAGATGATCACCAGCGAGTGCGAAAGCTCGAACTTCTGCTCGCCCTCAGCATCGAGGCTGTTCAGGAACAAGGCGAGGTTGCTGAAAGTGTCTTCAAATGACATGACTGATCGGATCGATCGAGTTGCATGGGGCATGCCGTGTTGGGGAGTAGGGAGTAGGGGGTGGGGAGTGGGAAGAGACCTGTTCGGAAGGTCATTTGATCTGTAAAGCGTTAAGAAGGGGCGAAGGCGCGAACTGTATCTCCCACCCCCCACCCCCTATTCCCCCACCCCCCAGCATCAAATCCTCATCACATCGAACTGCTCGTGATGCAACGAGTCGTCCGGCTTGAAGACGAGGTGGATGCTCATGTTGCGCTCGATCTCTTCGAAAATCGGGTCGGTCGCGTTGAGCAGAGAGCTGTAGACAATCGGGTTGAGGCGCACGATGACGTCCTGCCCCTCGTGTAAATCGCGAAGCTTCATCAGCTCGCGCCAGATTTCGAAGGCGATGGTCGTATTCGACTTGATCCGCCCGCTGCCGCTGCAATACGGACACGCTTGCGTCAGCGAGCGCTCCAGGCTTTGGCGCACGCGCTTCCGCGTCATTTCGATCAGACCGAATTCTGAAATCTGAAGAATCTTCGTCTTCGACCGGTCTTTGCGGATCTCGATCTCCAGCGCCTCGAACAGCCTGGCACGGTTCGAGAGATCCTCCATGTCGATGAAATCGAGCACGATGATCCCGCCGAGGTCGCGCAGGCGGATCTGCCGGACGATCTCTTTGGCTGCCTCGAGGTTCGTCTTGAAAACCGTCTCCTCGAGATTCCTCTTACCTACGTACTTGCCAGTGTTCACATCGATCGCGACGAGTGCCTCGGTCTGATTGATGACGATGTAGCCGCCCGACTTGAGCCAGACCTTCGACTTCAGCGCCTTGGCGATCTCTCCCTCGATGCTGAAATCCTCGAAGATGGGCTCCTCGCGCCGGTAGAGGCGCACGCGCGAGACGAGGTTGGGCTGGATCTGGTCGAGAAACTCGACGATGCGCTGGTACTGGTCCACCGAGTCGACCCAGACGCTCTTGAACTCCGGTGAGAGCACGTCCCGGATCGTGCGCAGAACAAGATCGAGGTCGTGATGCATCGCCGTCGGCGCCGATGCCTTCTCGGCCTTCCGCTTGATCTGATCCCAAAGGTCCGTGAGGTACTTCAGATCGGCGCGGAACTCGTCCTCTTCGCGCTCCTCGCCCGCGGTACGAACGATGAACCCGCCCGCACCGGCTGGTCGGATTCGGTCAAGAATCTCCTTCAGCCGCGCCCGCTCTGCTTCATTCTCGATCCGGCGGGACACGCCGATGTGGTTGACCGTCGGCATGTAAACAAGAAAGCGTCCCGGCAGCGTGATGTGGCTGGTGATGCGCGCGCCTTTTCCGGCGATCGTGTCTTTCGACACCTGCACGACGATCTCCTGCCCCTCTCGCAGCAGATCCGCGATCGAGGCCTCGGCGCGCTGCTGCGGTACGTCGTCGAGCGAGAGATCGTCAGTTGAATCGGCGTTGTCGAAGTCCTCCAGATCCTCGATCACGTCGGAGACGTAGAGAAAAGCGTCACGCTCCAGCCCGAGGTTGACGAATGCAGACTGCATCCCGGGGAGAACCTTGGTCACGCGGCCCTTGTAGATGTTTCCGACGATGGTGCGATGCCGCGTCCGTTCCACCCACAATTCGACAACCTGGCCTTCGTCGAGCACGGCAATCCGCGACTCGTGTTTCGCGGCGTTGATGACAATCTCACGGGACATTTGCGCGGACACTTTATCCTGAGAGGATTGACGGGAGCCGGGAGTCTCAAACCACGACTCGCGAACCAGGACCGACAACATGAAAACCATCTACTTCGCCGGGGCCATCTCCGGCGGCCGCACCGATGTCGCACTCTACCGCGAGATCATCGCCGCTCTCGAAGCCGGGGAACATCACGTACTGGCCGGCGCTGTCGCAGCGGAGCACGTCACATCGTCCGGAGAGACGCTTGATTCCAAGGCCATCTTCGACCGCGACCTCGATTGGATCGCCGCCGCGGACATCCTGGTCGCCGAAGTGTCGATGCCGTCGACAGGTGTGGGATACGAAATCGCCACCGCCCGCTATCGATACGGCATCCCCGTCATCTGCCTCTACCGGCCCGCCCACACGGCCCGCTGCACAGCCATGGTGTCCGGCGACCGAGGCATCGAGCTGATCGAGTATTCAGCGCTTGCCGATTTGCTCCCCCGTCTGATTGCCGCGCTGACGAAATACACCGCCGCACCCCCCGGTTTGCCCCCACGTTGACGGGGTGGCAGCCCTTTGCTATCGTCCCCCGCCCGCCGCCCAAGTACTCCGGCATAGCTCAGTTGGTAGAGCAACGGACTGTTAATCCGTGGGTCGTAGGTTCGAGTCCTACTGCCGGAGCCATTCGCTTCCTGCATCCTGGTCGCTTGAGCGCCTCCCAACGTGGTGGTCGCATGACCGATGTTCTTCGCGTACGATTCCCTCGGATGAAGAAGTTCGGAATTGGTGAGTGGTACGGTAGGAACTTCCTACAACTGACCTCGGAAGAACGCGGTGAATTTTCGCGTATCTCAGAGGGACTCCACAAAACTATGGTCTGTCCATTCCGAAGCCGGCCTGGAGCTGAGAAGCCGTGCAGCAAGTCTGGCGGCGTCTGTTCGATTCGACAATACGAGGAACTGGATGGGAACTCTGCGCTTGTCGAGGGACAAGATGGAAGCCTACGCGCGACCTGTCCGAATCGCTTTCAGGAACAGAAGACGATCTACGACTGGGTGGCGAGGGAAGTGCTGAACTCGTCTCAGTACAGAGCGATCGGGGAAGTAGGTTTTCTCAAGAGCGAGAAGGGTAACCGGGAGGTTGGGCGCATCGATAGCGTCTTGCTTCTCCCTGGAACAACTCCCCTTCAATGGTGCGCGCTCGAGATCCAGGCGGTCTATTTTTCAGGAAAGAAGATGAGCCTCGAGTTCGAAGCAATCACCCGTGCATCAGGGGCGCCGGTGTTTCCGACGATCTCACGCCGGCCAGACTACCGGAGTTCCAGTGCCAAGCGGCTCATGCCACAGCTTCAGACAAAAGTTCCTACCCTTCGCCGCTGGGGGAAAAAGATGGCTATCGTCGTCGATTCGGGGTTCTTCGAGTCCCTCGGGAAGATGGACGATGTCTCCATCTCGAATGGCGACCTTGCGTGGTTCGTCGTGAACTTCGAAGACACGATGGGAGACGCCGTACTGAAGCCTGCTTTCGTGCGATTCACGACGCTGGAGAAGGCCGTGGAAGGGTTGACTGCTGGTTCGGCGCTAACGCTCCCAGAATTCGAGGCACGGATCGTCGAGAAAGCTTCGAAGATGAAGAACAGCGAACTACCGGATCTCAAGCAATAGCTGTAACCCGGCTGGGTGACGACGGCACTCGAGAAACTCGGGACTTGTTCTTCGCCAACTTCAACATTTCCAAAACCGCCGACGCTATCGCTTGTGCGAGCAACGGCGGAACGGCGTTTCCAACTTGGCGAAACTGGTCGCCGCGTGAACCCAGGAAACGGAACGCATCGGGGAACGATTGCAATCGAGCCGCTTCCCGAACCGTCAATGTGCGGTCCTGTTCAGGATGGATGTACGCACCCCAATGGAGATCGCACTTTGTGAGAATCGTGCACGCCAAGTCGTCCTTACGCGGTCGACCGTAGCGTTTCGTGTGGTCGCTCCGCTTGGCCCGCTTCATTCCGGTTGGCAGCAAATCAACGGGAATGTCTCGCCAGCTCCCACCTTGGGGGATGAACTTCAGGCGCTTTCGGTTGATGTCTGAAAGGAACGGAGCAACATGGTTGTACAGCTCGATCGACCCAGACCGCATCAACTGCTGGTACTTCGATACCGCCGAGCCGAAGTACGGTTGGACCTCATCGCCCTGCGAGATCTCAAGTGGTGGTAGATCCGAAATTGCGTCCCAAATCGTGACGAAACGCTGCCCGAAGGGTATCTGATCCGGCGCGAAGTGATTCTGTTTCGGCCATGCGACCTGCTTGCCGATCCGCGTTCCGATGAAAACGATCCGGCGCCGCTCCTGTGGCACGCCATATTCCTCTGCCCTGAGAATTCGGTGTTCGACGTGGTAGCCAAGCTCGCCCAGGCGCTCGTGGATTTCCCTCACGGCACCACCGTTCGCGATCGAAGTGATTCCCGTGACGTTCTCCATCACTACAATCTTGGGCCGCAAGCCATCAACGAAACGAAGATACTCGCGAAATAGACCGCTTCTCGAATCGTGCATTCCCCGTTGATGGTTGTAGACCGAAAACGCCTGACACGGAGGTCCGCCCACCAGGCAGTCGATATCTGTACCGGCTGCTGTGTCACGTAGAAAATCACTCGCTGAAAACCCCTGAATCGGTCCGCATAGAACCCTTGTACCTTGGTGATTCAGCGAAAGGGTCTCGCAAGCCACCGGATCGAAATCGTTGGCGGCCACCACGTCGAAGCCAGCCTGTGCGAAGCCGAAGGACAAACCGCCTGCTCCGGCGAAGAGATCGATGCAGGTCGGCTGAACAGCGTGTGACATGACTCAGTGATACCTCGGTTCGGGTGAGATGTCCAGCTATCTACGCGGGGTAGTTCGAAGGGCCGCAAGCAATCTCCGGACATCGGCATCAACCCGACACTCGTGGATCGTTCTTACCCGCCATCCCAGTCTCCTCAAAGCAGATCGGGTGCGATTGAATCGAAGGCGATTTCGGGCGATCTTGGGAAGCCAATACGAGGTGTTTGAACGGGGAGTGTGAGCACGGGAGCATTTGTGACCATGCCAGAAGCACCCGTTGACGAACACGACTGTTCGGTACTTCAAAAGAACAATGTCAGGCTCTCCGGGCAACCCGCGGACGTGAAGGCGGAACCGGAACCCTTCGCGATGCAGCATGGTGCGGACATGCAACTCCGGCCGGGTGTGCTTCGATCGGATCGCCGCCATGTTGCGTCGTCGCGCGTCATCTGTCCGTGGGAAACGTGGGTCTCGTTTCTTCACCATGCTCTAAACAACGATCAAGCCGGCAGTGATCTCGGGGCTCTGGCAGATCGACTGCGAGCCCGTTGCCGCCTATTGTCGCGCGGTTATGACGAAGCAACTCGATCAATTTGACACGCGAAGCAACCATATGCCGGGAACCTCACGTGCAGGAATGCGACATCGTCTGACCCCAGGAATCGGTCGATCGTTGCTCCGATATCGGTCGCATTGACAAGCGCGGCATCCACGATCTCTTCCGCTGCGGAGTAGGCTCGAATGACAAATTGCTGGCGGAGGTAGTCCGTCGGGGAACCGGTTGGCGGTAGTGCTTTGCGGTTCACCTGTTCCGCGAGGTTGTCCGCCAGCACAAAGATCGGGCCGTATTCTTTGTAAGGCCCCGGCTTGGTGAAGGGCGTGAAGCTGGCGAGGATCAGACGTTCGCCGGGAAGGGCGCGGCGCAGAACGTCGCGGCATGGCTCGCCACCTTGCGCCTCGACAAACTTCACGGACTGACCGAGATCGTCGATCCCATCCCGCCGTACTCGATTCAAGAACGCTTCGGGTATTGGAGCAATCGCAATCGCGGTCTCGGGTTGGCGGATGTAACTGGCGTGGTCGGGTTGAACTTCCAGCGAAACGGTCATCGGTTCCTCCAGCGGAAGCCTTTGCGGTCTTCTCACCTACAGAACACGGTCTGTACCGCTTCCGTTCGGATGAAGTCGTTTGTCGCCAGACAGGGAAGCGTCAGCTTCCGGCTGCCGGAGTGCCGGCGCGCTTCTCGCGGCGATCGAACCACCACATAGATGCCGACATCAGCATCAGCGCGGAGAAGACCCAGATTGCGCCGATGGTCTTGGTGGCCATGTGACCAGCAATCGCGTAGGCGATCGATGGCGGTAGTGCCCCTGCCAGCGAGCTGATGGTGATCTGCCACCAACTCATTGCCGGCGTAGTCCCGGCGATGATCGACATCACTTCGGCGAGGATTGGAACAGGGCGGGTGGCGACGATGGCAGCCATGCCCCAGCGATCCAGAAGGCGCGTAGCGCGGGCATACTCTGCGTCGGTCACGAACCGACGCACCGCCTCCCGCCCCGCACGCCCCATGGCGAAGCCGGAGAGCGAGCAGCCGGCAGTGCCGATCACGGAGAGCAGCGTTCCGATCCAGACACCGAAGAGTGCACCGTGCGCGATCATGATCAAGCTCGACGGTATCGGCAAGACCACGTCCGAAATCAGGAGAGCGACGCCAATCGCTCCGGCCAGTGGTCCTGCCGCCCGCAGCGCCGGCATCGGATCAGTGAGCATCGGAATCCCCATCGCCTCGGCAATCCCGAAGCAGGCGAGGAAGGTGCCGGCAAGAGCGAGGGAGATCCAGACGTAGCGGCGCATGGGTGTCCTATAGTAACTTCCTTAAGGGGTTGCGGCCGGCTGGCTCCGAGCCCGTTGCAGTACAGTGGAAGTAATGAACAGGACCTCTGTCACGCTGCTCGCGCTGATTTTCAGCTCCACGGCTGCCATTGGTTTTCGCAGCCGTCCGATCTCCGATCTTCGTTTTGACGATCGGCCGTCTCTCTACATCGCCGGCGCCGCGAGCGATGGCAGCGACTTCCTTCTTCTTGGTACCAGCAATGGACATGTCTTCGTACAGAGCGTGGTAAGCGGCGCGCTGGCCGGGAGCCAGCACACGATCGCCGTCGGGAAAGCAGGGCGGATCGTTTGGGCGAGCGATCACTATCTCGTTTCGTGGGTCAATGACAACGGCCTCTTCGTGGCACCGCTTTCGAGTGCGGGAAACCTCATCTTCACGCCGGTAGCACCCGTGCTCAAATCACCCAAGAGCCTCTTCGCAGCGAGCACCACCTCTGCGATCGCTGTTGGTGGAGGTGTCGTTCAACCGCTCGACCTGATGGGCCATCCCATCTGGAGCGCGAGCACCCTTCCGACATCATCGACTGGCGTCGACTCACTTGATGACCTCGCACCCGCCGGCGACGGTTTCGTGCTGGCCTTCAGCGGCTACAGCCGGACGAGTGTTCTCCGGCTTCGAGGCGATGGCACGCCGGTCATGACGACCCCGGCGGTGGTCGAAGGGCCATACAGTGAAACAGCACCCGGCTACCACAGTTATCGGGCGATCATCGCTGGAGACGCGGCTCACGCCGTCGTCCTTTTCGAAGCAGGCAACTACAACTCCGACACGGAGTTGAAGTCGGCAATCATCGACGCGAACGGCAATCTTTCGCGCGCTCCGCAGCGCGTCTACTCCATGGCAGGCGCTCTCTCGCTCAATCCCGCGGCGATGATTCGCAATGGATCCGAATACGTCGTCGTAATTGGTGTGTCGCACGATCCTACCGGCAACTTTGCCGATGTCGATCCAGCGCTGCTTACCCTCGACAGCAACGGACAGCCAATCGGCGACTTGAACTACGTGCTCAATTCTCCGCGACGGCAGGCACCGACCGCGCTGGCGTCGAATGGCCGCGAGTTACTGGTGCCGTGGTACGACACGACTAATCAGGACTTCTACGGTTATTGGATGTCCTCTGTGCCGCTGGCGTCGATGAAGGCAGGCCCGCCTCAGCAGATTGGCCGGAGCCTCGATGCGCAGACAAACCTGGCCATCGGAGCTATGAATGGACAGTATCTCGCCGCCTGGATCGAAACGACAGCAGACACGCGCACCGTCCGCGCTTCGCGTCTAGACGCGTCCGGCAACTATCTCGACGGCACCGGCATCATCCTGTCTGCCACACCCGTCCCGCCCCAATACAGCTACGCGCCCACCGTGGCCATCGACAGCGATGGCAAGAACTGGTTTGTCGTGTGGGCCGACGGCAGCGTGCATGGCGCGATGATCTCGACGACAGGTGCTCTCGTCAGCTCGGGATCGATCACGCTCGGCCGCGGCGACGAGGCAGCCGTTCGCTGGAACGGAAGCAACTACCTCGTGGTCTTCAGCGACTCCTCGCTCTACAGCGTGCCTGTCTCGCGCGACGGGAATGCCGGCGCGAGAACGACTCTCGCGGTCTGGCAGGGCAATTCAGATGCATCCCTCTCATTCCGTTCTCCGTCGCTCGCGTCGCTGCACGGTCAGTTTCTCGTTACGTTCGCCGCGCACAGCTACTCATCGACAGAGCAGACGTCTGTTGATGATGTCTCTGCCGTAGGTTTGCGCCTCGCTGCCGGCGGTACCGCGCTGGATGCCGCCCCTTTTACGATCGGCCACCCGATGTGGAGCGGCCGTGCCCCCGTCGAGACTGACGGGAATCGATTTCTCGTCGTTTGGCCGAGGGGAGAGGACGTCGCCGGCGCCTTCCTTTCGGGCGACGCGCCTCAACAGGGCGGTAGCGTCTTCACAATCGATGCGAAGGCGAGCCTGCCGGCGGCCGCCTTTGATGGGCACGACTTCGTCGTGGCCTCCGTGCGGTGGGCGCAATCGACGATCGCTACGACCCGCGTCAGCGGTGGCGTGCCAGGCACTCCAACAGTCATGCGTCTTGTCGGGAGCGAGAGAGTGGCAACCGCGCCCTCCATCACCGCTACCGCGTCCACGCCGGCGTTGATCGCATTCAACTCTGTTGATGATGCCTATGGCGGCGTCTCGCGCGGCGCGACCCTCTTTGCCTCCGAGATCGGCGACACTACAACCGCACTGAACGCGCCTGCCATCCTCGGAGCGACGTCGATCGGGGATGACATGGTTGCCGTTCGCTGGCTACCCGTGCACGGAGCACTGGGGATCGCAATCGAGTTGCGTTTCGAAGACGGAACCTATCGTGAGATCGGTGTGGCACCCGGCGGAGCCGTCTCAGCCCGCGCAGCACTGGCCGGGATGAAAGCTGCCGTGATCCGCATTCGCGCGTGGAACAGTGCCGGACTCTCCATCCCGTCAACCGACGTACCGATCCTGATCGCTCGAGGGCGCGCGGTGCAACACTAAAACGTTCCTGAAAGAAACAAACTGAAGAACGGGTGTCACAGACCGCGCGGTTGAGGCTGCCGGTTTGTGTTTCTGTTGTGACGCTGCGGCTCGCTGCGCCGTCCTACGTTCACCAGCCGTTTCCAAACCGCGTGCTACCATCGCCCGCCGGTCAGAATACGTTGTTATTCGGAGACTCAATGCACTTCGTCCCGCGCTTTCGTCACGCCGTGTTCGCGGCGGTTTTAACCCTTAGCGCCACATCGCTGGTCGCCTCTGATCCGTGGGATACAGCAGCATTCACTTCCGATCCGAAGGAGCTGGTGGCTGCCGCGGAGAAGGTCTCGGCTGGTGACGTTGGGTTTGTCGTGCTGCTCGACGAGGCGAACTACTCGTTTGAGGCGGATGGGAAGTCGCATACGACGCAGAGGCACATCCTGCGAATTGTTGACGACTCGGCGATCGAGGCTCTCGGGACCATCGAGGTGCCATGGGCGCCCTGGTACAACGACCGGCCGACGGTGACGGCGCGCGTGATCTCGAAAGACGGTACGGTTCACACGCTCGATTCCAAAGCCATCATCGAAGCGCCTGCACGCGAGGACCTCGACATCTTCAGCGACAACCGGGTGCTGCGCGCGCCGCTACCGGGTGTGGCGGTGGGTTCGGTCATCGAATACGTCATCGAGTTCAACGGCAACAATCCCATCGGAGATGCTGGCGCATCCGACATCTTCGTTCTCGGCGGATACGCGCCGACGCAGCGGACGCGGATGACCATCGACGGGCCGTCTACGCTCGAGCCGCGGATCGTCAACAAGACGGACCTGCAGGCGAAGACCGAAGAGAAGAACGGGCGCCGCGTCACGACCTTCGAGAGCGGCCGCATCGAGGGACGCAAAGACTTCGAGAACTACCTTCCGTTCGACACCATCTCACTCCCGTACATCGCCTTCTCCACCGGAGCATCATGGCGAAATCTGGCCACGCGCTATGGCGAGATCGTCGACAAACAGATCGCGGGAAACGACCTCGAGAAATTTGTACACGACGCCATCGGCAACGCCACTGACCGGCGCGATGTCATCGCCCGTGCGCTTGCGGCTGTGGAGAAGAACGTCCGTTACGCCGGCGTCGAGGTCGGTGAGTCGTCGATCGTTCCGCGTCCTCCGCGTACAGTCCTCGGCAACAAATACGGCGACTGTAAGGACAAGGCAACGTTACTGGTGGCGATGCTCCGCAAGGTGGGCATCGCCGCACACGTGGCGTTGCTCCGCGCCGGCCAGGACTTCGACGTCCATCCCGATCTTCCGGGGATGGGTCGTTTCAATCACGCCATCGTCCGCGTCGACGCGACGGCCAAGGACCCTGCCATGTGGGTCGATCCGACCGACGACTTCGCGCACGCCGGCGACCTGCCGTCACAGGACCAGGGGCGGCTGGCACTCATCGCCGCGGGTGATACATCGGCGCTGACGAAGACTCCCGAGACTCCAGCATCCGCAAACAAGTATTCGGAAACGCGCATCTACACTCTGCCGGAAGACGGCAAGGCCCACGTCGTCGAGATCACCGAGACCGTCACGGGTTCCGAGGACTCGTTTCAGCGGCACTACTACGCGGAGAGCGACCGGACCAAGTATCGCGAGCAGATCGAGAGCTACGTCAAGTCCTACTACTCGGCGAAGAAGCTGGAGAAGGTCGAGGCTACTGATCCACACGACCTGACGAAGCCATTCCGCGTCACGATTGAAGCCTCCGAGGCAGATACCGGTGTGGCACGGGACGGCGACGCCGCGGTGGCCTTTCATCCGGCAAATCTCTTCAACTGGCTGCCGTTTCCGCTGCGGAACTATGGCGATGACCATGCCGAGGAGTCGCGAAAGAAGAGGGTAGGGGATTTCGTCTTCCCGTCAGCCGGAATGCGCGAGTGGACCTATCGCATCGTGCCGCCGGCCGGTTACACCGTCCGTACGCTGCCGCCCAACGAGACCACGAAGATCGGCACCACGACGCTTACGAAAGAATACGCGTCGCAGCCCGACGGCTCCGTTACTGCGGTGCTCCGGTTCGAAAGCGGCAAACGCCGTATCAGCGCATCTGACTTCGAGGAAACGCGCGCAGCGCTCAGGAAGGCATTCGAGAGCAAGCCGACCATCATCGGTTTCGACCTCGTAGGCCAGGCCAGGCTCAACGCCGGAGATGTCGCAGGCGCGCTTGCCGAGTTTCGCAAACTGGCCTTGCTGCATCCGAAAGAAGCGCAGCATCACATCGAGATCGCCCGAGCGCTTCTCATCGGCGGCCTCGGCGATGCCGCTCGCGAGGAGATCCGGCGGGCCGTTGCGCTCGAGCCGTCAAACGCGCATGCCCAGGCCGCCCTGGCCGGCATTCTCGAGTACGACCTTCTCGGGCGTCTTCTGCGAAAAGGCTTCGATATGGACGGTGCCGTCGTGGCACTTCGAAAAGCGAAGGAGATCGATCCGAAGAATGCCGACTACCGCGGCGCGCTCGGGAAACTTCTCACGTACGGCGCTGATGGTACCGAGTACGGCCCGGGCGCGAAGCTCGATGAATCGATCGCCGAATACCGGGCAGTCGCCAAAGACATCGGCGAAAAGGAAGCAAAACAGTTCGACGCCGACCTGATGCATGCGCTGGCACACGCGGGACGTTTCGCCGAAATGAAGGATCTCGCGAAGACCGTTCAGGATACGCAGCTCCGCGAGACGGGCCGCATCACCGCCATTGCCGCCACGGAGGGCTCCGCCGCGGCGCTCCACGAGCTCGGTGCTTTCGACGCGAACACCCGCCGCGGTTACGCGCAGACGATCGCCCAGACGCTACTCAACTTACGCCTCTATCCGCAGGCCACGGAGTTGTTCGACGCCGCGACGCAAGGTGCGCCGAATGCGTCGAGCGCTCGTCCCTTCATCGAAGCGCTGAAAAAGACGAGACGGCTCGAGGAGATTGCGATCGATCCGAAGGAGCCGCGGGCCATCGTGCAGACGATGATTCTGGACATGGTGCACAACGACTTTCCTGCGCTGAAGAAACTCTTTGCGTTCGATGTAAAACCGGTCGAGAGCGAAGACGACGACGAAGATCCCCTCAGCGTGATGCGCACCATGACTTCGGGAGGCAACATGCCGCCAGCAGTGGTCGGCGATCTCTCGTTCGGAACGATGCGCGTGCTGAGCGATGGCAATGACAAGACCGGCTACCGCCTGCGCCTTCGCGGCGAAAACGGCGTCAACATGCCGACGCTCTTCGTCGTGCGCCAGAACGGCGGATACATCATCCGAGCCAGCACGTTCCTGGTCGACACGGTCGGGGCCGCAGTATTGGCATTCGCCGATGCGGGCGATCTCGAGACGGCACGCACCTGGCTGAACTGGCTGCGTGAAGACGTACAGGCCGGCGGTGGCGATGACCCCCTCCGCGGCATGCCGTTCGCCT
The DNA here is from genome assembly GCA_038230535.1 of Thermoanaerobaculia bacterium. Taxonomy (GTDB): domain Bacteria; phylum Acidobacteriota; class Thermoanaerobaculia; order Gp7-AA8; family Gp7-AA8; genus JADGNZ01. The sequence continues at coordinate 59,277 of JBBRNB010000016.1, forward strand.
CCCTCTGGCCGAAAGACAACGCCGCCGCGAACGTGGACGAGATCCGCACAGCGGCCGCTTCGCTGATGCTTCGCCGCGGAGACGATCGCAGCGTGCCCATTCTTCTGGCCATGCGCGAGAAGGCGAACGATCGTACGAAGTCGTGGATCGACGTGGCGCTGTCCGCGGCCTACGCAAACCGCAAGGACTGGAAGAGCGTCGTGCCGATCGCCGAGCGGCTCCACACCGCCTATCCAGATTCCGACAACGCCTTCAGCACCCATGTCTTCTCGTTGTCGCTCAGCGGACGGAATGCCGAAGCCGAGGAGCTTGCCAAGAAGCGGCTGTCGAAAAAGCCGAAGGACGATGAGGCCCTTCGTGCCCTCTCCTCCAACGCTGCCAACGCCCACGACTACGCGGCTGCGGCGAAGTACGCCGAGCAGATCGTCGATGAGCTATCGCCGACGCAGAACGACTACAACAACGCAGCCTGGTTCGAGCTCTTCGCCGGCAACGTCACCCATGCCATGGAGAATGCGCGCCGCGCAACGGCAGAGGAGTCGCAGACATCGGCAGCCGCGCTGCACACACTGGCCACTCTCTACGCCGAGACAGGGAAGAACATCGAGGCCCGGGATGCCCTCATCCGGACTCTCGACAAGAGCCGCCGCGATCAACCAGACAGCAGCGATTGGTACGTCCTGGGCCGCATGGCGGAGAACTACGGGGTTCGTGAGGCCGCCCTGGCCGCCTACAAGCGCGTCCTCAAGAAGGAAGGGGACGGTGCCTCGGTGTGGGAGCTCGCGCAGCGCCGCCTCGCGGCGATGGGAAAGAACTGATCCAGCATCACGGAAGAGGGTGGGTGAGAGCAAACGCGTCGAACTGGAGAACATGACACTCTCACAGGCGATCGCGATCAAGCCGCTGCCTCTGATGAGGTAAGCCGAGGCTCTAACCATCGGCTCGGAGCCTCTCGTGAGCTCCTCCGAGGCACTCACGACACGGTACCCCCACCCTCAACATCCACTCGGAGGGTCTCGCGACGGTACCCCCCCACCCTGACGACCCCCCTCCCAGGCTCTCAGCACACTACCCCCCCACTCTCGCGAGGGTACCCCCCCAGTGTCGCGAGGGTACGTCACCCATCTCACGACCCCCACCCCCCCACCCTCCACAGGGTGCCCCCCCACCGTCGCGAGACCCTACCCCCAGTGTCGCGAGTGCGATTGTCGAGATCGTGAGGGTACCCCCCCCACCGTCGCGAGGGTACCCCCCCACCCTCGTGATCGACGCGGAGGCTCTCGCTATTGACGCTGGGACTGTGCAAATACCGCGGCGGCGGGACGCCAGCGAGCCAGCCGGCGGGACGCCAGCGTTCCGGAGTTACGCGCAAGGCTCGCCGATTCACGCGCGAATGCCGCGGAACGCTGGCGTCTCGCCGGCTGGCCATGCGGCGTCTCGCCGGCTACCCGCCAGACCCCTGGACCTATCCATCATAGCCGTTGACCGGATTCACAAAGGTTCCAGGGAAGCCGTCTATATGACGCGCGACTCCGGCACGCATCAGTGTCGGTTCGTGTCATCGGATCCCTGCCCGATCATGTCTGAGACGATTCCACTCGATACCGGACTGACCGTGGCGAGAAGCGACTGGAGATCCGAAACCGCGCCCGGGCGAACGATGATCGCCCTCGATGACGTAACCGTCCGTCGCGGCCGTAACGAAGTGCTGCACGGGGTCTCGATGGAGATCGCGGCAGGAGCTGTCACTGCCGTGGTCGGGCGATCGGGGGTCGGTAAGACGACGCTCATCTGCCTGCTCAACGGGCTGTTGCGGCCAGCATCCGGTGTGATCTCGGTCGACGGCATCGGCCCGCTCCACGACGAGGCGGCGGTACAAGTACACCGCTGCCGCACGGCGACCGTATTTCAGGAACACGCACTGATCGACCGTCTCCCGGCGATCGAAAACGTACTGCTCGGACTCGCGGACATGCGGCATCCGCTGTCACCGTTGCCATGGCCCGATCGAATGCGGCTGCGGGCAGCCGAGGCGCTTGACGAAGTCGGGTTGCTGCACCGGGCCGCGACGCGCGTGTCCCAACTCAGCGGCGGCGAGCGCCAGCGGGTCGGGATCGCGCGGGCGTTGGTGCGGCGGCCGGCGCTGCTGCTCGCCGACGAACCGTTTGCGTCGGTCGACATCACTCTCGTGCGTCAGCTCAGCCAGGAGTTGGTGCGCGCAGTGGCACGCTCCGGAATGACGGTGGTGATCGTTCTGCACCAGATCGAGACCGCGCTGGCTATGGCAGACCGTATCATCGGGCTGACAGCCGGTTGTGTGGCCTATGACGGGCCGGCGGCGCAATTCGACCGCGCGGCACAGGAGCAAATCTTCGGGAGCGCCCCTGACATGAAGGCATCCTGATGACGAGATTCTCGAGAACGATTCTTCCGTTGATCGTACTCTCGTTGATCGGCCTGGGCGTGGCTAAAGAGGTCCATGCCCAAACTCGACCGGCACACCTTGTCATCGGTCTGCTGCCCGGTGAATCCGCTCCCACCGTGATCCGGCGGAACGAGCCGATGCGTGCCTACCTCCAAAAGAGGCTCGGCATTCCGGTCGAGCTCGTGGTCGGAGCCAATTACGCGGCTACCGGCGAAGCGCTCCGCTTCGGACGACTCGATGTCGCCTACCTGGGTCCGGTGACCTACATCATGCAGAGCCGCCACACGAAACTTGTCCCGTTCGCGCGGCCAACGCATACCGGTGTGGGGCCGGCGTTCAAGGCAGTGATCATCGTTCCGAGCGACAGCCAGGCAAAGAGCCTTGCTGACTTGAAGGGAAAGGAGATCGCGTTTGGCGATCCAGCCTCCACGTCGGGCACCTGGGTTCCCGAGTACCAGTTGCTCGCAGCCGGTTTGACCGCACGCCGCGATTACACTCCCCGTGCTCTCGGCGCTCACGATGCGGTAGCTCTGGCTGTCGCCAATCACAGAGTTGCCGCCGGGGGATTGAGCATGCCGGTCTACGACAGGCTTCTGAAGGAAAAGAAGATTGATTCTAGAGCCGTGAGGATCCTCGCCGAGTCGCCGCCGATCCCCGAATACATGTGGACCTTTCGCGAGGGGCTCGACCCCGCCTTCCGCGAAGAGATCAGAAGAGCCTTTCTCAACGTCACTGACCGGAAGGCTCTGGAGGTCTTCCGTGCAGACGCCTTCATTCCAGCCGTCGACGCCGATGTTGATGTCGTCCGCCGATGGGTGGCAGCGCTCGAGGCGGCAGCCCGGTGACGAGTGACAAGGCAGCGATTGACCTGACGGCGATCCTTGCCTACGACCGCCGAAACCGCCTGAAACGCCGGCTGATGGTCCTTCTCGGTCTGGCGGTCGTGGCCAGCGCTTTTTACTTCTCGGATATCTTGAATTTCGCCCGCTATGGCGATGCATTTCGCACCATCACGACGCTCATCCGTGAGGCGCTGCCGCCAGACTTCAGCCGGTGGCGGCAGTGGGGAAAGCCAATCATCGACACACTGGCCATGAGCATGGCTGGAACCGTGATCGCCTGCATTGTTGCAATTCCTCTCTCGACGCTTGCCGCCGGAATCACCGGTACCCGTTGGATGGGTGGCGCTGTCCGAATGCTCCTGAACTGTACGCGTGCGATTCCGCTGGTGGTGTGGGGCATCGCCTGTGTCGCGGCCGTCGGCTTCGGCCCTCTTCCAGGCGCGCTGGCACTGGCGATTCACTCCACCGGCACGCTCGGGGAGTTCTACGCCGAGATACTGGAACACGTAGACCGCGCCCCGGGCGATGCACTTCGCAGTCAGGGTGTCTCACAGATCGGCGTTCTGCGTTTCGCTGTTCTGCCGCAGATCCTCCCGCGGATGGTGGACGTTTCGCTCTACCGCTGGGAACACAACGTACGCGCCGCCACGCTCATGGGAGTCATCGGCGCCGGAGGAATCGGGCTCGAGATCATGACTGCCTTTCAACTATTCGAATACCGCGAGGCAGTCGCGCTCATCCTGGTGCTCCTGGCGGTCGTCACTGCCATCAACACCATCAGCGGGGGAGTCAGGAAGAGGTTACTCAACCCGGCCTGACCCTCCGATCACTCTCCTCGCGTTACCCTATTGCCTCGTTCCATGTTCCCTACCACCCGACGCAGTGTGATCCTTGCCCTGGCGAGCGATGACGACGAACAGCGGCGGCGCGCGTTCGATACGTTCACCGCGTTGTACTGGAAGCCGCTCTACAAGTACCTCCGCGTCGTGCGTGGACGCGAAGGGGCCGACGCCGAGGATCTGACACAGGCGTTCCTGACGAAGTGCTTCGAAAACGGTTCGCTTGCACCGTATGACGCTACAAAGGCGAGCTTCCGGACCTTTCTCCGGCTGTTGTTCGATCGGTTCGTTGCGAATGAATTCAAAGCGTCGCTGCGGCAGAAGCGCGGCGGTGACAGCGTGCAACTCGACTTCATCGACGCCGAAGCGGAGATCGCGCGCGAACACAATCGGGAGGGCTCGCCCGAAGATTACTTTCAGCGCGAATGGGCTCGAAGCGTCTTCGCGCTGGCGGTGGAGCGTCTTCGCGTCGAATCGGACCCGACGCGCTTCGCCGTCTTCGAAGCGTACGACCTCGACGACACGTCGCGCGCCTCGTATCGCGAGACCGGCCAGCACTTCGGCATCAGCGAAACGGCGGTGACCAATGGTCTTGCGGCGATGAGACGCCGCTTCCGCGCCATTGTGCTCGATGTCTTGCGCGAGGCGACCGCCTCGGAGGCCGAATACCGCGCCGAGGTTCGCGCACTTCTCGGAGTGGAAGCATGACCTGGCTCTCAGACAATGCCGTCGCTCATCTTCGCGTCGTCGCCGAGTTGCCTGACTTCGCCGGCACGCGCTACCGCCTGCAACGAGAGCTGGCCCGCGGTGGGATGGGGGTCGTCTACGAGGCGGAAGACACTGAGCTGTGCCGCCGCGTCGCGATCAAAGTGCTGGCCAGCGAGCTTGCTTCGGCGGATGCCGTCGAACGGATGGGCGCCGAGGCAAGGACGATCGCCCGCCTCGAACATCCTGGGATCGTGCCGCTGCACGATGTAGGAGTACTGCCGGATGGGCGGCTTTGGTACGCCATGAAACTCGTGCGCGGAAAGCGAGTCGGCGAGTTGAACGCCACGACTGCGGAGCTGCTGCGCGTTTTTCTCCGCATCTGCGAAGCGGTCGCCTTCGCCAACGCCAACGGCGTCGTCCATTGCGATCTCAAGCCGGAGAACGTCATGCTCGGCGACTTCGGTGAAGTGCTGGTGATGGATTGGGGTGTGGCGCACGCGCCTGGCGCGGCCGGCGCACCGATCGCCGGAACACGCGGCTTCATGGCGCCGGAGCAGGAAGAAGGGGATCTTGCTTCGATCGATGCCACGACAGACGTCTTTGCCCTCGGTGCCATGTTGCGAGTACTACTTCCTGGAAAACTTCCCCGCCCTCTTGCGGCGGTCTGTGCGAGGGCGACCGCATCGTTGCAAGCGGACCGTTACAAGACCGCGAGCGGCCTCGCAAGCGATGTGTCACGCTGGCTCGACGGGCAGCCGGTGAGTGCGTATCGCGAGAATCTTCTCGAGCGTGCCGGACGATGGCTAACGCGCAATCGCGCTCTGGTTACGATTGTCATCGCCTATCTCATCATGCGCATGATCGTCATTTTCTGGGTAGGCCGTTAAAGGATTCGCGGCAGACGTTGAATACGATCATCGGAGGCAACAACATGAACAAGATTCTCGTGGGGCTCTTGCTCGGCGCCGGACTCGGCGCCGTCGATGGAATGACAGCCTGGTTTACCCCGGCTGTGCGGGCTGCAATCATCGGGATCATCATCGGATCGACGGTCAAAGGGATGATCGCCGGGATCGCCGCCGGCTGGTTCGCGCGGAAGGTTCACTCGGTAGCATGGGGAATCGGTTTTGGTCTTCTCATCGGCGCCTTGCTGGCTTACGGTGTCGCTGCGATGCAGCACGGCTACTACTTCGAGATCATGCTCCCAGGTTCGCTCGTCGGCGCAATCGCCGGCTGGGCGACGCAGCGTTATGGCCGTCCGGCGCGAAGCGGTGCGGCGGCGACGCTCGCGGCCATCTTTCTCATGAGCATCACAGTCAATGCGCGCGCCGCGGAACCGGTGAACGCGGCCGAAGCGTTCGCGCATCTGAAGTCGCTGGCCGGCACCTGGAATGGTCATGTCATGACGCCCGCCGGACCAGCGACGAGCGTCAATTACCGTCTCACCGCCGGCGGAACGGCGGTGATGGAGACGCTCTTCGGCGGCACCCCTGACGAGATGCTGACCATCTACACGATCGATGGCAGCGACATCAGGGCCGCGCACTTCTGCGGCGCCGGCAACCAGCCTGTCATGAGACTCGACAGGGCGCAGTCGACGCCCGACCGCCTTGTCTTCTCATTCGTCAGCGTCAGCGGCGAGCACGCCAAAGACCATCCGCATGTTCACAACGGTTTCCTCCTTTTCGTTTCCAACGATCAGTTGGAGGCTGCGTGGTCGATGCAGACCCCGAGCGGAGGCCCATTCGAGCACAGCCCGAAGTTCTTTCTGACGAGAGCAAAATAGTGTCTAGGGCCGCCGCCCCGGCGGCCATTCTCGCGCGGCGAAAGAACCTGGCCGCCGAGGGCGGCGGCCCTTCACAAGTAGCCACCCGCGAAGAGAGCCCGGCACAGACAAGAGTGTCTGTGCCACAAATCCAGCGCCTATGTGGCACAGACACTCCTGTCTGTGCCTGTGGAGACTTGCCAAGGCAGCCCACGTGGCCTCGTTTAGGAAGACTCAAGACCCCGGTGTCGTCCACTCCAGCGCGATCGCAGGCGTCCCAACTTCCTTCCCCTCTGCCTCGGCGTGCGGATAGATGAAGTAGTTGAGCGGTTCCGCGGTACGCGGTTTCAGCACGAGATCGCGCCCCATCGTGAACTGCACGCGGTCGGGATCGAGATTCCCGAAGAGGTACGCCCGCCTTGCGGCATCGGCGGACTTCGAGGCCTCGGAGGGATCGACCGGAATCCATCCTTTGCCCTTCACGTAGAACTCAGCCCAGCAGTGATAGCCGGTCACGCTTCCATGGCCGGTGGTCATCGGAAAGCCGATGACGAAACGGGCCGGGATGTTCTTCGCCCGCGCCATCGACATGAACAATGAGTGAAAGTCGGTGCAGTTGCCGGCCTTGATGTCGCAGGCGCGCTCGGTGTCGCCATGACCCCAGCCAGGGATGGTCTTGTCGTACTTCATCGTGGCCAGAAGGTAGTCGTAGATGGCATGTGCCTGTTCCGTCGTTGTCGTCTTTCCGGCAGTTACCTCGGCGGCCAGCTTCTTCACTCGCGGTGAGAGTGTCACCATTTTGTCGGCTTTCAACGCTCGTGCGAGCTCCGTTCCCGACGACCGCGTTTCCGCGAGCCTGGAAGTCGTTACTTCGTTGCGCGTGCCCCGGAAGTGCAACTTCACGATGAAGTCGCCGGCTGGTGGGCTGACGATCGTCGCGAACGCGTAGCGGTTGCCAAACTCTCCGTCGTTCGTCTCGGTCCACTGTTGCTGCGACTCGATCCGAACGTCGTTGATCGTCTGCCCGCCGCGACTCACCGGGAGAGGTATCCAGACTTTCATCTCTTTCAGGCCCGCCGGGACGTCTTTGACCGTGGCGGTATATGTGGCTTCGAACGTCTTGCGATCCGTGGCGAAAAGAGGGAGGGTGGAGGCCGCAAGGAGGAGAAAAAGGAGTCTTCGCATCATGGCATGAAGTTTATCCGAGCACCGATTTGCAAGCACCCCCTTGACAATCAGACAATTGGACTCCACTGTTCCCACGCTACATTCTGCAAGGAGCCAAGCCATCATCAGCGTAGACCAGCTTCCCGACAGCCGCCGGGCGATTCTTCTCGCCTTGAAGCGCCAGGGTCCATCCACGATCGCGCAGCTCGCGCATCAGCTTCAACTGACCGGCGAAGCGGTGCGACAGCAACTCCTTCAACTGCAGCGCGAAGGTTGGATCGAGTCGCGCGTTGCCCGCGGCGACGAGCGCGGGCGTACGGGACGTCCGGCCACGCGCTACAACCTCACCGAGGCTGGCGATCATCTTTTCCCGAAGAGCTATGACCTCCTCAACGTCGCCGTCATCGATGCCGTCGCCGAAGAGCTCGGACCCGATGCCGCGGTCCGTGTGCTGAAGCGCGTTTGCGACGACCGCGTGGCAATGGAGGAGAAGACGCTCCAGGGCATGTCAATGGAAACCAAAGTCGAAGCGCTCAAGGGCCTCTACGCCTCCGCCGATCCGTACATGACGAGCGAGCGTGTCGATGACGGCTTCCTCCTGGTGGAGCGCAACTGCCCGTTCTTCAACACAGCGATGCGCCGCCCTGCGCTTTGCAGCGTTTCGGTGAACACACTCACCCGGCTCCTGGGCGTTCGCGTCGAGCGGGATGAGACCTTCCAGGCCGGTGCCGGCCGCTGCGTCTTTCACATCTACGCCAACGAGGCGATCGACGCCAAGAACTGGGAGTTTCAGTTAGAGACGAACGATGCGGATGGAGCGAGACGAAATAAGCCGCCGATCTAGTCTCCCACTCCGGAGTCAATCCACACGGTCTTCACATTCACAAACTCGCGGATGCCGAGGATGCCGAGCTCGCGGCCGAAGCCAGAGCGCTTCGTGCCACCAAACGGTAGTCGTGGATCGGACGCCACCATCGCGTTCACGAATACCTGGCCGGTCTCGATGCCATCGATGAATCGGTTCACCTCGGAGCGGTCGTTTGTCCAGACAGACGCGCCAAGACCGAAAGGGGAGTCGTTGGCGACCGCGATGGCCTCGGTAACATCCTTGACGCGAAAGAGCGACGCCACGGGACCGAATGTCTCCTCTCGCGCGGCAGGGGCACTGGCTGGGATACGCGCGAGCACTGTCGGCGCGTAGTAGTTTCCGTGCGTGCCGATGCGCTTACCGCCGGTGAGCAGTTGCGCTCCGGCATCGACTGATTCGCGTACCTGCGTTTCGATGTCGCTGACGATCTGCGGCGTTGCCAGCGGACCGATGTCGGTCGTTTCATCGAGTGGATCGCCGACCTTCAGCGACTCCATCGCCGCTACAAAACGTTTCTCGAACTCGTCCGCAATCGATTCATGAATGATGAAGCGCTTCGCGGCGATACACGACTGCCCGTTGTTGACCATGCGAGCCTTGACGGCGGTCGAGACGGCAGCATCGAGCGCCGCTGACGGCATGACGATGAACGGGTCGCTTCCTCCCAGCTCGAGGACTGCTTTCTTGATGTGCTTCGCGGCAATCGAAGCGACGCTAGCGCCGGCCAGCTCGCTACCGGTCAGCGTCACCGCTCGGACTCGTGGGTCGGCGATCACGCGCTCGACCTGCTCGGAACCAATCAGCAACGTCTGGAACTCGTAATCCGTGAATCCGGCGTCGCGAAAGACCTCCTCGATCGCCAGCGCGCACTGAGGCACATTCGACGCGTGTTTGAGTAGCGCCACATTGCCGGCCATCAACGCTGGCGCTGCAAAACGAAAGACCTGCCAGAAAGGGAAGTTCCACGGCATCACTGCCAGGATGGCGCCCATCGGCTCATATCGGATAAACGTCTCCTGCGCCTCGGTCGGAACCGGCTCGTCCGCGAGGAGCTCCTCGCCATGGTCGGCGTAATAGCGGCAGGCGGCCGCGCACTTGGCGACCTCGGCGATGGCGGCTTTGACCGGCTTCCCCATCTCGATGGTGATGAGCCGCCCCAGGTCGTTCTTCCGTTCTTCGAGTATCCCGGCAGTTCGCTGCATGAGAATCGCCCGCTCACTAAAACCGCGCGCATGGTTTACACGTAGAGCACGCACGGAGCGTGCGAGCGCCGCGTCGATCGCGGCATCATTCAGCGCTTCAAAGGACTTGATCGTCTCGCCCGTCGCGGGACTAACGGATGCAATCGCCATCGTCAGAAACCTCTGTTATCCTCGGTGTCATTCTTCCTGAATCGTAGTTGAGCTCAACCCTAGTGCAAGGAGTTCTCATGAACCACGTGAAGCATATTCGCTTCCTGTTTGCGATAGCTCTGCTCATCGCCATCGTGCCGTTTTCGGCGTTTGCGCAGAGCAGTAACGGTTCCATCTCTGGCACCGTGACTGATGAAGCCGGCGGCGTACTGCCGGGCGTCACGATCACCGCCGTCAGCACCGCCACCGGCGTGACGCGTACAACCGTGTCCAATTCGACCGGCCATTACGACATCCCGCTCCTGTCGCCAGGCACCTTCTTGGTGTCGAGCCAGCTGTCGGGCTTCCAGCCGGTCAAGTACGACAAGATCGTCGTGAACGTCGGCAGCGATTCCGCGGTCAATTTCAAGCTGAAACAGGGCGTCGCCGAAAGCGTCACGGTCACAGCCGCAGCGCCTCTGATCGACACCAGCCGCACCGAAGTCAGTTCCGTGGTTGGCGAGAAGGCGATTGCGAACCTGCCGGCAAACGGCCGCAACTTCATCGACTTCGTGCTGACAACGCCCGGTGTTGTTCGCGATGTCCGTCTCGGCGACATCAGCTTCGCAGGCCAGCGTGGCACGCTCAACTCGCTCGTCATCGACGGTGCGAACAATGACAATACCTTCTTCGGCCAGGCCCTCGGCCGTACCGGCTCCGGCCGCGCGCCGTATCAGTTCTCGCAGGACGCGGTAAAGGAGTTTCAGGTCAACAACAACGCCTACTCGGCTGAATACGGCCGTGCGGGCGGCGCCGTCATCAACGTCGTGACCAAGTCGGGTACCAACGAGTACCACGGCTCGGCGTTCGACTTCCTTCGCGACCGCAAGTACAACGCGAATGACTTCATCAACACCATCCAGACGCCGCCGCGTGTGAAGGGGCCGTACCACTTCGACCAATACGGCTTCAGCCTCGGCGGGCCGATCGTTGCGGAGAAGCACTTCTTCTTCGCCAACTACGACGGGCAGCGCAACTCCATCGACAACCCCATCCTCCTCGGTGTCACGGCGGCGCAGGTCCCGAGCGACGCGGCATCGCAGGCTGGCTATCAGAAGGTCCTGGCCCTTTCCAGCACCTACCAGAAGAAGCAGAACCAGGACGTGTTCCTCGTCAAGACCGACCACGAGCTCGTCACCAACGACCACCTCTCACTGCGCTACAACCGCCAGAAGTTCACCGGCGGCAACTTCGAGAACGGCAACTCCTCGAATGCGCTCCAGCACACCGGTGACTCGCTGGTCCAGACCGATACGCTCTCGCTCTCGAACTCGACGGTCATCACCAACTCGCTCTTCAACGAGATTCGTGCGCAGTACGCGAAGGATAGCGAGCCGGGCAAATCCAACAGCTCTGATCCTGAGGCGCAGATCAACCAGAACTCGATTCGCGTCGTGAACATCGGGCGCAACACCTTCAGCCCGCGTGAAACGACCATCAAACGCAATCAGATTGCCGACACCCTGACAGACGTCTTCGGTGCTCACACCGTGAAGGGAGGCGTCGACGTCAATCGGGACAAGATCCTCAACTTCTTTCCGGGCAACTTCTTCGGATCGTACAGCTTCGCCAGCCTCGCTGACTTCCAGAACGGCAACGCAGCGAGCTATCTGCAGGCCTTTGCCGGCCCTGGCACGACCGGCCCGATCACCCATCCCGATATGACCGAATACGCCGCATTCGTCCACGACGCATGGCAGGTGCATCCGACGCTGACCATCAACGCCGGTCTCCGTTACGATCTCCAGAGCATCGCGCAGCCGTCGGTGAAGAATCCGGATGCCCAGTTGCTGGCCGCCGGGCTCGATACGAGCAAGGTCCCCGAGGATCACAACAACTTCGCGCCGCGCCTCGGCTTCGCCTGGACGCCGAGCTTCGCCAGCCGGACCGTCGTCCGCGGCGGCTACGGCATCTTCTACGGCCGCACGCCGGCGATCATGATCGGGACGGCTCACTCGAACAATGGCATCAACGTGAAGACGCTCAGCTTCACCGGTGCGTTGATCCCGAAGTATCCGGCGGTTTACAGCGCGGTTCCGACGGGCGTCGTGCTGCCCAAGCCGACGATCTTCGTCTTCGATCCCAACTTCCAGAACCCGAAAGTGCAGCAGGCCAGCTTCGGTGTCGAGCGCGGCCTGACCAATGACCTCGCTTTCTCAGTCACCTACCAGTATGTGAAGGCCTCCGATCTTCCGAGGACGATCGATATCAACGTCTCCACGCCGACGACGGTCACCGTGCCGGTCTTCAGCGCCGCCAGCGGTACACAGATCGGTACGAGCACATTCACACGCTACACCGCTCGTCCGTTCTCGAACTTTGCCCGCATCCTCGAGTTCCAGTCGAGCGCGAATTCGCAATACAACGGCCTCACTCTCGACCTGCAGAAACGCTTCTCGAACAACTGGCAACTGCGCCTTGCCTACACCTATTCGAAGGTCAAGGACGACAAGCCGGACGCCACGGCAGTCGTGCCGGGAACTGACGACGCGAAGTTCGCGCAGGACCCGCTCAACCTCCACGGCGACTGGGCGCCGGGCGACAACGATGTGCCTCACCGCGTCGTCCTCAGTGGCGTCTGGAGCCTCGATTCGTACTCCCAGAAGATGGGCGGTATGAGCCGCGCGATTCTCGGCGGCTGGACGATCAGTGGCATCATCAGTTGGCAGTCAGGCCAGCCGTACTCGCCCGTCGTCAATACCGACATCAACAACGACGGCAACGCGCGCAGCGACCGCGCTCCCGGCTTCGCTCGCAACTCGTTCCGCCTGCCGCACCAGTTCTCGGTCGACCCGCGCCTGACGAAAGACATCGGCCTGTTCGCCGGCGCCCGTCTTCAGCTCATCGCCGAAGCCTTCAACCTCTTCAACGAAAGCAACGTCACTGTCGTCCGCAACACGTATTACGCCGTCACGAATACCGCCGGCGTCCCGACGAAGTTCACGCTTCAGGATGGTGCAACGCCGTTCGGCCTGCCGACCACTTCATTCGGCCCGCGCATCATGCAGTTCGCAGCGAAGGTTACGTTCTAGGGATTCCTGACTGACAGCAGTTCGATTCGAGGCCGCCGGTTCCGACCGGCGGCTTTTTTTGGCCCGATGCTAGACTCCAAAACCGCCATGAAGCTCCGCTTTGCTCCATCGCCTACCGGCTTTCTCCATGTCGGCGGCGCACGTACCGCGATTTTCAACCTGCTCCACGCGCGCAGGCACGGTGGCACGATGGTGCTGCGCATCGAGGACACCGACGTCGAGCGTTCCCACCAACATCATGCGGAGCAGATCGTCACCTCTCTGCGATGGCTGGGCGTGGAGTGGGACGAAGGGCCGGTCTACCAAAGCGGCCGTCTCGAGCGATATCGGGAGCGTGCCGAGGAGTTGGTTGCGGCCGGCAAGGCGTATCGCTGCCATTGCACGGTCGAAGAGCTCGACGCCGAGCGCGTGGCCGCGGAGAAGGCCGGCCAGCAATGGCACTACTCCGGACGATGCCGCCTGGTGGCCGGCGCACCCGATAAACCGCACGTGATCCGTTTCGCCGTCCCACCGGGCGCGATCGAGTTCCATGACCTCATTCGGGGAGATGTGCACTTCGAAGGCGACCTGATCGACGACTTCGTCCTCCTTCGCTCCGACCGCAATCCGACCTACCACCTCTCCGTCGTCGTCGACGACATCGACATGGCCATCACGCACGTGGCACGTGGCGACGACCATCTCTCGAACACCCCGAAGCACGTCGTGCTCTTCCGCGCATTCGGTGCCGATGTCCCGTCGTTCGCTCATCTGCCGCTGATTCTCGGCAGCGACAAGAAGCGACTCTCGAAACGTACCGGTGCCACTTCGGCCGAAGAGTACCGGGAGATGGGGATCGTCCCTGAGGCCCTCTTCAACTTCCTCACGCTGCTCGGCTGGTCGCCCGGCGGGAACCGCGAGCTCTTCACACGCGATGAAGCAACGCAGTGGTTTGATCTCTCCGAGGTCAACAAAGCCGCTGCTGTCTTCGATCCGGAAAAGCTGCTCTGGATGAACGGCCAGTACCTGATGCGAATGACGGCGGAGGAGATCTACCCCCATCTGCTGCCATTCCTCGGCAATGCACCACGGCCGCTCGCTGAGCTGCACACGATCATCGAGCTCCACAAGATGCGCGCACGGACTCTCCGGGAGCTCGCGGAGCAGATGGCCATCTACTTCGTCGATGACGACACCATCGACTACGACGCGGATGTCGTGAAGAAACACATCAAGGGCGACGATCTCTCCGCTCGTCTCTCCGCGCTCCACGACACTCTGGCCTTGACCGAGCCGTTTGACGTCACGACATCAGAGGCCGCTTTACGCCGCCTCGCGGAGTCGGAAGGAGTGAGTGCGGCGAAGCTGATCCATCCCCTTCGCCTGGCGCTGACAGGGAAGGGTGCATCGCCTCCGATCTTCGACGTTGCGATCGTGTTGGGGAAGGAACGGTCGCTTCGGAGATTGCAGCGCCTGATCAAACGCCTGCCGCAACTTTGATTGTCCGTTCCACCACACCACGTTCTTACTTCGATGAAGGGCTGGTGTGGCCTACGCGATTCTGCGAAGCTTTCGTTCAAAGACTTACGCGGACGAGTACTCGCAGGGAAACAGATAGTCTTCACCGGATTCATCGACGACGCGGATCATCCCGTGCTCGCTACGAAATTCGTCTTCGAGAACGGGGTAGAGCTTCCGCAACTCGAGCGAGGCTTGATAACTGTCTTCGGCGCTCGCGAGAAGTGACCGCCTTGTGCTCGCCAGAAGTAACCACGTGAGCGTTGCGGTAAGTGAGCAAGCCCGCTTGAGCAGCCGGCACGGCTGAACGCGAGCGGCGGGCATAGATCAACGAGCAGGAGACTC
>JBBRNB010000017.1:0-72372 GCA_038230535.1 Thermoanaerobaculia bacterium
AGCCTCAGAGGGTGTGCACAAATCGCGTGTTTTCCGCTGCAGTGCAGGGCCGCCGCCTCGGCGGCCAGCGCCGCACGCGGCGCGATAGTTCGAAGCAAACACACGGCCTCACGGCCGTTGGCCGCCGGGGCGGCGGCCCTACACTGCAGCGCCGGGCAGGCTCAGGATGACAGGCTCGCGGAAGTCGCCCCCTCATCCGCCTTCGGCACCCTTCGACTCGCTGCGCTCGCTCAGGGCAGGCTCTTCCCCCTGTAGGGGAGAAGGACTCTCGATGGTTGGGCTGCGTGTCATTTCGACTGCGTCGTTCGCCACACTGGGTAAGGCCGCGCGGCGGCTCCAATTGTCAAAATCCCCGCACTCATCCCACCTCTCTTGACACCACCTGCTCGCCGCCAATCACCGTAACCCCTGCCGCGGCAACACTTGCGCGAGCTTCGCCTCTCCCCATCCTCCTTGCAGAACGCCTCAGCCCAGGAGGCACGGGATGGACGCAAACAGATGGTCGAGAGGGATGACACTCGTCGAGTGTGCGGTCACGATGGCGTTGATGGGGATTCTGTTGCTGTATGCGGTGCCGGCGCTGGACAACATGCTTCACCGTGTGGCCTTGGCGACGGCGGCGGAGCATGTGCGGCGGCAGATGATGAGGGCGCAGAGCACGGCGGTGGCGCTTTCGCGGAACTGCGGGGTCTACTACTTTCAGCGCAACGGGCAGTGGATGTATGCGATCTATACGGACGAGAACGGCAACGGCGTCCTCAAAACCGAGATCAACAGCGGGGTGGACCGGCGAATCGAAGGTCCGGCACCGCTGCTCGACGCCATGGCTCCCATCGTGGCCGGCATCGGCGATGGGTTCACCGACCCTGACACGCTCGGTCCCTTTGATCCCGGCACGTCGCCGATCGAGTTCAACAGCTCGTTCATCTGCTCGTTCTCGGCGTTGGGCAACGCCACGCCCGGTTCCGTCTTTCTCAACGATGGAGGCAACCTCGGCGTCGTCATCCGCAGCTCGGGGGCCGGAGGCGATCTGCACAAGCTGTTCTACGCGGGGAAGGGGCAGAAGTGGATTGAGAAGTGAGGCTGCCTGGCGGGGTTGGAATGCGGTCATCCATACCGCCCGTTCCATCAGATAATACCCATAGGAGGCAGGCCTGATGCGACGTCGCGGAATTGTGGTTCTTGCAATCGGTGCGCTTCTCACCATCAGTGCCGTTTCAGGAGCGGATACGAAGGCCGCGAACACGAAGAAGACCAACACCACGACCACCACCTATCAGCCGGTCTTCGCATCGGCGGTGCAGACCGACTCGCCGCTGGTGCGTGCGGCGAAGATCAGCCTGCAGTCACGGCTGCATCCGAAGTCGCGCATCATCATCGACTCGAACACCCTCGTCGTGTCGCGCTGGACCGATTCCTCTCCGGCCGGTGCCACGGCCGCTCCAACCGGAGAAGCGCGGGGCCGCACGTGGGAGTCCGGAAACTCGAATGACGCCGCGGCCATCGCCGCGAAAGAGAAGAACGGGATCGAGCAACGCGCCGCGGCCGAAAGGGCTCGTCAGGAAGCTCTGAAAAAAGAGCAGTCGTACATGGCCAGCCAGGATCAGGAGCCGTACGCGGAGGTCATCGATGACCACGTGACGAAACGTCTCGAAGAGATTCCTCCTGAGATGAAGCAGAAACCGCCGATGTAGCGGTGGCCACCCTGGGATCGCGGGCGTCCCGCCCGCTGTCCGACTCTCGCGTGAATCCGATGCGGGCGGGACGCCCGCGATCCCAGGCCGCGCTCACGGCGCGCTGCGGTGTCTTGATGTCCGTGCTACGGAGGGGAGGTTCCTGCCGGCAGACCGGTGGGACACCGAGTCACCGGCTTCAGGCGCGGAAGGTGGCAGCATGTGCCCTTTTGCTGACTTGCTGGCGTACAGGAATCCGTTCCTGCTCCACCCCGTTGTAAGCACCCTGCCCACCTCGGAACGTTTCCCCGCGCCGACCGTAGTAGAGGCAGGCGACTAAACATCAATGCCCGAATTTATTGTCAGAGTCGGCACGCCCGACGGAACGATCACCGAGCGCCGCGTACAGGCGTTGAGCATCCGTGCCGCGGAAGACGATCTGCGGCAGCAGGGGATGCACGTTTTCGAAGCCAGGCGCGGGAGCATGCATCTCCGTGATCTGCTCCCCCGAGGAAAGAAAATCATCTCGACGGAGCACTTCCTGCTTTTCAACCAGGAGCTGCTGGCACTGGTCAAGGCAGGCCTGCCGATCCTGCAGTCGTTCGACATCATGCTGGAACGGCAGAAGAACCTGCGCTTCAAGGAAGTGCTCTCCAACGTCCGGGAGAAGCTGAAGTCGGGGATCGCGCTCTCGGACGCCTTTGCCTCGTATGGCGAAGCCTTTCCGGCGATCTACTCGACGTCGCTGCGCGCGGGGGAGCGGTCGGGCGACCTGGAAGGCGTTCTGCGCCGCTTTCTCCGCTACCAGAAGATCATCGTCAACCTGCGGAAGCGGGTCATCGGCGCGCTGATCTATCCAACTGTTCTGATCACGCTGTCGGCGGGGATGGTCTTCATCATGCTGACGAGGGTCATTCCGAAGTTCGCGGAGTTCTACTCCGGCTTCGGCGCGGAGCTGCCGTGGTTCACGAAATTCATGATCGGCCTGGCCGACACGCTGAACACGAACCTGCCGATCATGCTGGTGGCCGGGGTGGGGGCGTTCATCCTTCTGCGGCGATGGATCAACACGAGCGGCCGGGTGATGTGGGACCAGCTCAAACTGCGCATCCCGCTGGCTGGCGGCATCCTGCACCGCTTCGCCATCCTGCAGTTCACGCAATCGCTGGGGACGCTGCTGGCGGGCGGGACGCCGATGGTTCCGGCCATCGAGATCGCTTCCCAGTCGGTGACGAACCATTCGGTGGCCACGAAGATCTTCGGTATCGTGAAGAACGTGCGCGAAGGGGAGCCGCTGTGGCGCTCGCTGGAGAACACCGGCGCCATGAGCGACCTGACCGTGGAAATGATCAAGGTCGGCGAGTCGACCGGCGCGCTGACGGAAATGCTCGGAAATGTCAGTGAGTTCTACGATGAGGAAATCGAATCCAGACTGACGCGCATGGTGTCGGCCATCGAGCCGCTCATCCTCGTTTTCATGGGCGCCGTGATCGCGGTTTTGCTCTACGCTTTCTATCTCCCGCTGTTCCAGTTGAGCAACGTCACCCAAAGCTGAGCAACGTCACGGTATAAGAGACCATTCATGGCCGCCGATCCACGCACGCTCCTGTACAAGAACGCCGATCCCACCGGAGAGGCCGCGCGCGCGCAGCGTCTGGCTGATCAGTACGGTTTCGACTACGTCAACCTCGAACATTTCCAGGTCGATCACCAGCTCTTCCGCGACGTTCCGCTGGAGCTGATGATCCGCTACCAGTTCCTGCCGGAGAAGCGCGAGAACGGCCACATCGCGGTCGTGGTCGGCGATCCGACCGACGTGCTGAAGATCGACGAGCTGGAGCTGCTCCTGGGCGCTCCGCTCAAGGTCAAGGTGGCTTCGCCCGCGGCGATCCGCGACAAGCTTCAGAAGTCGGAGTCGACGCAACGCGTCCTGGACGAAGCCACCGAAGGCTTTCGGATGACGCTGGTCGGCGAGGATGAAGAAGGCGAAGAGACGCTGACGATCGACTCCATCACGCAGCAGGAGTCGTCGCCGATCATCAAGCTGGTCGACTCCATCGTGTTCAACGCCATCCAGCGCCGGGCCTCGGATATCCACATCGAGACCCGCGACAACGAAGTGGTCGTCAAGTACCGCATCGACGGCGTGCTCTACGAGGCGCTCGAGCCGATCGACAAGCGCCATCACACCACCATCATCTCGCGTATCAAGGTCATGTCGGAGCTCGACATCGCCGAGAAACGCGTCCCGCAGGACGGCCGCTTCAAGCTCCGGATCACCGGACGCACCATCGACTTCCGCGTCTCCATCGTACCGACCGCGCACGGCGAGGATTCGGTCATCCGTATCCTCGACAAAGAGTCGATGAACTCTGACTTCAAGAGCCTCCGTCTCGACGTCCTTGGCTTCGATGACGAGATGCTCCTGAAGTTCCGCAAGTTCATCAAGGAGCCGTACGGCATGGTCCTGGTCACCGGCCCCACCGGCTCGGGCAAGACCACCACGCTCTATGCCGCTCTCTCCGAGATTCAGACATCGGAAGACAAGATCATCACCATCGAGGACCCGGTCGAGTACCAGCTCCGCGGAATCACGCAGATCCCGGTCAACGAGAAAAAGGGGCTGACGTTCGCGCGCGGCCTCCGCGCCATCCTCCGCCATGACCCGGACAAGATCATGGTCGGCGAGATCCGCGACGAGGAGACGGCGGCCATCGCCGTACAATCCGCCCTCACCGGCCACCTCGTCTTCACGACTGTCCACGCAAACAACGTGGTCGACGTGCTGGGCCGCTTTCTCAACATGAAGGTCGATCTCTACAACTTCGTCTCGGCGCTCAACTGCGTCCTGGCGCAGCGGCTGGTGCGGCGCATCTGCGACTCCTGCAAGCACGAGGTGTCGTATCCCGACTCGTTCATCGTCGAATCGGGCCTCGACCCGAAGGAGTACCGTGGACGGAAATTCTGGGAAGGGACGGGCTGCATCGACTGCAATGGAACAGGGTTCCACGGCCGCGCCGCGATCTCGGAACTTCTCGACCTCTCGGACCGTATCCGAACCATGATTCTCGACCGCCGTCCCGCTTCGGAGATCAAGAAGGCCGCGAAAGAAGAGGGAATGCTGTTCCTCCGCGAATCGGCGCTCCAGAAAGTGGTCTCGGGACAGACCACGTTGCGCGAGATCAACAAGGTCACCTTCGTGGAGTGATATGGCGCGATCCTTCCCACCCGACGTTGTTGTGCTCGACAGCGATTCTCTGATCCACGCCCGCGCCGTCCGCGGGCGGAAGGAGATGCAGATCGTGCAGGCCAAGAGCTACGCGCTTCGCGACGACACGTTCGCCCCGGGCGTAGTGTCGCCGCAACTGCAGAACGAGGCGATGTTCGCTGATGTTCTGCGCCGCATGAAGCTCGAGACAGGGAAATGGGACAAGGTGTCGGTCCTGCTTCCTGACGTCTGGTTCCGCATGAACATCATCGAGCTGCAGGCGCTGCCGGAGCGCTCGAATGAAGCGGCCGAGGTGATTCGCTGGAGCCTGCGCCGGACCATGCCCATCGATCCGGCTGCGCTGCGGATGTCGTACGAGATCCTCAGCCGCACTCCGCCGCGGGTCCTGGCGGTGAGCGCCGTCGAAGTCACCATCGCCGCGATCGAGAGGCTCTTCGAAGCGGCCGGCATCGAAGTGATCCTGGTCGAGCCGGTGGGCCTGAACATCTGGAACGCCATCACGGCGCGCGAAACGGTCACGGCCCGCGACCGGATCTTCTATTACATCCGCGAGCGCGATTTCACCACGGCACTCTTCCGAGGACCGCAGCCGCTTTTCATCCGCTCGCGCAATCTCGACGGCGAACGAACGCTCCAGCAGGAGATCAAGCTCTCGGCGACGTATCTCCGCGACACGCTGCAGACGACCTCGGTCGAGAACTGTTACGTGGCCGGCAATGGCATTGACGACTCGGTGACCGAGGCCATCGGCAGCGAGTTCTCGGCACCGGTGCGCAGGATCACTCTCCGCGACGTGGCCGAGCAGCCGCCGGGCGATGTCAGTTGGTATGAAGCGGAACTGACCGCGGCTACAGGAGTCTTCACAGGGTGAAACCTATCCACCTGAACCTTGCCTCGCGGCCGTTCCGCGACTACCGGCCTGTCTATGCCGCCGTGGTCATCATGGCGATGCTGACGGCGTTTCTCGCCCTCAACAACGCCGACACGTTTCTCCACTACCGGACGGAGACGAGGACGACCCGTGCGAACATCGCCAGACTCGAAGGGCAGATCGCGGACGAACAGCGCCAGGCCGCGGCGCTCACGCAGCGGCTCAAGGGTGTCGACCTCAAACTCCTGGCATCGCAGACTGAATTCGCAAACTCGCAACTGGCCGAGCGTGCGTTCTCATGGAGCGAGCTGCTCGATCGTCTCGAGCGCGTCCTGCCGGCCGACGTCCGGCTGCAGTCGGTGACGCCGGCGTTCGAAAAGGACGGGCTGATCCATCTCTCCATGACGTGCATCACCAAAACCAACGACGGCCTCACGGCAACGATCAACCGCCTCAACGGCGACGCCCACTTCGCCAACGCCTTTCCCAGCAGCGATACGAAGGTGGAGGGGGAGTACCGCATCACGCTCAGCGTCGACTACCGTCCCTCGATCGCCAGGAGGGTTGAATGATCTGGCGTGAGAAACGGGTGCTGCTGATCGTTCTCGGTGTGCTGCTGCTCGCCAACACGGTCTTTTTCTTCACGTATCGCGTGCAATACGTCAGCCGGATCGCGGATCTCGACGGACGGCAGGAGCAGGCGCAGGCGCAGCTCGATCAGGCACGTCACCAGCGCATCACGGCGGAACAGCAGCTCGCCGCCTACAAGAAGGTGCAGAACGACCTTCAGGTGCTGTACAACGAGCGCTGGTCGACGCAGGTACAGCGGCTGACGGCGCTGATCGACGAAGTCAAGAGGCTCTCCGCCGCAAGCCACCTCGAGCCGCCCAGCTATCAGTTCTCGAACAGCGGCGAGACCAAGAGCGGAGCCAAAGGATCGATCGGTACGACCACGGTCGGAATCGCCTTCACAGTGCAGGGAACCTACGAACAAACGCGGCGGCTCATCAATCTGCTGGAGCTGTCGGATCAATTCGTGATCATCGACGGGATCAGTCTGACGACCACCGGAAACCCCACCGACAAATCTCTGACGCTCAACATTCGACTCAAGACGTTGTTCCGCGACATGGGATTGAATGCACCCATCGCGAGCAGACAGTTGTGATGGACTGGATGAACTGGAAGACCTGGACCTCGATCGGAGCGATTCTCATCGCCATCTTTGCGATCTATGCATTCGCTTCGAATACGCATACGGGACTCGATACTCCGCCCGCGCCGGCGTCGTCGTCCGCGGCGGCGCCCGTCCACAAACCCCGTCTGCCTCAGGCTGCGAGCACCCCCGGCGTTCCTCTGCTGCACATCGAATGGCTCGACGCCCAGAGCGGCAGTTACAAGAGCGAGCGGAATCTCTTCGCCTTCAGAGAACCGCCTCCGCCTCCCCCTCCGCCTCCACCCAAAGTCGTACCGCCGCCGCCCGACCAGGATCACGACGGCATCCCCGACTTTCGCGACAACTGTCCGGCGGTCTACAACCCTGACCAGGCCGACAGCGATCACAACGGTATTGGCGACGCGTGCGACGAAAAGTGGCAGGCCTACATCAAGGCAAATCCGCCTCCGCCGCCCGCGCCGGTACCGCCGCAGTTCACATTCAAGTACATTGGTACGTTCGGCCCGGCGAACAATCCGATCGCGACGTTCACCGGTAACGGCGAGATCGTAAACGTACGAGTGGGCGAGACGATCGACGGCAAGTTCGTGCTGCGCAGCATCGGCATCGAATCGGTCGAGATCGGATACGTCGGATTCCCCGCGGACGCGAAGACGCGGGTACCGATCGGACAGTGACCTTTGCATAGCGCTGCCGTCAGATTGAACAGAATGAGGAGGGAGTCGCGAGCCGGGAGTCGGAGTAACGATTGCGAGTTTTACTCCGACCCCCGGCACGCGACCCCCGGAAAACGAATGAACCATATAAAACTCGGAATCACAGCCCTCGCCTTGTCGCTGGTGGTGCTCTCATGCACCAGCTACAACGCGTTCCAGAAAGCAAAGACAGCCGAGCAGACGAACGATTGGGATCAGGCCGTCACCGAGTACCAGAAGGCGCTCGACGTCGATCCGAACAACTCGCTCTACAAGATCAACCTTTCGCGCGCCAAACTCGAAGCCTCGCGCGTTCATTTCCAGAAAGGCAAGTCCCTTCGCGAAGCCGCGCTCAACGCCACCGGCAACGACCGCCTTCGTCTCATGCAGCTCGCCACCACTGAGCTGGAGCTGGTCATCAAGCTCGATCCGACCAATCAGTACGCCGCCGTCGAATACGGCAAGGCAGTGAACGTCCTGCAGGATGCTTCGAGGGCGGGCCAGCCGCCCTCGATCGACGATCTGAAGAGGCGGGCCAAGGCCAACACCTCGAAGTCGCAGCCGCCGCAGCTCAGCCCGAGCTCCGACCAGCCGATCTCGCTCTCGTTCCCGCACGAGACGCCGATCAAGGAAATCTACAAGGCGCTCGGCAACGCGTTCGGCATCAACATCCTCTTCGATCAGGCGGTGAAGGATGACCGCATCGCCATCGAGCTGAAGGACGTCACCGCACAGCAGGCGCTCGAGCGTCTCATGCAGGCCGCGAATCACTTCTACAAGGCTCTCGACGAGAAGACCATCATCGTCGTCCCCGACAATCCGCAGGCGCGGCGCGACTACGAGGACCTGGTGATCCGTACGTTCTACCTGTCGAACGGCGACGCCGAACAGGTGACGAACGTCGTCCGGACCATGATCGAGGCCCGCAACGTCTTCCCGCTGAAAGCGCTCAACGCCATCACCATCCGCGACACCGCCGACAAGGTACGCATCGCCGAGAAGATCATCGAGGCCAACGACAAGGCCAAAGCCGAGGTTGTGGTCGACGTCGAACTGCTGCAGGTCGATCTCGACAGGACACGGAACATCGGCGCCGTCGTCACCAGCCTCGGAGGTACGGTTTCGGCGACTCCTGCCGCTCCGACGTCCACTACGGGAACCCCGGCACCGCAACCCACCAGCAATCTCGATACGCTTCGCGGCATCAGCAGCTCGAGCCTCAACTTCACGATTCCGACGATTACGTACGCGCTACTCAAGACCGTCGGCAATACCCGGACGCTCGCCAATCCCGAGCTGCGGATCTCCGAGGGTGAGAAGGCGACGCTGCACATCGGCCAGCGCGTTCCTGTGCCTGTGACGACGTTCACCACCGGCGTACAGAACGGAACCCTCGGCAGTCTGCCGGCGACGTCGTTCCAGTACCAGGACGTCGGCATCAAAGTCTCCATCGAGCCGCGCGTCCACCACAACGGTGAGGTGACACTCAAGCTGAGCGTCGAAGTCTCCGACATCGCCGCCGGCAGCAACTCACAGGACCTGCCGAAGTTCAACACGCGCACGATCGAAGCCACCATCCGACTCAAAGACGGCGAGACGAATTTCCTGGCCGGCCTCATTCAGGAAACCGAGGGGACGACCAGCCAGAAGACCCCCTTCCTGGGCGACATCCCCATCCTGGGACGGCTCTTCACGCAGGATCACTCCACGAGGCAGCGGACGGACCTGATGCTGACGATGACACCGCACATCATCCGCATGCCGGACATCACCGAGGAAGACATGGCCCCGATGTGGGTCGGCACGCAGAGCAACCTGAGCTTCCGTGGCCTGTCGCCGCGGCTGGAGTCGCAGTCGACCGCTGATCCATTCACGCCGCGCAGCACGCAGCAGTTCGGTACCAGCGGCGTCGATGGCGACGGCAATCCGATTCCGGCCGGTGTTCGGCCTCCAGGCCCCGGACCAAACAACCTGTTCCGCGGCCGTCCGAATGTGCCGCGTGATCAGAACAACGGCACCCCGCAACAACCGCAGCCACCCCCGCAGCCGCAGAGCCAGCTCTCGACGCCAACGGGTGGAGCGGTAGTCGCTCAGTCGATCGCGGCCGCAGGCGACGGCCTCTCGCCGCGCATCCAGCCACAACCGATGCGCCTCTCGTTCAAACCGGGCGAAGAAAAGATGTGGAGCGTCGTCGGGATGGATCTCGACGGCCTGACCACGAACCAGATCCTGCTCCACTACGACCCACACACCCTCGAAGTGAGCGAAGTGGTCTTCGGTCCGGCCATGGTCATCGATCCGAGAACCCCGCCGGTGGCGACGATCGACCGCGAGCACGGTACCGTGCGCATTACCTCGTCGAGCGGCAAGCCGCTCCGGTTCAACGACGGCGGTGGTGACATCGCCTCGCTGCGTGTGCGCGGCGGCGCGCCGGGGGACACATACCTCGTACTCGAGAATCCAAACCTGACCAACGGCAACGGCGCGGTCGTGAACGCGTCGGTGTCGGGAGGCCATGCCAAGGTCGACTGATGAAAGGCCGTAAGAGTGCTCGCTCACAGGGTTTCACGGTAGCGGAACTGATCACCGTCGTCGCGATCGTCGGAATCCTCGCATCCGTGGCTTTGCCCCTGGTCAACTTCGGCATGCGCCGGCAGAAGGAGATCGAGTTGCACGAGCGCCTGCGGCGGATTACTGATGCAATCGATCGCTACCACGAGCTACGCATGCAACCGGCGGGAAGCCCTGCCGGCATCAAGGAACCGCCCAGCCTCGGACAGGGACCATGGCCGAAAGATCTCGAGTCGCTGACGAAGCCGATCGAGCTCAACAGCCAGCAGAAGGTTCGCCTCCTCCGCGTGCGCGACCTCGTCGATCCGATGACCGGCAAGTCTGAATGGAACACTCTGTCCACCGAAGACGATCCCGACTCGACCTCGGGCTCGGGCGGCGTCAACGTTTACGAAGTTCATTCGAAGTCAACCGCGCCGGCCCTGGATGGGAAGACGCATTACAACGAATGGTGAAGGAGCAGCCAACGTGACACAGCGCCGCAAACAGCAATCCGGCTTCACCCTCATCGAGCTGATCGTGGTGGTCACGATCATCGGCATCCTGGCCGCGGTCGCTGTATCCAACGTCAAGTGGGCGCAGACAAAGGCCCGCGAAGCGGCGCTTCGCCACGACCTCTTCGAGATGCGCAAGTCGCTCGACGACTACTACGCGGACAAGCAGAAGTATCCCGAAAGCCTGGCTGTATTGGCGCAGGAGCACTATCTGCGCGCCGTCCCCAAGGACCCGATGACCGGCAAGGCTGACTGGGAGGAAGTGCAGAACTCACCCGATCCCTCGGACCCGAATGCGGTTCCGACCGATCCCGCCGCACAGGCAGGCAACGCCGCACCAGGCATCTACGACGTTCACAGTCAGGCCCCGGGCAATGGACTCGATGGCACACCGTACAAGAGCTGGTGAATCGCGCACGAGCGGGCGCCCAACCTCTCAGTCGGGCTTCACCCTGGCCGGCGTCATCGTGATCATGACGATCATGATGATCGTCGTTGCCTACACGGTTCCACGTATGTGGTCGACCGCGATCAAACGGGAGCGCGAACAGCAGGCGATCTTCGTCATGCAGCAGTACGCGAAGGCGATCACCGAATTCCGGACGAAAAACAACACGTACCCCACCTCGCCGCAACAGCTCAAGGACGCGCGCAAGCCACGCATGATCCGCGGAGTGAAAGGCGAGTGGACCGACCCGCTCACAGGCGAAGTCGATTGGCTGGTCATTCCGCAGTCAGCCGCCGGAGCCTTGCCGCAACACAATTTTTCGGGTGGCCAGAACAACCCGCCAGGATCTGGTTCCACAACCAATCCGGGTACGACCGGTAGTGCGGGGACAACCGGAACGACCGGTACGACAGGGTCAACCGGCACAACCGGTAGCACCGGAACGAATCCCCAGGCGCCGCCGGGTCTCCCGGGCATCCCCATCAAGGACTACGCCGGCGGCCCTTTCATCGGTGTCCGCCCCGCGGCCCACGGCAAGTCGATGATCAGCTTCCTTGGCGCTGAAACGTACGAGACATGGGTCTATACCTCCCTCGACTACGATCAGGAGAAGGCCTTGCGCGTCGCGGCGGCCGGGACGGTGTATCGGTAGCCACCAACAACCCACCCCTCCCACCCCACCACCCACTACAATCCCGTTTCGAATGTCAGCCAACCTGCACAACGTCCACCGCTACGTCCTCCCCTCGGGGCTGACGATCGTGATCGAAACACTCCCGTATGTCCGCTCCGTGGCACTCGGCTATTACCTGCGCAGCGGGTCCGCCGTCGAGTCGGAGGAGCACAGCGGCGCATCGCACTTTCTCGAGCACCTGGTCTTCAAAGGCACGGCCACGCGGTCGATGAGCGACATCGCCAAGGTGATCGACATCCTCGGCGGTGACGTCGATGCATTCACCGGCAAGGAGTACACCTCCTTCTACTGCCACGTGCTCGACGAGCAGATGCTGACCGGGCTGGGGCTGCTGACCGACATCGTCATCTCGCCACGGTTCACCGACGACGATCTCGAGGTCGAGCGTGGGGTCATCCTCGAAGAGATCAAGATGGTCGAGGACACGCCTGACGATCTGGTTCACGAGATCTTCGTCACGGCCTTCTGGCCCAACCACCCCCTCGGCCGCCCGATTCTCGGCACCGAGGAGACCGTGAACCGGCTCGGGCGAAAGCAGATCCTCGCTCACTATGACGAGACCTTCCATCCGTCGAACATGATCTTTTGCGCATCAGGTAACGTGCGCCCCGAAGAGATCCTCCCGTTCCTCGAGAAGACGTTTGCCAACGACACCAAGCCTCCGCTGGCGCGGACCTGGCCGGCGCCGATACCGGCACAGCATGTGATCCTGCGCGAGAAGAGGGAGCTCGAGCAGGTTCACCTTTGTCTCGGCTCGCGCGGTTTCCCGCAACAGGGCAACGAGCGCTATGCGGCGGCGCTGTTCAACACGGTCCTGGGAGGCGGCATGTCGTCGCGACTCTTCCAACGCATCCGCGAGAAGGAAGGACTGGTTTACACCGTGATGTCGTACCACAATGGCTACGTCAATGGAGGCTACGAGGCCGTATACGCCGCCTGCGCGCCAAAGAATCTCAAACGCGTGCTGGACATGACCCTCGCCGAGATGCGCACGATCAAGAAAGGCGGCGCTACCGCGGAGGAGCTGAGCTCCGCGAAACTACACCTCAAAGGATCGATCCTGCTGTCGCTCGAATCGACGGTCAGCCGGATGTCCGGTCTGGCCAGGCAGGAGTACTACTTCGGCCGCCAGTTCTCCGCCGACGAGATCACCGCCGCCATCGACGCCGTCACTTTGGAAGACATCGCCTACGTCGCCGGCACGATCGTCGACCCGGAATCGCTCTCGCTCACCCTGATCGGAAACCTCGAGTCCCCGGGTATATCGACGGACATGCTGCGTCAGGCAGTGATGTAATTCCCGAAGCACCAGAACGAGCTCTTGTGTACTCTTTGTCATCGTAAGGAGGGTCCCTGCCCATGTCTGCTCCCGTCATCGTTCCACGGGACAAGTCTCTCGATCAGGTGCTCAACACCGATCAGGTCCACATGCTCATCATCGGCTCGAGCCAGCGCGCCACCGAACTGGCGGCTCTCGCAGGCGAAGTAAGCGATCGCGACGAGTTCGGCGGATCTACGCCCCGCTGCGCCGTTCAAGTGACCAGCGATGACGCCATTGGCGACGCACTGCGTCAGGAGGTCGGCGAGACACCCGATCCGACGATCATCACGTTGAAGCGCGATGGCACCGTCGTCCGTGCCGTCGTCGACGACGGCGAAATCGACCGCATCGACCTGGAAGACATGTTTCTCGAGGCCGGTATATGAAGTGGTGGCGGCTGGTTCTGATCGCCGTGCTGGTCGCTACCGGTTCCGCCATCGCGCAGTCGCCACTTCAGGACATCCAGTTCAAGTGGAGCCAGGGGCAGCAGACCGGCTTCCAGCGAAAGTCGGTTCCCGAGATCGACCGCTATGAAGCGCTCAGCATCACCGTCGATAGGCAGAAGTTCCTGACCGATGCCGGCGCGCAACTGAGCGACGGGAACATGACGGCCAGCGACATGGAGACCGAGCTCCAGGTGCTGGCGACCTTCCTGAAAGAGGTCTCCAACTATCACGCTGCGCTCGTCAAGACCGTTTCGTCGTGGACGAAGCGGAGCATCGCGAACCCTGACGCACCGAAGAGCTTGACCGAGGCCATGGGCGCCGATCAGCAGCTTGCCGAGGCTCGTGCGGGAATGCGGAGCGGATTGGCGCAACTGAAGAAGCTGAAGACCATCGATCCGCAGACTTACGCGATCATCGAGCAGACGTTTGGCAGCTCCTCCGCCTACGTCAGCGCCGCAAACGCGATCGAAACTCGTCTCGATCAGCTCTCGGTCACGCTCCAGAAGAACGCCGTCGCATCGGGAGCGCTCGGAATCACTGCCACCATCGTTCCGCCCGACGCAGCGGCGAGGGTGCTCCATCTCCCCAACTACGATCAGAACCCGGTGGCGTCAGCTCCGGCCGTTCCGAACTACGTGCCTGTCATCGACGGCCGCACGCGGCGCGAGATCACTGCGGCCGAGCAGTTTCGGGACGTGGGACAGAGCCTCAGCCAGGTTTCGACGCAATTCAAACAGAGCATGCAGGAACTGCAGGCCGGCCTCGAGTCGTTGCGCACGTCGCTGAAGACCGACGTGCTGGAGAGCGGCTTGAACGAGCTCATTCAGCAGGTGCAGACTTCCGCGCGGACCGATCTCGGACCGGTGCTCAAAGACGCTACCGCCGCTCGCGGCCTGGTGCGTAGCCTCAACTCCGCCACGCTCACGCTCGACGGTGCCACCGACGCGGACAAGCTGCTGAGCCTGGCCACGTCGCTCACGACAACGGCGCAGACGCTGGTCGATGTCAAGACCGACCTGCCGGCAGATCTCACGAACCTCGCCACCGACACGGAGACGGCTCTGAAGAACGCCGGAGACACCGCGCTCTCGAAGAGTGTGACGATGGTCAGGCAGGCGGCGTCTGACTTCCTCGCCAGGCAGACCTTTTTCACCGACCTGGCCAGCAGCCTCAGATCCCTCGGACAACTGCTCGAGGCGGATAGCCGGCTGGCGCTGAGCTCCAACCGGATTGCCGATTCCGCGCGCGCACTCGACGCCAACACCGACTACAGCACCACGCTCGACCTGCGCACCATCGCAGGCGATGTCCACGTGCGCGACAACATCGTCGTGCAGGCCGGGCTCTACCGGCGCGACTCGACGGGAAAGCTCACACAGTTGTCGACCGACTCGCAGGCGTTCGTGATCCAGCGGTACTCGATCTTTCCCGACAGCGTCCGCGGCGGCCTCCTGTTTGTTGAACCGCGAACGAAGATCACGCGCGACATCAGTTACCAGCCGGTCCCCGCTCTCGGCTACTACTGGCGGAGCGGGATCCAGGGCCATCCGAGGTGGAACGCCGTGTCGCCGTCGTTCGGTATCACGATGGCCATGCTCGACTTCAAGGATGGCGAAAGCCTGGAGCTCGGGATCGCCGGCGGCATCTCCATTCTCCGCGATCTCGCCTGGATCGGCTACGGACGCAACCTTCAGGCACGGGCGAACTACTTCTACGTTGGCACGAACCCTCTGCTCTTGGTCAAGCTCTTTCAGAACGGATTTCGATGAGGATTGTGGTGAGGCAGCCGATTCTCACAGTCGCCGGCGAAGCCAGTCGACTGGCTGAAGGGCAGTCGAGCGCAGAGTTCACGTGCACCAGCCTGGTAGCGCTCCGAGGTAGACTTCCGCCGGTCGAATGATTACGTACCTGAAGGTCCGCAACCTCGCCATCGTCGAGGAATTCGCCATCGAGCCTGGACCGGGGCTGAACGTTCTGACCGGCGAGACTGGAGCCGGGAAGTCGCTGCTCATCGACTCTCTGGAGTTCCTCCGCGGCGCGCGCGGCTCCACCGAGATGATTCGCGGGGGCGCCGGCAAGATGACCGCCGAGGGCGTTTTCCATCTGCCGGCGGGTGCCCGCGAAGCTCTCGATGAGATCGGCGTCGAGACGGATGGTGCGGACGACGTTGTCGAGTTGATCGTCAAGCGCGAGATCGCAGTCAACGGCCGGGGCAGAGTTCTCATCAACGGCTCGCCGCTCTCCGTCCGTGAGCTCGGCGTGGCAATGGATGCATTTCTCGAGATTCACGGACAACACGAGTCGCACGGCCGGGTGGCGGGTCAGGGATACCGCGAGTTGCTCGATGACTACGGCGATCACACCGCCCTCGTGGCCGCAACGCGGAATGCGCACTCCGTGTGGCACGAAGCGGCCGATCAGTTGCGCGAGCTGACCGACGCCCAGCGCGACCGTACGCTAAGGCTCGACCTCCTTCGCTACCAGATCGACGAGATCTCGGCCGCGGCCATCGCTCCGGCGGAAGAGGAATCGCTGCGCAGCGAGCGGAGCATGCTCGCCAACGCGCGGCAGCTCGCCGAAGCGAGCAGCGGCGCCTTCGCACTCGTCGACGACGACGAGACATCCGCGCTGGCTCAGCTCTCGCGTGCGCTCCATCTCATCCAGCCGCTGGCGCGCGAGATTGCGGATATCGCCACCATCAGCGCGGAGCTCGAGGACGCCATCTATCGCCTGCAAGAGACCTCGCGAGGACTCTCCAGGCTCTCGGATTCCGTGCGCCACGACCCAGTGCGCCTGGAGGAGATCGAGGACCGTCTGGTCACCATCGAGCGGCTCGAGAAGAAATACGGAGGCTCCGTCGAGGCCGTGCTGGCACACTTCGGCGCCATTCAGGACGAGTTCGAGCGGCTCAGCGACTACGAGACCAGTGTCGACAAGCTGCAGCGGGTCGAAGAGCAGCGTTTCGCCGCCTGGCGCGGCGCAGCCGAGTCGCTTTCGACGGCACGGAAGAAAGCGGCCAAGAAGTTCGAAACCGCAATTCAGTCGGAGCTCAACGATCTGGCCATGGAGCGCACGACGGTCAAAGTCGTCGTCGAAGCCGCCGAGCCGGCGCGCGAAAACGCTGCGGCTCACGGCCTCGACCGCATCGAGATCCTCATCGCACCGAACCGCGGCGAAGAGCCGAAAGCGATGCAGCGGATCGCCTCGGGCGGAGAGCTTTCCCGCATCCAGCTCGCCATCGCCGCAGCGCTGTTCAAGGCATCCCAGCACGCCGCCGCGGCGACTCTGGTCTTCGACGAGATCGACGCCGGCATCGGCGGCCGGGTAGCCGAGGTCGTCGGCAGGAAACTGCAGGAGCTCGCAGGCGGCAATCAGGTCATCTGCGTCACCCACCTCCCTCAGATCGCCAGTTTCGGCACCACGCACTTCTTCGTCTGGAAAGAAGACGCCCGCGGGCATACGCGCGCGCGCATACGCCGGCTCGAAACCGACGACGAACGCGTCAACGAGGTGGCCCGCATGCTCGGCGGCGAGTCGATTCCGGCCTCCGCCGTGCTTCACGCGCGCGAACTGCTCGACGGCGCCCGTGGGCCGGCAGCGAAGGCGAGGCGATGAAGAGCTGGCGCGTCGAAGGCGACCCGCCCGACGACGTGCTCGATGCGCTGGCGGCCGTTCTCCGAGGGGGAGGCGTGGTCCTGCTGCCCACCGATACCATCTACGGACTGCACGCACTCGCCTCGGACGAGGGAGCGATTGCCCGCATCGCGGCGATGAAGGGACGTGGTGACGACAAGCCATTCGTGGTCATCGGTTCATCCATCGAGCAGCTTCGTGCCCTCGGCGCCACGATCCCGGAGCTACTGCAGGAAATCTGGCCCGCACCGCTCACGGCAATTCTTGCCTCCGGCGGCTCCACCATCGCCGCGCGCATCCCCGATCTCGGATGGTTACGCGCCCTTCTCGACCGTACAGGACCGCTCGTCTCCACCAGCGCGAACCGGGCCGGCGAGCCTCCCGTCACGAGCCCCGGCGCACTCCCCAGCGACCTGAAGATGTGCATCGACGGGGCGCTCGATCAGGGCTCGCGCGAGGGCAAACCTTCGACGATCGTGGACTTTACCGGGGATGAGCCGAAGGTCATCCGTGAGGGCGGCGAGGGCTTTTCACAGTTTCTGCGGAAAAGCCTGTGGAAAGCCCTGTGAAAAACGTCGAAAGACCGCGAGAAATGCGCACTTGGGAGCGCTTTGCACAACTCCGTGGGCGATATGAGCTAACTGTTGTCTGTATTGATGTTAACCGAAAACAGACACATCGCTAGCAGCGCCTTTTGTGCAGTAGCCCAAGTCGTTTTGCAGTTTCCACATCCAGGTTGACAAATCCAACCGGTTTTGCGCCGCCGTAACCGAATGGTTGCAAGTCGTGGAGTGCGGTGGATTTGTCGCAGCAGTGGCGCAGCAGCCCCGAAAGATGTATGCTTATACGACATCGACGGCGGTTCGTCTCGGATGAGATGTATGCCACCTAGCCATTCCTGCCGAGCGGGTCCAAGAGCGAAAGAGGGTCAATTGGTTACCAACCGATTCATCGTTAGCGCCATCGTCCTGAATAGGCTGGCATTCAGCGCCGCTCTTCTACTCTTTGCCGTCGCCGCGTTCGGCGAGATCACCGGCGAACATCCGGTCTCCACGCCGGTTAACGCGCCCGTCACCGCCGCGCTCGAGCCGGCGGTCGCGTCCGACGGCGACGGGTTTCTCGCGGTGTGGTGCGACCAGCGCGACCACGGTGCGATCTACGCGACACGCATCGCTCGCGGCGGAACGATCCTCGATCCTCGCGGCATCCTCCTGGCAAACACGATCTCACACGTCGCCGTAGCGTGGACAGGCGACCGATACCTCGTCGCCTGGAACGGCATTAACGTCATCATGGCTCAGGAAATTGCCGCTGACGGACGCTTCCTGACGCAGGACCGCGTGATCGTGCACGGCGCACAGATCACTAGTGCGCCGCACCCCATCGCGTCAAACGGCAGAGTCACGGTACTCATGACAAGCTCCGGCTACTCGGTGCTCGATCGTGAGGCGAACGTCATCGAGCAGGGGCGATTCGGCGAGTCTGCATACATTACTGGATCGGGCCAATTCGTGCTTCCAGCCGCTGGCAGCACGAGACTTCTCGACTCCTCCGGCCACTACGTGACCAGCGTCGCCAGAACGTGGCGGCAGGTCATTGCCTGTCACGGCAACGGCTGTATCACCGCGTTTCCTTTCGGCACGAAGGCCGGCGTCGCAACCTACGATCCTGCCGGCCTTGCCGCAGGACCGGCAATGAACCTTCCGATCGCAACGCGCACGCTCGACATCGTGCCCACCACCGATGGGTACCTTCTTGTGACGGACAGCGTCGCGCAGCGGCTCGACGACAATGGGCATCCAGTCGGTACACCGACTGCGCTGCCGGCCGCAGACAGCTATGTTCAGGCGGCCTCGAACGGCCGCGACGTGGCTGTGTTGCGGTGGTCGTTTGAGTCGTTCACCGCACTAGTCATCTCGCCTACGGCGGTGACGAAGCCGGAGCCGGTCACTACCAGCGCAAATGCGCAGCGAGATGTCGCCATCGCGGCGAGCGGCACGAACTATCTGACCGTCTGGACGGAAAAGGACGGCGCCTATGCCGGACGTTTATCGCTCGACGGGCTGCCTCTCGACGGCCGGGGCGTGTTTCTCGGTCAGAGCAGCGCCAAGCCGTCGGTGGTCTTCGATGGCACCTCCTATCTCGTGGTCCTCCAACAACGGTCGATCAGCGATCCGGAGGAGAGGGTGCTGCGGATCGAGCCCGCGACGGGAGCGGTGATGTCCATCAGCACGATCGATGGCACAGACCTGCGCATCGGCGCCAACGGCTCAACCCGCGTGGCCGTCTGGGTCGACACGCTCGGCGCGGTGGAGACCGCATTCCTCACTCCGACCGGCGCTCTGGCCTCCATCCCCGTCTTCCTCGCCGTGCAGCCATCGGGGCAGCCGTTGACAACATTCGCGAACCTTTCGCTGGCGTGGAACGGCACGATCTGGTTGGCTACGTGGGAGGAGCAGGCTCACTACCAGCCGGTAGGCGCACCACCTCCTCTGTTCCCCGGCATTCCGCCGGCGATTGCCATTCGCGGCGTGCGTCTCTCGGCCGCACTGACGCCGCTCGACACACATCCGATCACCGTCGCCCTGGCCCCGGCTGGGAACATCCGGTCATCGCGTGCCGCCTCCGACGGGCGGGATTTTCTGGTGGCCTGGACGACTGACCGCGTCCGCGTTCGCCGGGTTCTCTCTTCAGGCGCCTTGGACGAGGAAATGCCGTTCTTCACCGGGTCGGTGCAGGATCTCGTCTGGGACGGCGTTGCATACGACCTCGCCTTTGCGACCGCAAGGTGGCGGTTCTCGCCGGGCGACATGGACGTTGCGCAACTCCGATCGTCCGGCCAGCCCTTCCAGACGCTCGTGATCAGCCCGAATAGCGGCGGCGATCGCACCGCGTCGCTCCTCACAACTTCGAACGGACACATTCTTGCCGCATATACGCGCGCAGCCGATGAGCTGCTTTACGCCGGTGTTGCGCGAGCGTTTGTGGCCGCCCCGCATCCCATCCGTGAACGGCCCGTTTCAAAGGAAAACCCATGAAACGCCACATCATCACCGCCGTCTCTATTCTCTTTGCCGTCGCCGCGTTCGGCGAGATCACCGGCGAACATCCGGTCTCCACGCCGGTTTACGCGCCGGCCACGGCCGTGAGTGGACAGATCGCATCCGACGGCGATGGATTCTTCGAAGTCTGGGAGGATCAGCGTGATCACGGCGCCGTCTATGCCTCAGCGGTCACTCGGAACGGGACGGTGCTGAATCCGTCCGGCATACTCCTGTCAAAGAAGCCGTCCGTGTTCGCGGTCGTCTGGACCGGCGAATCGTATCTGGCCGTTTGGAACGATTCGAACAATGTGGTCGCTGAGCAATTCGCCGCCGACGGGCGGGTGGTCGCACCAACCCGCGCCATCGTAGCCAACGAGCAGGTCACGGAAAAACATGCGCTCTCGACGAACGGCAAGATCACGGTCTTGACGTGCTGGAACCGGTACTTCGTTCTCGACCGCAACGCCAACGTCATCGACTCCGCCAGCTTCGGCGCTCTTTCTGTCTATGTCACGGGAACGGGTGAATTCGTGATTACCGGAGGCGGAGTCATGCGAATCGACTCCTCAGGCCGCTTTGCCACGCGGAGCACTCATGCCTGGCCAAACCCCATCGCCTGCCGCGCGAGCGGGTGCATCACGGTGTTTCAGGACGTGAACACGCACGGGCACATCGCGGTGGGGACGTACGATCCGGCGACGCTGGCCATCGGAACGGTGCTCGAGACTCCACTGCAGCTTCCGGCGGCACAGGTGTGGCTCGATCTTCTAGTCACCGAAGACGGTTACGTCCTCGCCACTGGCAACGGCATGGTGCAACGGCTTGGTCCGGACGGGCATCCCGTAGGAGCGCCAGTCATGCTGACGGGAGGTAGCGGTCAGGTCACGGCGGCAACGAACGGACGGGATGTGGCCGTCCTTCGCACCGTTGGCTCGCGCCTCATCAACGACATCGTTACCGCCGGCTCGAGTACGCAATACACCGTCGGCATCAGCGCGAACGCGCAGCACGAAGTCGCGATCGCCAGAAGCGCCTCGAACTACCTCGCGGTCTGGACTGAACGGGACGGTGTGTACGCCGGACGACTGTCGCTCGACGGCCTTCCCCTCGACGGCCGCGGAACGCTGCTGAGCACCGACACGCGCAAGCCTTCCGTAGTCTACGACGGCTCGTCGTATCTGATCGTGGCCGGACACGCCCAACTGTCCTCCGCGACGACATCGCAGACGGTTTTTCAGATCGACCCCGCGACGGGAGCGCTGCTGTCCCAACTCACGATCCCGGGAAGCATGCAAATCGCCACCAACGGCACCACAAGGGTCGGCGTATGGGTAGATTCGGCCGGCGGGCTCGAAGCAGCATTTCTGGCTCCCAATGGCGCCATCTCATCCTTCCCAGCGTTGGTTGCCCTTCCCCTTCGCTTTGGTGGAGCGAGCATCGGAAACCCCTCGCTCGCATGGAACGGGGCCATCTGGCTGGTGACGTGGATGGATCAGGTTCTCCAAGGCATCTTGCTTGAGGGGCACCAGCCAGACCCTGTAGACATCCGCTGCGAACGGCTCTCGGCTGCATTGATCCCGCTCGATGCAGAACCGGTCATGGTCACCGCGCCGTCTGATTGGCTCATCCAGTCTTCGCGTATCTCGTCCGATGGCCACGATTTTCTGGTGGCCTGGAATGCTCAGCCTTTCCCGGGGCTGCGCGTTCGACGCGTCCTTTCCACGGGAGTCGCGGAGGGAGCGGCAATATCGCTCTTCAACGGCCTCCTGCAGGACCTGGTGTGGGACGGAGCCGAATACGACCTCGCCTTCAATACCGAGGTTACCTACCTTGCACCGGTCGACGAGGCGATTGTCCGGCTCCTCCCATCCGGCCGACCGTTGGAAACGCTCGTGATCAGCGCGGCGGCCGGCGACGAACGAAGCGCATCGCTGGTTCCGATCGGGAACGGCCGCATTCTCGCGGCATACACGCGCGTCGCCTTCGAGCCACTCTACGCCGGCGTGGAGCGTGCGTTCGTAGGCACACCGCGTCCCGCCCGAGGAAGGGCTACGTTCAAAGGAACGCAATGAAACGCTCGATCCCCACCGCCGTCTCGCTGCTGTTTCTCGCCCGAAAGGGCCGGAGCGGATGGCCCAATGAACGCTCGCTGCGAGGCCCACGCCGTTTGTGCCGCAGGAGTACGATAAAGAAGGAGATTCTCCTATGAAACGCTCGATCCTGGCAGCCCTCACCCTGGTTCTTCTCGCAGCCACTTCGTTTGCCGCGGTTTCGGGCGAACGGCCCA
This sequence comes from Thermoanaerobaculia bacterium, assembly GCA_038230535.1. GTDB lineage: Bacteria > Acidobacteriota > Thermoanaerobaculia > Gp7-AA8 > Gp7-AA8 > JADGNZ01. The sequence goes on from JBBRNB010000017.1 coordinate 22,584, forward strand.
TCTCCGAGCCTGCCTACGGCCCACCTCCAGGATACCGGTACGGCGCCGCTTCGGCGTCGGACGGACACGACTTCATGGTGGTCTGGATCGATGCGTGGCGCAACCCGGCAAGCGCCAGGCAGATCTACGCGGCGCGCATGAATGCCGCGGGCGAAGCACTCGACCCCCTCGGCATCCGCCTTCCGGCCGACAAGGCGCAGGACCGGGTCGACATCGTCTTCCTCGGCAATTCATACCTCGTCTATTGGGATGAGCGTTCCGCGATCACGCCGGGCTCGAACTCTCTCATGGGGGCCCGCATCAGCCGCGACGGTGTCCTGCTCGATTCCAAGCCCCGCATGCTCGCCGATCGCGCAACCGTCAGCGTGCACGGCTCCGCCAGCAACGGCAATCGCACCGTGATCGCCTACGTCACCTCGGATCGCAGCCTGATGATCGTCCTCGACCGCGATGGCAACCTGGTGAGCGGACCGAAACCGTTCACGTCGCAAGGGGCTCCGGCCGCGTCCGAGTTCTCCATGGTGGCGTCAAACGGACGCGAGTTTCTGGTGATCTCGATCCGCGGCGCCGTGCTTTACCCGGCACGGCTCGACGCAAATGGCGACCCGGTCGCACCTTCCACTGTGTCGGTGACGACGGCCACGTCGCTTTTCGACCTGGCCTCAGACGGTGACAGTTACGTTGCAATCGTCCAGCAGCCAACCGGCCCCATCGCGCAACACATCAGCGCGGCCGGTGCAGTACTGGAGACGTGGCCGGTTCCGATCCAGGTGATCCTCTCCGGATTCGCGTTCACGAGCGGCTCCTATCTGCTGATGGATGGCGATCCTGTGAAAGGGACGAACGGTGTCCGCCGCCTGGACCGCACCGGACAGCCGGTTGGTTCGTACGTCACCGTTTCGAATGTCCAGATCATCGGCGGCGGGGCTGCATTGGCATCCAACGGTTCCGACGCAGCGTTCTTCTGGGCCGATTCGGTCTCGAACTTACAAGTGTTCTCCGGCGCCCTGCTCAACGGGCAATCGCTGGCTGCCGCAAAGACCTCGGCAATCGCGCGCAGCGCCAATTCCCAGTACGCGCCAGCCGCGGCAACGAGCGGACGCAACACAGCCGTCGTCTGGAACGAAACCGGCGGTCTCTATGCCGCCCGTATCTCTCTCGACGGGCAGACGCTCGACGGCCGCGGGATACGCGTTGGCGACAGGAGCCTGACGGACCCGCGCATCGTCTACGACGGAACCAACTATCTCATCGCCTGGACCGAGCAGGTATCCACGCCGATGATGATGACCATGGACACCGTGAAGCTGGCGCGCCTGTCGCCCGACAGCGGTGCGCTACTCCCAGGAATCATCGTTTTTGCGGGCAAGTGCGCGAACGGTGTGACGCTCTCCGCTGGTCCGGCCTCGACCCTGGTGGCGTTGTCCGATTGCGAGCACGTCATTGCCACGACGTTCGGTCATGACGGTAGCCTCAGCACCGCCGTGACCGTTACGCCTCCGCAGACAACCAACACCGGCAGCGTTTCCGCGGCATGGAACGGACACGAGTGGCTGGTCGTGTGGGAGGACGATCTGCCTCCCGGTTTCGGCTGGGATCCGCCGATCATTTATGACGTGCGGATCTACGCGTCGCGTCTATCGCCGGCGCTCACCGTACTCGACCCCAATCCGATCGTGGTCTCGAACACGCTTCGTGACAGCCGGCCGCAGGTGGCATCGAACGGCGAAGCTTTCCTCGTGGTCTGGACCGGATACGTAACCAGCGACCCGGCTCCGTACCGTGTCATGGCACAGCGGGTCTCGTCCGATGGCTCTCTCCTTGCGCAGGCCAACGGCGTCCGTGTGGCGTACGGAACGACGAAGAGTCTCGCCTGGGACGGCGCGCAATACGACGTGGCGCTGTCGTCGTATTTCTCCACCGGGCCGGCTGCAATTGCAACGTTCACCTACAACCTGTATGTCACGCACGTCGCCGCCGCCGGTCCGATTGAGAGCCTCCTCCCGCTGTCCGTGGTCACGAACCCGATGGACCCCGATGCAGCGCTGGTCGTCACCGGAGCCGGCAGCACATCGGCCATCTACACCCGCATCGGCACCGAGCCGCAGTACGGCGACGTGGCGCGAGCATTCGTGAGTGCTCTGCACGCCTTGCGCGGACGCGCGGCCGGGCCGCGATAGCGGCGATCAGGAAAAAGGAAGGTCCAATGAAACGCTCAGTTGCCATCGCCATCTCATTGCTGTCTCTCGCTGTCGCCTCGTTCGCCGAAGTAGCGGGCGAACGGCCCGTTTCGGATCCAGCGTACGGCATCGCCCCAGGTCAGCGAAACTATGCGGCCGCTGCATCAGATGGACAGAATTTTCTGGTGGCGTGGATCGACGTCCAGCGCAACCGATCCAACATCATCAGCCAGGTCTATGCCTCGCGAATGAGCGCCGGCGGTGATGCGCTCGACCCGCTCGATATCCGCCTTCCCGCATCCCAACAGTCCCGCTTCAGAATCTCCCGGGTGGGAGTGGTTTTTCTCGGCGGGTCGTATCTGGTCTACTGGCTCGACGTTTCCCCAATCTCACCGGGATGGGCGGCGGTGATGGGTGCACGCATCAGCCGTGATGGCGTTTTGCTCGACTCGGCTCCACGAGTGCTGGTCAATCAGGCCGACGCTCTCAGCGCGCACGGTGCCGCAAGTAACGGCAACCGCACCATCGTCGCCGCCGGCAATCTGATGACTGTGCTCGACCGCGACGGAAACGTCGTGAGCGGGCCGAAGTCCTACACCGGAGGGACCATCTTCGATGCCCTTGTGACCTCGAATGGTCACGACTTCATGGTGATCTGGCAGCAAAGTAGCGTCATCCGTTCGGCCAGATTCGACGAAAACGGCAACCAGCTCTCCACCTCGTCCATCACCACCGTCTCCGGGCTGATCGCGCTCGTTGATCTCGCATCGGACGGCGACGGCTATGTCGCAGTCATCGACCACGGAAATGGGCTCGTTGCCCATCACATCGCCGCGACCGGCGAGGCGCTGGAGACGTGGCCACTTCCGACACAGTTCTCCTCGGTGCAGCACACATTCCCCGGGTTCGTGTTCACGGGGGGCTCGTATCTGCTCATGGATTGCGATTTGCACCAAAACACGATCGGAGCACGGCGTCTCGACCACACCGGCCAACCCTCCGGGGGTTACGTCCCTGCGGTCTCTTATCCCTGTGACGGTACGACAGGAACGCTCGCTTCCAACGGCTCCGGTACTGGGATGTTCTGGGCATCAGGAGACTATTGGGCTGAATCTCTCAACGGTGCTGTGATGAGCGGACAGGCACTCACCACCTCGAAGACTTCGACGTTCGGTCACAGCGCGAGAGAGCAGACTAATCCTGCCGCGGCAACGAGCGGCCGCAACAGCGCCGTCGTCTGGAATGAGTACGACGGCTTGTACGCCGGCCGGATCGGCATCGACGGAGCGATGCTCGATGGACGCGGGATCCGTATCAGCGGCCGGAGGAGTACCACGCCGCCGCAGATCGTCTACGACGGCGCGAACTACCTCATCGGCTGGACCGAGGTGTCATCGGCTACTCCGGTCAAACAGCAGGTGAAGCTCGCGCGGGTCGCGCCAGACAGCGGCGTCCTCCTCTACCCCTCAGGCATTCTCGTCGCTACGGGGCAGTGCGGCATCGGGGGAGTGACGCTTTCGCCCGGCGTGACGTCGACGTTGGTGGCGTGGTCGGATTGCACGCGCGTTCTCGCCACCACCGCCAGTCAGGGATTCTCTTCCGGCAACCTTGTTACGGTCACGACGACGGAATCGACGCACAGCGCAGGCAGGGTCTCCGCGGCATGGAACGGCAGCGAATGGCTCTTGGCCTGGCAGGAATTGATACCGCACAACAACGGTCCTCTCGACGAGTTCCCATCGGTGGACACGTTGATCAACGCCTCCCGATTGTCGTCATCGCTCACGGTGCTCGACCCAGCTCCTATCGCCGTGACCAACACGCTCAATGTCAGCCTCCCGTTCGTGGCCTCCGACGGTCATAGCTTCCTGGTAGCCTGGTCGCGCTCCGAAAGCACTCCCCCTCACAGCAGCACGATGATCCAGCGAATCTCCTCCGACGGTTCTCTCCTGGCCCAGGCCAACGGAGTCCGCCTGGCTCCCGGCAATACGAAGAGCGTCGTCTGGGATGGCGCGCGGTACGCGGTGGCCATCTCGTCATTCCTGGACAACGGGCAGGGTTCCCCGGCCTACACCCTCTTCGTCACACATGTCGCCGCAGCCGGTTCGATCGAGAGCCTTCAGCCGCTCGCGTTCATCACGACCACGATTGACCCGGACGCGTCGCTGATCGTCACCGGAACGGGCAGCACGGCCGCCGTCTACACCCGAGTCGGCTCGGAGGCGCAGTATGGCGATGTCGAGCGCGCGTTCGTGAGCCTGCCGCACACATTGCGGGGGCGGGCAGCGCGCTAATTGCCTCGTAGTTCAGGAGGCGGCGCTGAAACAGGCTAAAATCCGGCATCATGACGACGACAATCGAGCCTCAAACGCAACCCGCGCACACCGAAGCCCCGGCGCTCCAGCGCCAGTTCGTCAACTTCATGTTCTTCAAGGCCGACCGCGCCCTCCGGCGTGAGAGCGCCGAGGTGAAGGAACAGGCCAAACGCGAATTCGTGGAGATCGTCCGCCGCCACACCGGCCCGATGATGGTCCTGCCGTACTCCACCGTCGGCCTGAAGCCGAACACGGACTTCATGTTCTGGCGCATCGGCTACGACATCGACCCCTTCCAGCAGATGGCGGCCGACATCAACAAGTCGATCCTCGGCCGGTACCTGGACATCCCGGTGTCGTACTTCTCGATGACCAAGCATTCGCAGTACGTCGACGAGCACGTTCACGAAGGGCAGGAAGGGCGGCGACTGAAGATCGTCCCAGGCAAGAAACCGTTCCTCTTTGTCTATCCGTTCGTGAAGACTCGCGACTGGTACCTGCTCCCGCAGAGCGACCGCCAGCGGATCATGAGCGAGCACATCGCCATCGGCCACAAGTACCCGCGCGTGAAGATCAACACGACCTATTCGTTCGGCCTCGACGACCAGGATTTCGTCGTCGCTTTCGAAGCCGATTCCGCCGCCGAGTTCCTCGACCTTGTTCAGGAGCTCCGCGAGACGGAGTCGTCGAAGTTCACCCTGCGCGATACGCCGATGTACACGTGCCGGAGATCGACGATCGAGGAGATTCTGGACTCGCTGGCGTAGGGCAAGGGTCTGAAGTCAAGCACCCCTCATCCGCCTTCGGATCGGGGCATACCTTAACTCAAGACCATTTTGAGTTAGGGGACCGCTCAGTACCGCGACACCAACGGGAACTCATCGGGATGGTCGATTGACCGGACCGACAAATCGACGTCCAGCTCGGGCCAGAAGAGGTGATCGTCACTGGGCCATTCGACGTTGACGAGTTTCGCTACGGGCGCGTCCGCAAACCACGGGAAGTTGGCAAACGACAGGAAAACCTCACGATCGCGCAGCCACAGCCAGAGACCGTGCCGCGAAATGTTCGTCACCTCAACGTCCGAAGTGACGTTTCCACGCTGTCCGGATCTGTCCGTCATGAGATCGAATCGCTTCCTCGATGGTGGTTAACTCTCGCGCCGGAATGCCGTGATTCTCCGCAATCTCGATCGCCGGCTCCATCCAAAACTTAGCCTCGCCCTCGGATGATCCAATGTGAACGTGCATGCGCGGTTCTTCGCGTGAGAAAAAGTAGAACCGATACGGCCCTTCTCGAAAGATCGTAGGGCTCAACGTTCGCTCACCGTAAAGACTAGGCTACAACGCGTTGCAACTCATGTCTACGCATGCAGCATCTGCGTCAATCTGCGGATCGGTCTCCTTGTTCATCTATGCTACCAACTGTTCAACTACCGGAGGCCTTGCCTGATCGATCGAAACACCGCCATCGCCTGTCTTCTGGCCGCGATCCTTTTCATCGGTTGTCGTCCCGCCGAGCACGCCAGGCCGGTACCAGAGGGGACATGGCGCGCGGTGCTGACCTCCCCTGGCGGTGAGTTGCCCTTCACGTTGCGCATCGTTCGTGAAGGCGCCGGTCTGAATGCGGTCATCGTGAACGGCGCCGAGCAGCGGCCGGCGAGCGGAGTCGACGTCAACGCAAAATCGCTGAGGATTCGCTTCGATGGATACGACTCCGCGATCGATGCCACTCTCTCCGAAGACGGCAGCGCGATGACCGGAGCTTGGACCAGGACGGTTCCTTCCGGCATGTCACGTATGACCTTTCGCGCCACCCGTGGCGACCAGCCGCGGTTTCGGCCGGCGGCGCCCGCCGGTCCCAGCGCACCCGGCGGCGACGTCAGTGGGATCTGGAAGGCGGAGTTCGCCGACTCGGATGGCGTCTCTCCGGCTCGCGGCGAGTTTCATCAGGATCCGGGCACGAGCCGCGTCACCGGCACGTTCCTCACTCCGACTGGCGACGATCGGTATCTCGAGGGGTCCTTTGAGAATGGCTTGCTTCGGCTCTCGACATTCGACGGAGCGCACGCGTTCCTGTTTCAGGCGCGCGCGTCAGGCGACGGCAGGCTGGCCGGCGACTACTGGTCGCGGGACTCCTACCACGCCACCTGGAGCGCCACTCGTGCCGGCGACGCGAGCGCCACGCTGCCCGACGGCTGGAGGGATGTCGGCCTGACCAATACGGAAGGACGGTTCCAGTTCCAGTTTCCCGGCCTCGATGGGAAACCTGTCTCGCTGAGCGACGAGCGCTTTCGAGGGAAGGTGGTCCTGGTCAACATCTTCGGATCGTGGTGCCCGAACTGCAACGACGAAGCGCCGCTGCTGGCGGCGTGGGACCACAAGTATCGCGGTCAGGGTCTGGAGATCGTCGGGCTGGCGTACGAGTTCACCGGCAACGCCGCACGCGATCGCGAAATGGTGCGGCGTTTCGCGAAGCACTACGGGATCTCCTACACGCTTCTTCTCGCCGGCGTGAGCGACAAGCACAAAGCCTCGGCCACGCTCCCCGACCTGACCCGGGTCCTCGCTTATCCCACGTCTCTCTTCATCGGGCGCGACGGCAAAGTGAAGAAGATCTACTCCGGCTTCTCCGGTCCCGGAACCGGCACGCACTTCGATCAGCTCCGCAACGAGATGGACTCACTCATCGCGTCGATGCTCGCCGAGGGGAGACGTTGAATCGTTCCGGTAAGGTGGCACGGATCGAGGACTTCGAGCCCGGGCAGCATGTCAGCTTCAGCAAGACGTTCACGGAGGACGACGTACGGCGGTTCATCGAGATCACGAGCGATGTGAATCCGCTCCACGTCGATGACGAGTTCGCCGCGGGTACGCCGTTCGGGCGCCGCATCCTCCACGGAATGCTGACGGCATCGATCCTCTCGACGATGGCCGGCATGCTGTTACCGGGAACAGGCGCGATTTACCGTTCCCAGACGATCAGGTTCCTGCTCCCGGTCTACATCGACGAAACAGTGACCGCGCATTTCGTCGTCCGATCCGTCGATCGTGACAAGCACCGCCTCGAGATCGATACCTGGATCGAGAACGCTGCCGGACAGCACGTCATCGAAGGGATGTGCGAAGCGGGGCTGCTGCGTTCTGTGTAGGGCCGCCGCCCCCGGCGGCCGGGTACATACCTGGTGCAGAGAAGGCCGCCGAGGGCGGCGGCCCTGCACGAGGTACCGGCTGGTGGAGGTTCGCTGGCTTCGTCGAATGCGCCGTACCTTTCCAACCCCAGCCTCACGCCTGCGCTGAGCGGCTGCCGAGGTACCGTTGAAGGACTTCGGTGAGACTGGTGAGGCTCACTGGTTTGGTCATGTAGTCGTTGGCGCCGGCGGCGAGGCACTTCTCACCGTCGCCTCCCATTGCGAAAGCGGTGAGCGCGACGATCGGGGTCTTTTTCATCGCCGTGTTCTCGCGGATGCGGCGGATGGCTTCGAGGCCGTCGAGACGCGGCATCTGAATGTCCATGAAGATCAGCGCGGGGCGGATCTCCAGAGCACGTTCGACCGCTTCGAAGCCGTCCCCGGCCACGACAATCGGGTAGCCGCGGCTGCCGATGAAGTCGCGCATCACTTCGATGTTGGATGTATTGTCCTCGGCGAGCAGGATGACGGCGCTCTTCCACGGCTCGATCGCCTCCTCGAGACTCCACAGCGATGGGACGACGCGCCGGACCGCGGCCTCCAGGCGGTCGTAAGTGATCGGCTTCACGACATAGCCGGCTGCGCCGAGGGCGCGTCCGCGGGGCTCGTCATCGACGACCGAGACGACAATGACGGGGATCTGCCGTGTGTCCGCCGCCGCTTTCAGTTCCCCGAGGATGAACCAGCCGGACTCCTGATCGAGTACTACGTCGAGGACGATCAAGGCGGGCATGAGTTCTCTGGCCAGATCGACGGCGGCTCGACCATTGTCGTGAATCACGATCGCGAACCCGATGGTCCGGAGGTAGCGAATGACCTGCTCGGCCGTGCTGGGATCGTCTTCGACTACCAACGCCAGCAGTGGCACATTCTCCGGCAGCGGCCGTACCGGCAATTTCACCGCGGCTGGAATTGGAGCCGCTGTTTCGGGACGACGCCAGGGAAGTGTTACCGTGAAACGGCTACCCTGCCCGAGGACGCTCTCGACCTCCACGCTCCCGTCGTGGAGCGCCGTCATCCGCCTTACGAGTGACAGGCCGAGTCCTGTACCGGAGAACTGCCGCGCGTAGCTGCTTTCGAGTTGCACGAACGGTTCGAACAGTTGGTCCATCGACCCGGCCGCGATACCGATTCCGGTATCCCACACAGTGAATTGGACGAGGTTCTGCTCCGCCGAGCAGGTCACATCAAGTCCGACCGCGCCTCCTTCAGGCGTGAACTTCACAGCGTTCGAAAGGAGGTTGACCAGGATCTGCTTGAGTCTGCGGTCATCGGCGTTCAGCGTCATGACGCCCGGGTCGATGCTGATGGTTAGTCTCAGCCCCTTTCTGGCCGCGTGCTCGCGCACCATGCGCACCGAGGCATCGCAGACCGCTTTGACGCCGACCGGCGCGATGGCGATCTCCAGCTTGCCCGCCTCGATTTTCGAGAGGTCGAGGATGTCATTGATCAGATCGAGCAGGTGTCTGCCGCTCTCCTCGATCGTTTTCAGCGACTTCCTCTGACGTTCATTCAGGCCGCCGTGGATTCCTTCCTCCAGGACTTCCGACATCCCCAGGATGGCGTTGAGCGGAGTGCGCAGCTCGTGACTCATATTTGCCAGGAACTCGTCTTTCAGGCCGCCGGCCCGCAACAGCGCTTCGTTGGCGGATGCCAGCTCCTCGGTACGCAATTCCAACTGACGGTTGACGCTGGCCAGTTGCCGCGTCCGTTCCTCCACCCGGTCTTCGAGCTCGACATTCAACTCACGCAGCTCGTTCGCCACTTTTTGACGTTCGGCGATCTCGCGTCTGGCATCGCCGTAGAGCCTGGCGTTGTCGATGGCCACGGAGGCAAGTTGGGCGAATCGCTCGACGATCTCGATCTGCTCCAGAGTGAATGGCTGATCGGGCTCCTTGTGAGCCATGCCGATCACGCCGGTGACTTCGTCACCCGAGAGCAGCGGGACGGCGAACGCGGCATGGATCTCGATCTCGACGTTGAGCCTTCGGCCGGGCCATCTGGCGACGTCGGGAATCGAGAGTGTCTGCCCGCTTTCCCACACCCGGCCGGAGAGTCCCTCACCTCTCCTGGTCTCGGCCGTTCTGTCAGCGAAAATGCCCGAGCCTGTAGCCTGTACGAGCACGTCGCGATCGTGGTCTACGATCATCACGAATACATCCTCGGATTCTGTGATGGCGGCACAGCGATTGGCGATTCCGCGCAAGAGGTCCGAGAGATCGAGCCGGTTGATGAGGCCTAACGCAGTCTCATGCAAGGCCGAGAGATAGTCGTTCTGGCGCAGGACCGCGAGCTCGGCGCGCTTTCGCTCGCCGATGTCGGTGCCGACGAAGAAGACGAATTCCGCTTCATCCGCGGCCGAGAGAACCGGGCGGCCATGCCATTCGATGAGCAGAATTCTCCCGTCGCGCGAACGCAGTTGCTGCTCGGAGGTGGCCGGCATCATCGATTCCGCCACCGCCCGCAGCACCGCGCGGGCGCCCGGCTGATCCTCGGGCACGACAAACTCGGAGACGAAATCGACGTCATGAACCGCCTCGCGCGAGCACCCAAGCGCAGCCAGCAGCGCCTCGTTCATCATCAGCACGCGCCCGTCGAGCGCCACGGCGATGAAAAACGCGGGCGAAGACTCGATCAGACTCTGGCTGAAGTGCGTCTCCCGGATCAGGCGCGCCTCAGCCCGCCTGCGGTCGGTGATGTCCTCGCCGATGGTGGCTGTTCCAATCGGTTCCCCCGAGGCGGAGCGGAGCAGCGTGGCGCTCCACTGAATGAGCCGCCTCTCACCCGACCTGGTCATGATCTCGGATGCGCGATGCCACGAGTCCGGCGGTTCAGCCAGCTTCGTCGTGAAGCGGTCTCGCATTGCGCCGATCTCTTCTGGCGGGAAGAAGCGTTCGAATACGTCGCTGCCGGTCACCTCGTGCCGTTGCCAGCCGGTCAGACGCAGAAAATAGTCGTTGCAGTAGATGAGGCGTGCTTCGCGGTCGACCATGATCGAGACCAGTTCCAGATTGTCGAGCATCTCCCGGAACCGCGCCTCGCTTTCACGCAGTGCCTCCTCCGTGGCCCTTCGCAGCGTGACGTCGTGCATGATTCCGACGAAGTGTGTGACGGTCCCCTCGGAATCGAGCACCGGCGTCACCGTGCTTTCGTCGTAGTAGACGGTTCCATCCTTGCGGCGATTGACAAACTCCCCGCGCCAGCTCCGTCCGCTCCGGATCGTCTCCCAGAAGTCGCGGAGGAAGGCCTCATCGTGCTCCCCTGACTTGAGAATGCGAGGTGTCTTCCCGATGGCTTCATCGGCGGTATGACCGGTGGTGGTGGCGAAGGCCGGGTTGACCCAGAGGATCACGCCCTCGGCATCGGTGATGAGGACGGCGTCGGCGGCCGTTTCGAGGGCGGTACCCTGCAAGGTGAGCTGGCTCACGGCCCTGGTCAGCTCGACGTTCTTCTCCTCGAGCTTCGCCACCAGCCGCTCGCTGTATTCCTCGGGAATGGTCAATGGTTTCACCGGACACGCTCCACGACCTTGGCCAGCACATCCGGAAGGATGCGTGTACTGACCGGCTTCACGAGGTAGGCATTGCATCCAGCCGCGAGCGAGTCAGCCATGGAGAACCGTTCCGGATTCGAGGTGATGGCCACGATCGGGATGTCGCACGTGGCCGGATCCGCTTTGAGCGTGCGCGCCAGGGTCAATCCATCCATGCCAGGCAGCATCAGGTCCAGGAGAATGAGATCCGGGCGTTCTCTTTTGATCCCTGCCAGAACGTCTTCAGCGGAATCCACGTGCTCGACTTCATGACCGGCTGCGCTGAGAACCACAACCGCCAGCTTCTGCTCCACCGGCTGATCCTCGACGACAAGGATCTTCATGACTGACCCCGCTTTCTTTTCAGTTCTGTCTGCGCCAGATATGCGGCGACGATGCCGGGGAGGGTGCGCGTATCGATCGGCTTGGTGATGTACCCGTCGCAGCCCGCGTCCCGAGCCTTGGTGTCATCACCCTTCATGGCAAAGGCCGTCAGCGCGATGACGATGATTCCGCGCGTCGTTTCATCGGCCTTGATCAGCCGGGTCAGGGTCAGGCCGTCCATCCCCGGCAGCGCGATGTCCATCAGGATCAGATCGGGAGGCGTGCTCCTGATGATCTCCTGTGCCGACTCGGCATCGCTGGCCCTGAGGATCTGGTAACCCTCGAATTCGAGGACATCGGAGACCAGCTTGAGGTTGGTGTTGTTGTCGTCGACGACGAGGATGTTTGCTGAGCTCATGCGGTTCTCCCGCCGGCCACGAGTGGCAGGACCACGCGGAACCTGCTCCCTTTTCCGATCTCACTTTCCACATCGATGGTGCCGCCGTGGAGACCGACGAGGCTCCGCGTGAGCGCCAGACCGAGTCCCGTGCCACCAAGGCGACGCGCTGTCCCGGTCTCCAACTGCTCGAACTCCGTGAACAGGCGGCCGATGTCCTCCGGGCGGATGCCGATTCCGTCGTCGGACACCACCAGCCGGAAACATCCGTCGCCATGGCGGGCCGCCACGATCGTTACGTGTCCGCCATCGTCCGTGAACTTCAGTGCATTCGACAGAAGGTTGTAAAGGATCTGCTTGAATCGTTGGCGGTCGAGCATTACGGATTCGAGATCCGGCGCCACCTCGGCGCTCACCTCGATACGCTTGCTCTCCGCGATTGGCTTCACGCCGGTACAGACCTCGCTGATCACGTCACCGACGAGGAAGTTTTCAACGATCAATTCGGCCTTCCCGGCCTGGACCTTCATCAGATCGAGCATGTCGTTGATGAGATGCAGCAGGTGGCGTCCGCTGTTGAGGATGTCGCCGAGGTACTCTTTTTGTTTGTCATTGAGAGGCCCCGGTTTGCCGTCGGAGAGGAACTCGGCGAAACCGATGATGCCGTTCAGCGGTGTTCGCAGCTCGTGGGACATGCTGGCCAGGAAACGATCCTTGGCCTGATTGGTACGCTCCAGCTCCGCGTTCTTCTCCTGCAGCGTGTGCTCGATACGTTTGCGGCCGGTAATGTCGCGGATCGCGCTCGACACCAGCGTCCCTTCCTCCGTTTCGAAGGGACTGAGGCTGATCTCCACCGGGAACTCCGAGCCGTCGCGCCTCAGGCCGTGGAGCTCGAGCCCTTCACCCATCGATCGTGCCCGCGGCTCGTTGAAAAAAGCGGTGCGATGGCCGGGGTGAACTTCGCGAAATCGTTCAGGGACCAGAATCTCCACTTTCTTTCCGAGCAGCTCTTCCCGCGGATACCCGAACAGGCGCTCCGTCTGCGCATTGACGAGGACGATCTCCCCGGCGCGGTTCGCGATGACCATGGCATCGGGCGCTGATTCCAGAAGCCCTCGGAACTTCTCCTCGGCCCGGCTTCGGCCGCTGGTGTCGCGGATCGCGCTCATCACCAGCATTCCCTCGTCGGTCTGGATGGGACTGAGGCTGATCTCGACAGGGAACTCGCTCCCATCTTTTCGGAGGCCGTAGAGGTCGAGACCCGCCCCCATCGGACGGGTGCGCGGGTGTGCGAAGTATCCGGAGCGATGAGCCACGTGGCCGCCGCGGTAGCGGCCGGGGAGGAGCAGCTCTAGCAGCTTCCCGAGCAATTCGCCGCGGTCGTATCCGAAGAGCGCCTCGGCCTGGCTATTCGCCAATACGACACGCCCCGTCTCGTTGGCCATGATGATGGCGTCGGGGGTCGATTCCAGGAGGTCGCGAAACCTCGATTCCACGAGCTTTGCGTCGCGCAGAACTTTGAGATGGGTCACGTCCTTCTGCGTCGTGACGATGAGCGCAACGGTCCCCTGTTCGTCGTAGACCGCTTTGTTCGACACCACCGCGTGGACGAGAGAGCCATCCTTGCACCTGCGGGTCGCCTCAAAGGTGGCGGTGCCTTTCTCGATCGCTTCGCGCCGGAAATGCTGCTCCTGTTCCTGCTGTCCCGTCGGCCCGATCAGCGAGTCAAGCAACTGCTCGATCGCCTCGGCGCCCGAATAGCCGAAGACATTTTCGGCCTCGCTATTCCAATAAAGCACCTTTCCTTCGGGCGTGGTGACGATGACCGCGTCGGGAGTTTCACTCAGCAGCATCCGCTCAACAAAGGCTTCTTTCAAGATACCCCCGGGCTTGGCGCGATCGGATCTCTGGAGCTGACGGGAACGCCCTGCCAGAACCGCAGCGGCAGTTCGACGGCAAACGTGCTCCCTTTCCCCAGTTTGCTTTCGACGGTGATGACGCCGTCCTGGAGCTCCACGAGCTTCCGGGTCAGCGCAAGTCCAAGACCGGTGCCCTCGTAGCGGCGCGCGGCTCCCGATTCCAGTTGCTCGAATTCGCGAAACAGACGTTTGAGATCCGCTTCCTCGATCCCAATGCCGGTGTCTTTGACCACCAGCCGGAAACGGCCGTCATGGATGACGTCGGCGGAGATTTCCACTGATCCGCCGTCATCGGTGAATTTGATGCCATTGGAGACGAGGTTGTAGAGCACCTGCTTGAATTTCTGCTGATCGAGCGTCACCATTCCCAGGCCGGGGCCGGCCCTGACGGTGAGAGTGATCGATTTCTTCTCCGCCACCGGCCTTGCTACCGCGCGAACCTCGTCGATTGCAAGGAAGAGAGAGAACGTTCCGGCGTTCACCTCCATCTTGCCGGCCTCGACTTTCGCCAGGTCGAGCACGTCGTTGACAAGCTCGAGGAGATGCCGGCCGCTGGACAGGATGTCGCCCAGATACTCTTTCTGTTTGGGATTGATCAGGCCCGGCTTCTCATCCATGAGAAACTCGGCAAAGCCGATGATGCCGTTAAGGGGCGTGCGCAGCTCGTGCGACATGTTGGCCAGGAATTCGTTCTTGATACGGTTGGCTTCCAGGAGGGAGCGCTCGAATCGCGTCCGTTCCGTCATATCGCGCGCCGTGGCCAATACACCGAGAACCCGGCCGCTGTCGTCTTTGTAGACCGCGGCGTTATAGAGAACGTCGGTGACGCGGCCGCTCATGTGGCGTATGGCCAGCGAGTAGTCCCTTACAGACCCATCGGCGAAGACCTTTTGATAGCCGGACCGCGCAGCCAGAGGTTCGGTGAAATAATTCGAGAATTCTGTGCCGATCAGACTTTCTCGCGATACGCCGGTGGCCTCTACATACGACTCGTTGACGTCCGTGATCCTCCCGTCCGGACCGATCGTGACCATGGCGTCGAGCGACGCCTCGATGAGGTTGCGGGCGTATCGGGAGGCCTGCTCCAGTTGCGCGGTGCGGTGAAGGACGCGCTCCTCCAGCTTGGCGTTGAGCCGGCGAATCTCCTCTTCAGCCTCGCGGCGCTCCGTCTTATCGCGGACCACGCTCACATAGTTCGCAATACGGCCATCGGAATCTCGCAATACGACCGCGGAGATCTCGACAGGAATCCGGGTGCCATCTTTGCGAGCCTGGGTCACTTCGCCGCGCCAGCGGCCCTCTTCCGCAATCCTGCGCCTCATCTCGCTCGGTTCCGCGGAGGGCCATTGCGTGCGCAGGATCTCACTGGCGTTCATCCCCAGGACTTCGCTCGCGCTCCAACCGTACAGAGACTCCGCGGATGCGTTCCAGTCGGTAATGTGGAAATCGCTGGCCGAGACCACGACTGCATCGTCCATGTTTGCGAGCACGACGGAATGGCGCCGCAGTTCCTCTTCCGTTCGGGCACGGTTTGCTTCGGCCTTATGGAGAGAGGAAGCCGCCCACAAGGTGAGGGCGGCAAAGACCACAATGCTGGAGCCCACCATCAGCGCGAGCCCGAGCTCCGTCCCATAAAACCCCGCCCGCTGCCCCTGAAGCCGGAGAAAGCCCAGAAGAATCGGAACCAGGAAGGTGGCCGGCAGCATCACCCGGGCCAGGGTGCCGCTCACATCGTGATTGCTGATCGTCTTTACCCATCCACGGTCCGGCCTGGCCAGCAACGTGCCGGTGGAGAGCACGGCGAACCCCAGCGCGGTGTGAAACGCCATCGTCGTGTGCCGGTCGATCGTGTACCGCGACGGCACGCCATAGAGGTAGCCGATCAACGTGAGCACCGAAAGAGCCGCCGGTATCAACGGAAGGATTTGCGCCGGTCGGAGGCCTCGACGCGTTTCCACATCGAGCGAGAGGAACGCCAGGCCGGTGAATAGAAAGGAGAACGCCGTGGCAGGTGCCATGCGCCCCATGTTGGATGCGTCCAGCGCGCTCACCATTGCTGTCAACGAGGGCTGATGGATGATGTCCTTCTGGACTGCGTATTCACCAAGTGCGATCAAGCCGGTCAGTCCTACCGCGCTGGCAATCCACCGCACCGGCCTGGGCGCCATCGAGCCGGCAGTCTCGGGCTGTCGCAGGAGCCAGAGGGCGGCTCCGGAGAGCAGGAAACACAACGCAGTGTTGACTCTCATCGTCGCCCATTGAGGAAGCACGCTCCTCAGGAATCCGATGCCGGCGATCCATCCGAAGAGCACGCTGCAACCCAGGACGAACGTAAACAGGGCCGCGGCGGCCGGGGCCACCCTGATCGCGAATGGAGGGGCTGCCTCGGGAGCGCGGATGTCATCGAGGATCGCGTTCATCGCCCGACCGTCTTCCATCAGCACTCTCCACCTAAAGCATTCGGAGATTCTCCGGCGGCGACGGAGAGCTCAGGCGAGGGTCGCAGATCGTCCGTGAAACGAGGACGTTTGCCGGCAATCGTGGGGTTCTGGCAGCCGCTGAATCGTGTCAGGCTACGCTGCGGTTTTCTCGATGACATTACGCTCCCGTAGGTTCCTGCGGCTCATCAGCGCGTGGCAGAGTGAGCCATTGGGAGCGGGTCGTGATGACCGCAGTCTCCGGTCGATTTGCCGGGGCAGGCATGGAGTATGTGATCCGTCGCACGACGGATTGCTGGCTCACGGGTAGCTCCTCTCGTGGCCCCGGTGAAGGAGCGTCGTTTCACTAGTCGCCCCAGGCGGAAGAGAAATACAGGCGCACACGATCAATACATTACGGTCCCGTATGTTCCTGTTTGGGGAGATGTGTAGATTTGTCTCTCTAAATTATTTGAACGCGCTGCGCCCTCGGTGGCGGCGCCGAATCGAGCGACATGATCGATGGCGATTGATGCGGGTGATACGAAGAATCTGATTCTTTCGCGGAGCTCTCCGCCTTTCGGCACTCCGGCCGAGATGGTCACGTTTCGCGCCGGCGAGGAGATCCTGCTCGCGAATCAGACGACGGCGCATGTCTTCTTCCCGGTCACTGTCGTGGCCTCGTTCGTACGCCGGCTTCTCGACGGAAGCACGATCGAAGTAGGGATGGTGGGCTGCGAAGGTGCCATCGGCATCGAGGTGATGCTCGGTGCCACCGCGCAGCCGAACGACGCGATCGCGCTGGTGGCAGGAACCGCCATGCGCGTTCCAGCGGCCACCGCAGGCAAGGTCTTCGATACGGACCCGGAGTTTCGACGGCTTGTGCTCCGCTTCGCGAACGCGTTCACTCTTCAGGTGCAGCAGACGGCGGTCTGCAACTGGTTTCACCCTCTCGACCGCCGTCTTGCCCGATGGCTGCTGAAAATTACAAACAGGGCAACCCCGGACAACCCCAGACCGCTCGAGATCTCCATGACGCAGGAGTTCCTGGCGGGCATGCTCGGGACACGAATCGCCAGCGTCAACGAAGCTGTATCGACGCTCACGGCAGCCGGCCTGATTCGCCATCGAAGGCATCTGATCGAGGTCATCGATGAAGCCGGCCTCGAAGCCCAGGCCTGCGAATGCCACGCCACCGTCCGTGCCCTCTACGAGCGCGATCAGGTGATTTGAAATCTCAGCCATGTATCCATAGCAATATATTAGTCAATATGCCAATCTATCCTGCTAACTCTGCTACACTCCACCCTCCGAACGAAGACGGAGGTTCAACCTGGCCAAACCGAAAGGGCAGCAAACCGCCGAGCCGGTGCCGGAGCCGGACGACAGCGCATCACTTCGCGAGCTTGGGAGCTTCCTCGCGAAGACGATCGCCTTCCGCGGCCTCACCGACAGCGACCTGGCGAAAGTCGCAGGCGTGAGCCGCAGCAATATCAAGTTTGCCAGGGAGGGCTCCAACATCACGGTACTCACGTTGCTGAAGCTGGCCAGGGCCCTCGAGATCCGTTCGCTCGACATCATCGGCCTAACGCTGGGCCGCGCACCGGCGGAAGATGACGGCTCTGCCGCCGCCGAAGGGATCGAGGAGGCAACCGCGCACATGCTTGCAGCCGTGGCCATCCTGCGGAAGCGCTCGATCATCGCCTCGGAAATCAGCCGCGTGCCGCGAGACGAAACGGACAGGAACGCAAGCGCGCTGGTCCGTGACGTCTTCGCAAACGCGGCCACTCTCGGTCCCGACCGTCTGGCCAGACTCTACGAAGCGCTTCACGGCCTGGTCGATTCCGCGCAGCATGAAGCGCGATCCCCGAATCGCAAGCGTGTTAGTAAGGGCTCGCAACGGCCAAAATGAGCGAAGAGGTAAAAGTGTCGGCCAGAGAGCTCGCTGTGTGGCTTGGCACGCTCGACGCCGGAGCGGAGCGGGTAGCGCTTGCGCTGGCCGAGGCTCCCGAGCCCCACTGGCAGGCGATCCCGGCCTCCCTCGGATGGTCATTCGCCGCCGACGCCGTGCATAACGTGACACGCCTCGCTCGAGCTCCCCTTCGGTTTCGCTCAGGTCCTTGTCTCCTTCTTCCTGGGTCTCAGCGCAGGGAAAGGGTGGGTCGATAGGGGAAGGCGTTTCGTCATTGGAAGCCGGTGGTGGCACGGCCACGCATCACCAGAATGATCGTCTCCCACCGCCCGTCCCTGGTTTCAGGGAGGGGATTCCTCGCCGTCCTGCGCCGCGTGGGTCGACCTGCGCGATCGGCCGGCGAGTCGAGGCGCGGCTTCGGCGGGCTCGGAATGACAGGTTGGTTATTGCCTGCGCGGACGTGTGCCTGGTTCTGGCGTGAGCGTGCTGCAGCGGGAACTTGCCGCGATGCGCATGTCAGCTCGCGCACTTCGTTTGACATCTCGCGGGTTGTGTTTCTCATCGCGCGCTCAGCTCTTGGCAGCTCGCGCTCGGCTCTTGGCAGCTCGCACTCAGCTCTTGGCAGTCCGCGCTCAGCTCTTGTCAGTTCGCGCTCAGCTCTTGGCAGTTCGTACTCTGCTCTTGGCAGTTCGCGCTCTGCTCTTGGCAGCTCGTACTCTGCTCTTGGCAGTTCGCGCTCTGCTCTTGGCAGCTCGCACTCTGCTTTTGGCAGTTCGCGCTCGGCTCTTGGCAGCTCGCACTCTGCTTTTGGCAGCTCGCGCGCTGCCTTTGGCAGTTCGCGCTCTGCTCTTGTCAGTTCGTACTCTGCTCTTGGCAGCTCGCGCTCTGCTCTTGTCAGTTCGCGCTCTGCTTTTGGCAGCTCGCGCTCTGCTCTTGTCAGTTCGTACTCTGCTCTTGGCAGCTCGCACTCTGCTTTTGGCAGTTCGCGCGCTGCCTTTGGCAGTTCGCGCTCTGCTCTTGTCAGCTCGCGCTCTGCCTTTGGCAGTTCGCGCGCTGCCTTTGGCAGTTCGCGCGCTGCCTTTGGCAGTTCGCGCTCTGCTCTTGTCAGTTCGCGCTCGGCTTTTTGATCCTCGCGTGATGCTTTTTGACTCGAGCTCGCTTCATTTCCCACACCCGCACGAGCAGTCCGACCGCCGCATCCAGGCTATCGGTGCGTCCGTCATCCCGAAGCGCTGCTGTCCCATGCAGTTCTCACGCCGCGTTGTATGTTGAAGTGCGCCGTTTGAGGTATACATGCGATATACCTATGTATATTTGTGGCAACGCTGTAAACAAATTGTATCCACATGATAAAAACGCATTACGTCATTGACAACTCCATTTCACGGACCTAACTTGATATTCACCGGTCGTACCCTACGGCAATGTCGACAAGTGCCGAACGCCTGCATGGCTCTCTAGAACGTCATGCCGGTAACCACGCAAACCGCGAGCGCGTGTCGTGCCCTCGGTGTGCTTTAACGAAAACGAGAGGAACACAATGGAAAATTCTAATGAAGTGATCAGTCCCACAACGGCGGCCGTTGACGCAACAGAACCGTCCTCACCGACCACAACGTTTTACGACCAGCTCGCGGCGCAACTGAGCGCCGCGGTCGAACAGACCATCTCGCAGATCCCCGGATACAACGACGACCTGTCAGGCATCCCAAAGACGGCCCGCCGCCTGGTGACACCGCAATTCATCGCCATGACGGTCGCCGCCACCAAGTCGAGCGAGGAGCTGACCGGTGTCAACCAGATCGACATCAACCAGACACGCGACGACGCTCAGTTCTCGGATGCGTTCCAGCCGCTCACCGATCAGCTTCGCGGCTTCGTACGCCGTCTCGATCTGATGATGAAGGTGAAAGACGTGAGAGCCGGGCGTAGTGCCTTGTCGGTCTACCACATCGCCCGCCGGCTGACGCTGAACAGCAACAACACCAAGCTGGCTGTTCACGTCGCGAACCTGAAGGCCGAGCTGAAGCGCAAACGGACGAAGAAGACAGCTACCACCACACCGGCGCCTTCGCCACAGACACCGGCGGCTCCTGCTCCTGCTCCGGACGCTTCGCAGAAGGGAGGTGCGCCGGCCGCCTGAGAGAACACGCGTAAAAAACCGCACGGCCGCGTTTGCGCGCGGCCGTGCCCTCGACATCAACCCCCAACCGTTCAAAGTAAAGGAATCAATGTCATGCAAACGATAACGCAAGCAACCTGCTCTGTCATCCAGCCGCACATCCAGCGGCATGTGGCGGAGCAGCAAATCGGAGCGTCTGGCGACGGTCTACGCCGTCGTCCGGCCGATCCTCATGGCCATCGCCACCACCCCGCTGTTTCCTCCGGCCTCGCGCGCCGCGTTACGCATCTTCATCACCACCGTCGATGACGTGACGCCGTCGTTAAAAGCCGGCAAAGACCTGGCAATCGCGGACCGCGAACCACGAGTGTAATCGCAGTAAACCGAGGCCGGCTGCAAGCCGGCCTCGGAGTTTTGGGGAGTCAGCGCAAGAGCCGGCACAGACAGGAGTGTCTGTGCCACATGGGCACTTCTGACATCGGCGGATCTGCTCCGCTTCACCCGCTCCGGAGCACCATCGCTGTTCCCGCCGCGGCGAGCAGTCCACCGCCCAGCACCATCATCGTCATCGGCAATCCTCGGTGCTCGGCGATGGTGCCGGCGATGAGGTTGCCGAAGGGGAGGAAGCCGAAGAAGCCGAAGGTGTACATGCTGAGGACGCGGCCGCGCATGGCGTCGGGGACGCGCTGCTGGATGGACGTATTGCAGAGAGCGACGCAGACGACCATGGCGCAGCCACAGATGGCCAGGAGCGGGACGACGATCAGGCGTGAGTGCGTGAATCCAATCGCGCTGAGAGCGAGGCCGAACGCGGTCAGGGAGGCGATGATCATCCGCGTCATCTTCAACGGCGTCCGCACCGAGAGAGCCAGAGCGCCGGTCAGGGCGCCGATGCCGATGGCGCCCATCAGGATGCCGAGGCCGCGGGCATCATCGTGTACGTAGAGGATGTGCGCGGCCATCGGCATCAGCGTCATGTACGGAAATCCGAGCAGGCTGACGATGGCCACCAGGGCCAGGAGCAGAAAGAGGGCCCGGTCACCGCGTACGTAGCGAAAGCCTTCCATGAACCGTGTTCCGATCGCGCCGACGGGCTCCGGCACCTGCCTCCCTTGCAATCGTCCGAGGACGAAGATCACCGGGAGGAAGGAGAGCGCGTTCAGGCAGAAGCACCAGAAGCTGCCCCAGGCCTGGAGTGTCAGTCCGGCCAGCAACGGGCCGAGGACGCGCGCAAGGTTGAACTGGAGCGAGTTCATGGCCACGGCGTTGGAGAGGCGGGCGCGGTCGTCGATGAGATCGATGATCATGGCCTGGTAGGCGGGGGCGGAGAAGGAGATGGCCACACCGCTGACGACCGAGGCGGCCACGATCTGCCAGACGGTGATGTGGCCGGTGTAGATGGAGATGGCGATGAACATCGCCGACAGCGCCTGCATGCATTGCGAGATGCGAAAGGTGCGCAGCCGGTCGAGGTGATCGGCCAGCACACCCGCGGGAAGCATCAGGATGACCGAGGGGGCGGAGTTGGCGAAGGCGACGAATCCGAGCAGGAACGGCGAGCCGGTCAATCGAAAGACGAGCCATCCCTGCGCCAGCCCCTGCATCCACGAGCCGATATTCGAGACGAACTGCGCGATCCAGAATCGCCGGTAGTCGCGTTCGCGGAAGGCTTCGAACATGGGGTGATTATTGCGCTTCGCGCGTTGTCTGGTACTTTGCGCTTCGCGCGTTGCCTGGTACTGCGCTTCGCGCGTTGCCTGGTACTGCGCTTCGCGCGTTGCCTGGTACTGCGCTTCGCGCGTTGCCTGGTACTGCGCTTCGCGCGTTGCCTGGTACTGCGCTTCGCGCGTTGCCGGGTACTGCGCTTCGCGCGTTGCCGGTTGTCTGCGCTTCGCGCGTTGGGGTGGTGTTGCGGTCCAGCCGGAGTTTCCCGGCTATGCGAGGTTCATCCTGCCGGTTGCCAACCCCAACGCACGAAGTGCAGACAACCGACAACCCTAAACGCACGAAGCGCAAACCAACCCGACAACCTCAACGCGCGAAGCGCAACCAACCGACAACCGACAACGCGCGAAGCGCAACCAACCGACAACCGACAACGCGCGAAGCGCAACCAACCGACAACCGACAACGCGCGAAGCGCAACCAACCGACAACCCCAACGCGCGAAGCGCAGCATCAGAAGCGCAGACAACCCGTTACAATCCCACCATGCTCGATCGAGACCGCCGGCGCGCCGAGCGACTGCGATTTCCTTCTCCGATCGAGGGACGTGTCGCTGAGCGGACGGTGCGCATCGTCGACATCGGCGTCCTCGGAACGCGCATCGAGCACGATGAGCCGCTGGTGGCCGGGCCGCACACGCTGCAGTTCGAGTGGGAGGGGGAGGAGATCGCCATCGATTGCACGCTCCTCCGCACCGAGACCTCGGATGCGGCGTTCTTCAGCGGCCTGCAATTCGACGACCGCGGCCGGGTGACCGTCGGACGCATCGTCTCGACGCTGGCCGACCGCGACGAGATGGATCGCCTGCGTACGCTGGTCGAAGCGTCGAAGCTGATCAATTCTTCGATTGAACCAGACTCGCTCTTCGCCTCGATCCTGACCGTGGCGCGCAATGAGCTGCTCGTCGACCGCGGCACGCTCTACTTCGTCGACGAACAGAAACAGGAGATCTGGACCAAGATCGCCGGCGAGCTGTCGAACGAGATCCGTCTTCCGATCGGAAAGGGTCTGGCCGGCACGGTGGCGGCGACGGGCGAGCCTTTGATCCTTCACGATGCCTACGAAGACCCGCGCTTCGACCGCTCGCTCGATCAGAAGACCGGCTATCGCACCCGCTCCATGCTCTGCGTGCCGATCAAGAACCGCAGGCAGCGGGTGGTCGGCGTGCTGCAGTTGCTGAACAAGACCAACGGTTCGTTCGGACCGCGTGACCTGGAGTTCCTCAGCGGCATCTCCGAACACATGGCCATCGCCATGGAGAACGCCACGCTGCACATGGAGTTGCTGGAGAAGCAGCGGATGGAGCAGGAGCTCAAGCTCGGCCACGAGATCCAGAGCCGGCTCCTGCCGTCGGCGCCGGTCGATGTTCGCGGAATCGAGCTGGGCGCGCTGAGTCTTCCCTGTTACGAGGTGGGTGGCGACTACTTCGATTTCATCGAGCTTCCCAACGGCGACCTCGGGCTGGCCATCGGCGACGTCTCCGGCAAGGGCGTCTCCGCGGCGCTGATCATGTCCAGCGTGCAGGCGGCGCTGCGCGTGGCCGCGCCGATCGAGGAGGACCTGGCCCGCCTGGTGGCGCGACTCAACGCGCTGATCTTCCGCAGCGCCAGCGGCCGCAAGTACGCGACATTCTTCTTCGGCCGCTACACGCCGTCGACCGGGCTACTGCGATACGTCAACGCCGGGCACAACCCGCCGTATATCGTCGCCGGCGGGGAAATGACGGAGATCGGGTCGACGGGCAGACCGATCGGACTGCTCCCGGAGTCGACGTACACCGAAGGAACGGTGGAGCTGCCGCATGGCTCGACGCTCTTCCTCTACACGGACGGTCTCAACGAAGCCGCCGGTCCTGATGAGGAGGAGTTCGGTAACGAGCAGCTACGTGAGCTCTTCCTCTCCCAGCGCGATGCAGCGACGAAAGAGATTCCGAAGCGCGTGCTCGATGCGATCACGACCTTCGAGCGTGGGGCCAAGGCAACGGACGACAAGACGATCGTGGTGATGAGAAGGAGTTAGGGGCTGAACGTCGGGTTTGGTGTATACGCGGCGGCGTCTCGCCGCCTCGAGCAGCAACCCTACTACCCGCAGATTAGCGTCGCATACTCAAGGCTCGCTGTCCTCCTCGTCAAGAGAGGGGTCGTCAGGGTCGACCTCCATCAGCACGCCGTTGTGTCGGATGACCAGCGCGGTCTTGGTTTGACGGGCAATCTCGCGCGCGCGATGCGCTGCGCGTAGCAAGGCTCGCGGCGCGGCTTGCATGTCTGGATTGGGCAGCTTCGATTCCAGTCGGACTCTCATCGATCGGATCCCTCTTCCAGCAGTCGTGGCTCCCAGTCGCTACTGTCGAACCATTGCCAATGATCAACCCGATCCCTGTAGACGTCGAGAAAGTTTCGCATGCCACTTGCGAATCGCCTCCGAATGACGTCCGGCGGGACATCGTGTCCTCCCTGCCGGGCGCGCATCGCGACGCGGGAGATGGCGTCGTCGACGGACTCGAGCGAGAGGAAGATCAGTACAACCGTGAAGCCCGCTTCGCGCCAGGCGTCAATGCGGCGCAGGTAGGTATGTCCGGACAGCGTCGTTTCGAAGGCGAAGCTGCGCCCGGCGGCGGCATGACGGTCAATCTCTTCCAGCATCATCCGGCCGGCGCGGAAAGCGGCCGCGCCGGGATCGAATGGGGAAAAGCCGGCGGCAATCAGATCGGCATTGACGAAGACCGGCAGTCCAGCTTCGGCCGGCAGAAACTCGCGCGCGAAGGTGGTCTTGCCCGCGCCGTTCGGTCCGGCGAAGATGATGACCTTCTTGTCGGTGTGCGCCATGCGTCAGTCGTATACATGTTGTGGTCATCGAGGGGAAGAGCCGGCGTCATCTCCCTCCGATCGTTGCGTACGCCGCCGAGATGCCGGAAGGGAGCGGTCAGGGGCATGAAGGGGAAGTTATTCGACGTCAACGCGTGGATGCGCTGCTACCATTCGATGAAAGCTCAATGTTGACTGTTGAATGTTCAATGTTGAATGACCAAAGGCAGCGGGTGCCGGGCGTTCCATTCAACATTCAACATTTGCAGTGCCTGCTCAGCCGGTCACACTCAACCTGAACAACGCCCATGCTCCAGCCTGACGCAATGCTCGGCCCGTATCGAATCGTGAGCCTCATCGGCGAGGGAGGCATGGGCGCGGTGTATCGCGCCAAAGACACGCGGCTCGGGCGCGACGTAGCGGTGAAGATCCTCACAGCGCTCACGCTGAGCGATCAGGAGCGGGTGCAGCGCTTCGAGCAGGAGGCGCGCGCAACGGGGATGCTGAACCATCCCAACCTGCTGACGATTTACGACGTCGGCAACGAGGGCGGTACGGCCTACATCGTCAGCGAACTGCTGGAGGGGGAGACGCTGCGCGAACGGCTGGAGCGCGGCCCGCTTCCGCCACGCCGCGCCATCGACGCGGCGCTGCAGGTCGCGAACGGTCTGGCCGCGGCGCACGAGAAAGGAATCATTCACCGCGACCTCAAGCCGGACAATATCTTCCTGACTCGCGACGGACGGGCCAAGATCCTCGACTTCGGCATCGCCAAACTGAGCTCGAAGTCCGACGACGGCGGTCTCTTTCAGCACGCCGCCACGGAGCCGGGCATGGTCCTCGGCACAGTCGGCTACATGTCGCCGGAGCAGGTGAGGGGAGAGACGGTCGACACCCGCTCCGACATCTTCGCCTTCGGCGCCATCCTCTACGAGATGCTGACCGGCATGCGCGCCTTCAAGCGGAGCTCGTCGATCGAGACGCTGAGCGCCATCCTGAAAGAAGATCCGCCCGACATCGCCGATTCGCTGCCAAGCGTTCCGCCGGCGCTGGAGCGTCTCACCCGCCGCTGCCTGGAGAAGGACCGCGCGTTGCGTTTCCAGTCGGCGCGCGACCTCGCCTTCAACCTCGAGACAATGTCGTCGCCATCGACGCAGGGGACGTTCTCGAACGTTCCGAATCCCGGGCACTCGGCGACGATGCGGATCCATCCCGACTCCGCAGCGCGGCCGACGGCTGCCACCGCCATCCGTCCCGTCACCTCGGCGATCCCGGCAACGATGCGCACGACAGCCCGGCCGGCGTTTGTACAGCCACGGCGCGTCTCGCCGCTTCTGCTCGCGCTGTTCTTCATCGCCGCGATCGGCGGCGCGGCGTTCGGCGGCTGGTACCTGGCGATGAACCGGATGAAGGAGGAGGCACCGCCGGAGGTAGTCTTCCATCGGATGACGTTTCGCCGCGGCGAGGTGAGCTCTGCGCGCTTCGGCCCGGACGGCGACTCGATCATCTACAGCGCGGTGTGGGACGGCAATCCATCGGAAGTGTTCGTGGCCAACCGTCAGAGTCCGGAAGCGCGGCCGCTCGGCGTGAAGGATGCCGACGTGCTGGCGGTCTCGAAGTCGACAGAGCTGGCCGTGCTCCTTCGCCGAGACCGTCTCACGGGCCTCGGCACGCTGGCGCGCGTCCCGGTCGCCGGCGGCACACCACGCGAAGTCGCCGATCAGGTGCTGCAGGCTGACTGGTCGCCGGACGGCGCGAATCTCACTGCCATCTTCGGCGGGAGCGGGAAGTTCCGGATCGAGTCGCCGATCGGGCGCGTCCGCTACGAAACCCCGCATAAGTTGAGCAGCGTTCGCGTCGCAGCGGACGGCCGCATCGCGTTCATCGAGTCGTACACGGGAAAAGACGACGTCGCTGTCCTCGATACGAAGTCGGCCAAGCCGGTCTCGATCGCGCGAGGGTGGAGTCACGGTGTCAACGGTCTGGCCTGGGCCCCCGGCGGCAAGGAGATCTGGATCACCGGTACCGACTCCGGCGCGCCACCCGCCCTCTACGCGGTGAATGCCGACACCGGCGATACGCGTCTGGTCAATCGTCTGACCGGCTCGATGCGCCTCTACGACATCTCGGCGGCCGGGCACGTGCTGCTGTCGAACGGAATGTGGCGGGCGGCGCTCGAGGTGCAAGCCCACGGCGAGACGGCCGAGCACGATCTCTCGTGGCTCGACTGGTCGATGCTGGCCGACCTTTCACGCGACGGACAGACCATTCTCTTCAACGAACCGCGAGAGGGCGGCGGCGCCGCCAGCGCGATGTATCTGCGCCGCCTCGACGCGCCGACGCCGGTGCGGATCGGCGATGGCTACGGCGACGCCATCTCGCCCGATGGCAAATACGTCCTGGGCCACAACAACGCCAAGCTCGTCGTCATCCCCACCGGCAGCGGCGAAGCACGCGAGCTCAGGACCGATGGCGCGTTCGACTTCGGCGCAGCCTGGCTGCCGGACGGACGGCGCGTCGTCGTGGCCGGCGCGCTGCCGAAGAAGGGCTACCAGCTCCACGTGATCGACACACTCGACGAATCGGTGAAGCCGATCTCGCCGGAGAACATCTGGGGCGATGCCTCGCGGACGTTCGCGGTCTCACCCGACGGCCACTACGTTGCCGGGATGACGAAACAGCAGACCATCGCGCTCTACCCGGTCGACGCCAACGCCGAGCCGTCCATCGTTCCGGCGATCGAGCCCGGCGAGGTACCGATCGCCTGGTCGGCCGACAGCGCATCGCTCTTCGTCTACCGCCCCACCGCCCTCCCCGCGCAAGTGACGCGTGTGACTCTCGCCACCGGTGCCCGCGAGATCTGGAAGCAGTTCTCCCCGACCGACCCCGCCGGCGTCTACAAGATCGCCCCGATCTGCATCACCCCCGACGGCACCGCCTACGCCTACGATGCCCTGCGGATGCTCGGCGATCTGTATGTCGCGGATGGGCTGAGGTAGCCGGGGGAGTTGCGCTTCGCGCGTTGTCTGCGCTTCGCGCGTTGACTGCGCTTCGCGCGTTGTCTGCGCTTCGCGCGTTGTCTGCGCTTCGCGCGTTGACTGCGCTTCGCGTGTTGTCTGCGCTTCGCGCGTTGTTTGCGCTTCGCGCGTTGTCTGCGCTTCGCGCGTTGTCTGCGCTTCGCGCGTTGTCTGTGCTTCGCGCGTTGTCTGGGCTTCGCGCGTTGTCTGCGCTTCGCGCGTTGTCTGCGCCCCGCGCGTTGTCTGTTGGCTCCTATCTTGCCTAACGCGCGACGAAGGAGCGCAGCCAACGCCAAAGGCAGACAACGCGAAAGGCAGCCAACGCCAAAGGCAGACAACGCCAAAGGCAGCCAAAAGGCAGCCAAAAGACAGACAACGCAGAGCGAAGCGAGGCAAGACTCGAAGCAGTCCTATGCAAAGCGGGGGGGGCACCGCTATACTGCGCCATCCATTTTTCAGAGGATCCGGGAGAGCAGGCACGAATGGCGAAGGTGCAGGGTAAAAAAGCGGCTACCAGTCTGAAGAAAAAAGCCGCCACCAAAAAGGTCGCGAGCGGAAAAAAGAGCAAGAAACCGGCACCGAAAAAGACCGCGGCCGCGAAACCGAAAGCGGCCGTGAAGAAGAAGGCTCCGTCTCCGAAGAAGAAGTCCTCTCCGAAGAAGAAGCCTGCGCCGAAGAAAGCTGCTCCGAAAAAAGCTGCTCCGAAAAAGGCTGCGCCCAGGAAAGCCTCTGCCAAAAAGGCTTCGCCAAAGAAGGCCTCTGCCAAAAAGGCCGCGCCCCAAAAGGCCGCGCCGAAGAAGGCCGCGCCGAAGTCTGCTGAAAAGAAGGCGGTTCTGAAGGCCGCCGCCAAACCCGTTTCGAAGCCGGCCGCGAAGCCCGCCGCGAAGGCGGAGAAGACGGCCGAAGCGAAGGTCAGGACCGCAGCCAAGGCAGCAGCCAAGGCGGTTCTGAAGGCCGCCGCCGCTCCGGGCACTGCCCGTGTTGCCCCGGCTGACGAGAAGAAGCGCCGCCGTTCCCGTCCGCGTGTGACATCCAGTGGACCGGCTACGGCAGCCTGGTTCTCGCAGGGAGACCGTCCGCGCTCATCGTCGTTCATCCCCGCGCCACCCCGCGCCGAGGCACCGTCGCTCGTGGCTGCCCCTCCGGCGTCGTCCGATCGCCTCGTCGGATCGCACGAGCTGACCGAATTCGCAGTTCGCACGGTCCCGGTCCGCATCGACATCGAAGCCGGCGGCGGCCGCATCTACCTGACCATCAATCCCAACGAGACCACCCTCAAGGTCGGCGAAGGCATCGAGTGGGATTTCCGCTACCTCGGCGGCGCCGACGTCATCATCGAAGAGATGTTCATCGAGTTCGTCAAGCCTTCACCCTTCTCGCACACGGTCTTCCGTTCGCGCCGCCCCGGTGCCGCCCGCCCTCACCGTCAGCTCTCCGGTCCGGCGCTGACGTCCGCCGCCGGCAAGCGTCTTCAGTACACCGTCCGCGCCTTCAACGCCTTCAAGACCGAGATGGCGACGGCCACGCCGGAGTTGGTCGTCTCGTAGCTGCGCGTGCTTCGCCGCGCGTTGTCTGCGCTTCGCGCGTTCTCGGTTGTCTGCGCTTCGCGCGTTGAGGTTGGGCGATCTGCTACGGCATGGCCAGCTCAACGCGCGAAGCGCAGACAACCGACAACCGAGTACGCGCGAAGAGCAATATTAGAGAACGTGCGAAGCGCAATACAAAACAACGCGCGAAGCGCAATACAGCAGCTACCTCGCGTGCTGTTCCTGCAGCGTAGTGATCGTCTTCAAACCTTCGCGCAGTGAACGGATGCCGTCGACGGCGGCGGTGGCGGCGGTGAGCGTCGTCAGGCAACTGATGCTGTGCTGTAGCGCGGTGCGGCGGATGTAGGTGTCGTCGTAGAACGACTTCTTACCCAACGGCGTGTTGATGATGAGCGTCACTTCGCCATTGATCATCCGGTCGACGATGTTCGGGCGCTCCGACTCATGGACCTTGAAGGCGAGCCCGGCTTCGACGCCGTTGTTCTGCAGAAAATCGCGCGTTCCGGACGTGGCGACGACCTTGAATCCGAGTTGGGCCAGGTCCTTCGCAAGCTGAACCACGACCGGCCGCTTGTCGTTGTCGTTGACGGACATGAACGCCGTGCCGTCCAGGGGAAGGTCGACGCCGGCGCCTAGCAGCGCTTTCGCGTAGGCTTCGCCGAACGTTGGGGCGGATCCCATCACTTCGCCGGTCGACTTCATCTCCGGACCTAACACCGTATCCTCATGCGGAAAGCGGCCGAACGGGAAGACCGGCGACTTCACGAAATAGTCGGCCACACGCGGCTCATGGGTGAGTCCCAGCTCCTGCAGCGACATTCCCGCCATCACCTTCGCCGCGATCTTCGCGAACGGTACGCCGGTGGCCTTGGAGACGTAAGGCACCGTTCGCGACGCGCGCGGATTCACTTCGAGCACGTAGAGGTCGCCGTGGTAGATCGCGTACTGCACGTTCATCAACCCGATCACGTTCAGCGCCTTCGCCAGTTGCACCGTGCGGCGGCGGACTCGATCCTGTTCGCGGAGGCCGATGATGTACGGCGGGATCACAGTCGTCGAATCGCCGGAGTGAATGCCTGCCTCCTCGATGTGCTCCATCACGCCGGCGATCACCACATCGTGACCGTCGGAGATGGCATCGACGTCGAGCTCGATGGCATCCTCGAGAAAACGGTCGATGAGGATCGGATGACCCGGCGCGGCTTCCATGGCGTAGCCGATGTATTCGCGCAGGTTCGATTCGTCGTAGACGATGGCCATGGCCCGGCCGCCAAGTACATATGACGGGCGGACCACCACCGGAAAGCCGATGCGGCGGGCCACCTCGATCGCTTCCGCCTCCGACCTGCCTGTGCCGTTCTCCGGGACCAGGATCTCGTGCTCGCGAGCCAGGGCACCGAATCTCTCGCGGTCTTCGGCGATGTCGATCGACTCGACCGACGTTCCCCACATCGGCACACCCGCGGCAGCCAGCGACTTGGCCAGCTTCAATGGCGTCTGGCCGCCGAACTGCACGATGACGCCCTCCGGTTTCTCGATCTCGACGATCTCCAGTACATCTTCGAGCGTGAGCGGCTCGAAGTAGAGACGGTCGGAGGTGTCGTAGTCGGTCGATACCGTCTCCGGGTTGCAGTTGACCATGATGGTCTCGAAGCCGATCTCGCGCAGTGCGAAGGATGCATGCACGCAGCAGGTGTCGAACTCGATTCCCTGCCCGATGCGGTTCGGCCCGGAACCCAGGATCATCACTTTCCGGCGCGACGTCGGCTCGGCTTCGCATTCGCGCTCATAGGTCGAGTAGAGATACGGGGTCGTGGCCTCGAACTCGGCGGCGCAGGTGTCGACGCGCTTATAGACCGGGCGAACGCCCAGGGCGTGACGCTGTTTGCGGACGTCGTCCTCGGATTGATGGGTGAGGTCGCCGATCTGTTTGTCGCTGAACCCTTCGCGTTTGAGCGCCAGGAGCGAGAGTGCAGAAAGTGTAGGGCCGCCGCCCTCGGCGGCCTGATTCTCGCGCGGCGCGAGGCTGTCCGCCGGGGGCGGCGGCCCTACACTCACCCCGGCAGCTACTGCTTTCTCCATCTCCACGATCTTCCGGATCTCGCGCAGGAACCAGCAGTCGATTGACGAGATGGCGTTGATCTCATCCACCGTCATTCCGGCGCGGAAGGCGTCGCCGATCGCGAAGATGCGCTCGGGCTGTGGGGTCCGGAGCAACGCCGAAGCTTTGTCCCGGTCGTAGCCGCGAGACTCCAGTCCGGCCACGCCGATCTCGAGCGAACGGAGGCCTTTCTGCAGCGCTTCGTTGAACGTCCTGCCGATGGCCATCGATTCGCCGACGGACTGCATCGAGAGGCCGAGCGTCGGCTTGGTCTGGCGGAACTTCTCGAAGGCGAATCGGGGAATCTTCACCACGACGTAGTCGATCGCCGGCTCGAACGACGCCGGAGTCTTTTTCGTAATGTCGTTCGGGATCTCGTCCAGCGTGTAGCCGGCGGCAAGCTTCGCGGCGAACTTCGCGATCGGGAAGCCGGTGGCCTTCGATGCCAGTGCCGAGGAACGCGATACACGGGGATTCATCTCGATCGCCAGGCGACGTCCTGTGGTCGGATGAACGGCGAACTGGATGTTCGACCCGCCGGTCTCGACGCCGATGGCGCGGATGATCCGCTTGGCCTCGTCGCGCATGGCCTGGTACTCGGTATTCGTCAGCGTCTGCTGCGGCGCCACGGTGATGGAATCGCCGGTGTGGACGCCCATCGGATCGAGGTTCTCGATGCTGCAGACGACGATGACGTTGTCCGCCTTGTCGCGCATGACCTCGAGCTCGAATTCCTTCCAGCCGGCCACCGACTCCTCGACGAGCACGCGGTGTACCGGCGAGAGCTCGAGGCCGTGGCTGACGACGGACCGCAGCTCTTCGATGTTGTAGGCGATGCCGCCGCCGGAGCCGCCGAGGGTGAATGACGGCCGGATGACCAGCGGGTAGCCGATGCTGGCGGCGAACTCCTCGGCGTCATCCTCGGTGGCCGCATAGGCCGAGCGCGGCACTTCCACGCCGATCTCGATCATCTTCTCTTTGAAGAGCTGCCGGTCTTCCGCGGTCTTGATTGCCTCGGCATTCGCGCCGATCAGCTCGACGTTGTGACGAGCCAGGGCGCCGTTCTCGTACAAGGCCATGGCCAGGTTGATGCCGGTCTGACCGCCGACGGTCGGCAGGATCGCGTCCGGTTTCTCACGCTCGATGATCCGCTCCAGCGTCTCGGGCGTGAGCGGCTCGATGTACGTCCGGTCGGCGAGCTCGGGGTCGGTCATGATCGTGGCCGGGTTCGAGTTGACGAGGATGATGCGATATCCCTCGTCCTTCAACGCCTTGCACGCCTGCGTGCCGGAGTAGTCGAATTCACATGCCTGTCCGATGACGATGGGGCCGGATCCGATGATGAGAATGGAGTGTAGGTCGGTGCGCTTCGGCATGAGGCGCGCGCATGATACAAGGTGACAGGGTCTCGCGGTGGTGGGGTCTTGCGGTGCCCGCCGCACGGCCACTTCGCTTCGTGCTCCGCAACCACGATGAAGCGCTTCGTCGAATGGGACTCGATCAACGTCCGGGTGGACGGTGAGAAGCTCAACGCTCTCGCGGCGTCCTTTCGCGTCGATCCGATCGAGCGGATGGAGCTGCAGTTCTTCAACGGCCTGCTGCGGATCAGCGGCTCGTTCCGGAAGTTCATCAGCGTTCCGTTCACCGTCGACATCCGTGAGATCCGGCCCAGCGGACGGACGGTCCGTGTGCCGATTGCCTCGGCGTCGGCATTCGGCGCGTTGCCGATTCCGCAG
Organism: Thermoanaerobaculia bacterium; assembly: GCA_038230535.1. GTDB lineage: Bacteria > Acidobacteriota > Thermoanaerobaculia > Gp7-AA8 > Gp7-AA8 > JADGNZ01. The sequence goes on from JBBRNB010000017.1 coordinate 55,822, forward strand.
TTTCTCTTCGGTCTCGTGAGAAATCGCCTTCCCGCGGATCTGGTGCGCTACGAGGATCCGGCGACGTTCGTCGTCTCCCTGGAGCGCTTCTTGCCAGAGTTCATCGATGCCGATATCCAGGAGATCTGGATCATCGACGGCGGTTTGGCGGTTACCCTCGGACGAGGTGGCGCAGACCTTCCGCCGCCTCTGGAGGATTCAAATGGAAGAAACACCTGACCCTGTAGCCGCAGGAACCGACGAAGATCTGGCCCGCGAGATCCGCGACGCCGCGGAGCAGGAGGAATTGCCGCGCGATCGCGCCGGCCGTTTTTACGATCGCATGCGCAGCACCATCCGGCGCTACGTCGAAGGGAAGGGGAAAGCACTCGACAAGACAACCGAGTTTCTCCTGCTGGTCCCCGACGTCTTCATTCTCCTGTGGCGCCTCACGACGGACTCGCGCGTCAACGGCAAGGACAAACTCCTGCTCGGCAGCGCCGTGGTGTACTACGTGATGCCGTTCGATCTCATCCCCGAAGCCATCGTCGGCCCGATCGGTTACCTCGACGACCTCGTCTTCGGCGTCTACGTGCTGAACAAGGTCCTGGGCAGCGTCGACGCCAGCATCATCCGCGAGCACTGGAGCGGCAGCGAAGACGTCCTCGGCACGATCCACCGTGTGCTCAACGCCGCCGATTCCCTCATCGGCAAGGACCTCGTGGCCAAGATCAAGAAGATGATGGGAAAGTGATGTTGAGACCGTTACGACGAACCGCTTGGAATTTGCGGGTTAGCGCGCGTGCGAGTGTCGTCGCGGATGATAGCGTCGAATTCTTGACGGGGAAGTTTGCGGTTGAGCAGGTACATCAGTTGGGAGCACCGAGTTGCGTCTTTGTCAAGCGCCGTTGCCTTTGCGAATTGCGCGAGCAGTCGCGTGATCTCTTCCTGCAACTCATCACGGAGTGCCCCACTCGTGAGTCCGTCCAGCCGTGCAAGGGTGCGCCGCGCGAACGCCTCGAAACTCGTGATGCCTCGAAGAAGGCGTTCAACACGGTTTATGTTGCGCGCTGAGAGGCGGGCGCCGATGGAGGACAAGGCGAGCTCCTGGTACCACTTGACAAGGTCGAATGGTCCCCAGAGGACGTCTTCGTCAGGCTGTTTCTCGTTTTTCTTGAGGAAGAATCTTGCGCGGAGGACTGCTTCAGTGCTCGTTCCTGTGGCCATAGCCCAAAGCCAGAGGTTGTCCGTGATTGTTGCCCGCGCGAGCAGGATGACGAAGACGCTCGCTGGAATGAACGCTCGCGACGTTAGGTAGAGGAAACCGGGAAGCGTTGTCGCGCCGGAGAACGCGCCGTTCTCGTATCGTTGGTACACGCCTTGGAATCCGGCGGCGAGGCCGAAGAATGCTGCGAGGCTCGCCCAAGCGTACGATGCGTTCACCTCCGCATGATAGAGGCGTGGGACATTGATAAGTCAAGAAGGTTGACTGGCGTCAACTAACTTCGGAAGGACTTCGCGAGAAAATCATACTGGCCCGGCTTGATCGTGACGATTTCGCGCAGGACGTTGTCCTTGTCCCGGATGGTAACGTAGTTGTTCTGCTCGAGGTCTTCGACGATTTGCCCAAGCTCGTTCTCCCGAATAAAAGTTAGTGCGAGAAGCTCGAGAAAGGGTAACGAGGTGTAGCGGAGGAGCGTCTGCACGACCGATCGATACTTCGCTTCGCTCTCAACGGGAATCGAGGTCATGACGTCGCTCACAGCTCTAGTATACGAGCAAGGCGGTGCTGCGATTCCACCTTTCACTCCTCAATCGAGTGCCGGGGATCACGACGTTCTACGCCTCGGCGGTGCGGACGCTCGCGGGTCGCTTCCGCCGAGGCGTGCCAGTCGCCTCGCACTCTCCCGCACGATGAGCGCCCGGAGAGCCTCGTGGATCAACGCAGTTCGTTCCTTCGTGCCAGTAATCCGTTGAGCGTCTTCGATCAATTGTTCGTCGATGTTGATGGTGAGGCGCATGGCTCGACTCCGATTCTGTGCTCAAGCGTACCTCAAGATGCATCTGCACCTTCACCCTTCCTGGAACGCAGCGTACCTCGTAGCTTCCGGCATATACGTACACAGCGGATCCGACGCGAACACATCTCCGGTCATCGACCAGGCTCTGGCGCGCGAGCCGCCGCAGAGGTCGCGGAACTCGCAGACGCCGCACTTGCCCTTCAGGTTGCTGCTTTCGCGAAGGCTGGTGAACAGGTCACTCGAGCGGTAGATCTCGCCGAGGGACTGTTTTTTCACGTTGCCGGCCTTGAGGGGCAGGAAACCGCTCGGGAAGACGTCGCCAAGGTGCGAGATGAAGACAAATCCCTTCCCCTCGTTGACGCCGCGCGGGGCGCGGGAGACGGCTCCGGTCTGCGTCTTGACGCCGAGGGGCATCGTGCGCGGACCGTGTTGCAGAAAGAGTGTCGACGCATCGATGAGACCTGTCGCCGGATCGAGATACTTGTCGATCGACTCACCTCTCTCCGCCGCCATGCGCTGCAACATGTAGCGGCGGTAGTGCATCGCCTCGGTCGTGCGAATCGCGAACGGAACGCGTTTGCTTGTGTCATAGAGAAAGCCGAAAAGCTGTTCGACCGCCTGGGGTGAGATCAGGTCGGCCTGTTTTCCGCGCCCGGTCGGGACGAGGAAGAAGACGCTCCACATCGCGATTCCGAGGCCCGAGAGAAGCTCGACCATCTGGGGGAGATCATCGACCGTGCGGCGTGTCACGGTCGTGTTGATCTGCACGGGGATGCCTTCGCGCTCTGCCGCGCGGATGGCGCGCAGCGTGAGGTCGAACGAACCGGGGACGCGCCGGAAATCATCGTGCAGGCCGGCACGTGAAGCATCGAGACTGATGGCGAGCCGGGCCAGACCGCGGTTCTTCATCCGCGCGATGGCTCCGTCGGTGAGCAACGGCGTCGCGCTTGGTGTGAGCGACGGCTCGAGACCAACGCTCTTCGCGTAGGCGATCATATCGAACGTGTCCTCGCGCTTGAGAGGGTCGCCGCCGGTGATCACGAAAACGCGCGGCTGCAACAGGGCGATGTCGTCGATCAGGCGGTACCCTTCCTCAGTCGTCAGCTCGAACTGGCTGCGGCGCGGCTGCGCGGCGGCACGGCAATGCACGCACGACAGGTCACACGCGCGGGTGCTCTCCCAGATCACCACGAACGGCTCGAGATTGAAATCGACACTGCCACTCATAGGACACCTGCCTTTCGCGCCCACTCCCGATAGGCGGTGGGGGAGACCTCGGATGGCTTGATCTCCGCGCGCCCGCCCCAATAGACGTTGGTGTATGTGAAACCGATGCCGATGGCGTTGAGGTGTGCGTCGATGGCTGCCTTGTGCGCCATCACCTGCTCCCTGGTCTCGCCATGGGCGACGGCCATGATGTTGACGTTGTCCAATTCCGGGCCGGCGTCGCGCCAATAGCAGTGTGTGAGGATGGCGAACCGGCCGATCTCGCGGCCTGCTTCGAGCTCGCGCCCCGGCGGCACGGCCCAGTGGAAAAGGCCGTTGAAACTCGACAGACGCTCTTCTCCCGCCACTGGTTTGGAATGCTCGAGAAACGTCGAGAAGCGCCCGATGACGCCGCGGCGATCGAGGTCCTCGGCGACCTCGAAGAAGGCGTCGGCATCGATTCCCGCGGCGCGGGCCCGGCGTTGCCACATCCGTTCGCCGATCTCGTCGGGCGAGAAGTCCTGCTTGAGCACGACGAGCACAGTCCAGTCGCGCTCGGACAGCTCGACGATGGCCGGCCTCATGGCTTCGGCGAGCTCGGGCGACTTCTCGCCGGGCTTCATGCCTTTGCGGCGCATGTGGCCCACGCCGAGAACGAAGGCGCGAACCGTAGGCATGATGCGATAGCGCTCTGCTCCGATCTGACGGCGTAGAAACTCGCAGTGGGCCTCGACGGAGAAGCCCGCGGGCACTTTCAGAGTGGTCCAGAGAGGCCACGCCGTCGCGCCGTTCTCGCTGTTGCGGATCACTACATGGCCGGAAAACGGGTCGCGTCTGGCGATGAAATCGAACGCTGCGCCGACAAGCGAGTCATCGATCTTCCAGGCGACCAGCGCGCCCTGCGCGACATTTGTGGCCAGGAGTGTCTGCCGGACGCGGCGTATCGTCCCTGCCTCGAGCATGGCCCGAATCCGCTCGACGACGACGAGAGAGTGGACGCCGGAAAGGCGCGCAATCTCCCGGATGGGATCACGAACAAAACCGCGGATGCGATCCTCCGAGACTTCCAGAATGCTCCGGTTGAGCGGATCGTGTGGGGATACAGGCACCGCGTATTCGATCGACGCACTCACGCACTCACCTCCGCCGCGATCTCGGAGTCGAGCAGGTAGCATCCGGGATCCGATTCCCAGTAGTCCCCCGTGGCCGCCTCGGCCCGTGCGCGGAAGTTTCCGTTACACACCGGCAGCCAGCGGCAGTCAGCGCATCGGCCCTTGAGCAGCGTCTTCCGATTGCGCAGTCCATCGAGCAGCTCGACGCGCGAGTCGCTCCAGATCTCGGAGAATGGCCGCTCGCGGATGGAGCCAAGGGCATGATTCGACGTGAACTGGTCGGGATGAACCACTCCGAAGCTGTCGATGCAACCGATGGCGATACCCGAGCGGTTGCCTCCGTTGTTGCTGATCAAAGCCAGCGCTTCGGCGGCCTGTACAGGATCGCGTTCCAGCAGCCTTAGATAGATATAGGGAGCGTCGGCATGGTTGTCGACGGTCATCACTTCGACGTTGCGGCCTTCGGCATTCCACTGCTCGACCCTGGCCATCATCTTGTCCATCAGCACGCGCTTCTGATGGGCCTCGAGATCGATTCCGGAGAGATACGAGCCGCGCCCCGAGTAGACGAGGTGATAGAGGCAGAGCCGGCCGATGCCTTCGTCTTCGACGAGGTGGAAGACGCTGTCGATTTCATCGACGTTGTCCTGCGTCACCGTGAAGCGGACGCCGACGCGGATGCCGGCATCGCGGCAGTTGCGAATGCCGCGCAGGGCATCTCGGTACGCTCCGGCCTTGCAGCGCATGCGGTCGTGACGCTCCTCGTTGCCGTCAACGCTGATCCCGACATACGCGACGCCCATATCGGCGATTCGGCGAGCACGGCGCTCGTCGATGAGTGTTCCGTTCGTGGAGAAGGTGACGCGCACGCCATGCGAGGTCGCGTACTCGGCCAGATCGAGGATGTCGGGCCGTACCATCGGCTCGCCGCCTGAGATGAGCAGCGCCGGCACCTTGAACGCGGCCAGGTCGTCGATCATCGCGCACGCCTCGTCCGTGGTCAGCTCCCCGTCGAATCGGCGCGTGCGCGCGCTTGCGTAGCAGTGAACGCACTCGAGGTTGCAGGTCTTCGTCGCGTTCCACACCACCACCGGCCCTGTGTCCGGCCGCGCGCCGGTTTTCTGCCCGGCGGACTGGTCGTGATACCGAAGACGGTCGCCTGAAAACGAAGCACCGCCGAGAAGTCTGGTCACGCTGATCATCGGTTTTCCTCCCGTTCGTGAGTGCATGATCGCGTTCGCTCGAACAAGGAGCCGTGACGCCGTGTACCTGCCGATGTGACGGACGACACAAACATGAAACCACGCTCAGAGGAAGCGATATCCCGCGGCGATGAGAAGGACGGTGATGCCTCCGAAGACCAGCTCGCGGATACCCACCCGCCGTGCCGGTTCGGCGTTAGCGGCAGGTATCAGTGCCCGTCCCAGAAGCAGAACCATGGCCGCGATGACCGTGGCAGGAGCGAGGTGCTGCCGCCAGAGCACGAGCGCGGTGATGACCGCGGCGCCATGGAGCGCGACGGCAATCGATCGAGACTCTCTTCCGAGGACCGCTCGCACGAAGACGATGGCCGGAACCGAGCGCAGCATCGTCAGGAGCCAGAGCGTGGATGCCAGGATCATCGTCCGTCCGCCGGCGAGCGCAATCGCCGCCGCGGTAGCTCCCGCAGCCGCGGCGCCGGCGATCTCCGGAAGGACTGCCCGTTCCCGCTTGCGAAGCTCCATGACGAATTGCGTCAGGCCGAGCGGCGCGGCGAGAACGAACGGCAGCAGAATGCGCACGCTCGAGAGTGCGGTGGCGGTCACGACGGCAGCGATCACCACCGCCCCGTAGACGAGAACCAGCAGCTCGCAGACGAATGTTCTCGGGAAGCGGCGGCGTCGCATCCAGTCGCCGGCCGCCAGCCGCAGCGGATGACGGGCCAGAAATGCCGCCACCGCCGCGATTCCAATCATTGCACCTGCTCACCCCGGCGCGATGAGGAGCGCCAGCGCGGCCGGCTCGAGAACGAATGCCCATCCGCCGTGCTCGGCCGGAAGAGCGAGCGGGCGGATCGATACGTGGGTGGTGTTCCGTGCGGCCATTCGTTCCGCCGCTTTTGCCCTCTTCCCTCTGCTTTCCCATGTGACATTCGTCACCCGCAATAGTGACGACGCCTGCGGTGAAATGTGAGAGAGGCGTCTACATTCAATGTGTGTAAGTCCGCCGTTCAACCTCGGAGGTTCACCATGCCGACGCCCTACAACCTCGATGTCCGCAACAACTGCACCGAATGCGACCGCAGGGCGGAGCGGATCTTCTGCAACCTGTCGCGGGAATCGTTAGCCGAGCTCGACGCCATCAAGTTCACCGGCATCTATCCAAAGGGATCCCTTCTGTTTGTCGAAGGAGAAGAGCCGCGCGGTGTCTTTATTCTATGCAGCGGACGCGCGAAGCTCACCACGTCCTCGTCGGAAGGGAAGACGTTGATCCTGAAGGTCGCGGAGGCGGGCGAGGTCCTCGGCGTCAGTGCCACGATTCTCGGCAAGCCTTACGAGGTTTCCGCGGAGACGCTGGAGCCGTCACAGTTGAACTTCATCAAGCGCGACGACTTCATCAAGTTCCTCAACGCGAATGCCGACGCCTGTATGCACACCGCTCAGCAGCTCAGCCAGAAGTATCAGTCCGCGCAACGGGAGATCCGCTCCCTCGGCCTTGCGCAAACGACGTCTGAAAAACTGGCCAAACTCCTTCTCGACTGGAGCGATAGCAACGGCGAGGAGACTCCGAGAGGAATCCGTCTGGCCGTGCTCCTCACGCACGAAGAGATCGCGCAGATGATCGGCACCACACGCGAGACCGTGACTCGAATCCTGAGCGACTTCAAGAAGAGGCGGCTCATCGAAGTGAAGGGCTCGAGCTTCTTTCTCCTGGCAAAGAAAACGCTCGAGGGAATGATCAGTACGTAAGGGTTGGTGAGCAGGAACGTCATCAAACCCGGCAGCTCTCCGACGGAGAGCTGGATGTAGCGCTTCAATACACTCCGCTGTCGATGCCGGACAATACAAGCGGTTCCTCTTTGACGGCCTCGGTGCGCGCGTTTACTACCAGCACCGGGCATTCGCTGTGCTGGACGATCCGGTCACTTGTCGTTCCGCGGAGTATGTCTGACATACCGTGACTGCGTTGTCTGCTGACCACGATCAGGTCGGCGCCAACGCTCGCGGCGAAGTTGGCCAGTTGCTCGCCAGAGATCTCCACGTCGACGAGCTTCAGCTCGCAACGGTCGACGAGCTCTGCCGGCAACCACCTTCGCAAGCGCATCAGACTCTCCGCTGCCTGCTGCGGACGTTGTTCGTCACGCGGTTTGAGAAGAACGAGGCGCGCGTCCGGCGCCATCGCGGCGGCGAGGCGCAGCGCATCCGCGCATTCAGCCGACTGATCGACGAAGCAGACGATCTTGTTGAAGACCAGCGATTCATGATCCGCGGCGGCCATGCTGACGGCGATGACTGGAATGGTGACTGCGCGCATGACGCTCTCGCACACCGATCCGACGATCAGCCTGCGAAAGCCGCTTCGTCCGTGTGTTCCCATCACCAGAAGATCCGCTCCTGACTCCTTCGTCTCGTTGATGATGGACGAGATGATGGATCCGGTGATCACACGAGCGTCGAAGGGAACGCAGGGCGACACATTCTCCTCGATGTGCGCTACGAGATTCTCACGCGCGGCGGCGACGAGCTGGGGAGTCGTGCTGGTGGCCAGAGAAGCTTCGACCGCGGACTCTCCGAGCGGCGGAATGAGCTCGCTGGCATAGATGACGATCAGCCGCGCACCATTCTGCTCGGCGATCGCCGAGGCGTAGCGGAGCGCGTGAGCAGCCGCTTTGCTGAAATCAGTGGCGACGAGAATGACCCTGGGTTGAAATGTGTCCATACATACCTCGCTCACGTCAATCTAAGAGCTGGGGAGCCCGTAGCCGGTTGCCGGCGTCACGCATCGATGTGATCGCCCTCACGCGGCCGGCCGCTTCTTGAGCGCGATGTATGGGCGGGCGATCTGGCGAAGGCCCCAGTTTCTCGCCGCATAGATGTGATCCTGGAGTGCCGGCTCGATCAGGCCAGCCGCCTCTTCCGGCTGGACCACCAAAGAGACCTCGATCGGCAGGATGCCCACTGGCAGCCGCGCGCGGCGACAGCTCTCGTGCAGGTAGGCAAAAACCTCTTTCATCGCCCCCGGGTCGGGCGGCGGAACGTTCTCCATCTCGCTTCCGATCGTCGGACGGAAGATGCAGACCGTGGGGAAGGCTCCTGCCGACACGATCCGATCGATGCCGCGTTTCGTGGCTTCGATCGATTCGACGCCGGCGATGATCTCGCCGGAGACGCGCCCTCGCCCAAGCTTCTTCGCCGTGTACTCCATCGCCTCGAAGAACGCGTGCTGTCCAACGGTCTGCGCCTTTCCGGGACAGAGGCGGGCGAAGACCTCGGGGTCTTCAAATTCGTAGCAGAACGAGAAGTGATCCGTGCCGGCGGCGATCAATTCGTCGTACTCACCGTATTGTGCTCGTGGCACCGGTACCGCCTGAATGCCGATGAAGCCACCGACGCTGGCGCGCACGGCGCGCACGAATACTTCGCATTGCCGGAGGCCATGAATGATTTCGCGGCCGGGGCGGTCTTCGTAGTGGTACCCGGTATTGAAGTGCGTGAAAATGGTTCCTGATTCGTCGCGCGCCGCGCGCGCCACTTCCACGACGTCGCGCCAGTTCTTCCGGCTCTCCTCGGCGGTGCCGACGTTCTTGCCGGTGGTGCAGAACTTACAAGCCACCGACGGCGACCACGTCCAGTACAGACATCGGTTGGAGACATAGACGGCGAGGTAGTTGCCCTGCAGAACGCCGACGCGGCTCATCTCGACGCCGGAGGTGGTCCGGCGCGAGTACCACGCCGGCTCTTCGGGAATGCGAACCGGGTACTCCTCCGCGTCGCGGCTGTCGAGAATGAAATAGCCGCCGTCTTTCCGTTGCAGCGTGAACACAGAGTCTTGCGCGAAGGGCTCGACGACGGGGACGTTGACCCAGATATCCTTCCGCCTGGCCGGCAGGACGATCTCCAGCCCGGAACCGAGCCCGGCTCGCGTGCGGCTGATCCGCCGGCCGTCGCTTGCGCGGCACGATTCGCTGATCTGCATCCCGCGACAGAACAGCTCGATCTCGAGCTCCACTGCTCTCAGCATGCGATGAGTGAACGCCGAAGCTGTTCCACGACTCTATGACGATCATCACATCGGGGTGTGACGGCGGGTACGGTTCGGAGGCTCACGTATGTGAAGAATTGCGGTGGAACGGTAGATCAGTGGATTGGTAGATCAGTGGATCAGAAACAGTGCGGTTTAGCAGTAGACGGTGGATTGGTAGATCAGTGGATCAGAAACATTGAAATACGAACAACAGAGCAACCGATCACCACTGATCCACTGATCCACTGCATCACGGAGGGCATCATGTCGCGAATCGAATCCAAGCCAGAGACTCTTTCACGCGATGGGGCGATTGATATTCTTCGCACTGAGCTTCTGAAGCTCGCGGGCGACGATGTCTCGATCTGCAAGATCGCCGCGGAGAAGAACATCTTCTGCCGCGGTTTGCATCGTCACAAGGATGTCGAGCTGCGCCGCAAGTTCGATTGGATCAATTCCAGGAACCCTCGCATGACGCGCGCCGAGATGGAGGAAATGGTCGACCGCTGGCAACTCGCCCGTCAGGAAGTTGCTGACCTGCCGGCCGCCTGTGACGTCCAGCAACTCGAACACGATGGCTGCCACGGCTGGGACGATTTCTCCAACGAAGACCTCTCGCGCTTTTGCCTCGAACTGACTGGGCGGACGGTGATCGTGAACTGACGTAAGACCGCTGCCGTCAGTCGATCACTCCGTGTCAAAGGGCAACACCATCCGCATGATGGTGCCTTTTGGGTGATTGGGAAGCGCGACGATGGTTCCCCCATGGGCCTCCGCGACGAGTTTGCAGAAGGCAAGGCCGAGGCCGGTCTGCGAAATGCTCTTGTCTTCGGATGGAAGCGTTTTGAAGCGTCCGAAGATCATTTCGCGGTGCTCGGCCGGGATACCTTCGCCTTCGTCGCTCACCTCGATCACGAGTGAGTCGCCGCGGTTTTCGGCCGTCAGCCCTACTCGGGATCCTTCCTGACTGAACTTGATCGCGTTTGTGAGAAGGTTCTCCACGCAACGCTCGGCCAGACGAATGTCGACCAGCGCCACGGTATCGAGATCGCCCGACAGCTCCAGGGTGTTGCTGTTCTTGCTCGCGAGCGGCTCGAGAGCGGTCATGACGCGCTCGAGCAACTCGCCGAGTCGTATGGGTGAGCGGGAGACCTGAATCTCACCGGCCTCGCTCTTGGCGATGATGAGCATTTCGTCGAGGAGTACCTGAAGATTCACCGTCAGATTGTCCAGACGCTGGATCACAGCCTGGGCCCGATCCTCCGTGGAGATTCGCCTCAGGATCTCGATGGAGAAGCGCATTGCCTGAAGGGGGTTTCGCAGGTCGTGGACGGCCATGTTGGTCAGGTCGGTCCGAAGTGTCAGTAGCTGTTTCGACAGGCGCTGTTCGCCTGCCACTCGTAACATCGATCGGACGCGGGCCCGCAACTCGATTCCGTGGACGGGTTTCCCGATGAAGTCGGTTGCGCCGGCTTCCAGGGCACGGGCCAGATCCTCGCGCCGGTCGGATGCGCTCACGATGATGATCGGAGTGGCTCTGGTTTCCTCCCGCTCCCGTAAAGCCCTGCAGAGTGCGAAGCCGTCCATACGCGGCATCATCAGGTCGGAAATGATCACGTCCGGTGGATCGCCCTGCACGAGCTCGAGCACTTCCGCGCCGCTCGAGGCCAGCGTGACCTGATATTGCTCGCGCAACAGCAGGTCGCGGACAACGTCGCGCGCACTCTCTTCGTCGTCTACGGCGAGGATGCGAGCAGTTCTTTGTGAGGGCCGGGCATGCATGGATGACACCTTGGAGGTATCCGAGTCGTCTCCCGCTACTACCCCATGCAATTAGAGGGACACGTACCCGAGTCTTGCCCGTTGTTCATGGAACCCGCCGGCTGTTCGGCCGGCTTTTGTATCAAAACGCTCTGCCGCGCGACTCAACGCTACGAAGGAGCTCGACCGAGCCACACCACACGGACCAGCGAGGTAGAAACGATGATCACTCAGACCGTGGAATACAACGATCCACCCCAACTCGATGCCGTCACGATCGATGAACTGCTCAGCCTTGATGAGGACGCTCCCGGTACCGCGGGCGAGATCATCGCCATCTACTACATCGAGGCGCAGAAACGGCTCGATGCTCTCGATCGAGCGGCGGCATCATACGATTTTGGCACCGCGGCCACTGCCGCGCACGCACTCCGAGGCTGCAGCGCGAACGTCGGAGCGATCCACGTCGCGCAGAACTGCGCACTCCTCGAGGAGGCCGCGCGCTCCGGCCGCCAGATCGATCTCGCACTCGCGGTGGAGACCATCCACTCCGCATATGACGCGGTGCTGCCCTGGCTGGCCCGGGTGGTCAGTCCGGTCATGGTTTCGTAGCTTTTCAAAGGATAACCGGCATGCTCATCGAACAGCAGACATCGGGAAACGTCACGTTGTTGACGGTGATGGAGAAGAGAATCGACGCGCGCGTGGCGCCCGAGCTCAAACGCTTCATGAGCGAGGTGGCCGGCGGCGGCCAGACCTGGATCGCGCTCGACATCGAGAATGTCGAGCTCATCGACAGAGAAAACATCGAGCTGCTGGCTCCGAACGCCCGGCGCAAAGGGCTCGAGCTCATCGTCAGCCTCCCCCCGGCTCTTCCGACATCGCTTCGCGGCGATCCGGGGCGGCTGCGCCAGGTGCTGACGAATCTGATCGGCAACGCCATCAAATTCACGGAGAAAGGAGAAGTCCGAATCGAAGTATCGGCAACGGAAACGGAAGGCCGGGTGCGCCATCGTTTCGACATCATCGACAGCGGTATCGGAATCACGCCGGCGGGCCGTTCACGCCTCTTCAAGACGTTCAGTCAGGCGGACGGTTCGACGACCCGCAAGTACGGCGGCACCGGACTGGGACTGGTGATCGCCAAGCAACTCGTCGAGCAGATGGGCGGTTCGATCGGCGTCGAAAGCGAGCCCGGTGCCGGCTCCCGGTTCTGGTTCACGGTGCAGCTCGAAGAGGCGGCCGCCGAGGATGCGCCGGCCAAAGTAATGACCGACCTCACGGGGATGCGCATTCTCGTCGTTGATGACAATCCCACCAACCGTCTCGTGCTGGAGCGGCAGCTCTCGTCGTGGGGAGTCTTTCACCAAAGCGCCGTCGGGGGAGAGCAATGCATGGAGCTGCTTCGGGCTGCGGCAGTCACAGAAGCGCATCCCTTCGATGCTGTGCTGCTCGATATGCAGATGCCGGGAATGGACGGTCTCTCGACCGGTAGGGCCATTCGTAACGAGCTTGCCCGGCCTCCGCGCGTCATCTTTCTATCGTCGTCCGAGGCGGCGACGTCAGCGGAGATACTGCAGAAAGAAGGGTTCGATGCCTGCATCCTGAAGCCCGTGCGTCAGTCGAGACTTCTGGAGGTGATCCGTCATGCGCTGGCGCCGCAATCACACGTCGCTCCACCAATCCGGCCGGTATCTGTGATCGAACCAGCGAAACATAGCGTGACACCGTTTCGGATCCTGGTGGCCGAGGACAACGTCGTCAACCAGAAAGTCATCCTCGCGCAGCTCAAGAAGCTGGGATATACGGCCGACACCGTTGCCAATGGTCTCGAGGTGCTCGAGTCGCTCGACCGAATCCCGTACGACATCGTCTTCATGGACTGTCAGATGCCGGAGATGGATGGCTTCGAAGCCAGCCGCGTCATCCGCGCGAAGGAGGGATCCGGATCGCACGTCCGCGTCATTGCGCTCACCGCGAACGCCATGCAGAGCGACCGTGATCGCTGCCTGGATGCAGGCATGGATGACTACATCGCCAAGCCGATGAGATTTGCGGATCTCGAGGCGGCGCTCGAGCGGGCTGGCGCGCTGAGGATTGCGGGGGTTGCGTGAGCATTTCCAGCATCGACAGCACCCATGTCAGCGGGGTCCTGGGATCAGTGAAGCCCTTGACCATTCTGATCGCCGACGACCATCCGATCAATCTCAAGCTTTTGCGGGCACAATTGGAAGCCGAAGGGCACAGCGTTCTCGAAGCCACCAATGGCGCCGAAGCGCTGGCGCTTCTGGATCGCCGGGAGGTTGACGTCATCGTCTCCGACATCCTCATGCCGGTGATGGACGGGTACCGCTTATGTTACGAAGTGCGGAATCGCGATCGGCTTCGCAATTTGCCGTTCATCGTTTACACCTCGAGCTACGTTTCGCCATCCGACGAGAAGCTGAGCTTCGATCTCGGCGCGGACAAATACCTGCGCAAGCCTGCACCCGCCGAGGAGATGGTACGGGCGATCAGCGAAGCGCTTTCCAACCCTCGCCGGCAGCCGACTGTACCCATCGATACCTCCGATGTGCTGAAGGAATACAGCGCGCGCCTGGTGACCAGGCTGGAGGAGAAAAACGACGAGCTGACGAAAGCGGTGAGCCAGCTCGGTCTGCAGGCTACCGCGCTCGAGACCGCCGCGGACGCCATGCTGATTACCGACATGCGCGGTGTAATGCTCTGGATCAATGCGGCCTTCACGACTACGACCGGCTACACCGCCGCCGAAGCGATCGGGAAGACGCCGCGCATTCTCAAGTCAGGTCTGCTCGACGACGCCTTTTACCACGAGTTCTGGGAGACGATCCGTAGCTGCAGGACATGGCGAGGCGAATTTGCCAACCGACGCAAGGACGGAAGCATTTATTACGTCGAGCACACCGTGACACCCGTTTGTGCCGCCGACGGTTCCGTAACCCATTTCGTCGGCGTCATGCACGACGTCACGGAGCGGAAACGGGCGGAGGAGGAGTTGCGCCATGCGCATGCGCAGCTCCGCGAGCTGCTCGAGCATAGTCCCGCAGTACTTTATGCGCTGAAAGTCGAGGGGGACGCCATCATCCCCCGTCTTGCCAGCGAGAACGTCAGCCGCCTGCTCGGGTTTCAGGTGGCCGAAACCCTCAGTTTCGAATGGTGGCAGGGACAACTCCATCCCGAGGATCGTGAACGCGCGGAAGCCAGCGTCCATGAGACTCTGATTCAGGGAGTGAGCCGCACGGAGTATCGGATGCGTCACAAGGACGGAACGTATCGGTGGGTCGACGACACACGCCGGCTTGTGCGCGATGCGTCGGGCAAACCGTACGAACTGGTCGGCGTGTGGAGCGACGTCACCGAGCGCAAGCATGCGCAGGACGAGTTGCATGAGAGCGAGCGCAGGCTCCGCGAGATGCTCGACAACCTCGAGCTCATCTCGGTCATGCTGGACCGTGACGCTCGCCTTACCTACTGCAACGACTTCTTTCTACGGCTGACCGGTTGGCAGCGCGTCGAGGCGATCGGGAGTGACTGGTTTGAGCGATTCGTTCCTCCGGAACAGGTTAGCAAGCTGCGGGAAGTCTTCGCGGCGCTCCTCGCCGACAGGTCGGAAGTTCGCCACTACACGAACGAGATTCTCACGCGCGCCGGCGAAAGGCGCCTGATCCAGTGGAACAACTCCCTCCTTTACTCGGCCTCCAGAGAGGTGATCGGCATGGCCAGCATCGCCGAAGACATCACCGACCGCATCCGCATGGAGAAGCAATTTCTCCGCGCCCAGCGTCTGGAAAGCCTCGGTACCCTTGCCGGCGGCATCGCTCACGATCTCAACAACCTGCTCCTGCCGATCCTCATGGGCGTGACGCTGCTCAAGCGGTTCGATCCGAACGAGGCCAGTCTGAAGGCCATCGACAACATCGAGCGAAGCGTCAGACGCGGCAGCGAGCTGGTCAAACAGGTGCTCTTGTTTGCCCGCGGCACGGAGACGTCGCGAGAGCTGGTGCAACTCGGCGATAACGTGCGCGAGGTCGAATCGATCGCCAACAGTACGTTCCCCAAGGACATCACGTTCGAAGCCTCGGTTGCCAAGGATCTCAGCCCGATCATGGGCGACGCGACGCAACTGACCCAGGTGATCTTGAACCTGTGCGTGAACGCGCGCGACGCCATGCCGCGCGGCGGCCACATTTCCATCTCGGCCGTCAACGCCGAAATCAGTGACCTCGATGCCCGGCTGCGGGGAGGCGGGGCCGGCGGATCGTTCATCGTCCTCAACGTGGCCGACACCGGTGAAGGGATGTCAAAGGAGATCATCGACAGGATCTTCGATCCGTTCTTTACGACGAAAGAAGTGGGCAAAGGGAGCGGACTCGGGCTGTCGACCGTGCAGGGGATCGTCGGCAGTCATGGTGGACTTCTCAACGTTTCCAGCAATCCCGGCGAGGGGAGCGTGTTCACCGTCTATCTCCCCGCCGGGTCATCGAACCCCCCGGCGGTCGCGGTCGAGATAGAGACGGCGGGAGCTCCTCACGGAAACGGCGAATTAATTCTGGTCGTCGATGATGAAGCTGCGATCCTCAGCATGACCAGGCAGACGCTCGAGACATTCGGATACGAGGTGCTCACCGCCGAAGACGGAGCGCAGGCGATCGGCATCTTTTCGCGGCGTCAATCAGACATCGCGCTCGTGCTGACCGACATAGCCATGCCGGTCCTGGACGGCATAGCGCTCATTGCCGCACTGACGCGAATGGATCCCAACGTCCGGATCATCGTGACCACAGGAAACCCCTCTGCCCCAACGATGACGAAAATCGCCAAAACGGGCATCACCCGAATCCTTACCAAGCCGTACACCGGCGATCACCTGCTGCGGATGCTTTCCGATGCGCTGGTGTGAGCGTATCTGCACTTCGTGCGTTGTCTGCGCTTCGCGCGTTGCCGGTTGTCTGCGCTTCGCGCGTCGCCGGTGATTGCTACAGCGGAGCAAGTCGTTTAATAGTGGTGCCGGATGCGCAACTAACCGGCAACCGACAACGCGCCAAACGCGCACGCGCCAAGGGCGCAGACAACGCGCCAAGGGCGCAGACAACGCACCAAGGTGCAGACAACGCACGAAGTGCAGCTAACCGACAACGCACCAAGGTGCAGACAACGCACGAAGTGCAGCTAACCGACAACGCACCAAGGTGCAGACAACGCACGAAGTGCAGCTAACCGACAACGCA
>JBBRNB010000018.1:0-71240 GCA_038230535.1 Thermoanaerobaculia bacterium
CGAGCGGGAGCTCGAGTATCGAAAGAAGCTGACCGGGATCACCAATCAGATCAACGCCGCGGAATCCATCCCGCACATCCTGATGACGCTCAAGGACAAGATCCTGGAGCTGCTCGATGCCGAGCGGATGACCATCTATGCTGTCGACACCAAGAATCAGGAGCTGTACTCGCTGACGAAGGTTGGGGATGTTCCGAAGGAGATTCGGGTTCCGAAGTCCTTCGCGTCCATCTCGGGGTTCACGGCGCTGGCGCGGAAGACCATCAACATCAAGGATGCGTACGACCCCAGTGAGCTGACGCGGTTTCACGCCAATCTGCGGTTCGATCAGCGGTGGGACAAGCAGACCGGGTTCCGGACGAAGGCGGTGCTGGCGGTGCCGATCCTGTTCGAGAAGTACCTCCTCGGCGTGGTGCAGCTCATCAATAAGCGTCACGGTGTGGCCTTCACGTCGCAGGACGAGGATGCCGCTGAGGAGATCGGGAGGATTCTCGGGATCGCGTTTTATAACCAGCATCGGGCGACCAGGCAAACCAAGCCTTCGCGGCTCGGTGCGCTGGTCGACAAAGGGATCGTCTCGGAGAAGGACATCGAGGCGGCGGTGTCGAGCGCGCGCGTGAACAACTCCACGATCGAGAAGGTGCTCATCGAGGATTACAACGTCCCCAAAGACGAGCTGGGGAAGTCGCTGGCGGCGTTCTACAGCACCAGCTTCTTCAGCTACGACGATGCTCAGATGATTCCGCCGGAGTTCCGCGACAGGGTGCCGTCTGACATGTGGAAGAAGTACGGCTGCGCGCCGATCGAACGGCGGACCGGGGTGCTGGTCATCGCTGTCGACGATCCGCACGACCTCACCCGGCTCGACGGCATCCGGGCCATGAACCTCTCGCCGCGCTACGACTTCTGGGTGGGGATGAAGCACGAGATCCTGGCCTACATCGGCGCGTCGTATGGCGAAGTGGAGGAGCCATCGAGCGACAGCGCCGATCTCAACAAGATCCTCGATTCCCTGGGCGAAGGGGAGATGACCCAGGAAGAGGAGGATAAAGAGAAAGACGAGATCGATGAGACCGATTCCGGCATCGTCAAGCTGGCCAATCAGCTCATCGTCGAAGCCGCCGCGCGCGGCGCCTCGGATATCCACATCGAGCCCGACGGGTCGAAGAATCCATGCCTGATCCGCATCCGCATCGACGGCGACTGCGTCAAGTTCATGGAGATTCCTGGCCTGCACCGCAACGCTCTGGTGCAGCGGCTGAAGATCATGGCCAAGCTGGACATCTCCGAGCGCCGCAAGCCGCAGGACGGCAAGATCCGCTTCAAGTCGTCGAAGGGGGTGATCGAGCTGCGCGTGGCTACGATCCCGACCACCAACCAGAACGAAGATGTGGTCATGCGCATCCTGGCGGCGTCGAAGCCGCTGCCGATCGAGAAGATGGGTTTCAGCGAGCGCAACCTCCAGAACTTCAAAGCGATCCTGGCCAAGCCGTACGGCATCTGTCTCGTGGTCGGTCCGACAGGATCGGGAAAGACCACCACGCTGCATTCAGCGCTCGGCTCGATCAACACCGAGGATATGAAGATCTGGACGGCCGAAGACCCGGTGGAAATCACGCAGAAAGGATTGCGGCAGGTGCAGGTGCAGCCGAAGATCGACTTCACCTTCGCCGCAGCCATGCGCTCCTTCCTGCGCGCCGATCCCGACGTGATCATGGTCGGCGAGATGCGCGATCACGAGACGGCCGCCATCGGTATCGAGGCGTCGCTGACCGGCCACCTGGTCTTCTCGACGCTGCACACCAACTCGGCGCCGGAGACGATCTCGCGTCTGCTGGACATGAACATCGATCCCTTCAACTTCGCCGACGCCCTCCTCGGCATCATGGCCCAGCGCCTGATCCGCACCCTCTGCCTGAAGTGCAAGGCTCCGCAACATCCATCCGAGGAGGAGTTCGACGAGCTGATGGAAATCTACGGCCGCGACTACTTCCCATCCCTCGGCATCAAGTACTCCCCCGACTTTCTCCTCTACGAACCGAAGGGCTGCGCCAATTGCAACAACACCGGCTACAAAGGACGCATGGGCGTCCACGAGCTGATGACGGGGACGGATGAGGTGAAGCGCGCCGTGCAACGCCGCGCACCGATCGACGAGCTGCGCAATCTGGCGATGCAGCAGGGGATGCGCACACTGCTGCAGGACGCGCTGGAGAAAGCGATGCGCGGGATCACGGATGTGAAGCAGGCACGATCGATCGCCGTGAAGTAACGGCAGTCAGCGCATTCACAGCAAGAAACAAGTCTCCGTGGTGAACGCCTTTGACTCTTGACATTCATCTGTACGAAACGAAGGGGAAATGACTGATGAATGGAACACTGAAGATCACGATGCCAAGCGACCGGGAGATCGCGATGACGCGGGTCTTTGACGCACCGCGAAGGCTTGTCTTCGAGGCCAGCACCAAGCCTGAATTGGTCAAGCGATGGTTGGGAGTGCAAGACGGCTGGTCGATGGCCGTCTGTGAGATCGATCTGAAGGTCGGAGGTGCCTATCGCTATGTCTGGCGTGGCCCGGACCGTGGGGAGATGGGGATGGGCGGCGTCTATCGCGAGATCGTGCCTGACGAACGGATCGTGGCCACGGAGCGGTTCGATGACCCTTGGTATGAAGGCGAGGCGGTAGACACGACCACGTTCCTCGAGCTGGACGGCAAGACCACGCTGACGCTCACCGTGCTCTATGAGTCGAAAAGGGTTCGCGATGGTGCCCTCGCCTCGCCGATGGAGAGTGGTGTGGCAGCGGGCTTCAACAAGCTCGCGGAGCTGCTGGCATCGACCGGGAATGAGGAAACAACCAATTGAGACGACAAGGAGAGAAACTACATGCAGAAGATCACGCCATTCCTATGGTTCAACGATAACGCCGAAGAGGCGATGAATTTCTATCTCTCTGTCTTCAAGAACTCGAAAGTTGGCAACGTCAGCCGTTACGGAGAGGCCGGGCCGGGACCGAAGGGGTCGGTCATGGTGGCGAGCTTCGAGATCGAAGGGCAGAAGTTCACGGCTCTGAACGGCGGACCGCAATTCAAGTTCACGGAGGCCATCTCCTTCGTCGTCAACTGCGAGACGCAGGAGGAAGTGGACGAGCTTTGGGAGAAACTCATCGAAGGCGGAGGAGTACCTTCGCAGTGCGGATGGCTGAAGGACAAGTTCGGCCTCTCGTGGCAGATCGTCCCGACCATCCTGCCGAAGCTGTTGGGGGGCAAGGACGCCGAGGGGTCGCAGCGGGCGATGAAGGAAATGATGACGATGACGAAGCTGGACATTTCACGATTGCAGAAGGCGTACGACGGGGAGTGAGCAAGCCGGCGTCCTGAGCGAAGGGACAGCAGGTGCGCTGCCTCTGGGAGAAGAAACATGGCGCTGGCGAACGCGGAGCAATTGCCCCGTCTACACGCGAAGCCGTGTCGAACAATCCAGCCCCTGGCTCGGCCACGGGAAAATTGGTGGCGAGAGAATTTGCGGCCGCGGAGGCGGTCGCCACACAATGCCAGGCAGGTTGCAGTTGTGGCGGCCGCCTTCGCGGCCGCGCGAACCTAGGCCATCCAATCCCCTGGCCGAGCCAGGGGCTAGATTGTCCGACGCGCCTACGCGCGTCGCCGCCGCGCGGCTTCCGCGGTGTTTCTTTCCCAGGTACAGCGCCCACGCTGTCCTTCGCTCAGAATGACAGTGAATACGGACTGCGCGATTTCTGCACACGCTCTCAGGATGACAGGTTGGATGACAGGGCACCCGCCGCTGATATCATCATCATCGTCCCGCGCGGGCGAGCTAGTGATGCGCGGAGTGGGACAATCAAGACCAGATATTTCGACTCTAGAGAATGACAACCTACGACAGTTCTGCCATCGAAGTCCTCACAGGTCTCGAGCCCGTCCGCAAGCGGCCGGGGATGTACACCACCACCGAGCGGCCGAATCACCTCGCGCAGGAGGTGATCGACAACTCGGCCGACGAAGCGATTGCCGGACACTGCGACGAGATCGTGGTCACGCTCCACGAAGACTGGTCAATGACCGTCGTCGACAACGGGCGTGGGATGCCGGTCGACAAGCATGCTCGCGAGCATGTGTCGGGCGTCGAGGTCATCCTCACGCGGCTGCACGCGGGGGCGAAGTTCTCGGACAAGAGCTATCGCTTCTCGGGAGGGCTGCACGGCGTCGGCGTCTCGGTCGTCAATGCGCTTTCGAAGCGGCTGGAGGTGTGGGTCCGGCGCGATGGCAACGAATACTTCATGGCCTTCGCCGACGGGAAGAAGAAGCAGGAGCTGAAGGTCGTCGGTCAGGTCGGGAAGCGCAACACCGGCACAACGATCCGTTTCTGGCCGGACGAGAAGTTCTTCGACACGCCGAAGATCAATGTCCCGCGGCTGAAGCACGTCATGCGCGCCAAGGCGGTGCTCGCGCCTGGGCTGCGGCTGCGCTTCATCAACGAAATCGACGGCAGCGACAACGAAGAGTGGCACTACGAGAACGGACTGCCGGCGTATCTGATGTCGGAGCTGGCCGGGCTGACCACGATTCCGGAGATGCCGTACGTCGGCACGTTCAAAGGATCGAACGAAGAGGTCGACTGGGCAGTGGTCTGGCTGCCGGAAGCGGATGGGAGCGATCTGGTCACCGAGTCGTACGTGAATCTGATCCCGACCGCTCAAGGCGGAACGCACGTCAACGGGTTCCGGACCGGGCTCACCGAGGCCATTCGCGAATTCTGCGAGCTGCGGAACCTGCTGCCGCGCGGCGTGAAGCTCGCGCCCGAGGATGTGTGGTCGCACTGCAGCTACATCCTGTCGCTGCGGATGACGGAGCCGCAGTTCACGGGACAGACAAAGGACCGGCTGTCGTCGCGCGAAGCGTCGGCGTTCGTCTCCGGCGTGGCGCAGGACGCGTTCTCGATATGGCTCAACAACAACGTCGCCGACGCCGAGCGGATCGCGCAGGTGGCGATCTCGTCGGCCATGACGCGGCTACGTCAGGGCAAGAAGGTCGAGCGCAAGAAGCTGACGAGCGGTCCGGCGTTGCCGGGGAAGCTGGCCGACTGCACGTCGACCGATCTCAGTCTGACGGAGCTCTTCCTCGTCGAAGGTGACTCCGCGGGTGGATCAGCCAAGCAGGCCCGTGACCGCGAGTACCAGGCCATCATGCCGTTGCGCGGCAAGATCCTGAACACCTGGGAAGTCGATCCAAACGAGGTGCTGTCATCGCAGGAGGTCCACGACATCGCCGTGGCCCTCGGCGTCGATCCGGGCACCGACGATGTGAAGGGTTTGCGCTACGGCAAGGTCTGCATCCTCGCTGATGCCGACTCGGACGGCGCGCACATCGCCACGCTGCTGACGGCGCTGTTCGTCCGCCATTTCCGCAAACTCGTCACCGATGGCCGCATCCATGTAGCCATGCCACCGCTGTACCGCATCGACATTGGGAAGAACGTCTACTACGCGCTCGACAATCACGAGCGCGACGGGATCCTGCAGCGGATTGAAGCGGAAGGAATCCGCGGCAAGGTGAACATCCAGCGTTTCAAAGGCCTCGGCGAGATGAATCCGCTGCAGCTCCGCGAGACGACGATGAACCGCGACACGCGCCGCCTGGTGCAACTGGTCCTGGTCGCCGAGGATGGGGCGGATGCGACCATCGACATGCTGCTGGCGAAGAACCGGGCAGGGGATCGGAAGATCTGGCTGACGGAAGAGGGGAACAAGGCGGAGATCCTGGAGTGATGGTTGTCCAAGAAAGGCTTATCCGCAGATTACGCAGATTCACGCAGATGAAAAACGATGGCCGCCTCAGTCGCTGATATCCGCAAGCACTTCCCCGCGCTGGACCGTCTTCACAACGGAAAGCCGGTCGCCTACTTCGATGCTCCCGGCGGGACGCAGGTGCCGCGTGTCGTCGCTGAGGCGATGAACGACTATCTCTTTCATCACAACGCCAACACACACTGGTTGTATCCGACCAGCGAAGAGACCGATGCGATCATCGAACGGTCGCGGGAAGCGGTGGCTGATCTGATCAATGCCACGGCCGCCGAGATTGCCTTTGGCGCGAACATGACCACGCTCACGTTCCACCTCGGGCGCGCGCTCGGGAGAACGTGGCAGGCGGGGGATGAGGTGATCGTCACGGAGCTCGATCATCACGGCAATGTCGCTCCGTGGCGGGCACTGGAGGTTGATCGCGGCATCGTCGTCCGCAACGCGCGAATGATTCCGGAGACGGCGCAGATCGACTATGAGCATCTAGCGTCGCTGGTCTCGAAGCGTACGAAGCTGATCGCGGTGGGCGGCGCGTCGAATGCCGTCGGCACGATCAATGACCTCGGCCGCGTCGCTGCGATCGCGCGCGAGGCCGGCGCGCTTTTATTCGTCGACGCGGTACACCTCCTGCCGCATGAGCTGATCGATGTCCGAGGCATCTGCTGCGATTTCCTGGCTTGCTCGTCGTACAAGTTCTACGGTCCGCACGCCGGCATCCTTTTCACGCGCCGCGAGATTCTCGATGCGTTGCCGTTCCCGAAGCTCGATCCCGCGCCGGATTGGGCGCCGGAGCGGGCGGAGACCGGGACGCAGAATCACGAAGCGATCGCGGGGATTGGCGCGACTGTCGATTTCCTTGCATCGCTCGCAGGTGATGGCGGGACGCGCCGCGAACGTTTGGCGCGGACATACGAAGCGCTGCATGGCCGCGGCGAGAAGCAGATGCGGATGCTGTGGGATGGGCTGACGCGACTGCCGAAGGTGCATGTCTACGGACCGCCGCCATCGCAGCCGCGGACGCCGACCGTGTCGTTCACAATCGAAGGTGTGCATCCCGATGAGATCGCGCGCCGTCTGGCGTCATCAGGTCTGTTCTGCAGCAACGGCGATTTTTACGCAGCGACGTGTATCGAACGTCTCGGCTGTCCGGATGGGATCGTGCGTGTGGGGTGTGCGTGCTACACGACGGATGATGATGTGGAGCGGCTGGTGGCGGAAGTGTCGAAAATCTGATCGGCCATGTGAGTCAAAACCTTATCCGCAGAGTACGCAGATTAACGCAGATAGAAGAAGCGCCTTGATTTCAAGTCTGCGTTAATCTGCGTAATCTGCGCAATCTGCGGATAAGGTTTTGACCGACTCACACGATCCGCACGACGACGAGGGTCACATCGTCCTGCTGCGGTTCCGAGCCGCGGAATTCTTCGACGTCGCGCAGGACGGTGTCGCGAATCTCCTCGGCGGTGCCATCGCAGGCGGCGACGACGCCGCTGAGTCGCTGGAGGCTGTACTCCTCGCCGCGCGCGTTCGTGGTCTCGTAGATGCCGTCGCTGTGGAGGACGAAGGTGTCGCCCTTCATGAACGGTACGACGCGTTGAGGAACGGGATCGCCGAGGCGGGCGCCGAGGGGAGGGGCGAAGAGCTCGATCAACTCGGTGGCTCTTGTTGTTGCGTGGACGTGAAGAAGGGGCGGATGGCCGGCGGAGGCGATGGTGGCCTGCTGCGTTTCGGGGTCGAGAAGAAGCACGGAGATCGTCACCATCATCCGTCTACGGCTGCTCTGCGTAACCACTTCCTGAAGCCGGTCCAGAACATGCGCCGGATCGAGCAACTGATCGCGCAGGAGGGTGAATCCGCTGCGGAGCGCTGAAAGAGTGATGCCGCTGGCGAGTCCGTGTCCTGCGACGTCTCCGCAGACGGTGGCCAGTCGCCCGTCGACGACGAAGTAGTCGTAGTAGTCGCCGCCGACTTCGGTCGCAGGCAGCGAGATGCCGGCAACGTCGGCCCACGGAAGTTGCGGAGGAGCCTCGGGGAGCATGCTGATCTGCACTTCGCGGGCGAAGCGGAGCTCATCGCGCATGCGCAGTTGCTCACGTGCTTCGGTGCGGTTTTGCACCCCTTCTTCGATGGCCGTTCTTTTCAGATTGCGGCTGGTGAACGCCCCTACCGTGAAACAGAGGGCGTTGACGATCACCAGCGCGCTGTAGAGAGGGATCGCGCGCTCAGCCTTGCGCGACACGGGGCCAATGATGGCGGCGCCGGCCATGAAGGCCACGAGCACCACATTGAGGACGATGCGTTGGGGCAGCAGAAGACGCAGGGCAATCGTCGCCAGCGGAAAGAGAATGCCCCAGACCACCCAGGCGCCGCTGTCGGACAGCGCAAAACTGATCAGAGTGGCGAACTTGACGACGAAGAGAATGATCAGCCAGCCGGGGAGGTCGCGTCCCACCATCCGGGCATAGCGGTGTGGTTTCCATCCCTCGCGCCGGCGTGCCTTTCGCAGCTCGTGCATCGATGCGATGAGGAAAAGCGTCAGCAGCGCATCTGCCAGAGCCACAGGCAGGCGCACGGCCGACCCCTGCTTCGCGCTCGCGGCGACGCCGATCATGACAAGCGAGGAGAAGGCGAAGAACCACGAGATCAGGTACGCCCAGACGAGGTTGTGTTCGTCGAAGCGTCGCCGAACCATCTGCGGCTCAGTAGTCTGCGCGAGTTGTTCGAGTGACGGACGTTCCATCAGCAGCATTGTCGCCGATGGATACGGTTATGAGGGGGCGGGGTTTTCGTGTCGGGAGTCGGATCGGAAATCGGTCCGGCGGTTCTTGCGACTCCGACCCCCGACTCCCGACCCCCGTTTTTGCTAGTAACTATCGAGGTTCAGTTTGCCGCCTTGCCAGGTACGTTTGAATTCTGCCATGGTCCTGGTGTCGTCCTTCTTCTGTGCGCGCAGCGCCACGGCGAGACCGTAGAGCGACCGGGGATTGTTCTTGTTCCGGGCGAGGTCGGCGCGGAAGACGGATTCCGCTTCGGCGGTCTGGCCTGCGCGCAGCAGCGCGGCGCCGAGCGTCTCACGCGCCGGGTAGAACCAGTCAGCCGGCTCGTTGTAGTCGAGCGTGTCTTCCTGCGCGACGGCTTTGGTGTACTCGGCGATGGCGGCGTTCCTGTCGCCGCGCGCCTCGGCGATGCGGCCGGCCAGAACGTGTGCGGCTACTTCGGCGACGGCCTTCTCCGAGTTCTGGAAGAGTCCTGTGTCGTCCGGGACGGTTGCGCGTGCCAATTCGAACGCCTTCTGTTCCGTCTCCGCGCCAGCGGCGTCGCCGAGCTTTGCCAGAGCGGAGCCGCGCGCGAAGTGGGAGAACGTCGTCGACAGCGGCCCGGTTTCAACCGGCTTCTCGCGCAATACATCGACCCAACGTCCAAAGCGGACGTCGAGGAGGATCGTGCTGGCCGCGGCGTATTCGGCCGGAGGCATTTCCTTGGCCAGCATCACGGCATTGGCGGAGAACTCGCCGGCCATTTTCTTCGCCTCCGCGAATCGTCCTGTCATCGCATACGAGACCAGGCCGAACTGAAGGTTGTGGTTGTAGTACATCCCGGCGTAGATGTTGCCGGCGCCATGGTGTTTGATGAAGACACGATCGGTTGCCGCGGCCTTCTCGTTCGCGAGTGCGGCACCGGAATAGTTGCCGATGCGTTGGTAGATGTGGGCAGGCATGTGAACGAGATGCCCTGACGACGGCGCGAGCGTGCGCAGCCGTTCGGCGCTGGCGAGGGCGCGCTCGGGATGTGGCGAGGCCTCGATCGTATGGACGTAGTAGTGATTCGCGCCGAGGTGGGTGGGATCGCGGCGAAGGACGGATTCGAGAACGGAGACGATCTCGGTCGTCCCTTCGTTCGGTTTGCCGTCGTGTGACCACAGCTTCCATGGGTGTAGATCCATGAGGCTTTCGGCGTAGAGCGTGGCGATTTCGAGATCGTTCGGGTATTTCTTGGTCACCGCTCCCATGGCGGCGCTGTAGTCGGCTGCGAGCTTCTTCAGGTCCGCCTTCGGATCGTTGCTGTAGCGCTTTGCCAGCGCGGCGACGAGGCCACGCTCTCTGGCGCTGGCCTTCGTCTCGTGCGCAAGCGCTGCCTGGACGCTGTCATACGCCTGCTTCTCGCGATCGGGATCGACGTCCATGTTGATGTTCGGTCCGAGGGCGAGTGCCGCGCCCCAGTAGCCCATGGCCAGATCAGGATCGAGCTGCGTGGCGCGCTGGAACGAGCGGACGGCCGATTCGTGATTGAAGCCGTACACGTAGTTCATCCCTTGGTCGAAAAAGCGCTGGGCGCCAGCGTTCTTCGTCGAGACGTGCCAATGGGTGTGGCCAAGGCCGGGCTCGATAGTGACGGGCTTCGCATCGTTCGACGGCATGTCGTGCTGGGCCAGCGCCGGCGCGGCGACGATCAATGAAACGAGGAGTAAGCGGAACAATCGCATCATGAGCTCCCTACGAAGTCGAGATACGGTGGAACGGGGTGAGCAGATTGGCCAGGATGTAAAACCTACGCGGGGATGGCGGAAGGCGTCGTTCCGCCGTCGTAGAGAACTTCGTAGCGCAGCTCGGTGGCGCCGATGCGGATCTGATCGCCGTTGTTGAGGAGCGCGTGGAACGTGCGCGCGCCGTTGAGCCATGTACCGTTGCGGCTCTTGAGATCCTCGATGGCGTAGCCGTCGGGGCCGCGATAGATACGGACGTGATGGCCTGAGATGCCAAGGTCCGCGAGCTGGATCTGGTTGTCGCGTTGCCGCCCGATCAGATATTCGGCTTCGGTGAGCGGAAACATGAGGCCGATGTCTTCTCCGCTGGTGATGGTGAGTTGGGCGATGGTGGGCTTGACCACATCCTTGTACGACAGCTTCGCGCCGGTCGAGACGAGAAGGTTGGTGTCGTCGCTGACTTCGCGAACGGTCGAGTCAGAGCTGAACGTGGCAGGCTGCTGCCGCATCGTCTCTTCCATGATCGCGGTGGCGGGGTGCTCGTCGCCGGTATCGTCGTGCGATGACGTGCGCGTGACCACCTCGATCAGCTTGTTCGCGAAAAGGCCGTATACGACGCGGTAAACGTGAAGGGGGTCCTCGTCCGCATCGTGCGGTAACTCCGCGAGCGTCCGCTTGCCATTGATGAGAAAGAGGATCTTCCACTCCTCGAGCGACAAGGTGATCTTCTCGGCGTCGGGATTGGGGACCACGCGAAAAACTACCTTACTGTCGGGGAGAAGGCGCTCGCACTCCTCCCATTCGGCAATCCGCCGCGCCCCTTCCATGATCAGGTTCGAAAGATCGACGGCGATCGTCACCGCGTACGCCGGCAGGGAGGTGTCGTCGATGAAGGTGAACATCCCTCCGGACCAGACGAAGCAGTCGTAGAGGATCTCGGAGACCTGCACCTTGAGGAAATCGCTGAGCTGCTCATCGGTCAGGATTCCCTGCTTCACGGCGAGCTGACCGAAGCGCCCGCCTTCGGCCCTCATCAAGCCGTCGATGGCGTCGCGTTGGGTGGGGGAGATCCGTTTCTTGCGAAGGAGTACGGCGCCGAGACGGAGCGTCTCCTGATTCGAGCCGGCGTAGACGACAGCGCCGTTGTCGAAGAAAACGGTGGCCTCATTCGAGCCGCTGATGAGGCTTAGCGTTCCGCTCTTGCGTGCCGACGAGAGAAACGAAAGGACATCCGGCAACCGAAAGGATGCAAGGCTGCCGCGTAGTGACGGATCGCTCATCAATGCGGAGATTGTAGCGCGCGGCTCCATTACAATCGCCGGCCTCATGCAATCCAACTCGCGACACGCCGTCGCTGCCGGTTTCCTCGGATGGACGCTCGACGCCTTCGACTTCTTCGTCATCGTCTTTCTTTTCGACGTGCTGGCAGCCGAGTTCCACGTCACGAAGGCGAGGATCATCTTCACGCTGTTTGCGACGCTGGCGTTGCGTCCCGTGGGCGCGATCATCTTCGGGATGCTGGCCGACCGCTACGGCCGGCGCATTCCGCTGATGGCGAATGTCATCTACTTCTCGGTCATCGAGCTGCTCACCGGTTTCTCCACGACGTTCACACAGTTTCTGGTGCTGCGGGCGCTGTTCGGCATCGGAATGGGCGGCGAGTGGGGCGTCGGCGCGTCGCTGGCGCTGGAGAACGCACCGCGGAAATGGCGGGGCGTCCTCTCCGGCATCCTGCAGAGTGGATACTCGATCGGTTACCTGCTGGCGGCGATCGCTTCACGCTCGGTGCTGCCGCACTACGGCTGGCGCTGGATGTTCTGGCTCGGGGCGCTCCCCGCGCTGCTGGCTCTCTACATCCGGACGAAAGTGCCGGAGTCTGCTGCATGGAAGGAGCATCGCGCAGGCAGCTTCGGCGAGATGCTGCGGGCGTTGAAGGGGCAGACGCGCGTCTTCCTCTACCTCGTCCTGCTGATGACGTTCATGATGTTTCTTTCGCACGGTACGCAGGATCTGTATCCCGACTTCCTCAAGCACGCGCATGGCGTGCCCACGGCCACCGTGTCGTACGTGGTCATGATCTATAACGTGGGTGCGGTCATCGGCGCGATCATCTTCGGACTGCTCTCACAAAGAATTGGACGGCGCTACAGCATGATCGCGGCGCTGGCCGTGTCGCTGCTGGTCATCCCGATGTGGGCTTTCGGCGGCTCGTTGGTGATCCTGGTCGCTGGAGCGTTTCTGATGCAGGTCGGTGTGCAGGGAGCGTGGGGCATCATCCCGATTCATCTCAACGAGCTGGCGCCCGACTCGGTGCGCGGTCTGATGCCGGGGCTGGCTTATCAGTTCGGAATCCTCTTCGCGTCAGGCACGAGCTCGATCGAAGACGCTCTGCGCGACCGCTTCGGATACCAATGGGCTCTGACGGGCTTCGAGGTCGTGGTGATGGTGGTTCTGGCGGTGGTGTTGTTGCTCGGCCGCGAGAACCACGGGAGATCATTTCACTCGGGTGATCTGCTCATCGAAAAGGAGTGAGCCCGGTCTCACAGCGTCCGCATCACCGCGAAAAGCGATACGCACGAGATCACGATCCAGAGCGTCACACCCAGGATAAGAGGGCGTGCGCCGACCGCGGCGATCGACTTGCGCGAAAGGCCCGCGCCGATGAGGAAGAGCGTGATGGTGAGACCGATGCGCGCCAGCATCGTCAGAGTCGACCAGACTTCAGCCGGCGCCGCGACGTAGGTCCGCACGACCGAGGCGACCACGAACCAGGCGATGAACCAGGGGAGGACTACACGCGCTGATTTGCTCTTGAAGAGGAACGCTGTGGCAAGCGTGAGGGGGACGATCCAGAGAGCGCGTGTGAGCTTCACGGTGGTGGCAATCTGCAGCGCTTCCGCTCCGTACTTTGCGGCAGCGCCGACGACGGAACTGGTGTCATGAATGGCGATCGCGGCCCAGACGCCGAACTGCGGCTGCGTCAGGCCGAGACGGTGACCGATCATCGGAAAGATGAACAAGGCGATCGAGTTGAGGATGAATACGGTCCCGAGCGCGACCGACATCTCTTCATCGTTGGCGTTGAGGACCGGTCCGACCGCGGCGATCGCGCTACCGCCGCAAATCGCGGTGCCCGATGAGATGAGATGCGCGGTGGTGCGGCTGATGCTCATAGCGTGACCGAGGAGAAAACCGAGGAGGAGGGTTCCGGAGATGGTGACCACGGTGAAGACGATGCCGGTTCGTCCGGCTTCGACGACTCTCTGCAGGTTCATCCCGAAGCCGAGGCCGACGACCGAGACCTGGAGCAGTAGCCGCGTCGCTTTCGAGTTACGCGCCGGAAACGGATGGCCGAGAGTCAGGGCGAGTGCCAGACCGAGCGCGAGTGCAATCGGCGGTGACCCCCACGGCGTGATGCAGAAGACCAGCAGCGCGACGAAGACGGATACGCGGAGAGCTTGCACTACGTCACGTTGACACGGAAAAAATCGATCATCTTCTTCCAGGCGTCAGCCGCGGCCGCGGCGTTGTAGTTTGCGCCGGTGTCGTTGCAGAAGGCGTGGCCGGTGTTTGGGTAGGTGACGAGCTGTACGCGCTTGCCCATCTCCTCGAGCTGCCTGGCCAGCGCTCGTCCCATGTCGATGGGAACTCCCTGGTCGTTCTCGGCGTAGATCAGCATGATCGGCGCACTCAGATTGGCCCAGTCGGTGGCCACCTTCTTGAAGCCGCCGTAGAAGCTGACGGCCGCGCCGACGCTCTTCTCTCTCGTCGCCGCGTACTGTGCCAGCGCGCCTCCCATGCAGTAGCCGACCAGGCCATTCGACTTCGACGTACACGCGGGTTGTCCGAGGAGGTACTTGCCGGCTGCGGCGATCTCTTTTTCGGCGCGCTCGGCATCGAGCTCCATCAGCAGTCTGCCGGCTTCGTTCGGCGAAGTGGTGGTCTTGCCGTGATAGAGGTCGGGGGCGATGGCGGCGAAGCCTTCACCTGCGAATCGATCGACGATCTCTTCGATGTGTGGCACGAGGCCCCACCATTCCTGAATGACGACGATTCCCGGTCCCTCGCCGGCGAAATATCCCTGACAAGTTTGGCCGTTCGATGGAAACTCGATGCGCTTACCCATGCGGATGCCCTCCCTGGAAGCCGGCGCGGATTCTAATGCAGAGGGAACCCATGGTGCGGCCGGACCGTATTCATGTCACAATAACCGGCCAGAGAGAGGGGAATTCGATGAAATTGACGAAGGAGCAGGTCTCCGGCCTCGCCAAGACACCACGTTGTCCCCGTTGCGACCTCAACAAAACCATCGGTAACGCACTCTGCCGCAGTTGCAGGGCCAAACTGCCCGAGAACATGAGGCTGGCGCTGGAGCGTATCCCGTCGAAGGATGAGTGGACGGTATCCCGGGCGGTTCGGGCCGCTGCGCGATACTTTGATGTGCATTTTCAATCGGTGCGCAACTTCGGCGGTGGCCGGCAGAGGTAACACGCGGTGTGTAGGGCCGCCGCCACGGCGGCCTTTGAGTGCGGGAGACCCGCCGCCGAGGGCGGCGGCGCTACACTCGTCAAACGAGTAACTACTGGTTCCGCTCCGCCCGTTCGGCCATATCTGCCAGATCGTCAATATGGGCCTCGCGTGCCTTGGCCACAATCGCCTCGGTCTGCGTGCGCGACTGCAGCGTACGCGTCCACGCCGCCGCCAACGAGGCGCGTTTCATCCTGGACGATGCCGTGTTCCACGGATGGAGATCGGCGACACGAATGGAACGCTCGGCTTTGCCGGCCCGGACAGTGGCGATGGTCTGATCGGCTTTCGCATTCGGTTTGAACTCGATCTCGTACAAGGCTGTCTCGTTCGGCGCGGGCGAGCCGGCCAGTGGGTGATGCGAGGCGATCGCATCGCCAAACTCGAGATCGATGGCGGTGCTGGTCGTGGCCGGAGCATCGACGGAAACGCGCAGAAGCCACTTCGTCGCGTCCAGCGGCGTTGCTGACGCCTCGAGCTCGACACGGAGATCGGCCGGCGGCCGCTCCGGCGCGGCGAAGTGTTGGATGATCGCGTTCAAGTCGAAGGAGCGTGGTGTTTCTCCGCGAGCGATCCGTTCCTGAATGGCCACGAAGTTCCTGACGGGAGGCTCTTCGCGCCCGGGCGCGGCAGCTTTGGCAACCGCCCGATCCCGAGGAGCGTTGGCTTCCGCGTACATCATCGGTGCTGCCTGTTCGACTGCCGCCGCGGGCGGCGGTGGCCCAGCAGGCGCCGCAGCCGCTACCGCTACCGGTGCCGCGTCGGCGACGGCGAGCTTTTGGGGCTTCATCGCCGGCGCTTCGTCATCTTTGACGAATCCTGAGAAGCCAGCGGAGATCGCCACTGTCTCGGTCTGCTTCGCTTCGGCGATGCTCGGGTTTGGCTTTGGCACTGCGATGCCTGCCGGCGGCGTGCTCGGCAGAGCTGGGAGGTCCGAGCGTTGCGGCGCACGATTGCTCCCTGGCTCGGGTGGTGTGTTTGGCAGATCGGCCACACGGGTAACAGGCAGCGCAGAACGTTCCGCGGTTGCCGCCGGCTGGGTAGTTGATTCCGTGCGCGAGAGAAGGTGCAGCGCGAGATAAAGCGACGAGACCAGCAGGACGATTGATGCCGCGATGCGGAGATTGAACATCGCTGACTTCCGTGAATTCGTGCGCTCGCTCTCCGTCGAGAATCCGAGCTGCTTCGGGATTTCGCTTTTGATGCGGCCGGCCAGACCATCGGGTGGTGTTGCCACCGGCGCCAGGGCCAGCTTCCGCTGCAGGTTAGCTTTGGTATTCCGTGTCATTGTCCATCTTCCTCAACGTTCCCGCCGAGAGCTTCTTCCAGCAGAGAGAACGCTTTGTGCAGCCGCTTACGGATCGCAACGGTCGTAATCTCTTCGATTGCGGCGATCTCCTTGACGGCGAGACCGCCCCAGAAGTGCGCGGTCACGGTGAAACGCAGGTCTTCGGGCAGCCGGAGCACCGCCGCACGAAGATGTTCCGCCTCCTCGGCATTACTCAATACTTCGTCCGCGGCGAGCGCGCTATCAGGGATCTCCGGCGCATCCTCGTCGTCGAGCGATTTCATTAGGCGCGGCCTGCGGATGTGATTGAGGAATGTCGTGTAGCCGATGCGGTAGAGCCAGGTGAAAAACTGCGAGCGGCCGTCGAATCCGGACAGCGATTCCCAGGCCTTCCGATACGTCTCCTGCGTCAGGTCGGCGGCGAGATCGCGGTCGCCGCAGAGGCGGAAGAGCGATGCGAAGACCGAGGTGTAGGTCTTGTCGACGAGCTCTTCCGCCGCGCCGCGGTCGCCTCCCCGGATCGCGGCCAGCAGGCGTTGCTCCTCGTTCCAGAAGGGGATCACCGCATCATGCTCCAGCGGTTGAGCCGGAAAGTGCGCGACATTGCTCACTCCGATTGGACACGGCTTTGCAACATTTCGAAACCACTGTTTGAGTATCCTATCCCGACCGATGAAACGTTCTCTCGCACTTCTTCTCCTCTTTGTTGCCGCCTGCCGCTACGAGCCTCCCACCGGGACGATCGACGGTTCATCGCATCAAAAGGAGGTTGAAGCGTGGCGGGCACACCGCGCCGACCGCCTGAAGGCGCCCGACGGATGGCTGGCTCTGGCCGGGCTCTACTGGCTCAGCGATGGAAACAACGATGTCTCCCTTCCTTCCAAGCCGCCCGTACAGGCGCAGTTCGTTCTGCAGAACGGAAAGGTGACCCTTCAGCCGAATCCGTCGTTGACGATCGAGAAAGCTCCGGTTACCGTGCCGGTGGAGTTGCGCAACGATACAGAGCCGGCGCCGACCGTCGTCCGTACCGGCACGCTGTCGTTTGCCGCCATCCGCCGCGAGGATGCGGTGCACGGACCGCGATTCGGTATCCGCGTACGAGACACCGAGTCGGCTGCCCGTACGCACTTCCTGGGGTTGGATTACTTCCCCGTCGATTCGAGCTCTCGCGTGGAAGCGCGCTTCGAGCCATACAACCCTCCAAAGAAGATCCTCATCACGAACGTCCTCGGGATGACCAGCAACGAGATCTCGCCGGGCGCACTCGTTTTCACCCTTCAGGGCAGGGAATTCCGCATCGATCCGATCCTCGAGCAGGGGGAGAAGGACTACTTCATCATTTTCAAAGACGCTACGAGCGGGAAGGAGACGTATGGCGCCGCGCGCTACCTTTATGCGCACCCGCCCGGCGCAAGCGGGAAGACGATCGTCGATTTCAATAAGGCTTACAACCCGCCGTGCGCGTTCACTCCGTACGCGACGTGCCCTCTTCCACCGCTGCAGAACCGGCTGCCGATCCGTATCGAGGCTGGCGAGAAGAAGTACGCGGGGGGACACGCTTGAGCCGGAAGGCTTCTACGTGGTCGCCCTTTCGTCTGCCAGAACCTGCGCCACGCAGGCGGTCACATTCTTCCCAGTCTGAATGTCGAGGAACTCGTTCGGCCCGTGTGCGTTGCTGTGAGGCCCAAGTACACCGGTGATCAGGAACTGCGCGCTTGGGAAACGCTTTCCCAGCATCCCCATGAACGGGATCGAGCCTCCTTCGCCCCAGGTCGTGGCCGGTTTGCCGAAGTAGGTCCGAGAGGCAGAGTCGATCGATTTCTCCAGCCACGGCTCGGTTCTCGGCGCTGCCCATCCGCCGGCGCCCTTCTCGGGCTCGTAGGTGACACGAGCGCCGTACGGCGGATCACTTTCCAGCAACTCCTTCATTTTCTGTTCGAGATTCGAGGCGTCCAGAGTCGGTGGGACGCGGAGGGCGAGCTTCAGGGAAGTCTTCGGTCGGAGCACGTTGCCGCCCTGTACGAGATCGGGCATCCCTGCCTGTCCTGTGTACGACAGCATCGGACGCCACGTCCGGTTCAGCAGGAGCTCGACCGGATCGTTGCCCATCGTTTGCATGCCCGGAAGGAGCGGAAACTTGCTGTAGATCTCGTCGCCGAGGATGCGTGCGGCCTCGCGTACCTCGGCCAGGCGATTCGGCGGTAGCTCAGTGTGCAGCCACTCGGGGGTGATCCGTCCGGTTTTCGCATCCTCGAGGCGGTCGAGGAGGATACGCAGAATTCGGAAACTCGACGGCACGATGCCGCTGGCATCGCCTGAGTGAACTCCTTCGGTCAGGACTTCGACGGTGAGGCTGCCGACGAGCGAGCCTCGGAGCGACGTCGTCATCCAAAGCTGATCGTAGTTGCCGCATCCGCTGTCGAGACAGATGACGAGCCGAGGAGTACCGATCCTCTCAGAAAGGAGATCAATGTAGGCGGGTAGATCGACCGAACCGCTCTCCTCACAGCATTCGATGATCACCACGATGCGTGCGTGCGGCGCCTTCTGCTGCTTGACGGCGCGGATTGCGGAGATGGCCGCGAAGACGGCATAACCGTCGTCCGCGGCGCCACGGCCGAAGAGCCTGCCGTCGCGCAGTACGGGGGTCCACGGACCTAGTCCGTCGTCCCAGCCGGTCATGGCAGGCTGTTTGTCGAGATGCCCATACATGAGTACGGTCGAAGAATCGTCGCCATCGACTTCGATGAAGAGGAGCGGCGTACGGCCGTCGATCTCGTGCGTTTCGATTCGGAGCCCCTCGAGCTGTTGCTCCTCCACCCACGAACGGGCCAGGGCGACAGCTTGATGCATGTAGCCGTTCTTCTTCCAGTCGGGGTCAAAGACGAGAGATTGGTTGGGGATACGGATGTATCGCTGGAGCGTCGGGACGATCGAGTCGTCCCAGATATGGTCCACGCTCTCTGCGATCTGTTCTGAATTCATCAACTTACCTTCCGTCTGGCGGCGTTGGCGACGGCGGAGGATAGCATCAGTGCCGCGGGGCGGCGGGAAACTCCCGGAGAATGGCCGTCTGAGGAATAGCGACACCTTTCCGCTACTACATCGGGTATGCTTCGTGAAACCAATATGGGTTCCATTCCGAGAAAACTGACGTCTCGAAGGAATTCACACTTTTCCTGTTTCGTGGTATTGTGGCGCCATCTCGTCCATAATTATCGACTCGCAGCTTCCGAGAGAGAGGAAGAGGAACGCGGGCGTGCTTGATCCAAACGTGCTGGAAACGATGACCGGTGCCCCTGCGACGATCCCAGCCGCAGAAGTGGAGGCTGTGATACCGCAGCCCGCTCTTCCCGAGGATCCTCAGCCGGAGGATATCGGTGAGCTGTATGTGCGGCACAGGCCGTTGCTGCTCCACGTGGGTTGCAGGAAGTTCCGCATTCCGGAGTCGGAAGCGGAATCGCTGATCCAGGAGGTCTTCCTGTCGTTCATGACCACGACGACTCGGGTGGAGAACATCCGAGCCTGGCTGGTGGCGGCGATGTGCAACGCCAGCCGGCACTACTGGCGTGGACAGGGCCGCACCGAGGGGTTGCCGGAGGACTTCGAGGACAACACGGATCCGTCGTCGAACGGCATCGCCGACAAGTTGGCAATGATCATCACGATGCAGCAGGCGCTGGACTATCTGCAGCCGCGCTGCCGCGAAACGCTCTATCTCCACTACTACGAGGGCCGCTCTGCGAACGACGTGGCGGTTTCCCTCGACACGACGTCGCGCTACGCGGAGAAGCTGATCCACAACTGTCTCAAACGCGTACGGGAAATCTACCTCAGCATCACGGCGGTCAAGCGATGATGATTGAACAGCATTACGACGAAGAAGTACTCGCCGGTTTTCTGGCCGAGCCGATCGATTCCGCTGCGCGAGACAAACATCTCGCCGGATGTTCCCTCTGCAATCGGACGCTCGATTCGCTCCGGGGAACAGCCAGCCTGCTGAGGCAGACGGAAGCATGGGAAAGACCGTCGTTTTCCAGCGAGCCCCGTCTGGAGACCCTGGCCTTTCTGCGCGGCATCCAGAAGACGATGTCCGACGAAGACGCCGCCGCCGAGCACTACGTCAAGCAACTCCTGGCCGGATCACGCGACACCTGGGCGCCGAGGTTAGTCGAACATCCGGAGTGGCGGACGGCAGGAGTAGTGAGGAAGCTGATCGCTGCTACGGACCGGTACAACTTCAGCTCGCCGCTGGACGCGGTTGAGCTGACGCGGATTGTGGCTGAAGTTGCGGAATCGCTGCCGTCGAGCGTGATTCGCGATGCGCTCGCCGTGGATGCTTGGCGTGAGCATGCGTACGCGCTGCTGATCGTCGGGTCCTACAACGAGTCGATGGCTGCCGTTACGCGCGCCGAGGGTTTGTTGGCGACGGCTTCCGACTACGCGCGATCACGGACGACCCTCATGCGCGCACTGATCCTTCGCGGCATGGAGAAGTGGACAGAATCCGCGCCTCTGGCGCGAGTCGCTGCGGCGGATTTCCAACGTTACGGGGATGTCGAGAAGTACTTCGCGGCTCGGATGAGCGAAGCGCTCGTCTTATACGATAACTCGCAATATCGCCAAGCTGCCGAGGTCTACTCCGAGCTCGCCCCCCTCCGGCAGCAAATCCATGGCCAGACCGTTGCCCACGCGCTTCACAACGAAGGGCTGTGTCATCGCGAGCTTGGAGAGTTCGACCGGGCGGAAGCATGTTTCGTCGAGTCGATCGCCCTCTGTGACCGCCTGATGTTGAATTCGCTACGTGCAAAGGCACGCTGGCACCTCGCGCGTGTCTTGATGCGGCAGGCCAGACACGAAGCCGCTTTGAAGATACTGGGTCCGCTTCGCGTCGAGTTCGAAGAACTCGGGATGGCGGACGATCTTGCCTGTGTCTCCATCGACACCGCCGAAAGCCTGCTGGCCGTTGGCCGCTCGTGTGAAGTCCCGGTTCTCTGCCGTCAGGCCATCGCGTACTTCCGGCTCGCGGGGCTGGCGTACTCGACAGGCGCCATGACAGCGCTTGCTTATCTGCAGGAAGCGGCGGCGGACGGGCATCTAACCGTCAACGATTGTTCCGAAGTTAGGGTCTTCCTCGAACGGCTTCCGCATCAGCCGAATGTGGTCTTCGCCAAGTCCCTTTTGTAGCCGCCCCGTTGGCGCCAGCCCTTGGAGGCCCTCAATTTTCGAAATTGAGGGTAGGGAAATTGCTTCCCGAGACACTCCTATGCAGGGCGCCCTCCATTTGTACCCTGCTCTGACGAGCATCAAGGAGGGTGTGTATGCATCGTCGTCTATTTGCCACCATTTCGCTGGTCGTCGTCCTCTCGATGTCGATTCCGGCGTTCGCGTCGTCTCGGAACGACCCGGGCCAAACCATCATCGACCGCATCGTTCTGAAGCTGAAGAAGATCTTTAGCCCATCGACGCTTGATCTGAACGACGCAGGTCCGCCTAAACCCTGATCTCTTCCTCTCGTACAATACGCCGACTTAGCTGCTAGGGAGTAAGAGCATGTCGGTCGTTTTATCCGTTCGGGATGTGGTCAAGACGTTTGGTGCCGTGCGGGCGGTGGACGGGGTCTCGTTCACCGTCCGGCGAGGGACGATTACGGGGTTGCTCGGACGCAACGGTGCCGGGAAGACCACGACTATCCGGATGATCACAGGGGTCTTCTTTCCTGACTCCGGATCGATCGAATGGCTCGGCAGCGAGCGCGATGCCCGCGACCGGATCGGTTATCTCCCAGAAGAGCGCGGGCTCTACCGGCAGATGAAAGTGAAGGAGCACCTTCTCTTTCTCGCCGAGATCAAAGGGTGCCGCGGCGCGGCGGTTGGGCAGTCTGCCGAGCGCTGGCTCAAGCGTTTCGAGCTGTGGGACAAGCGGGACTCCAAGATCGAGGAGCTTTCCAAGGGCAACCAGCAGAAGGTTCAGCTCATCGGAACTCTGCTGCACGAGCCCGATCTCATCATCCTGGACGAGCCGCAGTCGGGCCTCGACCCTGTCAACATGCTCCTGGTTCGCAACCTTCTACAGGAGCTGAAGGACGAGGGTAGGACGATCCTGCTCTCGACGCATATGATGGCAGAGGCGGAGAGGATGGCCGACGAGATCATCCTTGTACACAAGGGGAAAGTCGTGCTCTCCGGTGCGCTCGACGCCGTCCGCGACTCCTTCGGCAAGAACACGCTGCACATCGACTACGAAGGCGACGGGGCGTTTCTCCAGCACCTTCCGCAAGTCAAACGCGCAATGATCGTCAACAACGCTGCGGAGTTGAGTCTCACCGAGGGAGCTGATCCGCAACACGTCCTCGAAGCCACCCTGGGGCGGTTGCGCATTCGCAGATTCGAGCTCGCCTCACCGTCGCTCGAAGAGATCTTTATCGAGCAGGTTGGCGCGGAGACGATGGAGTCCATTCGATGAACAAGATGTTCGCTGTGATCAAACGCGAGTACCTCCAGGCTGTCCGGAAGAAGATGTTCATCTTCATGACGCTCTTCTTCCCGGTGCTCATGGCCGCCCTGTTCATCGTGCCGAGTCTCCTGGTGGCGCGTGGACTGGGCGGTAAGAAGGTTGCCGTCATCGACGGGACCGGGGGGCTGCGTAGCTCGTTTTCGCATCACATGGAGCCGGAGACTCCGGACCCGGAGAAGGCGCTCTCCGGACGCAAACGAGGAGAGGTGCCGCAGTCGCTCGATATCGACTACACCGACGCGCACACCCAATCGAATCTCGACTCCGCGGCCCGGCCGTTTCTCGACCGCCTCTACCTCGATAAGGACTCCGGCAATGGGCTCGACGCGGTGCTGGTGATTCCCGCGAACGCCTTCGCGGGGAGCGATGCCAAGATGACCTACTACAGCCGCTCGTCCGCCGATCTCATCTCCATGGAGCGGCTCGGGTCGATCTCCAATCGCGCGATTCAGCGTCAGCGGCTCTCGGCGCGCGGTATCGATCCGGGGGTGGTTGACACCCTCACGCGCGAGGTCACGATCGACAGCGTACAACTCTCCCGGAGCGGCGAAAAGAAAAAGGGGAACGCGGCCAACTTCTTCGTTGGCTTCATCTTTGCCGGGCTTCTGATCATCCCGTCCTTCATCTATGGCCTCGAGACGATGCGTGGCATCGTTCAGGAAAAGAGCGAACGCATTGTCGAAGTACTCGTCTCGTCGATGTCGCCGCGCGAGTTGCTCACCGGGAAGATCCTTGGCATTGCCGCGGTCGGACTCACTCAAATCACGGTCTGGTTGACGATCATCGCAGCGGCCGGCGCGGTTGGCGCGGCCACAGCCATGACCGCCGGCTTCGACGTCTCGCAGTTTCTGCGGCCGATGGTCTTCGTCTACTTCGCGCTGTTCTTCATCTTGGGATACCTGACCTTCGTTTGCATCTACGCCATCGCCGGTGCAGCCTGCAACACGGACAAGGAAGCCCAGCAACTCGTGGCACCCCTTCAGATGGTGATGATGGTGCCGTGGTTTGTCATGTTTGTGATCATCACGAACCCTGACTCCACCTTCGCGGTCGCCCTTTCTCTCGCTCCTGTGTACGGTCCACTTACGATGTTCGCTCGTACGCTCGTCTCCGAGCCACCTGTGTGGCATGTCCTTCTCTCGATTGCGGTATCGATCGTCACGATCATGGTCTTCTTCTACGTCACCGCGAAGGTCTTCCGGGTGGGAATCCTCTCCTACGGGAAACGGCCGACGATTCCTGAATTGTGGCGGTGGATCAAGTTGGCGTAGGCCGCCTAGGAGCCTGCGCGGCAGAACCTTTCTGCGACACAGTTGGGGGAGCCTTTGGCAACCAACGCAGCCGGCCGTGCCGGCCTAAGCTATGATCCGCGCATACTCCACAATCAGGGGGCTGCGCGGATGGAGATCAAGACTCTCAACGATATCTACACCGTCACTTGCACGCTGGCTCGGCCGGCTGCAACCAAGTACAAACGCGACGGGCAGTGGGTCGACACCAGCATCGACGAATTTCGCGATGCCGTCCGGTACTTCGCCACCGGTCTTCACCTTCTCGGTCTGAAGGCCGGCGACCGCGTGGCGATTCTCTCGGAGAACCGCCCCGAGTGGGCGATTGCCGACTTCGCCATTCTGGGCGATGCGGCGGTGACCGTTCCCGTCTACCCGACGCTCCTCGGCTGGCAGATCGAGTACATCCTCAACGACTCGGGCGCCGTCGCCGTCATCTGCTCGAACGAGGATCAGATGAAGAAGGTGGCCGGCATCCGTGACCACTGCCCGCACGTCCATAACGTCATCGTCTGTGACCCACCGCCGGCGTTGCCTGCCGGCATTCTCAGCTTCGAGCAGGTCGTCGACAGCGGCCGCCGTGGGGATGACGCAGCCGCCCGGTCCCGATTCGATGAAACGCGCGCGAAGCCGACGCCGGATGACGTGGCCACACTCGTCTACACCTCGGGTACGACCGGCAACCCGAAGGGAGCCATGCTCACGCACGGCAATGTCGCCAGCAACGTCCTGGCGACCTGTAGCGTCCTTCCGATGGAGCGCGGCCAGGTCGGACTCTCCATCCTTCCGCTATCCCACATCCTCGAGCGGATGGGGGATTACTGCTACTTCTATCGCGGCTGCACCATCGCCTACGCCGAGAGCGTGGTGAAAGTCGGCGAGAACCTCCGCGAGGTGAGGCCTCAGCTCTTCGCCGCGGTTCCGCGACTCTTCGAGAAAATGCGTACCACAATCCTGGATGGTGTCGCTGTCCAGCCGGCGTCCAAGCAGAAGATCTTCAGGTGGGCACTAAAGATCGCCGAGCAACGCCTTCCCTACCGCGTCACCGGCAAGCCGATGCCGTTCGGCCTCGGGATGAGATCAGCGATCGCCGATAAGCTCGTCTTCAGCAAGATCCTTGCTCGCCTCGGCGGACGGGTGAAAATGGTTCTCTCCGGCGGTGCCCCGCTATCGGCTGAGCTCGCGGCGTTCTTCATCGGAGCCGGGCTCGAGATCTACGAAGGCTATGGCCTTACTGAGACCTCTCCCGTGATCGCACTCAATACGCCACAGGCACGTCGTGTCGGTACCGTAGGCCGTATTATCCCCGGCGTCGAAGTGAAGATCGCCGAAGACGGCGAGATCCTCAGCCGTGGGCCCCACATCATGAAGGGCTATTGGAACAACGACGATGCCACGAAGCAGGCGATCGACCCGGACGGCTGGTTCCACACCGGCGACATCGGCGAGATCGACGCTGACGGTTTCCTGAAGATCACCGACCGCAAAAAGGACATCATCATCAATGCCTACGGCAAGAATATCGCTCCGCAGCCGCTGGAGGCACTGCTCAAGAGCTCTCCATACATCGGCACGCCGGTTCTGATCGGCGACCGGCGCAAGTATCTGGCTGCGCTCCTCGTTCCCAATTTCGACAAGCTCGAGCGCGATGCGTCGGCGATGGGTGTCCAGTTCGCTTCGCGTGACGAGTTGATCGGCAACGAACGAGTCCGACAGATCTACCAGACCGAGATCGATCGTTTCAATCAGAACCTCGACCGTCAGGAGAAGATCCGGCGCTTCGCTCTCCTGTCGCGCGATTTCACCATCGACGCGGACGAGATCACGCCGTCGCTGAAGGTGAAGAGGAAGATGATCGACAAGAAGTACAAGGACATCATCGACCAGCTCTACATCGACGAAAACGTCGAGGATGAGGGTGAAGGAAAACGGACCTGACCGATGACGTCCACGGTTGAAACTACCCAGCGGGCCGCGTCTGCATTTCGCATCGAGCGCGATGGCGATCTGGCCATCGTGTGGTTCGACCTTCCCGGCGAGAAGGTCAACAAGTTCTCGTCGACGGTGATGACCGAGTTCGCCTCCGTCGTCGACGAATTGGAGCACGACGGCGCGGTCAAGCGGGTCGTCATCGCTTCCGGGAAGCCGTCGATCTTCATCGCCGGTGCCGACGTCACCGAGTTTTCCAAGGCAGCGTCCGCAGAGCAGGCCAGGGAGTACACCCGTTTTGGGCAACAGACGATTCACCGTTTTTCGAAACTGCGGCAAGTCACCGTCGCGGCGATCAATGGGGCGGCGCTCGGCGGCGGGTGCGAGCTGGCCATCAGTTGTGACTATCGCGTCATGTCCGACAGTCCCAAGGCGCAGATCGGATTGCCGGAGACGAAATTAGGCATCTTCCCGGCCTGGGGCGGCGTGACCAAGCTGCCGCGGCTCATCGGCCTTCCCGCCGCGCTCGACATCATCCTCAATGGCAAGACGGTCGACGGGAAGCGGGCGAAGAAGATGGGGCTCGTCGATGAAGTCGTCCCTGCGCCGATCCTGCTCGACATCGCCAGGCAGTTCGCAGCCAAACCAAAGCGCCACGGAAGCGACCGCACGAAGTTCTACGTCGAAGGCAATCCGCTGGCGCGGCGCATCATCTTCAGCAAGGCGCGCAAGGCCGTTCTGGCGCAGACCCATGGCCATTACCCGGCGCCGCTGAAGGCGATCGACGTGATGGAGTACGGCATGCCGGCGGGGGTCGAGCGCAGCCTCGCGCGCGAAGTCGAAGAAGTCGTCTCCTTGATCGTCAGCACGGCCGGCGGAACCGCAGGCGATGTGGCGCAGAATCTCATCCGGCTCTTCTTCATGATGGAGGAGTCGAAGAAGGAGCGGATCGCCGCTACACCGATCGAGGTCCGCAACGCCGGCGTGCTCGGTGCGGGAATCATGGGCGGTGGGATCGCGCAACTGGTCGCGGACAAGACCGAAGCAACTGTTCGGATGCGTGACATCAACTGGAAGGCGATCGCCGGAGGGTTGAAAGCCGCGTCGAGAATCTGGAAGAAAAAAGTCGACCGCCGGCGCATGACACGCGGGGAGATGCAGCGCAAGCTTGCCCGAATCACTTCGACGGTTGACTGGAGCGGTTTCAGCACCTGCGATCTGGTCGTTGAGGCTGTCGTCGAAAATGTCGACATCAAGCGCCAGGTACTCAGCGAGTTCGAAGCGATTGCCGGGCCAGATGCGGTCTTCGCCACAAACACGTCGACTATTCCGATCACCGATATCGCGGCGCAGGCGAAGCGGCCCGAGAACGTCGCCGGAATGCACTTCTTCAATCCGGTCGACCGCATGCCCCTCGTCGAAGTGATCCGCGGCGCCAAAACCTCCGACGCCACGATGGTCACCGTAGCCAACTTCGCGCGCAAGCTGGGGAAGACCGTCGTTTATTGCAATGATGGACCGGGCTTCGTCGTCAACCGCATCCTGGGGCCGTACATGAACGAGTCCGGCTTCCTGCTCGAAGAGGGGAACACCATCGAGTCGCTCGACAAAGCGATGACCGGTTTCGGAATGCCGATGGGACCGATGGCGCTGCTCGACGAGGTGGGCATCGACGTCGCCGCGAAGGTGGCCAAGATCCTCGGCGCTGCATTCGGCGATCGTATGGAGCCGTCCCATGTTGTCGAAACCCTTTACTCCGATGGCCGCTATGGCAAAAAGAACGGCAAGGGCCTGTACCTGTACGAAGCTGGCAAACGGCAGGGTCCCGATCCCTCGGTCTACAAACTGCTGAACATCAAGTCGACTCATCCAGCCGAGGAACAGGCCGTCGTGGAGCGAATGATCTTCGTCATGGTGAACGAAGCGGCGATGATTCTCGATGAGAAGATCGTCGCCTCGGCCGCGGAGGTCGATCTCGCCATGATCATGGGAACAGGCTTTCCACCATTCCGAGGCGGTCTGCTTCGCTACGCCGACAAGCTGGGCCTTCCGTACATTCTGGCCCGCCTCGACGACCTTGCTCAGAAACACGGCAAGCGCTTCCTGGCTACTGCCGCGCTGCGCAAGCTCGCGGAACAGGATGGGAAGTTCTACCGGTAGCACCTTTGTGAGATCCTTCGCCCGCTTCGGCGATGGACCTTACCCAACCAATACT
Organism: Thermoanaerobaculia bacterium; assembly: GCA_038230535.1. GTDB lineage: Bacteria > Acidobacteriota > Thermoanaerobaculia > Gp7-AA8 > Gp7-AA8 > JADGNZ01. The sequence goes on from JBBRNB010000018.1 coordinate 28,069, forward strand.
CGCTCTGACGCCGCGCCAGCGTTTGGTACTCGGAATCGTTGCGCTCGTCTGCGCGGGAACGCGTTTTCTGGCCATGGCGCGTTCGCTCTGGGATTGGGACGAGGCCTTGTTCTGCCTCGGAATGCGGTCCTATGACGTCACCAGTCACCACCCGCATCCGCCCGGCTTCCCGGTCTACATCGCTCTCGGCCGCATCGTTCGCGTAGTCATACACAACGACTTCCGCGCGCTGCAGGCCGTCAACCTGGCAGCCGGGATGCTCGTCTTCCCGGCCATCTTTTTTCTAGCTCGCGAGCTGCGCCTCCCATTCAGTACCGCTGTTGTGGCGGGCGCGCTCTGCGCCTTCTTCCCGAACGTCTGGTTCTTCGGCGGCGGAGCTTTCAGTGACATCCCGTCACTCGTTCTCGTCGTCTTCGCCGTCGGCTTTCTCTTCCGAGGATGCCGCGACGCTAAGGCATATCTCATCGGTGCTGCATTGCTGGCTCTTGCTGCCGGAATCAGACCGCAGAACTTCCTGATCGGACTTGCCCCCGGCGCGCTGGCGACCTGGTACCGTGCCCGCGCCGCCTGGCGCGACGTGGTCTTCGCCGCGCTCATTGGCGCTGTGACGGTCGGCGTCGCATTTGGCGGCGCGATGGCAGCTACGGGGGGCTACAAGCCGTACTTCGATGCGGCCAGGGAGCACGGCGACTACATCACGCGCGTCGATTCCTTCCGCAGTCCAGCGCGCCCGCCGCTCTGGCGACTATTCGACCGTTTCTTCGTTAAGCAGTACGACTCCCTTGCGCTCAGCTTCATCACCTCGATCTTCGTGGCCATATCCATCGCCGGCGCCCTCGCTTCTCGTGACCGGGCCATGGCGTGGCTGGCCCTGACATTTGGCCCCTTCGCCATCCTCGCCTGGATGATGCTCGACCGCTACAGCATCAACCGTTTTTCGATCGGCTACTCTCCGCTCTTCGCCATCCTTGCCGCTGATGGCATTCATCGCGTCTCGCGCAAATGGCCGCGCGCGGAACCGCTCGTTGGCCTGGCGCTCACGGCCTCGTTCTTTGTCTGGACGCTCCCGGCGCTCGCCACTGTGCGCGACAACGTCGCGCCGTCAGTGCTCGCCGTCGAAGCGGTAAGGCAGCATCTCGATCTGCACGCCGGCCAGCTCTTCGTTGCCCGCGACATGGATCCGTTTTTCCAGTATCTGCTGCCTGACTACCCATACATCCACGTCTTCGACAAGCGCGCCATGCCGCTATCAGTGGACAGCAGGCGTGCCTGGATCCTTGCAGAGGCCGATCTCGACGACCGCGACGGACTGGTGTTCCATCGACAGCGCGGCCATCTCTGGAACATCGCCCGACGCCACTACTTCGACGCCGGGCTGATCCCGGTACGCACCCTGCCGCAATTCCTGGACGGCTGGTATGCGCCCGAGAGCCAAGGACCTCTGGAGTTTCGTCCGATGGCAGAGCACTCGACAACGACACTCCCGCCGTCGTTCGGGGCGACGACTCTGCGGATCGAGCTCCGGCTCCCGGCTGCGTCATTGGTATCGCACACTACAATTGCGATTGTGCTGAACGGCCAGTTCGTCGATCGGTTCACTCCACCGGCTGAAGACGGCAACCTCGAGTACCACATCAAACCCGCTCCAAACGGGGCGCCGAACATTCTTGACTTGGCAGCCAGTCGGACCGCGCTAAGGCCGGGAGATCCGCGCCCTCTGGGCATGTTGGTCAAATCGCTGTCCTTTGGTCCCGAGTAGCCGGCCGTCTTCAATAGGCCCAGTAACCGGCGACCCAAACTCGGTGAAAACTGCGGCGCTCCCAATGTGGTGCGATCCACACGGCGCCATACCTCGGCGGCGCAACCCAACGTCCGTCGACAAGGACGAGTCCAGCTCGAGGCGGACGAACCGCTACAACGGTAGTGCATGCTGTGGCCGCGAGGCTCACGGCGATCATTGCTGCTGAGATCAGGCGTTTCATGGCGTGTTGCTCCTTCTCCATAAGAGACGGAACCCGACATTAATACGTTGACGCTAGCTGACCGAGATGATTGTGATTCAATCTCGTGAGAGACTGACGAAATCCTCGCGAGAAACTCTTGAGATCCTCACGAAAGACACTCGAGTTCCTTACGAGAGATTCACGAAGTCCTCGCGAGAGACTCTCGTATTCCTCGTGGACTACTCTCGGGTTCCTCGCGAGAAACTCTCGAATTCCTCGGGAACAACTCTCGAGTCTCTCGCGAGAGACACCGGGATCTTTCACGAGAGACTCGCGTATTTCTCGCGAACGATTCTCGTATTCCTCGCGAGCAACTCGGGCATCTCTCGCGAGCTACTCGCCTGACTCTCGCGAGCCACTCGCTCGTCTCTCGCGAGCTACTCGCGTATCTTTCACGAGCGACTCGGGCATCTCTCGGGAGCGATTCGGGCACCTCTCGGGAGGGACTCGGGTGTTTCTCGCGAGCGACACGCTTGTCTCCCGCAAGCGACGGAGGGTTCTTTCACGAGCGGCTCGGGTATTCCTCGCGAGCGACCTGGGATTCCTCGCGCGCGATTCGGGTATCTCTCGCGAACGGTTCGCGAGTCCGCGACGAGCCCCGGCGCCGATGGCCCGAGCCGCCTGTGTTGGATGAGCGAGAGGCTGAACCCATCGATCGCCTTCTCCCCCGCGAGCACAAGGTGCCGAAGGCGGATGAGGGGTTCTCTTTACGCGAGGTCAGTATGTGTCTCAAGTTAACACCCCTCACCCGCACTACGCTTCGCTCCGTGTCTCCCTCTCCCCGCGTCTACGCGCGGGGAGAGGGTGGATCGATGGGAAGGACTTCCCGATTCAATCAAAACCCATGTCTCGTCAACCCCCGTTATCGCCCCGCAACCGGCTTCTTCTTCGCCGGTTTGTGGGCGATCTTCTTCGTCCCCGGCGGATACTGCTTGGCGGCTACGGCATTGACGTAACGGACGAACTTGCTGAAGAGTTGTTCGCTGCGGTCGACGGGGGCGGCATCGCGGTTGAGCTCATCGACGTAAGTGCCAGCCGCGAGTTGAAGATGAGGGTCGCGTGTCAGCATCGCCACCATCATGTCCGACACAGCGAATTCCTTCGGCGGAACGCTGCCGAAGGTTCTGGACGACTCGGTGATGGCGCGGCGAGCGGCAGGGGAAAGCTCAGGGAGGCTTCCCACCAACGTCGTCTCGATGTGGCTCGACTGTGGGGTGATGATCGTTACGGCGCTGCGCGAAGCGACGAAATCAGGAGTGGCGTTGACGATCCCTTTCGTGGGCGGCAGGAAGAGCTTGTCGCCGTTGTTCGGATCGAGCTGGTTGTAAATCGCAGGCCGCAGCAGCCGGCCGGAGTTGCACGCGCTCACGATGACGTAGTAGATCCCCTCCGGCTCGAGGCGTTGCTGCAAGGCGCCGGCAGCGATATACGAGCGGCCGGCGCCGGGGTCGTAACCCGTCTGCAGCTTGAGGCCGTTGCCGTTTGTACCGTGGGTCTCGAGGATCAGAGTAAAGATACGGCGCTCGGGATAGAGAACGTTGTAGCGGTGGACGTCGTCGAGAACCTTCTCCCAGTCGGCACTCTGAAAGCAGGCGAAACCGAGTGATTGATAAAAGCGGCAGTTGCCGGCTACGGAGAGGTCGGGGCTGAAGACGACGCCGATGCCGCGCCCGATCTCATTCACGCGGCGGGAGGCTACGTTAGGCCAGGCGTGATCGAGCAGACGCAGGCTCGTGTTGTCGAGTGCGAAGGCTGGGAGTACCAGCAGGAAGATGAGTACCCCGAACAGAAGGAGCAGGCTCGCGCATTTCAGCCAACGGTACGTCATGTGAAGGTTCAGCGGGTCGTGGTTGATCCGGTTGTTGTCGTCGCCGGAGATGACGTCGGTACCGTCGATGTCATTACACGTGGGCGGGTATCGCCGCCGGTGGTCGCGATTGGCGTGCCGCCGCCGGTTTCCGTCGCTGTCGTCCCACTCGTCGACGGCTGGTAGGTGGCAGTAGATTGCACGGGTCCCTCGGCCCGCTCCCCGCTGCATGCTGTGCAGAGCGCTGCCACGGCGGCGATTGCGAGGATTTTCCTGATGGTCATGGTGACCTCCTCAACGACTGTGAGCAATCGCCGCGCCCGGTTGGCGTGACTCGTGACGTTCGACGGCGGACCCCCGTCATTAAGACCGCGTGAGCTGGCGTAGCGCGGCCTTGAGCAGCGCGGAAAGCTCGGCCTCGTTGCCGAGCTCTTTGCGGGCGATGTCGAGCGCGGACTCGGCGTCCCTCGGCTTGTAGCCGAGGTTGATGAGGGCGGAGTGAACGTCATCGTCGACCGACAGTCGTGCCGATGGCGCTGCCTTCTCGCGCACCGACTCGGGGATGAGCAACTTGTCACGTAGCTCGAGGATGATGCGGTCCGCGGTCTTCTTTCCCACACCCGGAATCGAGGACAGCTTGCGCACATCGCCTCTCGCCACAGCCTCGGCGAGATCAGACGGTTCGATGCCGGAGAGGATTTTCTGCGCGAGCGTTGGCCCGATGCCGGAGATCGAGATGAGCTTCTCGAAGGCGAATTTCTCTTCTCCGCCGGCGAAGCCGTAGAGCGTCAGGGCATCTTCACGGACGTGCGTGTAGATCGTCAGAGACACGTCTCTCTGACCTTCGAGCTTGTAGTAGGTTTGCAGCGAAATGTGGACTTCGTAGCCGACACCGCCCGCGACGATGAGCGCACGTGTGGCATCGAGTTGTCTGAGTGTGCCTTCGAGGTAGCCGATCATGAGGTTGGTTGGGAGGCTTGGTGGCTGAGTTGCTGAGTTGCCCGGCCGCTAGGTTGTTCGAACCGTTTCCAGCGACTCAACATCCCAGTAACCCGGCAACCAACGAACAGCACCCTCATTTTCTCCGCCACCGCGTTCCGCCCGGTGTGTCTTCCAACAGAATCCCGCGGCTGACCAGTTCGTCGCGAAGGCGGTCACTCTCGGCAAAGTTGCGCGCTTTCCGCGCGGCGTTGCGAGCGGTGATGAGTTGATCAATCTCGGAGTTCGGCGAGGAGGAGAGATCTGCTGGCGCGGTTGAGGTTGCCATGGAATGCGCCTCTAGAGCGATGGATGTGGAGAGATCGGCGGTCGAGGTAGCGGTTGCCACGGCATGCGCCGCGAGGGGGACGAATCCACCACGTCGCTCGGGGTAGATGTCGAGCACGGGGTCGACTTTCATCAGCGCCGTCTTCAGCCCCTCGGCGTCTCCGGCGAGGATGCGGCCCTCATCGAGAGCGACGTTGCCTTCGCGGATCAATGTGAAAAGAGCACCGAGCGCGCCGGCGGTGTTGATGTCGTCGTCCATCGCCGTCTCGAAATCGGTGAGGAACCCGCCTATCAATTCATCGGCTGCACCGTCGGAATGCTTCGCGTCGTGCGGTGCCGAGCGCGACACCTCGTCCAGCCGAAGGATGAACGACTCGATGCGCGTCAGTGCGTTCTTCGCGTCGTCGAGTGACTGCGGCGTGAAATTGAGCTTGGTCCGGTAAGGGACCGACAGCAGGGCGTAGCGGAGGGCCAGCAGGTCGTAGCCCATGGCCTCGATCTCCGGAACGGTGTAGATGTTGCCGATCGACTTCGACATCTTCTGATGATCGATGTTGAGGTGCTCGCCGTGAATCCAGTAACGGACGAACGGCTTACCGGTGGCCCCTTCGCTCTGGGCGATCTCGTTCTCGTGATGTGGAAAGATGAGGTCGACCGCTCCGGTGTGGATGTCGAATGTCTCGCCGAGAAGATCCATCGACATAGCCGAGCACTCCAGGTGCCAGCCGGGGCGTCCTTCGCCGATCGCCGTCTGCCAGGCCGGTTCGTTGTCCTTCTTCGCTTTCCAGAGGACGAAATCGCGCGCCGACTCCTTCTCGTACTCGTCCGATTCGACCCGGCTGTAGCCGCTCGTCTGATCGATCTCGACGCGAGAGAGCCTTCCGTAGTCAGGCATGCTCGCGACTTTGAAGTACGTCGAGCCATCGGCGGCGTAGGTGTGGCCGCGTTCGGTGAGTTGCTCCACCAGGGCCACCATCTGAGGGATGTACGCGGTTGCGCGAGGGTAGGCGTCGGCAGGGCGGACGCGTAGCTTCTTCAGCGATTCGTGGAACGATTCGATGAACGGCGCGGTGTAGCTCTGCAACTCCTTGCCGGCCGCGGCGGCGTTCTTGATGATCTTGTCCTCGACGTCGGTAACGTTCATGACCTGCTTCACGCGCAGTCCGCGCCACTCCAGGTAGCGGCGCAGGACGTCGCCCCAGACGAACGTGCGCATGTTGCCGATGTGGAGGTGGTTGTAGACCGTCGGCCCGCACGAGTACATGCGGACCTCGCCGGGGACCAGCGGCTCAAACGTTTCCTTCTCCCGCGTCAGGGTGTTGAACAGCTTCAGATCGGACATGCGGGTGGAATAGTAGATCAGTGGATCGGCGGATGAGTAGATTAGAAAAGAGCGCTGTCGGAATGACGGCGGCTCTCTCCAGTCGAGCAACCCTCTCTCCAATCGAGCCACCCTCTCCCCACGCGTAGACGCGGGGAGAGGGAGACACGGACCCTGAGCGCAGCGAAGGGGTAGTGCGGGTGAGGGGTGTAACCTACTCCTCCCCGAAACGACCCCCTCAGCCGCCTTCGGCACCCTTCGACTCGCTGCGCTCGCTCAGGGCAGGCTCTTCTCCCCGCAAGGGGGAGAAGGACTCTCGATGTCTCAGCGTCGTGTAATGCCAGTTGGACCGTTGCACGTTTAGGAATGACAGAATCACGCATGCTCACGCGCGATCTTTTCCGGCAACGCTTCGGCCGCAACTGCATCATCGGGATGGTTCACGTCGGTGCGCTGCCGGGTGCTCCGCGGTATGGCGGTTCAATGCCTGCCGTGATCGATGACGCCTTGCGCGACGCGCGGGCGTTGCGGGACGGGGGCTGCGATGCCATGGCGTTCGAGAATTTTGGCGACCGGCCATTCTTCAAGGATTGCGTCCCGGCGGAGATGGTCGCGGCGCTGACGAGGGTGATCGCTGAAGTTGTCTTGGAGGTTAGGCTGCCGTTTGGAGTAAACGTGTTGCGTAACGATGCGGCGTCAGCCATCGCCATCGCGGCGGCGACAGGAGCAGCGTTCATCAGAGTCAACGTCCATACCGGCGCGATGCTGACCGATCAGGGGATCGTCGAAGGGCGCGCCGCGGAGACGTTGCGGAAACGCGCGGCGGTTGCGCGCGATGTGCTGATCTTCGCTGACCACATGGTCAAGCACGCGACTCCGGTAGTGTCGATCGACGAGATTCAGTCGGCGAAAGACCTGCGGCATCGAGGTCTGGCCGACGGAGTCATCGTCAGTGGAGCAGAGACGGGAGCGGAGCCGGATCGCAACAGCTTCGTGGCGGTGCGCGAAGCCCTTCCCGACGCACCGATCATCATCGGCAGTGGTCTGACGGAAGCGAATGCGAGCACGTTTGCGAATGCTGAAGCTACGATCGTTGGAACATCGATCAAGGCCGGCGGGCGCGTGGAAGCGCCCGTCGACCCCGATCGAGTGGCGCGGCTGGTAGCGGCGTTCAAGCGCGCTGTGTGATCAGACGCGCCGGCCGGTGATGAGCTGGACGACCAGTACGACTACGGCAACTACGAGAATGAGGTGGATGAGAGCACCGCCGACGTGCATCGCAAATCCACCGAGCCAGAGTATGACGAGAACGACGATGATGAGCCAAAGCAGGTTTCCCATTTGGCTTGGCTGATAGCTACTCGCGTGCCAGCACTACTCGGTGTCGAAGGTGATGCTTCCGTCCGAGGCTCGGCGTGCCGTCGGTGCGTATGCCCCGAGTGCCTCGCGCCGCCACCATGCGCCGGTGCGTGAACGCTCGTCATGCGTGGTGAACCAGTATTGATACGCAACGGCGCGGACGGCTACTGGCGGCTTCCCATCGAATGGATTGCCGGCGAAGAGCCGCATGACCGGCGGCGAATTCTCCAATAGCCGGCCCTCCGTGTTCAGGATCCACCGGTTGTCGTTCAACGACCCGAGCGACGCGAACCAGAGATTCCATTCGAAGCGAGGCTGGTAGGGGGCGTAGAGGCCGGGCGGTTTGAGAACGTCTTGCGGTTTGTAGCGGAACGGATAGGCGATCCATGTAGCGCCGTCGCGCGTTCCCTGAAACTCGATCTCGTAACGGTTGCGCGTCATGACGGCGAAGAGGCCGTAACTGTTGGCGACGCGAAACGGCTCGAGTAGCCTGGCCGTTGGGAACGACGGCATCAGGAAGCTGGCGAACGACGTCAGGAAAATCGTCGTCAGTACGAGGGCTGCTGTGATCGACGGCTTCATCGACTTCGGCGCGGGTGTCCGCCCGCGAAGGATGGAGTCGTCGAGCAGGAGCACGCCCAGGAGGAGGACGAGGTAGTTCAGGAAGGCGTAGTTCGCGGTGAGGATGATCCCGATCTGCATCGGCGTGACGATGAGGAAGACGATGATGCGGCACACCGATGCTTTCCGCGGCGCGAATACGAGCCAGACGATGAGCAGTTCGACCGCGAGAGTCAGGCCGGCCGAAAAGGCGTGGAACGAATGCGGCCACTGTTGCACGTACCAGCCGGACCATGAGGGAAGCGGGCCGTTTTCGTAGTACTTGTCCATCGCAGTCAGGTCTCGCCATTGCTGCTCACCGCTGAGAATCTTGACGACTCCGGACTCGAAGTAGATGCGGAACCACTCCCACTGCAGCATGAAGACGGCCGCACGTGACGGCGGCCGATCTACCGCCATGCCGGGCCGGATACCTCGCGGCGCGAGGAAGATGGAGAGCAGCGCCGCTTCGAGCAGCATGCCGTCCGACTGATAGCCGGCGAAGTCCTGGGCCGCGCCGATGAACGTCAGAAAGCAGATGCCGGCGACCGCGATCGAGAGTCGCGGCCAGAGATTGAGAATGATCGCGACTGAGGCGGCGAAGCCGATCCAGACGATTGCGCTCAACATCCGGTCGCCGGCGTTGAGCCAGAGCAGCGTGGGGGCGAGCCAGTAGCCTTTTGCGCCGAGAGCATGGTGCACGGCGTCGAGATACTCGCCTGCCGGGAGAATGCCGTGCGGGCCGATGAGGCCGTGAATCTGGAAGTAGAGCGAGTAGAACGCGGAGAAGAAAATCGCACCGAGGCATCGGAGCCAGATCCATCGCGCGCGAATGAACGAAGGCGTCACTGAAGGTGCGAACCAGCGTTCCAGAATCGGCGGCCGTAAAGCCTCGGCGGTGAATTCTTCGAACATCATCGTTTGTAGATTCTCAGGTTCGGCTGGCTCCAGAGGAGATGAAACAACTTAGGTTGCTCCCCGCGCCATACATGCCACCACCACGTCGACTCCTGTGCTTGCTGTGTGCCGAGGATGGCGTTCGCCGAGGCGATGCCAAACCGCGGTGTTTCGAGGACGAGGTAGCGTACTCCGGCTGCATCGCAGTAGCGCGCCAGAGTTGCCTCGTCGTGAGCAGTCAACGCTTCCTGCGCGCGCTCGAACGTGTTCGCATCGGGCATCGTCCCGAAGTTGTCGATGATGACGGGATGCCTCCCTTCGACGTCGATCGCGTGCCCCAGCGACCACGGGCCGAGCACGCGTCCCGGCGGTTGCGACCGCAGGAAGGATGTGGCCTGAAGCCAATGCTGCTGATTTGGTGCTACCGGCGGAATTGGCGTCATCAGCCAGCCAGCCAGTTGCAGGGGAGGAGGGAGTGCGATCGCCAGCGCGGCCAGGATGGCCAGTCGCTTGCGGGCGATGAGCGGGACGTAGAGCGCGCCTGCCAGGGCCAGCAGCGGGATGGCCACGATCCCGAAGCGGCGGCTTGTGATCGTGAGTCCGAGGTAGGTGATGGCGAAGATAGCGACGGCCAGTCGAGCTCGATCGCGTGTGCGGAAGGCACGTGCGAGGAGGAACCAGACCAGCACAACGCCGCCGGAGAGTCCGACAACGTCGGAGAGGAGATCCTCGCCGCGCGCGCGCCAAAGCGGCTGAAACTCCATGATCGTCTGGAGCCAGCGTTCGCCGCCGAAGAAGTGTGCGCCGTTGAGAAGCGATTCGAGGACGGCCGGCGATGCGAGGACGATCGTTGCGCCGATGAGGGCTGCCTCGAGACGCCAACGGGGACGAATGAAAACGATCGCACTTGCGACGGCCGCGGCTGCGAAGAGCGATGCGTGCGTCCAGCCGAGGAACCACTGATTGTCGGGAAACCCGGGCGCTCGTGTAAGGCGATAGAGCGTGACGGCGATTGCGGCGATTCCAAAGCCGCAGGTTGCGGCCGCGCAGTCGCTCCATAAGAACAAGACGGCGAAGGCCAGGGCAGCGGCGATGAGGAGCGCCGTCTGGACGAACATGGCCGCGGTGATGGCGATGCCGAGGAGGATGCCGGCGCGGATCTGTTCGCCGCGGGTACGCGCTCGTATGCCGAGGGACGCCGCACCGAGAATCGCGAAGGTGAGCGCCGGTTCGAGGAAGTGATGGTCGATGCTTCCGATCCACGAAGTTGTGACCAGGAACGGCGAAGTCGCCAGCGCCATGCCGCAGAGACTCGCCACGAGTACTCCTCGGCTTCTCATCAATACGAAGACAGCGATGCCTGTGAAGAGCGCGAAGAGCAGGGGAGGGAACCAGATGATGCGGGTCAGTACAGCGTCTGAGGGGGCACCTTGAAAGCAGAAAGCAGAAGGCAGAGAGCAGAATTGTCGTCCGGCCGGCGCCATGGGCTTGGTGCTTACCATTTCTTCTTGCTGCCTTCTGCTCTCTGCTTTCATGATGTCTGTGCTGGGGTTACCCGCACCGAGGAGCCTGGCCGCGCCACCGGATAGGACATCGTAGAGTGGAGGCCAGGGACAGAATTCACCGGCGACCCCGCGGTCGGGATCGAATTCGAGCACGTGCGGAAAGTGTGCAGCCGAATACGAGATCCGCTTCCAGTGGTACAGCTCATCGATGGGAGTGATCCGGGGCTTGCCGTTCTCGAAGATGAGTGGTGCGTTGAGAAGGCGGACGGCGAGTGCGAGGGTGAAGAAGACGGCGGCGAGCCACCATGCGTGGGGAGTGGGGAGTGGGGCGTGGGATATGGGAGACAAAGAACCGGCATCGGACTCACCGGCGTCCTTACTCCCAGTCCCCAATCCCCGCTGCCCACTCCCAATGATTTCCCTTGCCATTTTTCCCGCTTTGTTCGAATCTTATTGCTCGTCGTCCAAGACGTTCCAAAATTCAGGTGACCCCGCTGCGAAGAACGTTCGCCGCAGTTCTGATTGCGCTCGCCGCGTACCCCGCGGTGGTCGGAGCGCAGGAGCTCGTTTCGACTCGCTGTCACGAGTCCGAGGTCGTGCTCGACGCGAATCACAATGCTGCGAAGCTCGGTGAATGCGGTGATCCGTCGGCCGAGAATCTTCTCTGGCATCTCGACCGGATCGACCAGCGTGGGGGTGCTCTCGATGGGCAGTATCGCCGGCGCGCGCTCGGTGCAGGCACGGTCGTCTATGTCATGGACACGGGGGTCATGGCGTCGCATGTCGAATTCGCGTCGCCCGCGGGCAGCCGCGTGATCGCCGGTTTCGACGCCACGAGATCGGTGCTGATCGGCACGTCGGGATGCGTCAGTTCCGATAAATCGCTGTCACCTTGCTTTTCGAATGCGGCCGAACTGATCGGCGCGTCCCACGGAACGAGTGTTGCCTCGCTGGTGGCGGGGCAGAACGTCGGTGTGGCGTCCGAGGCGATGATCGTCAGCATTCGTGTGATGAACGAGGCGGCGCTGGCGACGACGCGCACCTATCTCGAGGGTCTGAACGACATCATCCGGCACGCATGGGATCCGCCGGCGCCGCAGTTTCACACTGCCATCGTCAATATCAGCGGCTGGGTGCTTGAGAGGCTGGAAACAAACCCTGACGAGGCTCCGGTGACGTTTGCGACGGTAGAGAGGAAGATTCGCGACATGATCGGTGGTGTTGACGCACAGGGCCGTCCCGATCCGAACGGCAAGCGTTTCCTCTTCGTGGTTGCCGGCAACAATATCGACAGCGGCTGCGGCCGTTCGGGCGTCGTCGACCGCTTTCCGGCGATCCTGGGGAAGAATCTCGACGGACTGATCACGGTCGGCGGGATGACACCCGAGAACAGTTGGTGGCCGGGCGCGTGTCATGGCGGCCTGGAGATCCTGGCGCCGTCGCAGGGAATCTTCAGCGCGTCTATTACCGCTTCCGATCACTACCGCGGCACGAAGCCGAACCTTCGCTCCGGGACGTCGTTCGCGGCTCCGATCATCGCCGGGATCGCGGCACGGTTGTTATCAGAGCGCCCGGAGCTGACCCCACAGGAGTTGGAGTCGATCATCACATCGACGCCGTCGCGGATCGTGAACCCCGACTCCAGCCGTGCCGATGGGAAGGTGGCGTTCGTGCAGGACGCGCCGGCGGTGCTGACTGTGGCGAGGTAGCGCGGTCTTGCAACACACAAAACATCACATCATGTGAAACGCGCGCTTCCCCTTGATCTCGTACGTTTCGAGCAGCGAATGTCCCCTGCCTCGTAGCAACCACTCGACGAATCGTTCTGCATTTGGCGCGTCCGGACTTCCCGTCGCCCGAGGGAGGATTAGGGCGTACACGTTGCGGAGTGGCAGGACGCCCGAGCCTTGCAGGGACGTTGTCGTAGCGAGAATGAACGATTTTCCGCGCGGCTCACGGGAGCAGGCGGCCAGGATCAACGCCAGCGCGATGACTGCACGACGCATCGCTATTTCTTCAGTGCGGCGCTGTTACCGGTGAGGAACTCCGCTTCGCTCAGTTGAAGGTCATCGCGAGGAGGTCCGTCGCCCATCACACCGGCATAGACCTCGCGCGCCGTTTCGCGAGTCAGGTGTGAGTAGGCGACGCCGTCGACGATCATGTTCGGTCCGTGGTCGCACAGCTCGAGGCAGGAGACCGTGCAGACGCGTACCAGCGCCTTTCGCCCCATCTGCTTGTTGTGACCCTTGAGCTCCGCGTGGATGAGCTCACCGCGCTCGACGCCGCGCTCGGGATTGCCGCAGCGGTCGCCGGTGCAGACGAGGAAGTGTTTCTGGAAGGGGTAGTGCATAGTGTTTTGTGGGGTGCCGGGTGTTGTATTTGGGTTGCTGGGTTGCTCGGTTCACATGTTGCCACGGTGAGAGTGAGAAGTTGCGATCGAGGCAAGTAGGGAATCAGGCACCCATCATCCAGCAGCGCAACAACTCAGCAACTGAGCAACCCAGAACCCCAGCAACCAACCAATCCAACCATCACCCTGGAGCCACAAACCTCTTTCCCGCATCGATCACATGTTTCAAGTCTTTCGGGCTGCCTGCCTCGGCATAGATTCGTGCCACGGGCTCGGTTCCCGAGAGCCGGAAGAGCAGCCAGGTATTGTCGTCGAAGATCAGCTTCACGCCGTCGATCGTATTGACCTGGCGGACGGTGAAGTTGTCGATCGACTTTGGTGGATTGGCCAGTTTGCCGGCCAGAGAATCCTCGAGCTGCGGCGTCAGCTTCATGTCGATCCGTTTCGAATAGAAGTAGCCGAACTCCTGGTACATCTCGTCGATGAGCTGGTTCAGTTTCTTGCCGGTGTGCGCGACCATTTCCGCGACCAGCAGGCAAGCCAGGATGCCGTCTTTCTCCGGAAGGTGGCGGTACATCGACATGCCGGCGCTCTCTTCGCCGCCCATGGCGATCTTGTCGTCGAGAATCAGCTCGCCGATGTACTTGAAGCCGACCGGCGTTTCGAACAGCTCGACGTCGAGCTTGCGGGCGATGGCGTCCATGAGATGCGTCGTTGCCACGGAGCGGGCCAGGCCGCCCGGGATCTTGCGTTCGCGCTTCAGGTAGATCGCGAGCAGAGCGAGGACTACATTCGGAGAGACGAAACGGTTGCGGTCGTCGATGATGCCGAAGCGGTCGGCGTCGCCGTCGGTGGCCAGTCCGATGTCGAAGCCTTCGTCGGTCACGATCTTGCGCAGCTCGGCGAGGGTTTTTTCGGTACATTCGGGGGAGAAGCCGCCGAAGTAGGGGTCGCGGTAGTTGTGGATGATCTTCACCTCGACGCCGGACTCGAGGAGGAAGTAATCGAGGTAGTCGCGCGATGTGCCAAACAGCGAATCGATGGCGATACGGAGGCCGCTCTTGCGGATGATGTCGACGTCGACCTTCTGTTTGAGCTCGTTCAGGTAGCGGTCCTTCGGGTCGATCTCCTCGATCAGCTCAGCCTTCTCGTAGACGTCGACGCTCTGGCCGCTTGCGGCGACCGCGTGGATCTCCGCCTCGATCTGGCGTGTGATCTCCGGCAGCGCAGGGGCGCCATTGGAGGTCGAGAACTTCAGGCCGTTGTATTCGGGCGGATTGTGGGAGGCGGTGAAGTTGATCGCCCCCATCGCTTTGCGCCGGACCGTCTCGAAGGACGCGCACGGTGTGGGGACATCGCGCGTGCAGAGGAAGGCCTGGATGTCGTTGAAGGCGAGGATGCGGGCCGCTTCCGAGGCGAACTTCTCGGAAAGGAAACGCGTGTCGTAGGCGATCACGACGCCGCGTCCCTTCTGGCTCGACTTCTTCAGGTAGTTGGCGATGCCCTGGCTGGCGATCCGGACGTTGTCGAAGGTGAAGTCCTCTCCGATGATGCCGCGCCAGCCCGAGGTCCCGAATTTGATCATGACTCTCCCAATTGCGTGCGGCGTGGGAACTTAGCACAGTGCGGTCTCGCGGGGATCGTTTTGGTTGCGGGGTCGCGTCGTTTCGCGGTCTCGGGGTGGTGAGTCGCTGGGTTGCTGAGTCGCTGAGTTGCCTGATCCTCCGTAACCCCGATCACCGCAATGGAACGATTCACGCAATATCATGCAGGGAATGCCAGACCGGCCGGTTCTGATGATTGCGGATGATGACGAAGCAGTGCAGCGGCTGCTGACTCTGTATGTACGTCCGCTCGACTGTGAGGTGCTGACGGCGCGGGATGGGGACGAGGCGCTGGCAATCGCACAGTCGCGTCTGCCTGATCTCGTCCTGCTCGACGTCATGATGCCGAAGCGGAGTGGGTGGGAAGTCTGCCAGGCCCTGAAAGCGGTGCAGCGGACATCGCACATCGCCGTCGTTCTCGTGACCGCGCGAGGCGACGTCAAGGATCGGCTGACCGGCCTGCAACTCGGCGCGGATGACTATCTGGTCAAGCCCTTCAACCGCGACGAAGTAGTCAGGCGGATCGGTGCGCTGCTCCAGCGTAAGCATCCCGAGCCTCGAGGTGCCGCCGAGGTGGCCAGGTCATCGGAGAGCATGCTCTTCGATCGCGCCAGCGGTTTGCCGACTGTTCCGATGTACCTGAGCCGGCTCAAGGAAATGCTCATCGAGCAGAGCGAGATCGGCATCGTCTACGTCGACATCGAGCAGTTCGAGTCGATCGAGGCGGAGTATGGCTGGGCGTTCTTCGACGAGTTTCTGCGCTGTGCCGGTGAAGCGGTCGCGGCCGAGGCACGGCTGCGGTTTCCGAAGGCTCTGGTCGCCGCGAACCTCGTCGGCGGGTCGAGTTTCTACATCTTCTTCGAATCGCACGGCAGCGATCTGCGGCAGGAATCGGCGTTCGACCTCATGGCGAACGATGTGCGGGACAAATTGATCGCCGCGATGAGACAACGGTTTCCGAACATGCAGCCGGGGCAGATCGGATTCTTCGTCGGCGCCGCACGAATCGACTACCGGCCGCAGATACGCCTGGAGCGGCAGGTCTACCAGGGGATGCAGACAGCCGGCGACTCCGTGCGCGATGCCGAACAACGGCGAAAGAAGGAGTTGACGCGCGAGCTGCGCGACATCATCCGGCGCAAGCGGGTCACCACGCTCTTCCAGCCGATTGTGTGGGCACAGGAGGGAACGGTATTCGGCTACGAGCTGCTGACGCGGGGCGCGCCGAGCTCGTCGTTCCTCAATTCCGACATGCTCTTCGCCTTCGCCCGCGAGGCCAAGCTGGCCTGGGCGCTGGAAACGGTCGCTCTCGAAGCGGCGCTGAAGCGTCTGCGCTCATTCGCGCTCGACGATCGGAAGTTCCTGCTCAACCTGGAGGCGGAGATGTTCGAGGAGTCCGAGTTCCGCATCCACGAGATGGTGGCGTTCTTCTCCGAGCATCGTGGGAACTTCGTCTTCGAGCTGACGGAGCGTGCCGCCATCGCGGACTATGCCGTCTTCCGCCGGCTGCTGGACGAGTTCCGCGACAAGGGGATCGAAGTTGCGATCGACGATGCGGGCTCCGGTTACGCGTCCTTGGAAGCAATCGCCGCGCTGGCGCCCGACTATCTCAAGATCACCAAAGGTCTGGTCTCGACACTGGCCGACGAGCCGATCAAGCAGGACCTGGTGAAGATGCTCGTCGATCTCGCCGGCAAGATCGGCGCGAAGACGCTGGCCGAAGGAATCGAGACCGTCGAAGAATACGAATGGTGCCGTGAGCTCGGCGTCGATCTTCTGCAGGGCTACTATCTGGCCCATCCGCAGGATCAACCACATGCCGGCGACGCCGAAGTGAAAGCGTCGCTGGATGCAGACGCTAAACGACGCCTGGTAATGTCGTAGCGTCGGCGGCTCGCGGGTGGACCGCCGCCGGCCCGGCGGCGACGTTGAATGAATCGCCAGCGAGCCGCTGGCGTTCCAGCCGGCGGGCCGCCGGCGCTACGAGCGGCGGTGCAGCTCGATGACGGTGATCTCCGGCGAGATGCCGATGCCGAAGCGCCACGGGAACAGCCAGTAGCCGGTCCCGGTATTCACGTAGAGCTGTGACTGGCCCTTCTGGTAGAGCCCCATGTGGTACGGAAGGAAGACGCCTGAAAGCGACCAGCCCAGCGGACGGATGGCGCATTGTCCGCCGTGGGAGTGACCACAGAGCGTCAGCGGCAGTCCGCGCTTCAATGCTTCGGGGAACGCTTTTGGCTGATGGGCGAGGAGGATCGGAAACGCTCCGGGCTGCCGGCCGCGCAATGCGGCATCGACGTCCGGAGCGAGTTCCGGCGTGAGCGCCGCGAAGTCGGAGATTCCGGCGATCCAGACGCCGCGCACTGCTGCCCCTTCATTCAATAGCAGATGGATGCGGCTGCCGCGCAGGTGCCGGATCGTTTCGAAGGGCTCGCCATACATCTCATGGTTGCCGAGCACCGCCATGAGCGGCATGTGTGGGTCGAGTACGTGCGTCGCAGCGAGCAACTTCGTCGTGAAGAACGGATCGTCGTCGACGTTGTCGCCGGCCAGGAGGATGACATCCGGCTTCTGTGCCGCCGCTGTGGCGAAGATCTTCTCCAGCCGCGAAGAGCGCGTGTAGAGGCCGGTGTGAAGGTCGGAGATCAGCGCGACGCGGAATCTGTCCAGGTCCGGCGGCAACGTGGCCAGCGTCACGGGAACTTGTTCGATCCGCAACGGCACGAGGGCGTTCCACATACCGGCGACGAGGGCGAAGGGCGTTGCCCACAGAAAGACTCGCGACGGCCACCGTGCGAACCGCGCGAATGTCAAACGCCTGCGCACCGGCAACCACGCCAGCGCCAACAACAACGCCAGCACGGAGTAGAGGAAGGCAAAGCTGTTCCAGGCAAACCATGGTGGCCCGAATGTCGCCCTGAAGAACCGCGAGAAATCAGTGCGAGCGTTGAGGATGGGGATGACCGCCCAATTGATGCTGCCGGCGATCGCGAGGACGATGACGATGGACCGGCGGCGGGGATGGATGCGGAACAGCAGCCGAATGGCCACGATGTTCCCAATGACGAGGATGGTGGCAACTACGGCGAAGATCATGATTTAGAGTGCGGCGGCGATGACGCGGCTCTGGCTATTCCGGCAGAAGCACAGACAAGAGTCAGGGAGATGAACATCGTGACGAGACGCCGCGGCCTGTGAGTGGAGCGAGTGTTGTGGCACAGACACTCTTGTCTGTGCCGGGAGCACGCGGGCGGACAGAGCCGGAATAGCGTACTCCAGGATCAGCCCGACGCCGCCTTCTTCCGCGCCACCGTGCGCATCGAGTGATCCAGAATCCGTTTGCGGATGCGGATCGACGCCGGTGTCACTTCCACCAGCTCGTCGTCTTCGATCCACTCCAGGCACTGCTCGAGGGTGAGGATGCGGGGTGGATGAAGTTGTACGGCGATGTCGGAGCTCGAGGCGCGCATGTTGGTCAGATGCTTTTTGCGGCAGACCTGGACCACCATGTCGGCGTCGCGGGAGTTCTCGCCGACGATCTGGCCGCCGTAGACCTTCACGCCCGGTGGGACGAAGAGACTCGACCGTTCCTGCAGCGGCTCGATTGCGTAGGCGGTCGTATCCCCACCTTCCTTCGCCACGAGCGCGCCGCGGTTGCGTCCGGCGATCTCGCCGCGGTACGGGCCGTATTCGAGGAACGTGTGGTAGAGCAGGCCGGTGCCGCGCGTCTCGGTCAGGAACTCGGTGCGAATGCCGAAGAGGCCGCGGGTCGGAATCTTGAACTCGATGCGTACACGGCCGGAGCCGGGGTTGACCATGTCGGTCATCTCGGCGCGCCGGAATTGCAGCTTCTCCATCACCGAACCGACGTGTGCTTCGTCGATGTCGACGACCAGTGCCTCGTACGGCTCGCTCTTGCGTCCTTCGATCTCCTTGAGGATGACCTGAGGGCGAGACAGCGCGAATTCGAAATCTTCGCGGCGCATGTTCTCGGCGAGGATCGACAGATGCAGCTCGCCGCGGCCACTCACTTCGAAGCGGTCGGGGAGATCGGTTTCCTTGACCCGCAGCGCGACATCTTTGCGCAGCTCGCGGTCGAGGCGCTCTTTGATGTTGCGGGAGGTGACGTACTTGCCTTCCGTACCGGCGAAGGGTGAGTCGTTGACCAGCCAGAACATCGACACGGTCGGCTCGTCGATGGCGATCGGCTCGAGGCGCTCGGGCTCGGATGCCGAGGAGAATGTCTCGCCGATCTCGACGTCGGCGAAGCCGGCTACGGCCACAATCTCACCTGCTGATGCTTCTTCGACTTCCTCGCGCCGGAGGCCTTCGAACGCAGTCAGTTTCGTGACGCGTCCCTTCTTGTGCGTGCCGTCGCGGAGGATGAGGATGACGTCTTCGGCCTGCCGCACCTTGCCGCGCTGAATACGCCCGATGCCGAGGCGGCCGACGTAGTCGTTGTAGTCGATGGCGGAGACGAGAAGCTGCAGCGGTGCTTCCGAGTGACCCGGCGGCGGCGGAATGCGCTTCAGGATGGCGTCGAACAACGGCCTGCAATCCTCGGTTGTGTCTTCGAGGGAGGTGCGGACGATACCCGCGCGGCCGATGGCGTAGAGGATGGGGAAGTCGAGCTGCTCGTCCGAGGCGCCGAGCTCGATCATCAGGTCGAATACTTCGTTGACCACTTCAGTCGGCCGTGCATCCTGACGGTCGATCTTGTTGATGACTACGATCGGCAGCAGACCCAGACCCAATGCCTTCCGCATGACGAACCTCGTCTGCGGCATCGGTCCTTCGGCGGCATCGACCAGGAGGATGACGCCGTCGACCATCGACAGCACACGCTCGACCTCACCACCGAAATCGGCGTGGCCGGGCGTGTCGACGATGTTGATCTTCACTTCTTTCGGATGGATGAAGGCAGCCGGAAGATCGTGTCCCGAGGCCGTGTGCGTGGCCTCATGATGGACAGGATGCCCGAGCGCGTCGGGATCGTCGACGAGGTAGCGGATGGACGTGTTCTTGGCCAGGATGGTGATGCCGCGCTCTTTCTCGAGGTCATTCGAGTCCATGACGCGATCATCCATCTGCTGGTTGGCGCGCACGGCGCCAGCCTGACGGAGAAGAGCGTCGACGAGCGTGGTTTTCCCGTGGTCGACGTGGGCGATGATGGCCACATTGCGGATGTCATAACGAAACTGCGGCATGTTTGGGCGTTAACGTGTGACGCTTCGTTGAATTCCAAGTGCTAGATTGCACAGGTTGCCGAGTCGATTCGGGCAATCGCTAAACTGACTACCATCATGCCCTGCGACCACGCTGGCCCACCGGAACTGATCGAGATGGCGGAGACTCATCTTCGCGAACATGGCAGCAATCCCGCGAACGGCTCACGTTTCCGCTGGAGTGAGAATCCCTCGGATGGGATGTGGGCTTCGGTGGTGATCGAGATCGAACGGCGCGGCGAGCAGTGGATCGTCACGCGCCTCGATCGCAACCGCGAGCCGCTGCCGGACGAAGAGACAGGATTCCGAGCGCTGTGATCCGGAGTCTCTGCGTTTTCTGCGGGTCGAATACCGGAACGAATCCACGTTTCGCCGCCGTGGCCCGTGAGCTCGGCGCGCTGCTGGCGAAAGAAGGCATCGCGCTCGTCTTCGGTGGTGGCAGCGTCGGTCTGATGGGCGTCGTCGCTGACGCCGTGCTCGCCGGCGGCGGCAAGGCCGTCGGCGTCATCCCGCGGGCGTTGTGGGACCGGGAGATCGGCCATCGCAGCCTGACCGAGATGCATGTCGTCGAAACGATGCACGAGCGCAAGGCGATGATGGCCTTGCTCGCCGATGCCTTCGTCGCCCTCCCCGGCGGCCTGGGCACGCTGGAAGAGATCTTCGAGGTCTGGACGTGGGCTCAGCTCGGCATCCACGCAAAGCCGGTGGCCTTTCTCGACGCCGAGGGGTTCTACACCCCGCTCCTCGAGTTTCTCGACCGCGCTGTCGATGCCGGCTTCGTCCGCCCGAAGTACCGCGGCATCGCCATCGTCGATAGCGATCCAGCGGCGTTGTTGCGCAAGCTTGGCAAGTATGAGCCGCCGAGTGTGGAGAAGTGGATCAAAGCCAGCGAGACGTAGGTTCTTGCGGGGGTCGTTTGCCGGGTGTCGGGTGTCGGAGCTGAGAGAGTCGTGCGTGCAAGCGTGAAATCAAGCGGTGCATCTCGAAAGTCAAGCGGTGCATCTCGAAAGTCAAGCGGTGCACCTCGAAAGTCAAGCGGTGCACCTCGAAAGTCAAGCGGTGCATCTCGAAAGTCAAGCGGTGCATCTCGAAAGTCAAGCGGTGCATCTCGAAAGTCAAGCTGAGCATCTCGAAGGTCAAGCTGAGCATCTCGAAAATCAAGCGGTGCATCTAAAAAATCAAGCGGTGCATCTTTGAAATCAAGCGATGCATCTTTTAAATCAAGCATTGCATCTTTGAAATCAAGCGATGTATCTTTGAAATCAAGCGATGCAAGCTTGAAATCATGCTACGCATGAAAAAAATGAGTGCCGCGTCCGGGGAAAACGCTCGTATCTGTCACGAAAACAGGACACTCGACAACGCGCTTCGTATTCGTGAGTTGAACCGATTTGAGAGGATTCAGCACTCAACACGAAGCGGTCCTTTTCGAGCCGAAGCCGTGACGAGGTGTTTCAGGGGCTTCTCGCAATTCTTCCAGACCGTTGACAAGCGGTTGTGTCACACCGTCAAGGCCGTGATGCGGCCGGAGCGGATGGCGGCCTGAAGGGCGGCCTGAAGGGCGGCGTGATCGGCGGTGGCGGTATCAGCGTAGGCGACGCCGAAACGGGCCAGGGCCTGGTCGAGCGTGTCGAGCTTTCCGCAGTAGCCGGCGAGCGCGGCGGCATCTCCTGTGCGGGCATGTGCGTGGGCGAAGACTTCGCCACAGACTCGGGCGTACTCGACGATGGCTTCGCCGCTGAGCTCCTTCGGCACGATCGACGACTTGTGGCCGGAAAGCTGGCGCACGAGGTAGTGCGCTCCGTCGATCGTCGTCCAGCCCAGGAGAGGATCGGATGTCATCTGCATCCGCAGTTGCCCGCCGGCGACGCGCAATCCCTCGTGCGTGGCGGGCGGCTCGTCGAGGAACGGCGCGTAGCACGATGGGATCTCCTGCTTGACCTGCAGAAAGAGCGGATCGTCCTCGCTAATGCCGAACATCAGCACGATGTAGTTACGCGTTCCGACACTTCCGGTGCCGGCCACTTTCATTGCCACGTCCGCTGGACTGTAGGCGTCTAGAATCAGACGGCGCTCGGGGCCGAGCGTCTCGCGGTAACTCGAGAGCGACGTAGAACGGTGATCGGTTGATCAGTGGATCAGTGATCGGTGGATCAGGAACGATTGTCCTGATCCACTAATCCACTAATCCACTGTTCCACTGATCAACCGGCACACCAACCCATAACGCACTGCGAGGGCGAATCGAGCGAGCGCGTTGCGGTACGACTCCATCAATACCAGCACGGCATCGCGCGATCGGCGGTCGGGCTTCCCCGATTCGCGGCCGGCGAGGATGAAGCTCGTGGCCAGCCGTTTCAGGTCCCACTCCCACGGGCCGTGGATAGTCTCGTCGAAGTCGTTGATGTCGAAGACGATGTTCCCTTCCGCCGACGCGAACGCGCCGAGGTTCTGGATGTGCGCGTCTCCGCAAAGCTGCACGAGGAGGCTTGTCCTCGGCATCGACGCGAGATCGCGGGCCATTAGGGCCGCTGCGCCTCGGAAGTAGCCGAAGGGCGATGCCGCCATCCGTCCGTACTTGATCGGCAGCAACTCCGCTACACGGCCCATGTTGGCGGTCATCACAGTCTCGACTGGGTCCGGCCGGTCAGAGGGCGGTTGCCAGTCGCCCTGTTTGGATCGCGGCAGCTCTTTGCGCAGCGACTTGCCGCGCGACATCCGCGCCGTAATGGAAGGATTCGGTTCGGAGAGCATCGACATCGCAGCCATTATCCCGTGATGCGGGTAATGTCAACTGTCCACCTTGCCAGCCGCGGCGCCTTTCGATTCAATGGGCTGCAATGTCCCGGTTCTTTGGTTTGCTTCCAGCTCTCTTCATCCTCTCTCTTCCTCTCCATGCAACGGAACGTTGTCGCGGATACGCGGTCGATGGCGCTTGGGCGGGCAGCCAGATGTTCGGGATCGTCGGGGTGGCCGATTTCGACGGCGACGGCATTCTCGATATCGCCGGCGCTTCCAGCGTTCTTTTCAGCAGGACCGACCGTGTGACGTTTCCCGTGCCGCCGGGAACTGACACCGTTGCAGTGATCGCGCGGTTGTCGCGCATGGGGCAGCCAGCGCTGTTGCGGATTTCGGGGACCACGTTGCAGTCGATCCGTTTTTCGCGCGATCGAACCATCTCCATCCGATCGACGCCGGTCGCCGGACAATCACGCATTCTTGCCGTGGGCGATCTCAATGGCGATGGAATCGATGACGCGGTTCTGCGCGAGGGGATTTACTTCGGGAATGGTGACGGCACCTACACCGCGGGGCCTCCGCTGCCGGTCGTCATTCCAGCCGGCCATTCGGCCACAGTTGCCGTCGGAGACTTCGACGGCGATCACCATCTCGACCTGGCGATTCGTCCAGACTCGCCGCAGCAGGTCGGGAACAGCATCTTTTTCCCGGTCCTGACGGTTTACTCAGGCGACGGTGCAGGGCATTTCCAGCCGTCGCGCCAGGTGGCGGATGACTCCAGCCTGCCAATCCACGTGGCGGATGTTGACGGCGACGGAAAGGATGACCTCATTATCAACCTCGGGGGGGGCATTGACATCGTGCCGAGCCGAGTTGGAGCGGCCACGCAGCGGGTTGTCACTGGAGGAAACGGGGGTGACGTTAAAGATCTCACGTTGGGCGATTTCAACGGCGATGGCAGGATTGACATCGCGGCCATCACGAGAGCGGAGAGCACCTCGGCGTTCGCCGAGCTGCGCGTCTGGTTGAGCGACCAGAATGGGGTCATGCAACCCGCCTGGCGAACCGGGATGCAGCCGGCAGCGGGAGGTTTCTTCTTTGCGGCCGACATCGATGGCGATGGCAATGACGACCTCGTCATGGGGGCGCCCTCCTCGGGCGAGGCCGCCGTCATCCACTCCAACGGTGACGGCTCATTTGCCGGCTTGAGGACGATCTCGGTACTGTACCCGCGGGCCGGCGCTAAGGGAGACTTTGACGGCGACGGCGACGACGATCTGCTGACTACCAATTACCCGCAGGCGAGCATCCTGTGGAATGACGGCAACGGTCTGTTTCACACCACGCCGCTCGATTTCATCCTGTCCGGTCCCGTGATCGCGGCTGACATCGACGGAGACGGTAAGGCAGAGATCATCGCCTCGATCGGCCTCACCGTTTCGGTACTGAAGGTGACGCCGGACGGCTCGCTCACGAAACTCTTCGACATTCGCGTCGATCCGAAGACGTACCTTACCGGCATTGCCGCCGGCCGTTTCACCGGTGGAGCGTTGGAAGTAGCGCTCGCCGAGGTGAGCCTCGTCGCTCCGCAGGGACAAGTCGAGGTCTTCGATCTCCGCGTACCGGCGGCACCGCGTTTCACGGCGAAGCTGCCCTTCAGCCTCGCCTTTGACATCGTTGCTTCGGATCTCAACGGTGACCGCCGTGACGACCTCATCGTCGTGGGAGAGGGGTTGAGCGTATTCATACACGACTTTGGACCGCGGGTAGGCGGATATGTGGCCGTGCTCCTTTCTACTGGATCTTCATTCCAGCCGCCGGGTTTGGTCTATCAGACTGCGGGAGCCCTTCAAGCGCCCGTCGGAGGTGACTTTAATGGTGATGGCCTCGGCGACGCGGCCTTCATCGCTACCACCGGCAGCATTACGGTTCTCTACGGAGACCGCAGTGAACGCTTTCACTTGCAGGCGATCGACACTGATCAGGTTTTCTTATCGAAGCTCACGGCCGCCGATCTCGATGGCGACGGAGCCGGCGATCTCCTGGTGGGCAGAGGAGGCACGATTGCACTCCTGTTCGGAAGCCCGGCAGGAATCAGCCGTCAATCGACGTATCTCTCGCGCGGTTCCTCCTCGCTCGTCTTCGCCCTCCGTCCTCGCCCCGGAGGTGTTCCCATGCTACTGGCGCCGGACTATCCGGATGCGTTGCTGTTCTTTCCGGTGTGTGGACGCGAACGCGCCGTGCATCATTGATGCGCCCGGAGTCTTGTGCCGGCACACGGTGTATTGCTCCTGCTCCCGCACTGCGAACGCGGGCGCGCCGCGCGGCATTGATCCGCCTCAGTACTGCAGGTGATGCTCGTAGATGAACGACTCGCGCCTGCCGTGGCGCACGACGGGCGTGAAGACCGCTTGCCGCAGCTCTGAAGTGTTGCGCTGTTCGAGCGATGAGGAGCCGGTGGTGTTGGTGATGGTGCGGACGTTCACCACGAGGCCGTCGGTGCTCACATCGGCTTCGAGCAAGAGCTCACCGTGGGCGCCGGGCTGCGTGACCGGTTGGGGTGCTCGGATGAAGTGAGCCTTGGTGTTGTCAGCCTCGGCTTTCGCCGCTTCCAGAGTATCCGCAAGTTCCTCGCTGTGAGCCCATCCGCTTCCGCTTGCGGTGCGAACTTCGGCCCACACCCCATGTCTCGAGAGGACCGATACCGATTCGCCGTGCTGGTATTTGGTGACAACGGCCGCGTCATCACTTGTCTTGGCGTGAATCGTCAGAGCAGGCCCACGCACGTATTCGACCGCGATCGGTATCCGCGTATCGGTGGCCGTATCTTTTGGCGACTCGTAATTGCACGCGGCCAGGACGATGGCCGCGGCGACTGTCACGTAACGCATCACCCGAAGACGTCCCTGCGCGTGAAGATGATGTACGAAATCGTCGTGGCCACGATCGCCCACGCACCGAGAAGACCGATACAGAACAGCATCGACATCCCGTCGTACGGCGGCGGCTCGCCGGTGTAGTAGTCGGCCAGCGGCAGAGCGCTGACGAAGAGGTATTTGCCGGCTGTCCAGTCGGGACTGATGCGGGTCAGGATCGTGCCGCCGATCAACGACGCCAGCATCGTCCCGATGGCGGCCGCGCTCGATTTGAAGAGAACCGACAGAAGTAGGGCGATGCAGGCGACCGTCAGCAGCGCGAACCACTCCAGGCCGTAGGCGATCAGCGTGTCCTTCCAGAGGGGGAGCTGGCGCACCGCGTCGATCTGAATCGAGCCTTTTGCGACCGAGAAACCGGTGAACGTCGGCGCCGCCCATCCGCCGCGCGGCAGAAACGGTGCGGAGACGGTGTAGGCCAGCGCCGCGCCGGACATCAGCGTGAGTGTGGCGAACGTCCAGAGGGTGATGAGCTTGGCCGTCAGCACCTTCCACCGGCGCACCGGCCGCGTCAGCAGCAACTTGTCCGTTCCCTCGGCGTTCTCCGCCGAGACGATGTCGCTGCCGAGGATGCCGATGAGAAGGGGGAGGAGCAGGAAGCCGGCAACGTTGGCGAACGTACGGACGAAGATCGGCGCCGTCGGTTTGTTCGGCTCGATATCGTGATCGAGATAGAACTGAAGGCGGTTGATCTCCGCCCGCATCGACCGCGCCCACGTCTCGTTGACCCGCCCGCGCCGCAACGTGTTCTGCATCGCCGCCACGCGCTGCTGAATCTCCGCGCGCCAATTCTGGTTCCGCAGCTCGTTCAGCCTCCGGTACTGCGAGTACGTAACCAGCGCGATGATGGCGAAGAGAATCGCCGCCACTACCGCGAAGCGTTTTCGGCGGAGGATCTTCAGCGTTTCGTTCTGAATGAGAGGGATGATCATGAGCGTCAGTCTACCGATTCACCCCCGGTCGCTTCGAGGAACATATCCTCGAGCGATTGGGTGCGCCGCTGCGCGTGAAACACGTTTACGCCGGATTGGACCAGCGCGGCGATGAGAGGTGGCGCATCCGGCTCTTCGATCGCGACCCAGATGCGGTCGGTGTCGGTGCGGAAGGAAAGGTTGCGTTCGCGAACGATCGTCTCCGCCCGTCCGACATCATCGACGCGCAGCTCCATCTCGCGGCGGCTGGAGATCAGCTCGCGGACGGAGCCTTCTCGCAGAATCCGGCCTTTGTGGATGATGGCCACTCGGTCGCAGGTGAGCTCGATCTCGGCGAGAAGATGGGACGAGATGAAGATGCTCATGCCCCTTTCTTCCGCCAGCCTGCGAAGCAACTCGCGAATCTCCCGGATACCGGCGGGGTCGAGACCGTTGGCCGGCTCGTCGAGAATCAGCAGCTTCGGATCGCCCAGGAGTGCCTGCGCGATGCCGAGGCGCTGACGCATTCCCAGGGAGTAGGTGCCGACGCGCTGCTCGAGCCGGTGGGAGAGTGAGACCAGTTCCGCCACGCGCGGGATCTCGCTCATGGCCACACCCAGCATCCGCGCGAAATGCTCCAGGTTCTCGCGGCCGGTCATGAACCGATAGAGATCGGGATTCTCGACGATGCAGCCGACGCAACGCATGGCCTGCTCGAACTCCCGCCGCTGGTCGAAACCGCAGATCGTCACGTGGCCGGCCGTCGGCCGGATCAATCCCACCAGCATCCGGATCGTGGTCGTCTTCCCCGCGCCGTTGGGGCCGAGGAAGCCGAAGATCTCGCCGCGTTGCAGCTCGAACGAGACGGAATCGACGATCGTCTTTTTGCCGATGATTTTCGTCAGGCTCGTAGCGGTGAGGGTGGGACTGATATCGTTCATCGAATGCGCCGCTTCCTCGTATGGTATCTCCCGATCACCGCTGCGCTCGCGGCAGCCATTCTGTTCGGAGCCGGATTCTACTCATTCCTGATGGGAGACACCGGGACATCGGTGACGGTCCTGCCAGCGTCGCACGTCAACGTCTCTGCTCCGGGCAAGCAGATCGTGCCGATCATCCTCGGCGATTCTCTCGGGCGCGGAACGGGCGATGAATCGGGTCTCGGCATCGGCGGACGGTTTGTCGATGAGCTGCGGCGCCGTCACGTCGACACGAAGAACATCGTCAACATCGCAGTCAACGGCGCGAGGACGCGCGATCTGGCACAGCAGCTCACCAGTCAGAACGTACAAACGCTGCTGGCGGAGTCGAACGTCATCATCGTCTCGATTGGAGGGAACGACCTCTGGGGCGACAGCAACTTCCGCAACGCACCGCCTCCCAATCCCGTGCGCATGATGGGCGACGTGCTCGACCAGATCCAGAAGATCGTCCGGACCATACGCGCTTCGAATCGATCTTCGCGGATCTTCGTGATCGGTCTTTATAACCCGGCAGTGACCACGCCGCTCGGGACGACGCTCACGCCCTTCGTCAACCGCTGGAACGCGCTGCTCGTGGAGCGATTCGCCGCCGACGCGAATGTCATCGTGGTGCAGACGTCGGACATCTTTGCCTATCGGGACCGGCTGTCGTTCGACCGCTTCCATCCGAACGACGAGGGCTACTCGCTCATCGCCCGCAGGATTGCTGACGCCATCTGAGAAGTCCGGAAACGGTTATATCCTTCTCGCATGCAACTCGCGAAAGACTCCTGTGCCTGCGGGCATCCGCTCGATCAGCATGACGACGGCCGTGGTGGTCCGTGCAACTTCTGCGCATGTTCCGCTGGCGAACCTCCCTCGGCTTTCCAGGTCGGCGTCATCCACTCACTCCACGAGATGACTGTGGTGCTCGTGCGCCTGGTAAAAGAGATCCAGGGGCAGAAGACGTAAGGTTGCGCTTCGGGTTTTTCTGCGCTTCGGGTTTTTCTGCGCTTCGCGTTATCTGCGCTTCGCGCGTTATCTGCGCTTCGCGCGTTATCTGCGCCTCGCGCGTTGTCTGCGCTTCGCGCGTTATCTGCACTTCGCGCGTTATCTGCGCTTCGCACGTTATCTGCACTTCGTGCGTTGTCGGTTGTCTGCGCTCCGCGCGTTATCCGTAGGTTGTTCGCTCCGGCAGGAAGAGCCAAATTCCGAGTCTGTCGATTGCCAACAACGCGCGAAGCGCAACTAACCGAAAACCGACAACGCGCGAAGCGCAGACAACGCACAAAGTGCAGACAACGCGCAAAGCGCAGTAACTACCTTCTTCGCCCGAACAGCCGTAGCAGGAACAGGAACAGATTGACGAAGTCGAGGTAGAGCATCAGCGCGCCCATCACGGCGAAGCTCTCCTGTTGCGGGCCGGTGGCTGTGGCCATCACCTTCAGCTTCTGGTTGTCGTAAGCCGTCAGGCCGAGGAAGACGAAGACGCCGACGAGCGAGATCACGAATGACATCCCATCCGAACGGATGAAGAGGTTGACCACGCTGCAGAGGATGATGCCGATGAGGCCCATGAAGAAGAACGAGCCCCACGACGTCAAATCGCGCTTCGTCGCAATCCCGTAGATCGACATCGCGCCGAACATCCCGGCCGCTGTAACGAACGCCATGGCGATCGACGGGCCTGCGAACCTCCAGAAAATCACGCTGATGGTCAGCCCGTTGAGCAGCGAAAAAACGAGAAACGTGGCCGCGGCGGTGCTCGGCGCCATCGTTTGAATCCGAGCGGACAAGAACATCACTATGCCCAACTCGACGATCATCAATCCGAAACGAACCACCGGCGTGCCGATGACGATCCGCTGCATCGCCGGCGACATCACCACCCAGAGTGCCGCGAAAGCGGTGAGCAAGAGCCCGCCAAACATCCAGCCGTAGACCGAGCGGATGAAGGCCCTGGTCCGGCCCTCCATCTCCGCCGTGCTCGCCGAGATCCACGCCGGTTGCTGTTGTGAAGAATTGGGAAGCATTAGTACCCTCCGATTGCGACCGATGATAACGCGAAGGCGTTCAGATCCATTGCCGAGGTGTGGTGTAGGGCCGCCGCCCTCGGCGGCCATCCTCGGGCAGGCTATTCTCGGGCAAGCACAAGCATCAGGCCGCCGAGGGCGGCGGCCGTACACCCTGATCATCTGTGCATCAACCTTGCAGCGATGAGAAATCGGAATATCACAGCCCTGCACTCAAGTTTGTCATGAAACAGAATCTGATGTCATCGCGCTAAGGTCGCGGTAAGTGTCTGAAGGAGAAACTCATATGTCCAAAATAATTGGTATCGACCTCGGTACGACGAACTCCGTCGTGGCGGTCATGGAAGGCAACGAGCCCAAAGTGATCGTCAACGCGGAAGGGAGCCGCATCACCCCCTCCGTAGTTGGTTTCGCCCGCAATGGTGAGCGTCTCGTCGGCCAGGTTGCCAAGCGCCAGGCCGTGACGAACCCCGAGAACACCGTCTTCTCGATCAAGCGGTTCATGGGACGCAAGTTCGAAGAAGTCAGCGAAGAGATGAAGATGGTCCCCTACACGGTGACCCGCGCGCCCAACGGCGACGCGCGCGTGGAGATCGAGGGGAAGCTCTACTCGCCTCCCGAGATCTCCGCGATGATCCTGCAGAAGCTGAAGCAGGCCGCCGAAGACTACCTCGGCGAGAAGGTCGACCGCGCGGTCATCACCGTGCCGGCCTATTTCAACGACTCCCAGCGCCAGGCTACGAAGGACGCGGGCGAGATCGCCGGCCTCAAGGTCGAGCGCCTCGTCAACGAGCCGACGGCGGCCGCACTCGCTTACGGCCTGGACAAGAAGAAGAACGAGACCATCGCTGTCTATGACTTCGGCGGCGGCACGTTCGACATCTCCATCCTCGAGGTGGGCGACGGTGTCGTCGAAGTGAAGTCGACCAACGGCGATACGCACCTCGGCGGCGACAACATCGACCATCGCCTCATCGACTGGATCATCGACGAGTTCCGCAAGGACCAGGGCATCGACCTGTCGAAGGACAAGATGGCCCTGCAGCGTCTGAAGGAAGCGGCCGAGAAGGCGAAGATCGAGCTCTCCTCGACCATGTCCACCGACCTCAATCTGCCGTTCATCACGGCCGACCAGTCGGGCCCCAAGCATCTCAACCTGGCGCTCACGCGGGCCAAGTTCGAGCAGCTCATCGGCGACATCGTGCAGAAGACCATGGGTCCGCTCAAGCAGGCGCTCGACGATGCCGGCGTCGACCCCAAGAAGATCGATGAGGTGGTCCTGGTCGGTGGATCGACCCGCATCCCGATGGTGCAGAGGATCGTACAGGACTTCTTCGGCAAAGAGCCGCACAAAGGCGTCAATCCGGACGAAGTCGTGGCAGTCGGCGCGGCCGTGCAGGGCGGCGTGCTCTCCGGCGACGCCGGTCTGAAAGATGTAGTCCTTCTCGACGTCACGCCTCTCTCCCTCGGCATCGAGACGCTGGGCGGCGTTGCCACGAAGCTCATCGAGCGCAACACCACCATCCCCACGCGCAAGTCGGAGACCTTCTCGACCGCGGCGGACAACCAGACGTCCGTCGAGATCAAGGTCCTCCAGGGCGAGCGCGAGATGGCGCGCGACAACAAGCTCCTCGGTGTGTTCCACCTGATCGGGCTTCCGCCCGCTCCGCGCGGCATGCCCCAGATCGAGGTGGTGTTCGACATCGACGCCAACGGCATCATGACCGTCTCGGCCAAGGATCTCGGCACCGGCAAAGAGCAGAAGATCACCATCACCAGCACCTCCGGTTTGTCGAAAGACGAAGTGGAGAAGCTGGTTCACGACGCCGAGTCGCATGCCGCCGAAGACAAGCAGCGGCGTGAGGAGATTGAGGCCAAGAACCAGCTCGATTCACTCGTCTACAACGTCGAGAAGATGCTCAACGAGAACCGGGACAAGATCCCGGGCTCGGACGTGACCAGTCTCGAAAGCGCCATCTCCGACGCCCGCAAGGCCATGGAGCAGGGCGGCGTGGAGAACATCAAGAAAGCGACGGAAACGCTGACCAGCGCCTCGCACAAGCTCGCTGAGGTCATGTACCAGAATGCGTCCGCGAACGCTGCGAACGCCGCCGCCGGCCCGGGATCGTCCGAATCGTCAGCGGCCGGTTCCGCCACCCCCGATGCCAAGGATGATGTGATCGACGCGGAAGTTGTCGACGAACATAAGTAAGGTTGCGTGTAGGGCCGCCGCCCTCGGCGGCCGCGTTCGCGCGGTTTCGGCCGCCGAGGCGGCGGCCCTACACTATCCGGAGTTGGAACCCACACCATGACACGCCGAAGAGCCGACGGATACGTGATGATCTCGGTGATCTCCGAGCGATACAACATTCATCCGCAGACGCTCCGCCTCTACGAACGCGAAGGGCTGATCAAGCCTGCCCGCACCTCGGGTAACACGCGTCTCTACGGCGAGAGCGAGATCCGCAAGCTGGAGATGATCCTCGCCCTGACGCGCGACCTCGGCGTCAACCTGGCCGGCGTCGAAGTGATCCTCAACATGCAGCGCGCCATCGAAGACGCCCGCGAAGCGATCGACCGCGCTGAAGACCAGTTCGACCAGATGATGCGCGTCATCCGCCAATCAGTCCTCGACAAACGCCACGGCATCGAGCGCGAAAACGCTCTGGTGAAGATGGTGCCGCGAGGCTTGACACGGGTGAAGTGATGCGGCCTGGGACCGCGGGCGTCCTGCCCGCCTTGTCTCACGAATCGTTTTCCAGGCGGGACGCCCGCGCTCCCAGCTAACCTCGGTTACACTGACGCATCGATCCTCGCCCGGCCACTCTCCTGCTTTTTTTCGGATCTGCGACCGGCGCGCTCGCGATGGCGACGCTTTTCACGGCGGCGGCGATCCTTGTCCTCGGCGTGATCGTGCTGGCGCGGGCACGGGCTACTCTGATCACTTACCTCTTCTTTCTCATCACCGTTGGTGCCAGCGGCTGGCTCGGTTTCTTCGCGCTGATGTACGGCTCGGCGAGCGCTTCGCAGGCGGTGATTTTCGCACGCGTGGGAAGCGCGTTCGCCACCATCCTGCCGGCAGCGACGTACCACTTCGCAGCCGTGTACGTCAGCCGCCGCCGCGCGCTACGCCACGTCATCCTCTTCTGCTGGGTGTTCTGCGGCACCATCGCTCTGCTCGAACTGGCTACGCCGTACATCATCCGCGGCGCACGGCGCCTCGAGTGGGGTTATTACCCGAGCGGATCGCCGTACAACATCTCCTGGGCGCTGGTCTTGGCCGGCATGTTCGTCATGGCTGTTCGGATGTTCTGGCGGGCGGGGAGGTCGAGTGAAGGGACGGAGCGGAAGCGCGCCCGGTCGCTCGTCATCGCCTTTGGCGTGGCCTTGCTTTCCAACGTCGAGTTTCTGCCCTCGATCGGCATCCATGTTCCGCCGATCGGCTTCATCGCCATTCTCGCCTTCGTCGCCATCGCCGCTCATGCCATCTGGCGCTACCGTCTGGTCGAGCTGACGCCGGAGTACGCGGCAGGCCAGATCCTGGCCACGATGAAGGGGGCTGTGATCGTCGTCGACCTCGACGGAAAGATTCGCGTGGCCAATCACGCTGCCTCGGCAATGCTCGGCTATCCGGACTCCGCGCTGATCGGGAAGCACATCCGAAGCATCGTCTCGCCGGACGAGAACCTCACCACCGGCCAACTCCTCCACAGCCTCGGCGTGCTCGAGCAGAACATGGCCTGGCGCACGGCTGCCGGCACACGCATCGACGTCCTGGCCACCTCTTCCTTCGTGCGCGACGACAGCCGCAATCCCGTCGGCATCGTCTACGCCGCGAGCGACGTCACGGAGCGGCGCCGCGCGGAGCAGGCCTTGCGCGAGAGCGAGCACCGCTATCGCACGCTCTTCGAGGGCAACCCGCTGCCGATGTGGGTCTACGACTACGAGACGCTCTCGTTCATCGCCGTCAACGAAGCGACCGTGCAGCACTACGGCTACAGTAAAGACGAATTCCTGCGGATGACCATCGAAGAGATGCGGCCGCCAGAGGATCTCGAGGATCTGCGAAGCGCACTCGCGGCGCGGCGCGACCGCAACGAGCCGCGTGTGTACCGGCATCGCCGGAGAAACGGCCAGGTCTTCGACGCCGAGGTCATCTCGTTCGAATTCATCTCCGGCGGAAGGAGATCGCGGCTGGTCATCGCCGTCGACGTCACGGAGCGGCGCGGCGCGGAGCAGCGCCTGAGAGAAAGTGAAGAGCGCTACCGGCTTCTCTTCGAGCGCAATCTGGCCGGCGTCTATCGCAGCACCCTGGATGGACAGATCCTCGACGGCAACGACGCCATCGCGCGGATGTTCGGCTATCGCGACCGCGAAGACTTTCTGGCGCAGACCGCCTACTCGCTCTACGACAGCCAGGAAGACAGGGACCGCGTCATGGCGCAGGTCAGAGAGCACGGTTCGCTTTCAAACGTTGAAGTGCGCATGCGGCGGCGCGACGGAGCGCCGGTCTGGGTCATCGAGAATATGACCCTGCTCGACGGTGGCGTTCTCGAAGGGACCATCGTCGACATCACTGACCGGAAGACGGCGCAGGAGCAAATGGAGTATCAGGCCTATCACGACGCGCTCACCGGCCTGCCGAACCGGTTGCTCTTCCGAGACCGCATCGACATCGCTCTCGCGCACTCCAAGCGTCATCACACCGCAGCGGCGGTGATGTTCCTCGATCTCGATCATTTCAAGCTCGTCAACGACTCCCTCGGGCATACGGTCGGCGACGCGCTCTTGCAGGATGTGGCAACGCGCCTTGTCCTCGCCATCCGCGCCGACGACACGGTGGCGCGGATGGGCGGCGACGAATTCACGGTCCTCCTCACCGACATCAAAGATCCCGGCAGCTCTGCCATCGTCGCGCAGAAGCTGCTCGACACGATCTCGCAGCCGATGGTGATCGAAGGGCATGAGCTCTACATCACGACGAGCATCGGCATCGCTCGCTCGCCCGAGGACGGCATCGACGCCGAGACACTGCTCAAACGCGCCGATGGTGCGATGTATCGCGCCAAGGAAGCGGGGAGGAGCAACTTCCAGTTCGCCACCGCCACGACGATGGAGACGACCTCGGAGCGTCTCGTGATCGAGAGAAGCCTCCACCACGCCTTCGAGCGAGAGGAGTTCGTCGTCCACTATCAGCCGATGACGAATGTCGTGACCGGCAAGATCGTCGGCGCCGAGGCTCTCATCCGCTGGAACCATCCGGAGCGCGGACTCATGCCGCCCGATGACTTCATTCCCATCGCCGAGGAGTGTGGCCTCATCCTCCCCATCGGCGAGTGGGTCTTGCGCACGGCGGTGAAGCAGATGAAGGAATGGCATGCCGATCACGGGCCGCTGCGTGTGGCCGTGAACCTTTCCGCGCGGCAGTTCCAGCAACGCGATCTGACGACGATGATCGAGAAGATCCTGACGGATAGCGCCTATCCCCCGGAGTTGCTCGACGTCGAGATCACGGAGTCGACAGCCATGCAGAACGCCGACGTCTCACTCGCCGTCATGAAGCGGCTGCGGCAGATGGGGGTACGCATCTCCATCGACGACTTCGGCACCGGTTACTCATCGCTCAGCTACCTGAAGCGCTTCCCGATCGACACCGTGAAGATCGACCAGAACTTTGTGCGCGATCTCTCGGATGTCTCCAACGACGGCGCCATCATCACCGCCGTGATCTCGATGGCCCGCGCCCTGAACCTGCGCGTCGTCGCCGAGGGCGTCGAGACCGAGGCCCAACTCGCGTTTCTGCGGAAAGAGAACTGCGAAGTGGTACAGGGCTTCCTCCACAGCCGTCCGGTGCCCGCTGCGGAATTCGAGTCGTCGCTGCGGAGATTGCGGGAGTAGGCTTTCGGGGCTGTGGATCTCGTCTCGGTAACTGTTTGCCGGATAACATTCAAAGTTTTGGATCAGGCAACTCCCGCGGCCCACCCTCACACCCGATAGAATCCCCTCATGAAGACACTCGCATTGCTTCTTCTCGCAGCCGTCTCGCTCGATCCATCTTCGGTCGCGCCTGACATCGCGCAGCGGCTGGCGCGCTTTCAGAGGGTGGAGATGCCGTTTACGTACGACGGGATGTCGTCGCGGGAACGGCGGGTGGTCGACGAGATGATTGCGGCGTGCCGCGACCTCGAGGACATCTACTGGCGGCAGAACAACCCTGATGACGTCGCGCTGTACAACAGCCTGGCGGGAGCGGCTGATCCGAAGCTGCAGGCGGCGCGGCGTTATCTCTGGATCAGCGGCAGCCACTTCGACCTGCTGAACCACAACGAGCCGTTCATCGGCAGCGAACCGATGCCGCCGGGCCGCAGCCTGCTGCCGAAGGGTGTGACGCGCGACGAGATCGAGGCGTATGTGGTTGCGCATCCCGAGCAGAAGAAGGCCATCTATGACGAGCACACGGTCGTCGAACTGGTCAGCCGCAATCCGTTGCGCCTGAAGGCGACGCCGTATCACGTCAAATACCGGCGCTGGCTGGAGCCGGCGGCGCAGCACCTTCGCAATGCCGCCGCGGCCAGCGACGACAAGGCGTTCGCGAACTACCTTCGCCTGCGTGCCGATGCGTTGCTGACCGATGACTACTACCCGAGCGATCTGGCGTGGGTGCGCCTGAAGGATCCGAAGTTCGACCTCATCTTCGCTCCCTACGAGTCGTATCTCGACGATCTCCTCGGCGTGAAGACTTCGTACGGCGCATCGGTCCTCGTGCGGAACGAAGCGGAGTCGGCGAAGCTGGCCGTCTTCAAGAAGTACGTTCCGGAAATTCAGGATGCACTTCCTCTCGACGCGGAGGACCGGCCGTCGAAGAAGGGTCTCGCGTCGCCGATGGAGGTGATGGATGCTCCCTTCCGCGCGGGCGACCTGAGGCACGGCTACCAGGCCGCAGCCGACAACCTGCCGAACGATCCGCGCATCCACGAGAAGGTCGGCTCGAAGATGATCTTCTTCAAGAACTTCACCGACGCGCGCGTCAACTACGTGATCCTCCCCGTCGCCAGACTACTCATGCGCGCCGATCAGGCCGCGAAGGCTTCCGGCGAAGGTTACCTGACGCCTGTGATGATGCACGAGATCTGTCACGGCCTCGGGCCGGCCTTCGCGCGGAAGGGTGGTCAGCACGTCGACATTCGGGTAGCGATCGGGCCGGCGTACTCAGGACTGGAAGAAGCGAAAGCTGACGTCACCGGAATGTTCGGTCTGAAGTGGCTCATCGACCACGGTGCCTTGCCGAAGGAGCGGCTCGAGGAGTACTACGCGTCCTATGTTGCCGGCATCTTCCGGACCGTCCGGTTTGGGACCGCCGAGGCGCATGGGCAGGCAGAGATGATGGAGTTCAACTACCTCTCCGAGAAAGGCGCCATCACCCGCGACTCCGCCGGTCATTACGTCATCGACTACGCGAAGATGCCGGACACGCTGGCGGCGTTGGCTAAGGAATTGCTCGAGATCGAAGCAACGGGCGATCGTGCCCGCGCCGAGAGCTGGTTCAAGCGCTACGACAAAATGCCTGCTGACCTTCGCAGCGCGCTCGATGCCACCGGGAACGTGCCGGTGGATATCGACCCGCTGGTTCCGTTCCACGAGGGTGTGCATAAGTGAGGTGTACTTGGGAAGACGGGGTGGACGCGGGGAAGAAGATACAGATCAACCGGCAGGGAACCGGCGCGGCGGCAAACGCCGCAAGCCCGAGCAGACGTCTGAAGATCCTTTCGGGACAGGCGCATGGGGTGCCACGGCGGACGTCGATCCGCATCATGCCGCGATCGTCATCTCCATAGGCAAGGGGCGCTGCCGGCTCTTTCACGAGGAGCGCGAATTCGACTGCACCGTTCCTTCGGAGCTGGCGGTGCGTCAGAAGAGCGCGCTGGCGGTAGGCGACCGCGTAGTCACAGAAACAGCCGACGGCGTCTGCCGGCTCTCGGCTGTCCTTGCACGCCGCACGGTGCTATCGCGGCCCGATCCGCTCAACCCGCGTTTGCAGCGGCTCATCGCCGCCAACATCGACGTCGTCATCCACGTCGTTTCGGTGAAAGCGCCTCCGCTCCGGCCGCGTCTCATCGACCGTTTTCTCATCGCCATCCAGCGCGGCGGAGCGCAGGCGGTCATCTGCGTGAACAAGATCGATCTGCTCGACCAGGATGAACGCAGGCGTGAGCTGGCTTCGCTCGATCCGTATCGTGCTCTCGGCGTGCCGGTGATCGCCTGCTCGATCAAGAGTGGAGAAGGGATCACCGAGCTCCGCACGCTGGTCGATGGGAAGACGTGCGCGCTCGTCGGCCACAGCGGGGTCGGTAAGTCGTCGATTCTGAACGCGCTCGACGAACGGCTGGACATCGTCACCGGTGAGCTGCACAAGCGCGGTACCGGACGTCACACGACCACCGCCTCGACGTTGCACGACCTCGGCGGGGATACCTATCTCATCGACACGCCCGGCATCCGCGAGTTCGGTCTCTGGAACCTGACGGCTGATACGCTGCGCGATTACTTCCCCGAGTTTGCCGAGCCGGGGGAGTACTGCCGCTTCAATGATTGCATCCATCTCCATGAGCCGGGCTGCGCGGTGAAGGAGCGTGCCGACGCGGGGGAGCTGAGTCGTGCGCGATACGATGCTTACGTGCGGCTTTCGGAAGATTTGGCGCAGCCGGGCCGTTGATCAGGCGCATGCGCCAGCACCTCATTTTCGCGATCGCCGCGGCGGCCGTGGCGTGTACACCGAAACCGCAACCCTTGCCCGTGCCGGCGCCCGCGCCTGCGCCGGTGTCTGCTCCGGCTGCCCCGCCTGTCGTAACACCTGCCTCTGAACTGGTCGACCATACGGGAGACTCACCTGAAAGCGCGGTCACGGTACCGACGGATGCGCCCAACGAAGGAATCGACTTTCAGAACAACTGGATCTTCGACCGGTATGGGCGGTTTCGAAGGGAAGGGGGCGGGATCGCGCACGCCGGTGAAGGCTCCGCGATGCGCCGCTACGAGGTGGTGAAGATCGAACTGGCAGACCACTCCCACCGGACCGTCTATTTCGACATCACTGAGAACGAGAAGACCTGGGACTCGTCCCGGCCCAAACCGCACTGAAATGAGAAGGCCCCGCTTCCGAGTGTAGGACCGCCGCCCCCGGCGGTCTTGTTCTTGGGCCGGGCGAAGATGGCCGCCGAGGGCGGCGTCCCTACACAAAAGAAAGAAGGCCCCGCTCGCGCGGGGCCTTCGGGTGGTTCCGATGGAGAAGGATCAGCGGGTCTTGATGCAGCCGCTGTTGAGGTTCGACCACTCGTACTGGTAGCCGAAGCCGCCGGTGCCGATGAACGGCGCCGGGTTCCACGCGCACTTGTCGTCCGCTTCGTTTCCGGTGCGGTCGAACCATGCGTTGCCTAGTGGGTCGGTAACCGCTTCGCGCGTTTCGTGGCAGACGAAGTGCTCCTGGTCGAGCGACGTGTCGCCGAAGGCCTGGCAACCCGAGCATCCCGCCCACGGCTCGATCGAGTACTTCACGTGCTTCCCTGCGCCATCCGTGTAACTGGAGTGATAGGCGCAGTACGCCAGGTTCGGGCCTCCGCAGGAGGTCGACGAGCCGCTAGACGAGTACGACGTACTCGGGATGAAGACCTCGTAAATGGCGCTGTAATCGGTCGTGCCCCGTGCCGTGATCACTTTCTTGACTTCAGACTGAAGGATGGCGTCGGTCACGTTGGTCGGAGGCGCGGACGTATCGAAGAAGTCCAGGGTCGAGCTTCCGGCGAGGTTCGTGAGCTGAATGTTGCCGGTAACCCCTGTCGCGTCGTCGATCCCCGAGTACTGGGTGATGGTGTTGTACTCGCCTGTCGTTCCGAACTGGTTCCGGAAGTTCTGCATGTTCGTGGTGTACCCGCTGGGGAACGAGCCCCAGAAGATCTCTACGACGTGTGCGTTCAGGATGACTTTTCCGCCGCTGTGGTAGACGAGGTTACTGGTGCGGGCGGCCTGGCCACCGGCTGCGCCCTTGACCCCGTGATGGCCGTTGCCCTGGTTGTTGTCGTCACCCTGGTCGTCCTGGGCGAATGCCGAGGTAGCTAGCGCTGCTGCAAAAACAAATACGAGAGCCTTTTTCATGAACTGTGTCCCTCTCCTTAGTAAGTGGGTTGAAATGGAAGGTAG
Organism: Thermoanaerobaculia bacterium; assembly: GCA_038230535.1. Classification (GTDB taxonomy): domain Bacteria; phylum Acidobacteriota; class Thermoanaerobaculia; order Gp7-AA8; family Gp7-AA8; genus JADGNZ01. The sequence goes on from JBBRNB010000018.1 coordinate 67,778, forward strand.
GAATACTCCGACGCCTGGACTCTTTCCCGTTCAATTGAGCAACGTGGCTGCCACAGTTCTGTCAAATATTTAAACGATTGAAAGAAAAGATAGTTAGTGGATCGTGCCGATCGTCGATGGTTCATGGCCTGACCCTTTTAAGGCTCTTTTGGGCGGGTCAAGTCCTGACAGCGGGTCACCGATTGTGCCGTTGGCAATAGCACAGTCGTGTGAAAGTGGCACCTCGAGAGAATCAGCCCGCCGCCCGTGGTCTAATCGATACGTGGGGAAGCCGGCAATCCGTACCGTAACCGTGCCTCGCTGGGCTGCGATCTCTCTACTCCTCTGCCTGTCGATCGTCATGGCTGTATTGGTGGCGTTTCTCTCCGGGCGGGCCTATCTCCGCGACCAGCTCACGATTCCGGAGATCGTTTCGCTCATCCATCGTTATGATCAGGGTGCGGTCTCGAATGACGCGCTGCTGGCTACGGCTGCGCCAGGCATCGCCGACATCCTCTTCTTCATGCCCTGGGGAGCGATGGCGTTCCTCTCCTTCGATGGGGGAGAGCAGCATCGTCTCCGGTCTTACCTGTTGACTCTGGCAGTAGGCGTGACATTTGCGTTGGGGCTGGTAGCGTGGCAGCGCATGCTGCCAACGCGAGTGACGGGCTGGGAAGATGCAGGGTGGAACATGGCCGGATGTCTTGCCGGTGCGGTATGCGGGCATCTCCGCAAACGCATACGGGTCCGTTTTGACTAGAGGTAATGAAGGTGATTCTCGTGGTTGAGGACGATCCGCAGGTAGGGCGGCTGGTGGCGCTGGTTCTCAAGCGCAACGGGCGCGACTGTCAAGTCGTCGCTGACGGCAACACCGCGTTGACGCGCGCGAAGGAGATCCGTCCGCAGATGATCTTCGCCGACCTCACCATCAAAGGGATGGGCGGTGCCGCGCTGTGTACCGCCTTGAAAGGGGAGGAAGGTACACGCTCGATCCCGTTCGTGGTCCTCTCCGGAGACCGCGACGTCGCCGAGAAGGCGCGGAAGTGCGGCGCCAACGACTTCCTCATGAAACCATTCGAGTTCCCGGACTTGATCCGTCTCGTTGAAAAGTATGCAAGAACTGAAAGCTGAGAAGCCGGCCGAGTCTCCCTCCGACGCCAATCCGGTCAGCCGCCTCATGGCGCGCCTTACCGAGGAAGGCTTCACTGCCGACCTGACGGATGAGGAGTGGAGGAGCTATGGCGAGATCATCTTCCGCCGGAAGGAGAAGATCTCCTTCGCCTCGGGCGAGACAATCTTCATCTTCACGCGCGTTCATGACCTCAACGAGCGCATTCTGAAGCAGACGTCGGAGAGCGTGGTCAACGCGTACAAGGCGCGAGGCGCCGCCGGAAAAGCCCTCTCAGTCCTGCAGTCGACGACGGTCTATCACTGCCTCGTCGCCGGCGGGGATCAGCCGCACAACGACCTGCTGACTGGATACGTCACGCGCGCCGGCGGCGCGACCTTCATCCCCGTGGTGATCGTCCCCGAGATCAACCAGGTGATCTATCCCAATCTCGAAGAGAAGGTCGCCAACGTCCGCCCTCGCGTGGAGTACCTGCAATACCTCCTCGGCGAACGCCGCGAACCGGTCAACATGCACCGCCCGACGGTTCAAGCGATGTGGGTCTCGATGCTGGTCGTGGCGGTATTGCTGGTGGTGATCGCGGTGTCGCTGTTTCATTAGGTCACAACTCGCGCAACAACTCCTCGTCCACCTTCGCCCGCACCGTCCGTCGATCGATCCCCAGCTTTTCGGCGACGGTGCTGTAGTTGCGTGACGTCGCGTAGAGGAGCGTGCAGTAGTTGCGCAGAAGGTCGTCGGCGGTGAACTGGCCGGTGACGATGTTGTTCGCGATTCGCTGACGGGCGCCGGCCGGATGGGCCGGGGAGCGAGGCTCGTATGTTCCGCGGAGCATGACGCTGCGGACGCATTGCTCGAGCTCGCGGAAGTTGCCGGGCCAGTGGTAGGCGAGGCCGGGGGAGACTTCGATGGCGCGGATCACTTCGGACGTGAGCCGTTCGGCTTCCTCCTCGCCGGCGACGCGGTTGCAGAAGCGCACCAGGTGGTGTACGCGCTCGACAGTCTCGAGCACGCGGTGATGAAGGAAACGGTGGGTGCTGTGTCCACCGAGGACACGGAAACTACGATTCGCGAGCTCGGCCTGAAGTACCAACTCGTCACCGACTACACGTCGATGGTGGTCCTCAGCGACGGCGATTTCACCAGGCGCGGCATCGGCCGCACGAACAAACAGCGGGTCGAAGTCGAGGAGCACGCGCGCTCGTCGCGTGGCGCGCGTCCGCAGTCGTCAAGCCGGGCTGACGCGGTGCATCCGATGTTCAACGGTCCCGCGTACTCGACCAAGGGCGCGGGACCGTTCGATCCATTGATGGCGTTGTTTGCCTGTGTGGCCGTGTTTGCGGTGCTTCGAGCCGGATCTCGGCGAGGGAACTGAGGAGGTATCCAGGACTCTGCCTCGAGGACCGGATCACCATGCATTTCCAAATCGATCCACCCTCTCCCCACGCGAAGACGTGGGGAGAGGGAGACACGGAGCGAAGCGTAGTGCGGGTGAGGGGTGTAGCCGTTAGTTAGTCCGGATGGGCTGCTCGTGTTGGCGATCACGTAGATCCGTAGATTTTTGAACCGACTGGGGTTCAAAGCAGATGGATTGTTGGGAGTGATAAGAGCTATCGGGCGCCGCTGGTCTTGTGACGGAGGTAGTCGAGCCAGCGAGGATCGATTGGTTCGCGAGAGACTTCGTCGATAGCTGGGACGAAGTAGTGAAGCGAGCGAATGGGAGGCAGAGGAGTGGGACGGGCGGCGCGGCGCAGATGAGCGAGAAGCATTGCGGTTTCGATCTGCTCGATGGAGATGCCGCGGTGGTAGAGGGCGGCGGCAAGCTGACGATCCAGGCGAGAAGGATGACGGGCTGCCACATCGGGCAGCCCGAGATAAAGCGAGAGAACGCGAGAGACGAAGTCGTTCATGGTTTGGGCGGCTTGGGCGACTTGCCACGGTCGGCGGCTTCGATCTCACTGTCACGCTGGCGATGACTGTTGCCTTCGATCATGGTGATGTCGGCGTGGTGGGTGAGGCGGTCGACGAGGGTGACGATGCAGGTGGCGTTGGGGAAGACGGTGGTCCAGTCCTTGAAGGCGAGATTGGACGAGACGATGATCGAGCGGCCCTTCTCGTAGCGTGGATTGATGATCTTGTAGAGCAGATCGGCGGCGTGGTCGTCGTAGGAGAGATAGCCGACTTCATCGATTTATGTTGAGCTGAACATAAATCGATTCATGTGGAGTACCTGGTTATGTGGAGTAGACGCCTCGGAGGCAGAGCCAAGGCCTGAATAGTCGGATCCGACTCCACATAACCAAAGTGGGGCCGCCAAGGTCACAGAGCTTCGAGCCACTCGAGGACGGAGGCATCTGA